>JBBIOM010000027.1:0-10252 GCA_037443365.1 Armatimonadota bacterium
CCTCTGCCAGGAGGAAGGATAGGCCCCGAACAATCTCCGCCTCGTAGGCGCCCCCACGCAAGTGATTGTTAGGCCTTTCTTCTATACACCAATTCAATCTTCTTCCGCTTTGCTACTTGTTCCATTATGCTCCTTGTTTGTTTGGCTATCTGCTTCATGTCGGCTGAATTCTCTCGGATTACTCGTACTTGTGCCTCCACCTCTTGTAAGTCCTCTCTCTCCAGCAAGGCCGTAGCAAGACAATAGAGACTCTTCGATCTCCCATCATCATGATTCTTGAGCAATCTCTCTAGAAGCCTCACCCTTTCCTGCTGTTGCGCAATGAATTCTCCCAACCCCCCCTTTCTGATTTGCCTCAAATTCCCCAGGGAGTTCCTATGTGTAACAAAGGAGTCGGTCATATCCCATTTCTTGAGTCTCTCGCAAGGAAATCGTTCGCATTCAGCACACGTCTCATATCCGCTATTCTTGAAACAGCACGTTGCGATTGAGCACGATGGGTGTTTCTCAAGGAAACCTTCGCCCAGACAACCGGGGCATCTCGACTTCCCTGCCGTGTAGTAGCGAGGACACAGACCACAATCAATTCCACAACACGCGATTGTAGGATACCGTCTCACTGTTCGCTCTTCCATGCTTCACATCGCTTGTCAATGTGAGGTCAAGTATGCATCAGGGTAGCGCCGGAATACCGCGATCCCCGCGACCACGCAGGCCGTGGCCAGCAGCGGCGCAACCCGCAGCCCGAGCCCATACCCGAAGACCTCCAGAATGCCACCCAACACCGCGGCCGCGACGCTAGTTGCGCCGTTCAAGATGAGCCCCTGGAAGGCGAAGAACATCCCCTCCAGGCGCTCCCCGTGCGTCCGGGCCGCCTCCTGGGTGATGTCGGACAGGATCGCATTGGGCAGCACGAACAGCGCGGCCAGGGCCGGGCTCGCCAGCGCCACCACCGCGTATCCCTGGACTCGCGCCGACAGCGGGAGCGGCCACAGCCCGATCGTGGCAATCAACGGGAGCAGCGCGGCCGAGGCCGACATCGCCCAGAGCAGCGCCCGCCGGCTGCCGACGCGGTGCGCCAGCGAGGCGATCGCCGGCGTCGAGGCCAGGGTGGCGATCACACCCAACCCCAGCACGTTCCCCACGGCCGGCTGGGGCAGCCCCATCAGAACCGTGGCGATCAGCGCGAGCGCCAGGTTGACAATCGACAGGCCGAGCCACAGCAGCGCAAACCCCGTTATGAAGACGCGAAACCTGCCCGAGCCGAACACGACGCGCAGCGCCTCCGCCAAGCGCGCGCGTCCCTCGACGATCGGGCGCTCCTGGACCGCCAGCCCGGCAAGCAGCAGCGGGGCCAACCCCACGGGCGCCAGGAGCAGCCCCATTGCGGGGAATCCCACCCAGGCAGCGATGCGGGCCGACGCGATGAAGGCCGTCGCGGTGCCGGCCAGGCTGAATACCGCCTGCCAGGCCGCCACACTCACGCGGTCGCGTCCCTCTGCGGTGACCTCCGGCAGCAGCGCCATGTACGGGTTGAGCACGAGCGTCAACAGGAAGAAGAAGACGCCCAGTGCCGCCGCGAGGAAGACGAAGTTGGCGAGCGTGGGGGTCGGATCAGGAGGACGCCAGAGCAACGCAAAGGTCGCGGCCAGCAGCGGCGCACCAGCCAGAATCAGGGGGCGGCGCCTTCCGCCCGGGCCGCGACGACGGTCGCTCCAGTGCGCGACAAGGGGATCGGCCAGGGCGTCCACCGCGCGCCCCACGCCCATCGCCAGGCCGAGCAGCCCGGGAGCGATCCGCACTGGCAGCCCCGCACCCGGCGGCGGCGCGTAGACGTAGAAGACCCACAGCAGGACTGTCTGCTGCAGGATGCTGGAGCCGAACGTGCCGAGGCTGTAGAGCAGGCGGCGCGTGGGAGTCAGCACGCGCCTGGCTTCCACGCGCGGGCGGCCCGCCCCTGCCCGCGCTTCCGTTACAGGGCACCGCGGCCGCGCGTCGTATTCTCTCTAACATCGTTCTGAGTTCTGAAGGCTACGGGCCCGAAGGGGCGATAAGGTGACAAGGATGCTGCGCTACCTAACCGCGGGCGAGTCGCACGGCCGGGCGCTGGTCGCGATCCTCGAAGGGATGCCCGCGGGCCTGCGAGTGGACGCGGACCGCATCAACGCGCAGATGGCGCGGCGCATGGCGGGATACGGGCGCGGCACGCGGATGCAGATCGAGGGGGACCGCGCGGAGATCATTTGCGGGCTGATCCGCGGCGAGACGATCGGCGCGCCCGTGGCCTTCTGGATCGAGAACCGCGATTGGCGCGCGGACGAGCCGGACATCACGCGCCCCAGGCCCGGGCACGCCGACCTGCCCGGCGCGCTGAAGTACGGCTTCGACGAGGTGCGCCGCGTGCTCGAGCGCGCAAGCGCGCGCGAAACCGCATCACGCGTGGCCGTCGGCGCGGTCTGCCTGGGCTTCCTTGAGGAGTTTGGTGTTCGGGTCGCGAGCCACGTCACCGAGATTGGGGGCGCCGCGATCCGCGCGCGCCCGGCTCGTTGGGAGGAGATCACGGCGCTGGCCTCATCCTCGGCGGTGCGCTGCGTTGATCCCGAGGCCGAGGAACGCATGAAGGCGGCGATTGACGCAGCGGCAAAGCGCGGCGACACCCTGGGAGGGGTGTTCGAGGTGGTGGCCCTCGGCCTTCCGCCGGGGCTGGGCAGCCACGTGCACTGGGACCGCCGGCTCGACGCCCGCCTCGCCGCGGCCGTGATGTCCGTCCCCGCGGTTCGGGGCGTCGAGTTTGGGCTGGGCTTCGAGGCGGCGCGCACCCCTGGCAGATGCGCCCACGACGAGATCTTCTACGATCCCGCGCGCGGTTTCTACCGCGAGACAAACCGGGCGGGCGGTCTCGAGGGAGGCATGACAAACGGCGAGCCCCTGGTTGTGCGCGCGGCGATGAAGCCGCTCTCGACGCTGCCCGCACCTCTGCGCTCAGTTGACCTGCGCACGAAGGAGCCGACCGAGGCCGCGGTCGTGCGCGGCGACGTCTGCGCGGTGCCCGCGGCCGGCGTGGTGGGCGAGGCGATGGTGGCATTCGTGCTGGCCGACGCGTTCCTCGAGAAGTTCGGCGGCGATACGATGGCGCAGATCCGGCAGGGGTACGAGCGGTTTGTGGTGGAGGCGAGGCGGGGGGACTGAGTGGGAGAAATCGGGACTTACTGCAGGCCCTCGACAAGCTCCTTGAGCGAGACGAACTGCACCGCCACTTCGCCGTACTTGCGCGCCCACGCGCGGGGGACATCGCTCGCGACGACGAAGTTCAATCCAGCGGGATACCTGCGTCGGAAGGCCATCAGGGACGAGTGGTCGAACGCATCGGCCTTCCACTTGCACTCAACGGCTACCGGGTGTCCCTTGTCACCTTTCAGCACGAGATCGATCTCGTGGCCCCGCTTGTCGCGCCAGTAGCACAAACGCCGGGTCTGCATGCGCGCATGCAGCTCGTTCAGAACGAAGTGCTCCCAGAGCGGGCCGAGGTCATCGTCGCGAAGCCGATGCCAGCCCCGGTGGTAGCACACGAAGCCAGTATCAAAACCATAGACCTTGGGGGCGGACACGATCTCCGCAGATCGGTGGCGCGCAAAGGGGCGAAGCAGGTGAACGACAAAGGTCGCCTCCAGGGCACCAAGATAGTTGGTGATTGTAGTTCGGCTCACCTCGCAGGGCGCAGAGTAGCGAGTGGCTTCAAAGATTCCCCCGCTGTGCGTTAGGAGCAACTCGGCGAACCGCTGGAACGAATGCCGGCGCTCGAGCCGGAACAGCTCCTGGATGTCTTTCGCCCAGTACGCATCCATCCACTCCTGGAACTCGCGCTCCGAAACGGATTCGGCCAGGAAGAAGGGTGGCAGCCCGCCGCGAAGTAGCCGGTGCTTCAAGTTCGTATTCTCGAAGTCGGCGAGATCCGCTTCTATCATCGGCGTGAGCCAGACGTCGGCCTTGCGACCGGCCAGGGTATCGCGGAACTTCGCTGACGCGCCCAGCGTAGACGACCCCGTGGCGATGATCTTGACCTCGGGGTAATGATCGGCGGCGATCTTCAGCAGTTCCGACGGGTTCCCCGTCCGGTGGATCTCGTCGAGTACAATCCTTTTCCCCCGAAGGGACTCGAGGAAGCTCTCCGGGTCCTCCATCTGCCGCCTCACCCGCGGCAGCTCGCAGTCGAAGTACTCCGTGTCCGGAAGCGACTGGCAGAGAACGGTCTTTCCCACGCGCCTTACCCCTGCCAGCCACACAATGCGCCGTCGCCGCCACGCCTCCTCGATTCTGTTCTGCCAGAAGGTCCGGGCCCGCATGATACCATCTTTGCGCATGGTGTCACCATTTGCAAGTCTGCCTGCGTTCGGCGACGCCATGTCTTCTTCCACTAAGCTCCCTGGCGATGCCCGGCGCGGTTAGCTGCGAAAGGCAATTCCGCCGGGCTGGGCGAAACCCCATGCATGCCTACCCCCTACACGGACGAGACGCTACGGTGCTGACGATCGTAGGCCGGCGCGTCAACCTGAGGGAGTTCCTGCCGGGTGACGCCGCCTGGCTGGTGCGCGTGATGGCGCGCGGCTCATGGTGGAAGTGGGACGCGCCCTGGGAGGGCCCGCCCTCCGAAGACGAGTTGCGACGGATGCCGGTGCGCATCGAGGCCATGATCCGCGAAGGCGCCTCTCCGCCCAGGCGGATGATCATAGAGACGCGCACGCAATCGCCCATTGGAACCGTGTCCAGGTACTGGGTGGACGAGCGCACCCAGTGGATGGAGGTGGGCCTGGGCTTCTACTCGGCCCGCCACTGGGGGCGGGGCTACGGGGCTGAGGCGCTGGCCCTCTGGGTGGATCACCTCTTCGAGGCCATGAGCCTGCGCCGCATCGGCCTGCGCACCTGGTCCGGAAACGAGCGGATGGTCCGTCTTGCCCGCAAGTTGGGGTTCCGGCAGGAAGCCGCCTTCCGGGAGGCGTACGCCACGAGGCTGCGCACATTCGACCGTGTGGCCTTTGGCCTGCTCAGGCGGGAATGGGCTCGCGCCCGACGATCATGGAACGGCTGATGCGCGGCGTGCGCGGCGCGATCACCGTGGAGGCCAACACCGCCCGGGCCATCCACGAGGCCACTCGCGCGCTGCTGACCGAGATGGTGCGCGCCAACCGGATCGAGACGGGCGCAATCGCCGCGGTGATCTTCACGCTCACGCCCGACCTCGATGCCGCCTTTCCGGCCGAGGGCGCCCGGCAGATGGGCTGGACCGCGGTGCCGCTCCTGTCGTGCTCCGAGATCGCCGTGCCAGGGGCGCTGGGGCGGTGTCTGCGCATCCTCATGCTTGTGAGCACGCAGAGGGCCCAGGACGAGATCGCGCACGTCTACCTGCGCGGAGCAGAGGTGCTGCGGCCCGATCTGAACTCCTCTGGAGGCCCCGCGGCCTTGGCAGGTGATCCGTGAGAGAGATTGCTCCGCTTCAGAAACCCCCCGACGCAGCGGTGCGCGTGCCTGGCTCAAAGAGCCTGACCAACAGGGGCCTGTTGGTGGGCGCGCTGGCTCAAGGCCGCTCGCGGCTGACCAACGCCCTGTTCAGCGACGACACCCACTTCATGGCCGAGTGCCTGCGGCGCCTGGGCTTCACCGTGCTGATGCGCCCGGAGGAAAGCATCATGCTCGTGGAGGGCCGCGGCGGGGAGATCCCAGCGCGGCACGCCGAGCTGTTCGTCGGAGGAGCCGGGACCGCGGCCCGGTTCCTGACGGCCATGGTGGCATTGGGACACGGACGGTACACGATTGACGGCGCGGCCCGCATGCGAGAGAGGCCGATCCAGGACCTGTTGGACGCCCTGGCGATGGTTGGGGTTGAAGCCGTCGCGGAGCGCGGAACGCCGCCCGTGGTGGTGAATGCCAGAGGGCTGCGCGGTGGATGCGCGAGGGTGCGCGGCGACGTCAGCAGCCAGTTCCTCTCGGCCCTGCTCATGGCAGCGCCGTACGCGCAGGAGGACATGGAGTTGGTCCTGGAGGGCCGCCTGGTGGAAGCCCCCTACGTCGAGATGACGCTGGGCGTCATGGCCGCGTTTGGGGTCAGGGTCGAGCGCGACGGCCTGAGCCGGTTTCTCGTCCGGTCAGGGCAACGCTACCTCGCGCGCGACTATGCGATCGAGCCCGATGCCAGCGGTGCCGCGTACTTCCTGGCGGCCGCGGCCGTCACAGGAGGCCGCGTGCGGGTCCCGGGGCTATCCGAATCGTCGCTGCAGGGGGATGCGCGCTTCGTGGACCTGCTGGCAGAGATGGGCGCCCGGGTGGTGCGCGGCGAGGACTTCCTCGAGGTCAGGGGCACCGGGAGCCTGCGCGGAATCACCGCCGACCTCTCCGAGATGAGCGACCAGACCATGACGCTGGCGGCGATTGCGCCCTTCGCCCAGGGGCCTACGCGCATCAACGGCGTCGCACACATACGCCACCAGGAGTCCGACCGTCTGGCAGCCACCGCGGCCGAGCTGCGGCGCATCGGGCAGGAAGTGGAGGAGCAGCAGGGCAGCTTGGTGATTCACCCAAGGCCCATGCGCCCTGCGGTGATACAGACGTACGGGGACCATCGCATAGCGATGGCCTTTGCGGTCACCGGCCTGCGGGCCCCGGGGATCGCCATAGCGGACCCCGGGTGTGTGGCCAAGACCTTTCCGGACTTCTTCGAGCGGCTGGACGACCTCCGCTCAGGAGTCGCCTAGCCCGACTTGGTTTCGCTCGGCTTGAAGGTGAACCGCGTGCCGCAGTTCTTGCAGCGCCATTTCTGGGCGCCGCTCTCGTCCACGCCCTGGTATTCGAGGTGCGTGCTCTTACAGCCCGGACACCTCGACGCTCCTTTCATCCCCATGGCCGTCCTCCTTTCTCCTGGGGAATCCTTACGGAGCCGCGGGCCGAACTCCTGCGTCCCCGGCCGCTAGGGGATCTCTTGCCGGTTTGGGTCCTGCTTCCACCAGACGTACGAGAGGACCGTTAGAAGAAGCACTCCCCCCAACAGCACCGCCATCATGGCCCATACGGCCAGCCCCGAGCGCAGCAGCCCGGCCAGGATTGCCGCCGCACCGGCCAGGACGAACACCCTGCCGCCCATTCGGTGAGTCTTGTTCCACGACTCCTCGCTGGAGAGCGTCCAGGGCGTGCGGATTCCCACGAACCAGGTCGAGCGCAGCTTGCCCATGTAGTTTCCCAGGACGATGAGCACCACGCCGACCAGCACGGGCGTGACCCTCTCCACGCGGACCGGCATCCCCCTCGCCCACATCACCACGACCAGATACACGGCGAACAGAAACGCGACCATGAGCGTGCGGATCAGGTTGTAGACGTCGGCGAAGCGCGCATAGTGCGCGCGCCGCGGATCGATGCGCGGCAGAACAAGCATCAGCATGTAGATTCCGGCCGCCATGGCCGGGATGGCAAGGAGCCCTTCGGCCTTGCTACCGAATCGGTCGGGCGTTCCCTTCACATCCCAGTGAACCGGCATGCGATCCGGGGCAATGCCCCAGGTCAGACCTGCCAGCACCAGCATGGCCGCGATGAGGGCGAGACTCAGAACCTCGGTTCTCCACGAGACCTTCACGACGCTGGCCCCTCCTTCTGCTACCTACTCGGTGGATCGGCCTACGGAGAACAGGCCCATCAGGAAGGCGACCACCTCTTCGAAGACCGACAGGTTCAGGCTGTAGATGATACCGGTGCCCCGCCGCTCGGCCTGAATGAGGCCGGCGGCCTTGAGCACGTTGAAGTGGCCCGACAGCGTGGAGCGGGCCAGGGGGAACCGCCCTGCGATCTCGCCGGCGGTCATGTCGCGGCGCCGCAGCAGGCGCAGGATCTCGCGCCGGGTGGGATCGGCCATGGCCCTGAATACCGCGTCCGTGGGCGCCATGCTATTTCGTCATCCACCGAAATATTAGCGCGCGCGGGCGCAGCGGTCAATGCCGCGGTGCGGCAACACGCGCGCGGAGGAGAACTCCGCGGCGCTGGGAAAGTGATAGGGCGTGAAGGCCTGTGCCCACGCCTGAGGGCGACACCTACCAGCGTTATGCGCGGGCGATCCGCGGCGAGCGCCTGCCCCTTGCGCTGGTGGACATGGACGCGCTCGACCGCAACGTGGACACGCTGACCGCCCTGGTGCGCAGGGCGGGCAAGACGCTCCGGCTGGCCACCAAGTCCGTCCGCTGCCCGGCGCTCATTCGCTACATCCTCGAGCGCGGAGGCGGCACGGTCCGCGGGCTGATGGCCTACGCGGTGGAGGAGGCCGCGTTCCTTCTGGAGCAGGGCTTCGACGACCTCCTCGTGGCCTATCCCACGGTGCAGGCCTCCGACATGCGCGCCCTCGCCGAGGCCAACCGCGAGCGGGCCCGCGTTGCGGTCGTCGTTGACTGCCCCGAGCACCTGGAGCGCGCCAGCCAGGCCGCGCGCGAGGCGGGAAGCACGATCCCGGTCGTGGTCGAGGCGGATCTCTCGTACCGCCCGCTTCGAGGGTTGCTGCACCTGGGAGTGCGGCGCAGCCCGCTGCGCACCCCGGAGGCGGTCGTGGATCTGGCCCAGCGCGCAGGCACCCTTCCCGGCCTGGCGCTGCAGGGGGTGATGGGCTACGAGGGGCAGATCGCGGGGATCGGCGAGGCCAACCCGCACTCGCGCCTGCTCAATCCCGCGAGGCGGCTTATCAAGATGCTCTCGGTGCCCCAGGTGGCCGCGGCGCGCGCACGCATCGCACACCTGCTCGCCGACCGCGGGATGCGCGTACAGGTCTATAACGGCGGCGGTACCGGCAGCCTGCCCTCCACGGTGAGGGAGGCCTGCGTGACCGAGGTCACCGCCGGCTCGGGTTTTCTCGCCAGCCACCTGTTCGACTACTACCCGCGCCTGGGCCTGAGCCCGGCGCTCTTCTTCGCGCTCCAGGTCGTGCGCCGGCCCGACCCACGGATAGTCACCTGCCACGGCGGCGGCTACATCGCGTCAGGCGAGGCCGGACGCGACCGGCTGCCCGTTCCTGCCTTGCCCGCGGGAATGGGGCTCCTTGCATTCGAGGGCGCCGGGGAGGTTCAGACCCCGCTGCGCCTGCCCCCTGGCGTGACACTGCGCCTCGGCGACCCGGTCTTCTTCCGGCATGCCAAGGCAGGCGAGCCCGCCGAGCATTTCACCGAGTACCTGCTCGTGCGCGGGGACCGCGTCGAGCAGCGGGCGCCCACCTACAGGGGGTACGGCCGGTGCCCGCTTTGATGGCTCCTGCGCAACAACGACCGGAACCGACCCTGGCCTAGAGGAGGCGACCGTGCGAAAAGAGATTGCACACCTGGTGCTTATCCCCATCGTCATTCTCGCGTGGGCGCGCATGGGCGCGCCGTGGCTCACGCGCTACTCCTGGGATGCCGTCGCAAAGTACCAGAGCCCCTACCTCGGGGCCATCGCCCCGGGACCGGAAGGCGACTCGGCCTCCCGCAGGGTGGTCCTGGTCGTGGTGGACGCCCTCCGGGCCGACGCCTCGCGCGCCCTGCCCAACCTCAACAAACTGCGTGAGGTCGGCGCAGACCTTACCGCGCGCGTCGGCCAGCCTTCGCTTTCGTTGCCATCCTGGACGGTCATCGGCACCGGGGCGTGGCAAGAGACGAGCGGGGTCACAACCAACTTCTACGACCGCGACATCCGGGTGGAGACGATCTTCGAGGCGGCCAAGCGAAGGGGACTGACGACCGCGATAGTGGGCGGAGGCGATGGATGGCCGCAACTGTATGCCCGCGGCGTTGACGTCAACGTGGGCGTCAAGGGGCCTTCCGATCCCTACGCCGACCTGCCGGGCGTGCGCCGGCAGGACGACCAGGTGGAGGCGACGGCGCTGCGCATCCTGGCCGAGAGGAAGCCCGACCTCCTGCTCGTCCACCTGAGCGAGGGCGACAACGCGGGGCACGCGCGCGGCGCTGCCAGCCGGGAGTATGCGGACGCGCTCGCCACGATTGACGCGCGTATCGGCCGCCTGGTGGCCGCGCTCGACCTGCGCGAAGGCACGATCCTGGTGACCGGTGACCACGGCATGCTGGACCGCGGAGGGCACGGCGGCTGGGAGCCGGAGGTGTTGACCGTGCCGCTGGTCGCGTCCGGGGCCGGCATCCGGCCTGGGCGCCACGCGGACGCAACACAAGCCGACATAGCGCCCACCGTGGCCGTGCTCCTGGGAACGAGCATCCCCGCGTCCAGCCAGGGCCGGCCG
>JBBIOM010000027.1:10352-23123 GCA_037443365.1 Armatimonadota bacterium
GCCGCGCGCCTGCTGCGCGAGCGGCTGGCGCGGTTGCCCGTTGCGCTGCTTGTCATGCTCGCCTTCGCTGCCTACATGGCCGCCGTGATCAGGGCCCGCTGGGACTGGCGCGCGCCGCTGGCCGGCGTGGTCGCCTACACCGTGGTGTACCAGGGCCTGTACTTCGGGCGTGGCTATGCCTGGTCGCTGAGCGCCTTCAACACCGAGGAGCAGATCATGCGGTTCCTCACCGCGCGCACGCTGGACGCGATGATAGCGCTGCTCGTCGCCGCCATCGTGGTTGGGGTGCTGGCCCGCCGCGCCAGGCCGCTTGAGGCCGCGCTCAACACGGTCACCACCGCGTTTCTCGTGATGTGGTGGCTGGCGTTTCAGATGGGGATCTTCTACGTGCTCTACGGACTGAACTTCCCCTGGTACATGCCCGACCTGCGCCTGGGATTCAAGTACCTGCTGGACGTGTTGCAGACCGGCGCGTTCTGGCCGCTGGCCCCTGCCCCGCTGCTCGTGGCGCTGCTGCCTGTCGCGCTCGGCGCGCGCTGGCTCGCGGCGCGCGTGCCGGCGGTGTGCCCGTTGCGCAAGGCCCTTCGCCCATGAGCGGCCAGTTTGACTGCGTCATCGTAGGATCCGGCACCTCAGGGGGTGTCATCGCCTACTACCTGACCGCCGGGGGCATGCGCTGCCTGCTGCTCGAGGCCGGCGATGCCTACGGCGCCGGCACCTTCCCCGAGAACGATATGGACGGATCTGCCCGGCTGTTCTGGGGCGGCGGGCTCGAACTCGGCGCCACTGCGGAGATGGCGTTCCTGCGCGCCCGCTGCCTGGGCGGCACCTCGGTTGTCAACCAGTGCCTGCTCGATCGTTTCGACGAGCACGCCTGGGACGCGTGGCAGGCAACATCCGGGATCGGCTTCTTCAACGCCCGGGACATGGCCCCCCACTACAGTGAGATCGAGGGCCGCCTGCCCATCAAGGAGATCCCCTCGACGCAGCACAACCGCAATGCCCGCCTGTTCGTGCACGGCTGCGAGGCACTGGGGTACCGGTGGGCGCCGCTGCGCCGCGGCGAGACCGACTGCGCGATCGAGCAGGGGAACGACTGCATCGCCTGCCTGAACGGGTGCCGGCGTGATTCCAAGCAGAGCACCCTGGTGACGTTCATCCGATGGGCGCAGGACCTGGGGCTCGCGGTGCGGCCGGGGTTTCAGGTCGAGCGGCTGGAGAGCACCCCTGACGGCGTGCGGCTCGCCGGCACAGAGCGCGGAGCGCCCCACGAGATCCGCGCGCCCAGGGTCGTCCTGGCAGCCGGTGCGTTGGGTAGCACGCGCCTGCTGCTCTGCTCCGGATTCGACAGGTACCTGCCGTCGTTGGGGGCGGGGTTCTACTGCCACCCGCAGATGATGACCTTCGCGGAGTTCGACGAGCCCGTGGACGCGCACAGGGGCGCCTTTCAGGCCTGCAAGTCCGACGATCCGCGCTTCCGGCGGGCAGGGTTCAAGCTGGAAAACGTCTTTGCCCCGCCTACCTCGGTGGGGATGCTCTACCCGGGATTCGGTGCGCGCCTACAGGAGTTCATGCTGCGCTACCGGCACCTGGCGTCCTTGGAGGTAGCGGTGCAGGATGTGGTCCCCGGCAGGATCAGCGTGGACGCGCGGGGCAGGCTGCGCATAGCGAAGCGGTTGGAAGGAGAGGACCTCCGGCGGGGGCAGGCCGGGCTGCGCGCCGTAAGGGAGATCCTCGAGCGCGCGGGCGCCCGCACCATCCTTCACTGCCCGATAGGCTTCGGCCTGCACCTCATGGGAGGGGTGGCGATCGGCCAGGATGCCCGACGCGCGGCGGTGGACGAGAGGTTCAACCTGCGCGGATTCCCGAACATCTACATCGCCGACTCGAGCATCTTCCCGGCGGCGCCAGGGGTTAACCCGGCGCTGACCATCATGGCGCTGGGTCACAGGGCGAGTCAGGAGATCCTGCATGCCGTCTAGCATCCTCACGCCGCGCGAGTTGCGGGCACTGGAGCGGGTGGGCGACATCATAGCGCCGGCGTGCGGGCCGCTACCTGCCTTCTCCGCCACCGGGTGCGTGCACTATGTGGACGATCTGCTCAGGTACATGCCACCAGAGGACGTGGCCGACATCCGGCTGCTGCTGCGGATACTCTCCGTCAAGCCGACGTCCGGCATCCGGTTCATCCTGGCCCTGGCCGGGGCCGGCCGGCGATGGAGGGGGCCTGTGGGCGCGGCGCTTCGGATGATCGAGATCGGGCTGAAGGGTCTGGTCGTCTCGCTCTACTACTCGGGTAGGACCGCGCCCGGCTACGCCGGGGCGTCACCGGTGGACGTCATCGGCTACAGGCCGCGCGTGGTCCCGCGCGACTAGCGTCCCCTTGTCGAGCCCGTTTGGGGTTCACCGCGCGCCTCCACGCGCAACCGCTGTCCCGCGTAGAGTGCGCCGCCCAAGCCCACCTCGGCCCCGACACCCTCATCCAGGACGAGGTGGGTGCCGGTCTCGACCGGCGTGACGAACCGGCGGCCGCTCGCTGCGCTGATCAGCGCGTCCTTCACCCGGGCGCCGCGCCAGAGCACTACCGGCGCGCCGTTCACCGTCACGGTCAGCCGCCGGGGTGGCACGGTCAGGCCCCGGGCCTACCGACGCACCGCCACACGAATGCGGCCCTCTGTGGGCGCGTAGCTGACTACCCCCCGCAGCGTCCTCTCGATGTACGCCGCGAGGTCCAGCACGTCCGTGTTGGACGAGACGTCCAGCGGCGCGCCGTAGGTGTGGAACAGGTAGCCGCCACCCCCGGTGCCCATGTAGTCGTTCACCGCGACGCGGTAGCGGCGCGATGGGTCGAGCGGCCGGCCGCCGATGGTGATCTCGGCGTCGAGCAGCCGACGCTCGGCGTCCACGAGGTACAGGATGGTCATCCCTGAGACCTGCAGGTCCACCTGGTTGCGCCGCGCGTACGACGACCGCACGGCCTCCCTGAGCTGCTCGCCGGTGACCTCGAACAGCATGAAGTAGTTGGCGAACGGCATCACGGCGTAGAGCCCGCGTAACGTGATCGCGCCGGCTGGGATCGGGGCGCGGATGCCGCCGTTGTTCATCAGCCCCACGTCGGCCCGTTCGAATGACGCGCGCGTGGCGTCCGCGATCAGGTTTCCGATGGCGACGTCCCCGGCGGTGAGGTTGTCGCGGGCAAGCGGCGTCGCGGCATGCCCGATGCGCCGGTCCAGCACCGCGGCCATCCGGTCCTCCCAGCGCGCCACGATCGAGCGCACGCCGGGGTCGGTCTCCCGCAGCGCGCGGGTCTCGAGCAGCCTGGCGGTAACGCTGTTGCGGCGGGCGGCCAGGTCTCTGGTGAGTTCCACCTGCCCCAGGTACTGGCTGTTGGCACCGGCCTGCACGATCGGGACCCCGCCCTCGAAGACCGGCACCCGCAGCACCGTGTGGGAGTGCCCTCCTATGACGAGGTCCAGGTCGTCGGCCGCCCGCGCGATCTCGCGGTCCAGATCCACGCCCAGGTGCGTGACGGCCACGACCAGGTCCGCCTGCTGGCGTAGCTGCGCGGCCATCACGCGCGCGACCGCGACCGGATCGAGGAACGCCAGCCCCACGGTGTTCTGCCGTCGCGTCGCCGGCGGCGTCTCGATGACGCCGAAGAAGGCGATGCGCTGCCCCAGGTCGGTCGTGGCGATCAGGTACGGATCGAAGGGCGCGATCGGCGTAGCCGCGCGGTTGGTCACCCGGATGTTGGCGCCCAGCCACGGGAAGGCCGACTCGGACCGGCGGGATTGGGTCTCGGCGGGACCGTGATCGAAATCGTGGTTGCCGGCCGCCATCAGCGTGACGCCCATCGCGTTGAGCGCTTCTATCACCGGCCGTCCGGCGTTCAGGTCGGAGATGGCGTTTCCCGAGAAGATGTCTCCGGCGACCACGAAGTAGGTGTTTGGCTGCGCCGCGCGGGCCCGTCGTATCTCCGCGGCCTGGGCTGCCAGGCCTTCTACTGCGCCGTGCACGTCGTTGGTGTGGAAGAAGGCCACATTGATGAATCTTGGGATCTCCAGGCTCAGGGTTGCCGAAGCGCCGGGCGGCGCCCGGGCCGCGATGCGGATCCGGTTCGGTCCCCATCGAACCAGGCCGCTCAGGTCGAGGACCGCCCCCGGCCCGTCCCCCAGGGGTATCTCGAAGGCGTTGACCGCGATCGTTACCCCGGTCAGCCCCTGGTTTGTGAAGGAGAGCTTTGCCACGCCGGCGCGGACGAAGATACTCTCCTCGATGGCGCCGGCGCGCAACGCATCAGCGGTCACGACCCGGGTGTATATGGGGAACGTCTCGAGCGCACGAGCCCAGGGGCGTGGTGGCCATGGCGTCTGGGAGGTCGCGCCGGAGGCGGCGGGCAACGCGGGGGAGAGCGCCAGCGCGCCCAGGAGCGCCAGCGCGACGACCCGCCTGGAGGGCATCACTCCTCGGGGCCGGCTTCGCGGATGAACCGATCCCATCGGAGCCGTCCCGGCGGTCTCTCTGCCCCGCGCGCGTAGGCGATCGCGAGATCGGCCATCTTCTCAACGACCCACTCGAAGTAGACGTCCCGGATGCGGGCGCGCTCAAAGTCCGGCGCCGGGTTCATGAAGTCGATCGCGTAGGGCACGTTGTCGCGGATCGCGAACTCGACCGTGTTCATGTCCAGGCCCAGGACCTCGCAGATCATGCGCGCGTCGCGCACAACCCGCGCGCCCAGTTCCGGCGTCAGGTGCTGGTGGTCCACGATGTACCGCTCGGTCCAGTAGAGGCGCGGGTCCCACCGGACGGGCATGATCTCGCGCCGGCCAATGCAGATGCACCGGACGTAGTGATCGTACTCGACGTACTCCTGCAGGATCATAGTCTGCGGGCCGCTCTGGTCGTAGCAGCGCCACAACTCCTCGAGGGAGTGGACCTTGAGGACCTGCCCTGACCCGCCCGCGGCGTTGGGCTTCAGCACGGCCGGGAGGCCCACGTACTCGACGATCTGCTCCCAGGGAATCGGGTAGGCCAGGTTCCGCAGCGACGCCGGGCCCACGCCCTCGGCGTAGGACTTGTTGGGCAACGCGACTGTCCGGGGCACCGCGATCCCCAACCGCGCAAGCAGCGCGGTCCCGAAGAACTTCTCCGAGGCCGACCACCAGAAGGGGTTGTTGACCACCGCCGTCCCCGCCAGCGCCGCGTACTTGACGTAGGTGCGATAGTATGGCACCTCGTGCGAGACGCGGTCAATGACCACCGCGTACTGCCGCGGGTCGTCCAGGCGCGTTCCTCCCAGGCAGCACAGCTCCGCTGCAACGCCGTCTATGCCGCGGCCGTTGATCCGCTCGATCAACGCGGCCGGGAACGACTCCTCAGTGCCGACCAGCAAACCGATCCTGCGCGTCTGGTTCATGTGAGGGGCTCCTGCTGCTAGAGGTAGTGCGGGATCGCCTCCCGCCATAGCGGCCAGTCGTGCGTGCGCTCCCACCATACGGCCAGCTGGTGCTGCACGCCCTTGGCACCGAGCGTCTCGGAGAGGGCGCGGGTGGACGCCAGTGCGATGTCGTGCTCGCCGGCCAGCAGCACGATCTGCATGCGGCGCATCGGGCGGAGGTACGTCTCGTCGGTCAGGTTCGGCAGGAAGTCCAGAGGGCAGTTGAAGTAGACGTCGTCATCCGTGTACCCGTCGAGGAATCCCTTGATGTCGTAGCGTCCGGACAGGGCGACCAGCTTGGTCACGAGCGATGGATGGCGAAACGCCAGGTTGGCGGCGTGGTAGGCGCCGAACGAGGTGCCGGTGACCAGCAGCGGGCCGGGGTTGCGGCTGCGGATGAACGGCAGATACTCCGCCAGGATGTACCGCTCGTAGTCCAGGTGGCGCAGTATCCTCTGGCGCGGGGCCACGGCCCTGTTGTACCACGACTCCGCGTCCACGCTGTCCGGGCAGAAGAGCTGGATCAACCCCGCATCCATCTTGGAATCCAGGGCCGCCACCATGCCAAAGTCCTCGTACTGGTAGAACCGCCCCATCGTGGTCGGGAAGACCAGCACGGGCGCACCGGCATGCCCGAAGACCAGCGTCTCCATGGTCCGGCCCAGGTTCGGGCTGATCCAGTGGTGATACTCGCGCTTCATCGGCGTCCCGGGTTCAGTGTTCGACATCCGGCCTCCAAATCATCCTCCAGGAGGGGCCGCCGCGGGTGGCGCCGAAGGCCGCTCCATGGACCTGGCGGCGGTTGGCGGGATCGCGTCGGTGGCGGCGCTGTCGCGCCGCGTGCGCGCCAACGTCGAGCGGGTGATCGTCGGCAAGCCCGACGTCATCGAGCAGGCGCTGGTCGCGGTACTCTGCGAGGGGCACATCCTGATCGAGGACGTCCCGGGTATCGGCAAGACCTTGCTTGCCAAGTCCCTGGCGCGCTCGCTGGGGTGCTCTTTCCGGCGCATTCAGTGCACACCGGACCTGTTGCCATCGGACATCACCGGGCTCGAGTTCTTCAACCAGAGAACGGCGGCCTTCGAGTTCCGCCCAGGCCCGGTCTTCGCCCAGATCGTGCTCGCCGACGAGATCAACCGCGCCACGCCCCGCACGCAGTCGGCGCTCCTGGAGAGCATGGAGGAGCGGCAGGTGACGGTGGAGGGGCAGACGCGGCTGCTGCCGCGCCCGTTCGTCGTGCTGGCGACCCAGAACCCGGTGGAGCTGCAGGGCACATTCCCGCTTCCCGAGGCCCAGCTCGACCGGTTCCTGATTCGCCTGGCGCTGGGCTATCCATCGGCGGAGGACGAGCAGGAGATCCTGCGCCGCCACAGGGCCGACCGGATCTTGGACGACCTCGAGCCGGTGACAACCCCTGATGCCGTGTCGGCGATGGCGGAGGTGGCGCGCGGGGTGTACGTCAGCCCGGCGGTCGAGGCCTACATCGTGGCCATCGCCAGGGCCACGCGCGCGCATCCCGAGGTTGAGCTGGGAATGAGCCCTCGCGGCAGCCAGGGGCTCTACCACACCGCGCAGGCGCTGGCCGCGATCCGGGGTCGGGAGTACGTGCTGCCCGACGACGTCAAGGTCATGGTGCCGCTGGTGCTGGCGCACCGCCTGATTTTGGGCAGCGGCGCGCGCCTGCGCGACCGGACGGCGCGTGAGATCGCCGACGAGGTGACCCGCGGCGTGCCGGCGCCCGTGGAGCGCGAAGCGCGCCCGTAGCGCCCGGCGCCCGCGCGGGAGCGGCGGAGATGTTCTCGCAGGGATGGCTGACCGTCGGGAGCCTGCTGCTGGTCCTCGGCCTGGCCGCCCACCGCGGCGGGCCGTTCCTGGTCGGCCTGGTCGTGTTGCTGGGCGCCGCGACCTCGTACCTGTCGCACAGGTACTGCCTCCACCGTGTGGAGTTTCGCCGGGCGTTCGTGCCGCGGAGGGCTTTCCAGGGCGAGGAGATCACCCTCACGCTGGAGGTCACCAACCGCAAGCCGCTCCCCCTGGCGTGGCTCGAGGTGACCGACGAGCTGCCCGAACAGATCGTGCCCAGGCGCGGGCGCATCGTGCCCGGCCTGCGGCAGCGCCGCCAGCACCTGGTGCACCTGTTCTCGCTGCGCTGGTACGAGCGGGTGCGCCGGCGCGTGGCCATCACCTGCACTGCACGCGGGTACTTCCCGCTGGGCCCGGCGCGCCTGCGTTCGGGTGACCTGTTCGGGATCACCTCGCAGGGCCTCACCCTGGAAGGTGCCGATCACCTGATCGTCTATCCCAAGATAGTGCCGCTGGAGGCGCTCGGGATTCCCGCGCTGCACCCCATTGGCGACTCCCGCGCGTCCCGGCCGCTGCTGGAGGATCCTACCCGCACCATAGGCGTGCGCGCCTACCAGACGACCGACCCAGTGCGGCGGGTCCACTGGAAGGCCACCGCGCGCACCGGGCGCCTCCAGACAAGGCAGTACGAGTCCACCACGACCCACCGTCTGGCGATCCTGCTCAACCTGGACACCCTCGGCGAGTACGCCGAGTACCGGGGCTTCATCCGCCCGCTGCTGGAGCTGAACATCATGATCGCGGCTTCGCTTGCGGCGTGGGCCGAGGAGCAGGGGATCCCGATCGGGCTCCACGCAAACGGGTACCTGCCCGAGGGGCTGCGGCGTGTGCGGTTTGCGCCGGCGCTCGGGGCGGCGCACCTCACGGCGATGCTGGAGGCGCTGGCCAAGGTGTTCTCGACACCGGTAGTGCCGCTGGGCGACCTCATGGCGCTGGAGGCGGGCGCGCTTCCATGGGGCACGACCGCGGTCGTCGTCACCGCGGTGGTGGATCAGCCGCTGCTCGTCGGTGTCGCGCGGCTGCGCGAGGCCGGTCACGGCGTCGTGATGGTGCTGGTCGGTGATCGGGTGCGCGATCCGCAGATCGGGGTTCCCACGCATCGCGTGAGCGGGGAGGCGGGCTGGCGTGCGATGGATCACATCCGGCTCGTCTGAGAGCGCGCCAGTAGCGCCCCGGCGCCCCGACGGCTTCTGGGAGGGCGTGGGCCGCCTGCTGCCCGTCGCCCGCGCGGTGATGGAGTTCTGCTGGCTCTACCCATGGCTGGTCGTGATGGGTGGAGCCTTCTACGGCGCCACCGGCCCGCTGCTGCCGACGGGGTGGGCGTTCGTGTTGCTGGTGGGCGCGCAGGCGGCGGCGCACCACCTGGCATGGGGCGGCAGGCCCTCCGCGGCCGGCGACGGCGCGCAACGTGCCGCGCGTATCCTGCTGATCGGCGCAGGGGCCGTGCTGGGCCTGGTCGCCATCCACGAGCAGCACTACCCCGGGATGCCCCTGATGAGCCCAGCATGGGGCGTGGCCCTGCTCCGGGCCGCGCACGACTCCCTTCCGGAGGTCCCCAAGCCCGCACTCGCAGCCCTGGCGGCTGCTTGCCTGTGGTGGCGCGGGCTCGCGCTCGGCGCGCGCCACGTCGCCGCCATGGATATCGAGGAGGCATACAAGACAGGCGTGGGAATGGTCATCGCCTACCTGCTGGCCGCCGCGGTCTACGCCGGTACCAGGGGGTTTGTGGCCGCGGGGCCCGAGATGCCGCCGATGATGCTGGCGTTCTTCTTCCTGGGGCTGTCGACGCTGGCGCTGGCGCGGCTGGCCGCGATCTGGGAGAAAGGCCGGCCGGACGAGCGCAGCCAGGTCCCGGGGTGGGCCTGGATGATCCTGATCACGGGTATTGTCGGCCTGATCATGCTGGCGGCCGGCATGATGGCCGGGATGGCCACCGCCGACGTCTTCAGGTATGTCGGCGTCGTGCTGCGTCCACTGCTGCCCGTTGTCGAGGCGCTGTTCGTGGTGCTCTTCATCGTGGCGGGCCTGGTGGTAAGGGTGCTCATCGCGGTCCTCTCGCGCCTGCCGCGCCGCGATATGCCCGACGTGGGTGCGGCGCCCATGACCTTTGATGCGCTGCTGCGCCGCCTGCGCGAGATCGAGATGCATCCCCAGGTGGTCTCGGGCGCACGCTGGGGCATGGTCCTGGCCGTTGTCACAATCCTGGTCGTGGGCATGGCCCTGACCATAGTGCTGCGCCGGCGCAGGGTGCGCGGGCCTGACGAGGACGACCACGAGTCGGTGTGGTCGCCGCGGGAAGTGCTGCGAGGGCTGATCGGCTGGCTGCCGCGCCTGGGAGGTCCCGCGGAGGCAGACGATGGCCTGGCCGCGCCGCCTTCCGGGGCGATCAGGCGGATCTATCGCGAACTGCTTGCCCTTGGAGCCGGCATGGGGGTGCCGCGCCCCCCCTGGGCGACGCCGCGCGAGCATGCGCCTGGGCTGCGCGGGGTGATGCCCGCATTCGAGACGGAGGTAGATCTGCTCACCGCGGCGTACGAGCGCGTGCGCTACGGCAGGTGGATCCCGGCCGCGGTGGATGTGCGCGGGGCCGAAGAGGCGCTGGCCCGCGTGAGGGCCGCGGCGCCTACGGCTTCTCCTGAGGAACGCAGCAGATGAACTTGAGCGGCTCAGTACCCGTGTTCCTTATCTGATGCCGCTCGCCGGGCGGCACCCACATCACCACCCCGGGAGCCAGCGTCCACTCGCCCTGCTCGCCAACGATCACACCGCGCCCGGCGATCAGGTACATCTCCTGCTCGTACCAGTGATCGTGCAGCGGCGTGGATACGCCCGGCGCCACCTCGAAGACGCGCATCGCGAAGTTCTGTGCGCCGCGCTTCCTGTCGATGACCCAGCGTATCTTGACGCCGGGCAGGTTCTCGGGCTCCTCGGCCGGCACGTCTTCCGGACGGAAGACCTCCATGGCTACGTCACCCCTTCCTCGTGGTGCATGCTACGTCGCATCCGGCGAGATGGGGATGCGGACGCGAATGTGCGTTCCCTCCCCGGGAGCGCTGGAGATCTCCAGGAACCCTCCCAGATGCTCGGCCCGCTCGCGCATTGAGCGCAAGCCCAAGTGCCCGGGGAACTCCCCCTCCGAGTCGAATCCACCCCCATCATCGTCCAACTCAACCGAGACCTCATCGTCGGTGTGGCTGAGCCTGAGATCTACCCGGGTCGCCTTCGCATGCTTGATCGTGTTGTGCAGTCCTTCCTGGACGATTCTGTAGAGCGCCTCCTTGACGCCCAGGGAGACGTCGGGCTCCTCGGGCAGAAAGGCCCGCGCATCGAGGCCGTGGCGTGCGCGCACGGCCTCGACCTGCTTTGCCAGCATCGCAACCAGTCCCTCTGACTCGAGCGCCCCGGGATGCAGATCGAAGATCAGCGTGCGCATCTCGGCCAGACCGGCCTCGGCGAGCGACAACACATAGCCAATCGGCTCAGCGGCCTTTGCTGGATCGCGCTGTAGCCACGCCTGCGCCGTGCGGGCGCCCAGCGCTATGCCGTAGAGCGCCTGCGACACGGAGTCGTGCAGCTCGCGCGCCAGCCGTTGCCGTTCCTCCAGCGCGGCCTTGTCCCGGGCCTCCACGAAGAGGCGGGCGTTCTCGACGGCCGCAGCCGCCTGGTCCGCGATCGCGGTCAGGAAGTCCACCTCGGACTGCCCCGGCTTCCGGCCGCCGGGATAGAACATGTTCAACACTCCGATCACGCGCCCCCAGTACCGTAGCGGCACGGAGACAACGGCCTCCCAGCCCGCCTCTCGTATGGCCGCGTGAACCGGAGCATACAGCGGATCGGCCAGCATCTCCTCGCAGGCATTGAGCCGCACCACCGGCCGGCGCGTCTGCGCGGCCAGCCTGCCCGGTGGAGGGGCTCCGGCGCGAACCGCGGCGCGCATCCCGGCGACGTGCTGGGGCGAGAGCCCATAGGTGCCTGTAACGCGGGCTCCCTGCAGCTCCTCGTCCATCAGGATGACGCCGCAGGCCGCGCCCCCGGTCGCGTGCGCGGCGGTGCGGGCCAGCGCGGCCAGCGTGGCTTCCAGCGATCCGGCCAGCGACATGCTCGATACGATCTGCGCCATGGCGTGGGCCTTGCGGGCCAGGCGCTGCGTCTCGGATTCGTCGCGCAGGAAGAGGGTGACCAGCGCCCGTCCGTCCAGGGAAAGAGGGCAGGTCGTGGATTCGATCTGGCGCTCCTCGCCGTTTGTGTGCAGCACGGGTGAGATCAAGCGGCGCGATTGTCCCGAGAAGGCCGCCTCGATTGCTTCCTCGATGATGGGGCGGATGGGCTCGGGGAAGAGCGTCAGGATGTCTCGGCCCACCAGGTGCTCCGGGCCGCAACCGACCGTCTCACAGACCGCCGGATTGACGTAGAGGCACCGACGCGCAGCGTCGGTCACCACGATCCCGTCCAACGCCGCGCCGAACAGCGCGGCCAGCCGATCGGTCACGCCCCGCCGCCTAGATGATCCAGCGAGACCAGCCCCAGCCTGACGGCGAAGAGCGCCGCCTGCGTGCGGCTCTGCACGCCGAGTTTGGCGAGGATGCTGCTGACGTGGGTCTTCACCGTCTTCTCGCCTATGCGTAGGGCCCGCGCGATCTGCTTGTTGGCCTGCCCCTGGGCCACCAGCCTCAGCACCTCGGTCTCGCGCTCGGTGAGCGCCTCAGGGCTCTGGGGCGCGCGGACCTCCCGCATCAGGCGCGCGGCCGCCTCCGGGGAAAGCTGGACCTGACCCGCGGCCGCGGCCTTGATGGCGCGGATGAGGTCGTCGGCCTCGGTGTTCTTGAGCATGTATCCGATGGCCCCGGCCCGCACCGCGGATATGACGCTGGCGTCCTCCAGGACGCTCGTGAGAGCCATGACCTCGACATCGGGAAGTTCCCTGCGGATCGCCTCGGTGGCGGCGATGCCGTCCATGACCGGCATAAGGAGGTCCATCAGCACGACATCGGGCCCAAGATCCCGGGCCAGCCGGACCGCCTCGGCGCCATCCGCGGCTTCGCCAACAACCAGGAGCTCCGGGTCGAGCCCCAGGAACATGCGCAGGCCCTGTCTCACGACGCTGTGGTCATCGGCGATCAGGATCCGGATCGGCATCGCGGCCCTCTCCTGCCCGGAGCGTGCTCCGGCCTAGCCATGATACGACTTCCCCTGGTGGATGGCCAGCGAGGGGTCCCAGACCTTCTCCCGGCCTATCGCGAGGGTCCGCCGAAGGTCTGAGGCGCGGGCCGGCCCTTGGTGCGATGTACGGATCTCGCGGGTGCGGTGTAATGGCGCCAGAAGACATACTGAATCGACCTAGAGGAGGGAACGGAAATGAAGAAGACCTTGATTGCCCTGATCGCGGGGATCGCACTCATCACCGGATTCATGTACCTGCCGGCGGAAGCCCTGCTCGCGCAGGTGGATGAGGACAGCCAGTGGCTCCCGAC
>JBBIOM010000027.1:23223-28235 GCA_037443365.1 Armatimonadota bacterium
CGAATCCTGCACGCGCACGTCGAGGGTGAGCGGATCAGCCGCTCGCCCTCGATGGCTTTCTGGTGTAGCATGGCCCCCTGTGGGCAAGACACGCCACGCAGGTGTAGGCAGCGCGCCTACCGAATCCGAGAGAGCACCCAGAGCCCGCTGGGGGGGGCTAGCATGGATCGTTGCGCGCCACGCGCTGGTGTGGCGGCAACCACCCTTCTCCTACTGACCGCGGCTGCGGCCGTACAGGCGGCAGGCCGAAGTGACCTCGCCTGGGCAGCTATTTCAGCAGGCGAGATTCAGGCACTGACCCGAGATGCGGGTGCCTTCGAGTACGCGCCGTTTCTTCCCGAGAGGCTTCGGAACGCTCGACTCGCGCAGCGAGTCGGAAACCGCCTACGATGGGATCAAGATGGGGACGGTGTCTGCGAGGGGTTTGCCGACGCCGTGGGCCCTGAGGGATCTCAACGTTGGTTCGTCATATTGCGACGTAGCAGCCGCGAAGAGGCAGCATCCGAGAGCGGTAACGAGCAGGTTGATGTTCTTGAGATGGACTGGATCGGTCGGGGGCGGCCGTCGCTGGTCTTGAGGGGGCACACCCCCTTGGAGCGGGTGAAGACGCGCCTGTTCGTGCTGTCCCTGGATCTCGACGGAGATGGCTTACTCGACATGGACATTGAGTACCTGGCGCCGAGGGGGTTTGCTTGGGTGGTCACCTACCACTACCGCGATTCCGGGCTCCGCCCTGGTATCGTTGATCTTGCGGACCGATGGCGGGGCCGGCTAGCCCTCCAGATGGTGAGGCTCTTCTACGACGCAGAGTACTTCTTTCACAACGGTGGCGCCGCGCCTAACCCCGCGATCGGATCGAGGTGCCCGTAGGCCTCGGCGTGGCGCGGAGGTCACGGCCCGAGGCGCAGGGGATGTTCAGCGAGCAGCCGCGCCCCGGGTGGGTGGCCATTCGGGCACGGAGGGGCAGACTCAGGGCAACAAGAACACGGTCCGCGACGAGCCATGTGGCCGGTGAATGACCTGGCACGCAGGATGATCCACATGGTGTACCTCCGCGCGGGCACCGGCATCGCGGCAGCCGTCATCTCCGATGGGCGGCTGCACCATGGGGCCACCGCTGCAGCGGGGTTGCCTGGGACCGTGGCCGCTGGATGGGGTATCGTGCGGCGTGCGCGACAGATGGGTATTCGGCCGGCTCGTTCAGCCTCAGGCCTGGCCGAGGAGGGACTGCTGACAACGGAGAATGTCTTCGAGGCCGCGGCCTGTGATCCGACGGCAGGGGCGATCATCCGCGATGCAGGGGGCCTGTTCTTCGAGGGATCGCCGCTGACAGATGCGGTTCGTCGAGCCGTGGCGGGCAGCGCCTTTTACGGAGAGACGCCACCGCCGGTTCACCTGGCGGGGTTTGGCGGCAACTCAGGCCTGATGGGTGCGGCGTGCTTAGTGCTGACCCCTGACTGATCTTGTCAGGTGGAATGGAATAGGGGCCGGAGGCACAGGCACCCTACTGGGAGGAGCGATGGACTTCGAGCTGTCTGCGCGCACGAAGGAGTACATGGAGCGGCTCCTGCGCTTCATGGACGAGCACATCTACCCGAACGAGCAGAC
This sequence comes from Armatimonadota bacterium, assembly GCA_037443365.1. Lineage (GTDB taxonomy): Bacteria > Sysuimicrobiota > Sysuimicrobiia > Sysuimicrobiales > Humicultoraceae > VGFA01. The sequence continues at coordinate 24,832 of JBBIOM010000027.1, forward strand.
ATTCGCCGCACAGATCGACGCCGGCCCCACGCGCTGGCAGGTTCCGCCCATCATCGAGGAACTGAAGGCCAGGGCGCGATCAGATGGGCTCTGGAACCTGTTTCTGCCCGAGCGCGAGTACGGCCCGGGGCTCTCCAACCTGGAGTACGCGCCCCTCGCCGAGATCATGGGACGCTCGCCGATCGCCCCGGACGTCTTCAACTGCAACGCGCCCGACACCGGCAACATGGAGGTCCTGATCCGCTACGGGACAGAGGAGCAGAAGCGGGAGTGGCTCGTCCCGCTGTTGGATGGAACGATCCGTTCAGGGTTTGCCATGACCGAGCCGGGCGTGGCGTCGTCGGATGCGACGAACATCGAGGCGCGCATCGAGCGCGACGGCGACTCGTACGTCCTCAACGGCCGCAAGTGGTGGGTCTCGGGCCTGGGCGACCCGCGCTGCGCGATCCTCATCTACATGGGCAAGAACCACCCGCCCAACCCCGACCGCTACCGGCAGCACTCCATGGTCCTGGTCCCGCGGGATGCGCCCGGGGTGCGGGTCGTGCGGATGCTGACGGTCTTCGGGTACGACGGCGCGCCCCACGGCCACGGCGAGGTGGTGTTCGAGAACGTGCGGGTGCCTGCGGCGAACATCATCAAAGGCGAGGGATACGGGTTCGAGATAGCGCAGGGGCGCCTTGGCCCCGGCCGCGTTCACCACTGCATGCGCCTGATCGGGCTTGCGGAGCGCGCGCTGGAGGCCACGTGCAGGCGGGCGCTGTCGCGCGTGGCGTTCGGCAAGCCGCTCGCCGAGTCGGAGGTCACGATGGAGCACATCGCCGACTCGCGTATCGAGATTGAGCAGGCCCGGCTGGCGGTGCTGCGCGTCGCCTACCTGCTGGACGTGGTCGGCAATCGGGCGGCGCGGTCCGAGATCGCGCAGATCAAGGTGAGTGTCCCAAACATGGCGGCGCGCGTGCTCGACCGCGCAGTTCAGGTCCACGGCGGCGCCGGCCTATCCCAGGAGTACTGGCTCGCCGCGGGATGGGCCGCGGCGCGTGGCTTGAGAATCGCCGACGGTCCCGACGAGGTCCACCGGCGCCAGATCGGGCGGCTGGAACTGCGGAAGTACCGCTAGCCCACCACCGCCCAGGCCGCGTCCGCGAGCGGCCGGGCAAGCTCGCCGCGCTCGCGGGCCTTGAGATCGGCGGCCGTGCCATCCCGCACCCGGCCCATGATGCCCTGCACGATCGCGGCGAGCCGGAACATCGCAAACGCCACGTAGAAGGGCCAGCCCGGGATCCCGCTCCGTCCTACCCGGCGACAGTAGGCTTCCAGGTAGCGCTCTTCCGTCGGGATCCCCAGCCCGGCCAGGTCCTCACCTGCAAGCCCCAGGAAACCCTCTGTCCCGAGATGGTACGGCAGGCAGTTGTATGCCAGGTCGGCGAGCGGATGCCCCAGCGTCGAGAGTTCCCAGTCCAGCACCGCCACGATGCGCGGCTCGCTGGGGTGCACGATCATGTTCTCCAGCCGGAAGTCGCCATGCACGATCGCGGCCCGGTCGTCCTCCGGGATGTGCTCCGGTAACCAGGCGATGAGCCGCTCCATGGACGGTATCACCTCGGTCTCGGACGCCCGGTACTGCTCGGTCCAGCGGTGAATCTGCCGGGCGAAGTAGTTGCCGGGCCGTCCGAAGTCCGCCAGGCCACGGGCCTGCCAGTCCGTCTGGTGCAGTCGGGCCAGGACCTCGTTCATGTGGTCGTAGATCGCCGCGCGGTCGTCCGGCGCCAGACCCGGCAGCCTGGAATCCCGGATCACCTGACCGGGCACGTAGTCCATTACGTAGAACGCCGTTCCGATCACGGCCGGATCCTCGCAGAGGAGGTGGGTGCCGGGTACAGGCACGCCGCCCCCCGCCAGCGCCGACAGGATCCGATACTCGCGCTCGATCAGATGGGCCGATGGCAAGAGCTTCCCCGGAGGCTTTCGGCGGAGGACGTACTCGCGGTCGGCCGCGCCCACGTAGTATGTGGGATTTGACTGCCCGCCCGCGAACTGGCGCACGCTGATTGGTCCCTCAAACCCCTCGATGTGCCGCGTCAGGTAGTGCTCGAGGGCGGCCACCTCGAACCGGTGCGCCTCGCGGACCCCGATGGTTCCTGGAATCAGCCGCTCCATACGCCCGGAGTGCGGATTCACCATCGTACGCGCCGGCTCCTACCCACGCGCATCGCCCGGCACTGGCGTAGCAGGGCCGTCATCCTCCTGCGCCGAACCAGACTCGGCACAGGGGGGATTCCGTATGCGAAGAGCCCATGGGCGCGCGTTTGCGGTTGCGGTCTCTCTTCTCGTACTGGCGACCGCCTCCAGCGCACAGCAGCAAGAGATTCGGCCGCCGATAGCGCAGTTGTGGCTTGACGTTGCGACGAACGTATTCGGACTTCCTGTTCCTGGGGTGCCAGTCCCCATGGGTGTTCCGGGCCAGAACGAGTTTGGAAACACCCGCGGCGCGATCGGCCGGTACATGGACGTGGCGCTCTTCGTGCGCACGCGTCCCCAGGGGGTCCAGGCCGCGCAGGCCATCCCGGCCGCGATGCGCATGGGCGAGCGCCTGCCGCTGGAGCCTGTCAGGCCCGGGCCGGCGGCGGCGCCCGGCGCGGTTCCCGGACGCGAACCCGGCCAGCCCGAGCAGCCCAGGGGCCGGTTGCTCTTCTACTGGGGCTGTGGCGCCGAGGTGCGCGCAGGGCAGCCCCGCGTGCTGGATTTCGCGCGGGCGTCGCCTCAGGATTGGGCCGGGGTGTGGGAGGGACGCTACGCGCCGGAGCGCGGCGCGCGCGCGGAGCCCGGGTACTCGATCTGGCCCAACGAGCGCGACCGCCGGATGCTGCCGGATGGCGCGTCGCTCCAGGGCGACCATGCCGTCACCGGGGACGGCGTTCCGGCGAGCCTGAGGTTCGCCGTTGGGCCGGCCCAGGATATCATGCCGGCGATCGAGCTGGCCGCGCAGGGCGAGCTGGCGGCGAGCATCCTTCTTCGGTGGAGGCAGCTGCCGACGGCGCGCGCCTACTTCATCAACGCGTTTGGCTCCAAGGGTAGCGACTTCATCATCTGGAGCTCATCCGAACTGCCCGACGCGGGCATGGGTCTGTTCGACTACCTCTCCCCGGCGAACATCGAGCGCTGGACGAACGACCGGGTGCTGCTGCCCGCCCCTACAACGCAGTGCGCGATCCCCAGGGGCATATTCGCGGGCACCGAAGGCGCGATGGCGCGGATGATCGCGTACGGGGGCGAGATGAACCTCGTGCACCCGCCCCGCCCGGCCGACCCGCGGGTGGCCTGGGAGCAGGAGTGGGTCCTTCGCGCGCGCGTGAAGAGCACGGTGATGATGCCCATCGGCATAGGGAGGTAGGGGCGAGGGA
>JBBIOM010000028.1:0-26260 GCA_037443365.1 Armatimonadota bacterium
GAAGGAGGGCCTTGTCAACATCCACGGTGGTGCGCACCACTGGGAGCCGGTGATCTATGCGTCTCGTGGCCCGCTATGCCCAGCGCCGCCGGACCTTGAACCGCCGGAAGCCCTTGACCGACTCCTCCTTGACCATGCCGAGGTAGAGCTCCTGTACGTTCGGGTCGGCTTCCAGGCGGGCGCTGGTGCCCTCCAGCACGATGCGCCCGCTCTCCAGCACGTAGCAGTAGTCGGCGACCCCCAGCGCCTGCCTGGCGTTCTGCTCGATCAGGAGCATGGCCGTCCCGGCGGCGTGTATCGCGCGGATGGTAGAGAACACCTCGCCGACGATGCGCGGGGCCAGCCCCAGCGAGGGCTCGTCCAGCAGCATCAGCCTGGGGCGGCTCATCAGCGCGCGCGCCAGGACGAGCATCTGCTGCTCGCCGCCGGAGAGCGTGCCCGCCAGCTGCCGGCGCCGCTCGCCCAGGATCGGGAAGCGCGCCTCCATCTCCGCGATGTCGCCGGCCACCCCGGCGTCGCCGCGCGCGTAGGCGCCCAGGCGCAGGTTCTCGTGCACGGTCAGTTCCGGGAAGATGCCGCGTCCCTCGGGGATGTACGCGACCCCGAGGCGTGCTATGTCCTCGGGGTCCCACCCGTTGACGCGCCGGCCCATGACCTCCACGGTGCCCTTCTCGGGCTGGTCAGGGATGTAGCCCATTATCGTCCGAAGCAGCGTGCTCTTGCCCGCGCCGTTGGATCCCAGGATGGCGACCACCTGCCCTGGGAGAACCTCCAGTGAGACGCCGCGCAGCACCGTCAACCTGCCGTAGTACGCGGTCTCGATGTTGCTGATGCGCAGCAGCGGGACGCCCGCACCCAGGGCTGGCTTGGGAGCGCTCACGCGACCGTCTCCCCGAGGTAGGCGCTGACCACGGCCGGGTCTCGCTGGATCGCCTCGGGCGGGCCCTGCGCTATCTTCACGCCGTGATCGAGCACCGCGATCCAGTCCGAGATCCCCATGACGATCTTCAAGTCGTGCTCCACCAGTACAACCGTGATGCCCCACTCCTCCCGGATGTCCCTGATCCGAAAGACCAGATCGGCCTTCTCCTCGGCGGTCATGCCCGAGGACGGCTCATCGAGCATGAGCAGGACCGGCTCGGTGGCCAGCGCGCGGGCAATCTCGACCAGGCGCTGCTGGCCCATCGGCAGGTCGCCCACGCGGCGGCGGCGCGTCGCCTGGAGATCGAGGAAGTCCAGGATCTCCTCGACCCTGCGTCGGTGTCGCACCTCTTCCCGCTTCCACCGCCAGGTGCCCAGCGCGGCGTCCGCAAACGAGGTCCTGATGTGCAGGTGCCGTCCCAGCATCACGTTGTCCAGCACCGTGCTGTTGCGGAACAGCTCGAGGTTCTGAAAGGTGCGGGCGATGCCGCGCCGGGCCACCGCGTCGGGACGCCGCGGGAGCGGCTCCCCCTGGAACTGGGCCGTCCCGCGGTCAGGCCTGTAGAGCCCGCAGATGCAGTTGAAGAGCGTTGTCTTGCCTGCGCCGTTTGGGCCGATCACCGAGACCAGTTCGCGCGCCCCGACGCAGAGATCCACGTTGTCGAGGGCCACCACGCCGCCAAAGGCGATCGAGAGGCCCTCGACTTCCAGCAGCGGCTGCGCGCTCATGGAGAGATGACCATCCTGGTGGAGGAAGGGGCCGGGTCCGCTACCCCCGGCCCCTGCCCGACCTAGAACTTCCTGGCATAGGTGTACCAGCCGGTCAGCTTCGTGTACTGGCCCCGCTCAGACCTCACCATGAAGAGGCGGTTGATGCCCTGCCGGCTCTCCTTGGTGAAGGTTACGCCCCTTATCGCCTCGCCGTCCCAGTTCTTGATGGTCTCCATCGCCTCGACGAGCCGCTCCTTGGTCAGAGTCGGCCCGGCCCGGCGGATGCCCTCGAGGAACGGCTCGATGAACGAGACGCCCGCGGCCGCATTGAATGAGAGACGGGCCAGCGCCGGGTTGTACCGGACCAGGGTGGCCAGCACCGCGTCCACGCGCGCGTCGCCCGTGCCCAGCACCGGCATGTAGGAGGTGAGGTAGATATCGTTCCAGGCCTCGCCGGCCAGGGCGAACATCATGGGATCCAACAGCGTGAAGGTGGCCATCAGCGTGGGCCGGTACCCCACCTTCGCGATCTCCCGCACGAGCAGCGCTGACTGCCGGGGAGCGCCATACAGGATGACCGTGTCGGCGCCCGACTCCTTCAGCTTGAGCGCCTGTGCCGTCACCTCCACGTCAACGACCTCATAGGATACCTGGGCCACCAGTTTCGCGCCCTTGGCCCGGGCCGCAAAGACCCCTCGCTTGACGCCGAGCAGCCCTTGCTGGCCGTAGAGGTCGTTCTGGTAGAAGACGGCGATGTTCTTGGCCTTGAGGTTCTCCACCCCGTACTTGGTCAGGTAGATGCCCTCATCCACATAGCCGGGGTAGGTGATGAACACGTACCGGTTGCGCTCGCGCATGCCCGCCCACATGTCCGCGCCGCAGGCCGGGGTGATCCAGAAGGTCTTGCTCTCGACCATGAAGTCCCTGACCGCGTAGCAGTTGGCGGTGCCGATCTGTGAGACGATCGCTAAGACGCCGTCCCGCTCCACCAGCTCGCGCACGTTCGCCACGGCGCGGGGCGGAAGATAGGCGTCGTCGCGTATCAGTAGCCGGAACTTGCGGCCGTGGATGCCGCCCTGATCGTTGACATGTCGGAGCCAGGCGTCCATGCCTCCCCCGACCCCCATCCCCCAAGGGGAGGCCGGGCCGGACATGGGCATCGAGGTCCCGAGCACTATCTCGGTGGGCGTGACGCCCCGCTCGGCAGGCTGGCCGATGGCCGGGATGCCAAGGGCCGCCACAACCGCCAGTGCGACTGCAAACCTGACAAGAGATCTCATTCGCGCTCCCTCCCCGCGTCTCGGGTCTGTGATCTCATACCCTCCTGTGGTACACGCGCCCAAGCATTCCTTCCGGTCGTAGGAGCAGCACCAGGATGATAACGGCGAAGGCCATCGTGGTCTTGAACTTGAACGAGACGTACCCGGCGAAGACGTTTTCGGCGATCCCGAGCAGGAATCCCCCCAGGACAGCTCCTGGAAGGCTGTCCATCCCGCCCATGACCGCGGCCGCGAAGCCCTTGAGGAACGGGTCGAGCATCATGAATGGGTCGAGGTAGACGACCGGCGCCAGGAGCACGCCGGCGGCCCCGCCCAGGGCCCCGGCCAGGCCCCAGGTGAGGGCGTAGATCCGGCGGGCAGGGATGCCCAGCGCCTGGGCCGCATCCACGCGCTGCGCCACCGCGCGCATGGCCAGGCCCACCTTGGTGCCCTGTACCAGGACATAGAGCAGGGTCATCAGCACGATGCCGATGACGATCGTACCCAGGTTCATCTCGCTGATGACAACCTGCCCGAGCCGGTAGACCCGCAACTCCGAGAGCGGGAACGGGAAGACCAGCGTCTCGGTTCCCCAGACCACCTGTACGGTGCCGCCCAGCAGCAGGGCCAGTCCGATCGTGAGCACGATCTTGCCCAGCAGCGAGGCCTCCTTGGCCGGGCGGAGCACGAGGAAGAAGAACAGCGCGCCGACCAATGCGGCCGCGGCCAGACCACCGATCACCGCGAGTGAGAACGGTAGTTTGCGCGCAATCAGCGTGAACGCGACAAAGGTCCCCAGGGTCGCGATGTCGCCGTGCGCGAAGTTCAGTACTCTTGAACTCCTGTACAGAAGAACCACGCCCAGGGCCACGAGCGCATAGAGACTGCCGGCAGCCAGTCCACTCACCAGGTACTGCGCCAGGTGCGTCACAGCGGCCATGCCTTGAAGTACAACTTGATCCTAATCCACCGTCCGTAGAGCCCCAGCGGCTCGACCATCATCATCAGGATTATGCTCGCGCCGTATACGACCGGGAGCCACTGCTTGAGCCCGCTCAGGTAGTGGGGCAGGAGCGTGAGGATCACCGCGCCGATGATGGCGCCCGAGACCGTTCCCAACCCTCCGATCACGATCATCGCGAAGTAGGTGATGGACTCCAGGAAGGTGAACGATTGGGGCTCCAGGTGCCGCAGGGCCTGCGCCACGATGGCGCCCGCGACCCCGGCGTAGGCGGCGCTGATCCCAAACGCCAGGGTCTTGTGCCAGAGCAGGTTCACCCCGGTCACCTCGGCGGCGATGTCGCTGTCGCGCAGGGCCGCGAACGCCCGGCCGATGTGCGAGCGGGCAAGGTTGTAGCCGATCCATGAGAGCAGGACGGCCGCGCCCACGGCCACGTAGTAGAGCTGCTGCGTGGGCGTCAGCCCGGCTATCCCGAGCGAGAGTTGCTGGACCGGCAGCCCGGTGCGTCCCCCGGACAGCGCCGTCCAGTTGACGAGAACCTGGTAGACGGCGATGCCGAACCCCAGCGTGGCGATGGCCAGGTAGGGGCCGGTGAGGCGCAGCGCCGGCAGGCCTACGACGAAGCCAAATCCGGCCGTGATCGCCGCCGCACCGATCCAGGCCACGTACCAGGGGAGACCGAGTTTGGCAGCCAGCAGGCCTGAGGCATAGGCGCCGATGGCCACGAAGCCGGCGTGCCCCAGCGAGATGAGCCCGGTGAACCCGACCAGCATGTTCAGGCCCACCGCCACGATCACGTTCGCGGCCATCAGGATGGCGATGAAAAGGAGATAGCCCAGGCCGAACCTGGGCAGGAGGAAGGGCAGGGACGCCAGCCCGACCAGCAGGAACACGACCGCGGCCCAGCCCGGCGCTCCCTTCACTAGATAGAGGTCGTCCTGGTACCGCTCCAGCAGATTGCTCGACACGACGATTTGCGGTATTCGCCCCACTGGGGGCAGGCACCTTCTGTGCTATACTTTGCTCGCCCATGCCTGCACAGACGGTAGTTGACAGCCTCAAACTGCTCGTCGGAGGGGTCCAGCTCCGCGACGCGGTTACCACGGTTACGGACATCCTCGGGAAGCTGTTCGTACGATCCGGGCTGCACGTCCTGGCCATGGAGAGGGGATACGCCTCGACGATCTACGGCGCCCACCAGTTCGACCCGATGGTCGTTTCAGTCGCCCCACCGCTCTCCTACGGCGACGATTGCAGCGATATTCTCGTCGCGTTGGAGCACGATTCCAACGTTGACGCACCCATCCAGCCCAATCGCGACACGATTCTGCGGCACGGCGGGAACCTGATTGACCATGGGGTCCTGATCTACGACAACAGCAACGACACCGTGGATGTGAGCGATCTCCAGGCACGCGGGATTCGGGTCTTCCCCATACCGGCCCGCCGGATCGCGCAGCGCGAGTTGCGACTCGAGGTGACGAAGAACACGATCATCTCCGGCGCGCTGCTGCGCCTGCTCGAGTTCGACATGGACTACTCCCTGCTCCGCGCCTATCTGGAGGGGCGCTTCCTCGACAAGGGGCGCGCGGTTGTGGACGTCAACCTCGAGGCGGCGCGAAGGGGCCGGGCAGCGGTCGAGGAGGTGCTCTCGAGCGCCGGGTGGGACGGCATCGGCTACCGCCTCGAGCCGCAGCCCGCGGCGCCCAGCCTGCTGCTGACCGGCAACGAGGCCGTGGCCATGGGCTGCATCCTGGCCGGCTGCCGGTTCTACTCCGGCTATCCGATTACGCCCGCCACCTCGATCATGGAGTTCTTAGAAGAGCACCTGCCGCGGTACAGGGGCAGGGTGCTGCAGGGGCAGAACGAGCGCGAATCCATGCGCGCGGCGATCGGCGCCAGCATCGCCGGGGCCCGCAGCGCCGTGGGATCCTCGGGGCCGGGGATATCGCTGAAGATCGAGGAGTTAGGGCTGGCCGGCGCGACCGAGACGCCGCTCGTGCTCATTGACACGCAGCGCGCGGGTCCTGCGACCGGCATGCCCACGAAGAGCGAGCAGGGCGACCTGGCGATGGCCGTCTACGCCGGGCACGGCGAGATACCACGCATCGTGCTCTCGGCAGGGACGGTCGAGGAGTGCTACGCCCTCGCTTTCGAGGCGTTCGACCTGGCCGACAAGTACCAGTGCCCGGTGTTCCTGCTGAGCGACCTCACCCTGACGGACGGCCGCCAGAGCCTTCCCGAGGCCTTTTTCACCGAGAGCCGCAGGCCCGTGATCCGCCACGGCCTGGTGCGCGCGCCGGACGCGGAGGGCGACGGATACCGCCGCTTCGCGATGACCCCGTCGGGCATCTCTCCCCGCAGCATCGTGGGCACCCCGGGCGCCATCTTCAAGGTGAGCGGGACCGAGCACGACGAGACCGGGCTCATCACCACCGATCCATCCAAGCGCAAGGCGATCGTCGAGAAGCGGATGCGCAAGATGCAGACCTACCTTCGGGAAGACGCCCGGCCGCCACAGGTGTTCGGCTCGCCCGACGGCGTCCCGCTGCTCGTCGGGTGGGGCTCGACCAAGATGCCGCTCCTGGACGCGCAGGCGCGCCTTCGCTCCGAGGGGACCGAGACGTGCGTGATCTACTTCACGCACATCTGGCCCTTCCCTGTTCATCTGGTGGCGCCCCTGCTGCGGCGGGGGTCCGCGCTCATCGTCGTCGAGGGGAACTACTCGGGACAGCTCGCGTCGCTCGTCCAGCAGGAGTGCCTGATCGAGACATGCCGCGTCCTCAAGTACAACGGCCGGCCGTTCTACACGGCGGACATTGCAGGCGGCGTACGCCTGGTACTGTCCGGCGCGGCGCGCGAGGTCCGGGTGGGCGAGGGGGCGCCGGCCGCCGGCCCCCAGACACCGGCGGAGGCCAAGTAGCCGATGAGCGCGACGTCGCCCGAGATCCTCGAGATGTGGGAGAAGAACGCGTTCCCGCGACACCGGATCCAGTGGTGCCCGGGCTGCGGAGACTTCGGGGTTCTCTCGGCGCTAAAGGCAGCGCTGGTGCGCCTTGGCGTGATGCCGCACGAGGTGCTCCTGGTCGGGGGGATCGGCTGCTCGGGGCAGACGCGCAACTATCTCAACGGCAACGGGTTCCACGGCACGCACGGCGGCCCTCTTGGATACGCGCTGGGCGCCAAGATGGCCGCCCCCGACATCACGGTGATCGCGCTCGCCGGCGACGGCGACACGCTGGCCATCGGCATGGAGACCTTCATCCACGTCTGCCGCCGCGACCCGGCCGTGGCGCTGATCATGATGAACAACGGCGTGTACGCCCTGACCAGGGGTCAGGACTCGCCCACCACGGGGCTGGGCAGGGTCATCGAGGAGCACACGGAGGAGCATCCCCCGTTCGTGGATCCCGCACGGCTGGCGATCACGGCGGGCGCGACCTTCGTGGCGCAGTCGTTCTCCGGAGACCCCAGGCACTGCGCGGAGATCTACCTCGAGGCCTTCCGGCACCCGGGCTTCGCCCTGGTCAACGACTTCTCGCCCTGCGTGACCTACAACAAGTTCAACACCTTTGCCTGGTTCAGGGAGCACGTCGAGCACATCCCCGAGGGTCACGATGCCTCGGATCGGGCCGCAGCGTGGGCGCTGCTCGACGACTTCGACCGCAGGGGGAAGCTGCCGCTGGGGATCATCTACCGCGCGCCCAGGCGCAAGCGCGCTCACGCGCGGCTTCCGGTCTGGGAGGAAGAGCTGGAGGGAGTAGATCCCTCCCCGATGTTCAGCGCGTTCCGCTAGGCCCCCGGGGAGGTGGGTCCAGCCCGGCGAGGGCTTCCTCGACGAGCACCCGGCGCAGCACCTTGCCGATCAGGGACTTGGGCAGGCTCTCCCGGAACTCTATCCCCTTTGGGATCTTGTACGGTGCCAGGTGCGCCCGGCAATGCGCCAGGATCTCCTCGGGCGTGGCCTGGGCCCCGGGGCGCAGGACCACGAAGGCCCTCCCCACCTCGCCCTTGTGGGCGTCCGGTACGCCTACCAGCGCCGCCTCGAGCACCGCGGAATGCGCGAAGAGCACCTCCTCGACCTCGCGCGGGTAGACGTTGAGGCCGCCGGTTATCAGCATCTCCTTCTTGCGGTCCACGATGCAGAAGAACCCGTCCTCGTCCGTCCTGGCGACGTCGCCGGTGTAGAGCCAGCCATCGCGCAGCGCCGATGCCGTCTCGGCCGGACGGTTCCAGTAGCCGCGCATGACCTGCGGACCCCGGATCACCAGCTCACCTGTCTCCCCGACCGGCAGCGTGCGCTCGCCCCGCTCGAGGTCCACGATGCGCGCGTCGGTGTCCGGCACCGGAACGCCTATGCTGCCGCTCTTGCGCAGCCCGGCCAGCGGGTTGACGTGCGTCACCGGCGAGGCCTCGGTCAGGCCGTATCCCTCGACCAGGCTGCCCCCGGTCATGCGCTCGAAGCGCGACTGCACCTCGGCGGGCAGCGCGGCGGCGCCGCTGATGCATGCCCGAATCGAGCGGAGATCGTATCTGCCGGTGGCGGGGTGGTTGACCAGCGCATTGTATAGCGTCGGAACCCCGGGGAGCTGGTCGGGCCGGTAGCGGGCAATGGCCCGCAGCACGGCCTTCATCTCGAAGCGCGGCAGGAGCACCATGCGCCCGCCCCGCAGAAGGGTGCCGTTCATCACGACCGTCATCGCGTAGGAGTGAAAGAGCGGCAGCACGCCCAGGGTGGTGCCCGTGGCGTCCGGCGGCGCTACGTACCACGAGGCGCTCTGGCTCGCGTTGGCCACCAGGTTGCCGTGCGTGAGCATCGCGGCCTTGGGTGTGCCGGTCGTGCCGCCCGTGTAGAGCAACACGGCCACCTCTTCGCTGCCCTGCGCGGCCTGCTCGGCCAGGGCGGCGGCGCGCGCGATGTCGCGGTAGCGGTGCGTTCTCGCGTCCGGGGCGACCGGCGGCCACTCCCTGCGCAGGCGCGCGCGCAGGGGATACAGCAGGCGCAGCGGCGCCGGGAAGAACTCGTTGATGCGCGTCACGATGACGTGCGCGAGGCAGCCGGCACCCGCGGCCCGGACGCGCTCCGCGAAGAGGTCCAGTGTCACCGCGACCCTTGCCCCGCAGTCGGCCAGCTGTCCGGCTACCTCGCGCTCCACGTAGAGGGGGTTGAACGGCACCACCACGCCCCCGGCCTTCAGCGTCCCGTAGTAGGCGATCACGAACTGGGGGCAGTTGGGCAGGTGGAGCGACACCCGGTCCCCGGGCCGCACGCCCAGCGCCCGCAGGCCTCCGGCGAAGCGGTCGGCCAGGTCGCGCAGGGCTATGTAGGCGAGATCGCGTCCGAAGAACGTGACCGCCGGGCGGCGAGGATACCGCCCGGCGGCGTCGTCCAGCAGGTGCTGCAGCGGCCGGTCAGGGTAGGCGATCGTCGCGGGCACTCCGGGCTCGTAGTGCCGCAGCCACGGCCGTGACTCGATCGGCGCCTGGCTGTTCATGCTCCGCCCGCTCCCGCTCCCCGCGCTGCTAGCAGGTGTACCTGCCCGCCTTGATCACCGCCGCGGCGATCTGGCGTCCGAGGCCAACCGTGTTCACCGCGGGGATCTTCAGGAACCGCCGCAGGCCGGAGAGCATCGTGCGCAGCGTGTCGCCATCCTCTGTTGCGGCCAGCACCCTTCGCGCGTTGGTCTCGATGCGCGGCAGTGCCTCATCGAGGAAGTACCGCGCCATCGCCGCCTGCAGCCCCGCGGACTGCCCACCGCGCGCCGCGGTCTTGGCCGCGCGCAGCACCGCGCTCTCGCAGGCGAACAGGTCGATCGCCATGTCGGCTATGCCGCCGAGGATCTCCTGCTGGTTCTCCAGCTCGGTCAGGTACTTCTGGGTGGCGGCGCCGGCCGCGAACAGGGTCGCGCGGCGCGCCGCGTCCAGGAGCCGGCGCTCCTCGGCCAGCGGTCCGGAGACCGCGGCATCCCCGCCGACGGTCGCGGAAAGCATCTCGCCCGCCACCTTCTGCGCGGCCGCGAACAGCCCCAGCCGGCCCTTCTGCGCCCGGCGCAGCAGCATCGCGGGGATGAGCAGGCGGTTGATCTCGTTCGTGCCCTCGAAGATCCTGTTGATGCGGGCGTCCCGGTAGGCCCTCGCCACGGCGTACTCCTCGACGAAGCCGTAGCCCCCGTGGATCTGCAGCGCCTCGTCCACGACAAGGTCGAGTACCTCGGAGGCCAACACCTTGTTGAGCGAGCACTCGACGGCGTACTCCTCCAGCGCCGCCACCACCTGGCTGCTGTCGTAGGCATCGCCGCCCAGCGCCTCGCTGATGAGGCCGCCGGTGCGGTAGAGCGTGCTTTCGGCGGCGAAGGTCGCCGAGGCCATCCGCGCCAGCTTCTGCTGAATCAGGCCGAACTCGCTGATGGCCTTGCCGAACTGCTTGCGCTCGTTCGCGTAGGGCACGGCCTCGCGCATCGCGAAGCGCGAGCCGCCCACGCACCCGGCCGCCAGGTAGAAGCGGCCGACGTTGAGGATGTTGAAGGCGATCTTGTGCCCCTGGCCTACCTCGCCCAGCAGGTTCTCGGCCGGCACGCGCGCGCCCTCGAGGAAGATCGTGGCGGTCGAGCAGCCCTTGATGCCGAGCTTGTGCTCTTCCTCGCCTATGGTCACGCCCTCGGTGCCGCGCTCGACGATGAAGCACGAGTGGTGCTCGCCGTCCACCTTGGCGTAGACGAGATAGATGTCCGCCATCCGCGCGTTGGTGATGAACTGCTTGACCCCGGTGATCACGTAGTGCGAGCCGTCCGGGCTGCGCGTCGCGCGCGCCCGTATGGCCATCGCGTCGCTCCCTGCGGTGGGCTCGGTCAGGGCATAGCTGCTCACCCACTCGCCCGACGCCAGGAGGGGGAGGTACTTCTTCTTCTGCTCCTCGGTGCCGAAGAACACGATGGGCAGCGTACCGATGCCGGTGTGCGCGCTCACCATGGTTGCGAAGGCAGCCGCCGAGCTCATCGAGTCCTTGATGACCAGCGCCGAGATCTTGTCCAGGCCGCCGCCCCCGTAGGCCTCGGGCACGTCGGCTCCCAGGAAGCCCAGCTCCCCGAACCCGCGGAACAGCTTGACCATCAGGTCCCAGTCGTGCGCCTCGGTCTCCTTGATGCGGGGGTGGACCTCCTGCTCCAGGTACTGCTCCACCGTGCGCTGAACCAGACGGTGGTCGTCGGTTAGGTCCTCGGGCGTGAACACCGCCTCCGGGGCCGTGGGTCCGACGACGAATCCGCCGCCGGGGATCGTAACCTGCGCCGTCTTGGGGTCCATGCGTCCACTCCTCCTATGCCGCTTCAAAGATGCCGGCGGCGCCCATTCCGCCGCCGATGCACATCGTCACCATTCCGTAGCGCGCCCCCCGCCGGCGCATCTCGTACAGCAGGCTCGCCGTCAGCTTCGCGCCGGTGCAGCCCAGCGGGTGGCCCAGGGCGATGGCGCCGCCGTTGACGTTGACGCGATCCGGGTCTAGCCCCGCCTCCCGGACCACCGCAACCGCCTGCGCCGCGAAGGCCTCGTTCAACTCGATCACGCCGACGTCGTCCAGTTGCAGGCCTGCCAGGGCCAGGGCCTTGGGGATGGCCCGAACCGGGCCTACGCCCATCTCCTCCGGGGCCACCCCGGCCACGGCGAACGCCCGGAAGATGCCCAGCGGCTTCACCTTGAGCCGCCGCGCACGCCGGGCGGACATGACCACCGCCGCGGCCGCGCCGTCGCTGGTCTGCGAGGAGTTGCCCGCGGTGATCGTGCCCTTGGCTGAGAAGGCCGGCCGCAGCTTCGCCAGGGCCTCCAGGGAGGTGTCGGCGCGGACCCCCTCGTCCGCGGTCAGGTTGATCTCCTCCCGGCGCGGCCGCCCGCCGTCCGCGGTCCAGCGCGCGGCGGCGACCGGCACGATCTCCTCGACGAACCTGCCCGCCTGCTGGGCCGCGGCCGCGTTCATGTGGCTGCGCAGGGCGAACCGGTCCTGATCCTCGCGGGAGACGCCGTAGCGCTCGGCCACGACCTCCGCGGTCAGGCCCATGGACAGGTAGACCTCGGGCCAGTGCTCCGTGAAGTGCGGATTCGGCGCGTACTTGTTCCCCGTCATCGGCACCATGCTCATGCTCTCGGTGCCACCGGCCACCACGACCTCGTTCTGCCCGGTCATCACCTGGTGGGCCGCCATGGCGATCGCCTGGAGCCCAGAGGAGCAGTACCGGTTGACCGTCATCGCCGAGGTGGTGATGGGCAGGCCGGCGCGCAGCGCCACCACCCTGGCCACGTTCATCCCCTGCTCGGCTTCGGGGAAGGCGCAGCCCAGGATGCAGTCCTCGACCTCCTCGGGGGCGAGCCCCTCCACGCGCCGCACCGCCTCGCGCACGGCGATGGCGGCAAGCTCGTCGGGCCGCGTGTCCTTCAACGCCCCGCGCGGCGCCTTGCCCACCGGGGTGCGTACGCATGACACAACGACTGCTTCTCGCATCGCACGACTCCCTTCATAGGCCGGCGCCTGTGGCGCCGGCAGATCGTTACCGCTAGTTGCGCAGCGGCTTCCCGGTCTGCAGCATGTGCCGTATGCGATCCAGCGTCGCGGGCATCCCGAGCAGGCTCAGGAACGCCTCGCGCTCGAGGTCCAGCAGGTACTCCTCGGAGACGCGCGTGCCCTCCGCCGCGTCCCCGCCGCACATGATGTACCCCAGCTTCTTCGATACCACGATGTCGTGCTCGGTGATGTACCCGGCCGTGCGCATGATGTAGAGCAAGGACTCGATCGCCGCGTAGCCGCGCGAGCCGATCACTCGAATGCTCGCGGGCTGCGCCGGCCGGTAGTTGCCGCGCGCCAGCGCCAGCGCCGCGGCCTTGGCGTCCGAGAGCAGCAGGTCGCCGTTTACGGTGATCCCGTCCGAGGGACGCAGGAAGCCCAGCCGACGGGCGTCCTCGGCCGAGAGGGACACCTTGGCCATGGCCACGGTCTCGAACGCGCGCCGCAGGATCGGGAGCAGGTCAACCGACGGGTCATCCGGCGCCGCCCCTGCCGCCCGCTTGGTCATCTCCATGGTTCCCCCGCCTGCCGGGATGAGGCCGACCCCGGCCTCGACCAGGCCCATGTAGCTCTCGGCCGCGGCCTGCACGTGCGCGCAGCCCAGGCAGAACTCCACACCCCCGCCCAGGGTGCGCCCAAACGGCGCTGCGACCACCGGCGCGGTCGAGCGGCGCAGCGCCATGGTGGCGTTCTGGAACTGCCGTACCACGAAGTCCAGGTCCTCCCAGTTGCCCTCCTGCGCCTCCATCAGTATGAGGGCCAGGTTGGCGCCCACGCAGAAGTCCGATCCCTGGTTGCCGATGACCAGGGCGTCGAAGTCTGACGTGACCCGCTCCAGCGCGCGGCGGGTCATCGTCAGGATGTCCTCGCCGATCGCGTTCATCTTGGAGTGGAACTCCAGGCAGGCCACGCCGTCGCCCAGGTCCACGAGGCTGGCGCCGGCGTTCCCCTCCACCAGGCGGCCGCGCGACTTGAGATGCGAGAGCTGGATGCGGCCCTCGAGCCCTGGCTCGGGCAGGTAGGTCGCCGACTTGAGGTCGAAGTAGGTTCGCCCTGCCTCGCCGTCGCGGTACCAGGCCCCGGCTCCGCGCTCGCGCATCTGGCGCAGGGCCTGGGGAGCCTCCTCGCCAGGCGGCAGCAACAGGTCCGCGGCACCCACAGAGGCAAGAGCGTCCCACTGCTCGAAAGGCCCGTGGTCCCAGCCGAACCCCCAGCGCAGGGCGCGGTCCACGTTGACCACGTCGTCGCTGATCTCGGGAATGCGGCGGGCGGCGTAGAGGAGCACCGCGCCCGTGAGCCGGCGCAGGAACTCACCGTACTTGTCGTTCATGGCGAGTAGCGCCGCCACCCTCTTCGCCGGCTCGGCGACCGTCTTGGCAGCCTCGAGCGCACCCGTGGACAGCCGCTTGCGCGGGCGATACTCGAAGGTCTTGTAGTCGAGGGTCAGGATCTCCCCATCCTGGCGCTTGTAGAAGCCTCCGCCTGTCTTCTCGCCCAGCCACCCGCGCTTGGCCATCTCGGTGAGGATCGCCGGGGGCACGTAGATCCCGCGCTCCTCGTCGTCGGGCAGGTTGCGGTGCGAGTTGGAGGCCACGTGCAGCAGCGTGTCCAGGCCGACCAGGTCCCCCGTGCGGAAGGTCGCGCTCCTGGGACGCCCCAGGAGCGGCCCGGTCAACTCGTCCACATCGTCGATCTCCAGTCCGAGATCAACCATCAGGTGGATGGCCTTGAACATCCCGTACGTCCCGATGCGGTTGGCGATGAAGTTGGGGGTGTCCTTCGCGTAGACGATCCCCTTGCCCAGCATCCGCTCTCCCCATCCCACGACCGCATCGATCACCCAGGCCTGGGTGTGGGAGGTGGGGATGATCTCCAGCAGCTTCATGTACCGCGGCGGGTTGAAGAAGTGCGTGCCCAGGAAGTGGGCGCGGAACCCCTCGCCCGACTGCTCGGCCACCGCCGCGACAGGGAGGCCGCTCGTGTTCGTGCTGACGATCATGCCCGGCCGCCAGCGGGCCTCGACCCGGGCCAGCAGGTCGCGCTTGATGCCCAGGTCTTCCACCACGGCCTCGATCACCCAGTCGGCGTCGCGGATCAGGTCCATGTGGTCGTCGAAGTTCCCTGGGGTGATCAGGGCGGCCCGGTCCTGGGTGTAGAACGCGGCTGGCTGGGCCTTGCCCGCGCGCTCCAGCCCGGCGCGGGCAAACCGGTTGCGCACCTCGGGAGAGTCGAGCGTCAGGCCCTTTCGGCGCTCCTCCTCGGTCGGCTCCTTGGGCACGATGTCCAGCAGTACGGTGGGCACGCCTACGTTGGCCAGGTGCGCGGCGACGGTGCTGCCCATGACGCCCGCGCCCAGGACCGCGGCGCGGGTGAGACGCGTCTTTCGGCTGACTGCGGACTGCGGGGATTGGGTCATCGAGAGGGTCACCATCCTGCTCTCAGGTGGCTTACATTGTGGGCTTCGTCGAGCAACGCGCATCCTCCTTGCAGGGATGCGAATCCCTCTGGGATCTCTGGGCTACCTCAGACTACTGCGGCGCTAGCACCAGCCTTCCGGCAGCGGCCTCCTCGATCTTCTGCCGCGAGAACAGCAGCGGCACGTACTCGCCCCGGGCCCAGCGGCCCGCGTAGTCGCGGTAGTGCCGGTGGAAGGGTAGCCCGCTCTGCCCTGTGGTGTGGATCACAAGCGACCGGTCCCAGTCCGCCGGGTCGAGGATCTGCCGGTACGAGGCCACGATCACCTGGCGGAACGGCTCCTCGGGGTTGAAGGCGCTGTTGTTGACGGTGAAGGCGTCGCCGCCTACCTCAGGCGGCGTCGTGTTGAAGATCCAGCCGAGCGCCTTGATGCGCCCGATCGGATGCACGAATGTCGGCTGGTGCAGGCGTCCCCATCGCCACCTGTCGCGGTTGGATCCGAGCCGGCCTTCCAGCGTGCGTACCGCGTCGCGCAGGGCGGCTTCCACGAGCCGGTCGCGGCTGCCCCGCCACCAGCCGGAGGACGGGTCGCGCAGGAGCGCGAGCAGCGTCTGCACCGCTCCCTCGAACTCCCGCTGGTAGCGCGCGAAGGTCGCGTCATCAAGCGGCGTGCGGAACACCTCCCGGATGAGGGCTTCCAGGAGCGCCTGGTAGACGGCCGCGGGCCGGCTGGAGGGAGCGAGCACGCCATCCCACGCGAGCAGCTCGGCGAAGAGCGGCTGCAAGGCGGGGTCGAGGATTCGCACCGAGCGCAGCGCCTCTACCAGCGCCTGCCCGGGCAGCGAGGTCACGTCCATGTGGATGCGCCCGAAGGTCTGGGCCGAGTGGGTGCCTTCGGAGAGAAGCGCCGTGATGCGGCGCGCGCGGTAGCCCACGTCCCAGTCGCGGCCCAGGAAGTGCGGGTAACCCGGCGGCGCGATGCGGTTGTTGGCGGTGACTATGAATCCGGCGCGACGGTGGACGCTGGGGAGCGCCTCGAACGGCAGCCATCCTGTCCACTCATACTCGCCGGTCCACCCGGGGGCAGGCATCGCGCCCGTGCCCTTTGCCCGCACCGGGACGAGCCCGGGCATCTGGTAGCCGATCTCGCCGTTCCTGTGGGCGAACACGAAGTTCTGTGACGGCGCGTCCCACGCGCGCAGCGCCTGCCGGAACTCTTCCCAGGTGGTCGCGCGGTTGATCCCGTCCACCGCCTCGATTATGTTGCTGGATTCCAGCGCGGTCCAGCGCAGCGCCAGCGTGGCGTGCAGCCCGCGCACGACGTTGTTGAGGATCGGGCCGTGGCGTGTGATGCGCACGATCTCGACCACCGGCTCGCTTCGGCCCTTGACCTTGATCGTCTCACGGACAACGGTCGCCGGGATCCACTGCCCCTTGTGCAGGTAACGTGTGGGATCCTCGGGATGAAACCGCTCAATGTATAGGTCCTGCACGTCGGGGTTGGCGTTGGTCACGCCCCAGGCGATGTCGCGGTTGTGCCCGACGATGACGCCGGGCGTGCCCGGGAACGTGGCCCCGGCCACATCGTAGGGCCCGCCGCTCAGGTGCATCAGGTACCAGATAGAGGGCATCTGGGCTTCCAGGTGCGGGTCGTTGGCCAGCAGCGGGGTCTTGGTCTCGGTGCGATCCCCGGCGACCACCCAGTTGTTGCTGCCGATCCCGGGGAGACTCTGCAGGCCCGTCCCGGGCAGGCGCCACCCGCCCGTGATACTGGGCGCGTCGGGCGGGTAGTCGGGCAGGAGCCGCTCCAGCGCGCCTTCGCCGAACCGCTCGACGAGCTGCTGGCGCAGTATCTCCATCCGCCAGTCGCCGCCCAGCACCCATGCCATCAACTTGCCGTAGGACAGGCTGTCGGCCGGGGTCCAGGGCTCCGGGGCGAAGCGCAGCAGCACGAACTCTATCGGGAGCCGGCCGCGCGCCTGCGCGATGAAGGCGTTCACCCCGGCGGCGTAGGCCTCCAGGTTCTGCTTCGTCTGCGGGCTGACCGCGCCCAGGTGCGCCTCGGCCACGCGCCGCAGGCCGAGCGTGCGCAGGAACCGGTCGGTCGGCAGCGCCGCCTCGCCGAAGATCTCGGATAGCCGGCCAGCGGCGGTGCGGCGGTTGAGTTCCATCTGCCACAGGCGGTCCTGCGCGTGCACGAAGCCCTGCGCGAAGAACACGGAGCGGGCCGAACGCGCGAAGATGTGCGGGATCCCCCAGCGGTCGCGCACCACTTCTGCGGGATCGCCCAGGCCCTGCACGCGCACGGTCCCGGAGATCTGGGGGAATGGGCGGCGCGCCAGGTAGACCCCGGCACCCCCCGCGGCGACGGACGCGGCCAGGACGAGCACGAGCAGGCCGAGCAGCACTCGACGCATGATGCACCCCGGCGGTGAAGAATGGACGCCGAGGTCTTCGCCCCTCGGCCGCGTCCTCCTCTGGCGCCGGCATGCCTATGCGGACTATGATGGAGCGGAACTTCCGTTTGGGGGACCGATGCCAGCATCCGCACCATCAGCCGGGTACCACCGGCTCCGCGCCGCCGGAATCTCGCTGGCGGCCAGCGTGGCCGTTCTGGGGGTCAAGGTGGCCGCCTACCTGGTCACCGGGTCGGTGGCGCTGCTCAGTGACGCCGCGGAGTCGGTGGTCAACATCCTGGCGGCGAACATCGCGCTAGTGAGCCTGCTCGTCGCATCTCGCCCCGCCGATGAGGGGCATCAGTACGGGCACGCCAAGGCCGAGTACGTGAGCAGCGCCACCGAGGGCGCGATGATCGCGGCGGCCGGGGGCTGGATCGTGCTGACCGCGGCCCGCCGGCTGCTCGACCCGCGGCCGCTCGCCCACCTGCCTGCCGGCCTCCTCCTGCTCGTGGTGGGCACGGCGCTGAACCTGGGCGTCGCCCTCTACCTGCTGCGCGTGTCGCGCTCCGAGCGGTCCATAGCGCTCGAGGCATCGGCCCGGCACCTGCTCTCCGACGTCATCACCTCCGCTGGCGTCTTCGTCGGGCTGGGGCTGGTGACCGCCACGAGATGGCTGCCGCTCGACGCGATCGCTGCCGCCCTCGTGGGCGCCAACATCGGCTGGATGGGCGCATCCCTGCTGCGGCGCTCGATCAGCGGCCTGATGGATGCGCGGTTCCCGCCGCAGGACGAGGAAAGGATCCGCGCGGTCTTCGATGCGCACCGCGGCGACGTGGTGGAGTACCACGCGATGCGCACGCGCCAGGCCGGCGCCGATCGGTTCCTCGACCTGCACCTGGTGCTGCACAGGTCGCTCTCGGTAGGCCAGGCGCACACCATCTGCGACCACCTGGAGCACCACCTGGAAGAGGCGCTGCCCGGCGTGGACGTGACGATACACGTGGAGCCCTGCAGCGCCGCCTGCCCACGGTGCTCTGCCCAAGCGCAGGACCGGCTGCGCGAATGGCAGGAGGCGGGATTCGCGCAGCGCATCTGGGCCAGAGACGCGACCCTTTGGTCGGCCGCGTGGCCGGGCGGCCCTGCCCCTGAACTGGCCGACCGTCTCGGGTGGCTTGCCCTTCCCGATACGATGCAGGGCCAGATCGCCGACCTCGAGGACTTTGCGCGCGAGATTGCCGGGGCCGGGGTGCGCCATGTCGCGCTGCTGGGAATGGGCGGGTCGAGCATGGCTCCCGAGGTGTTCGGGCGCACGTTCGGCGCGGCGCCGGGCGCTCCAGGACTGATCGTCCTCGACAGCACGCACCCCGCGGCGGTGCGGCGCGTCGAGTCGCAGATGGACCTCGGCCGCACGCTGTTCGTTGTCTCCAGCAAGTCAGGAACCACGCCCGAGACGCTGTCCTTCTTGCGGTACTTCTGGAGCCGCGTCGCCCAGAAAGATGCGCGGCCCGGGCAGCGGTTCGTGGCCATCACCGATCCAGGGACCCCGCTCGAGCGCCTGGCCCAGGAGCGCGGCTTCCGCCGCGTGTTCCTGGGACCGCCTGACGTGGGCGGGCGGTACTCGGCCCTCTCGGTCTTCGGGCTGGTGCCGGCCGCGCTGCTGGGAGTTGACCTGCGGCGCCTGCTCGCCCGGGCGCGGCGGATGGCCGCGGACTGCGGGCCTTCATCACCCGCGCCGCGCAGCCCTGGGCTGGTGCTGGGGGCCGTGCTCGGGGAGAACGCAATGGCCGGGCGCGACAAGCTGACCCTGCTGGCTTCGCGCTCGCTGGCAGGGCTGCCGGCCTGGATCGAACAGCTCGTCGCCGAGAGCACCGGCAAGGATGGGAAGGGCATCGTGCCGATCGCGGACGAGCCGCTGGCAGCGCCGCTGCGGTACGGCGCCGATCGCGTCTTCGCCTACGTGCGCCTGGCCGACGATCCCGCGGAAGACCTGCACGCCTTGGCGAGCGCGCTCGAGGCCGCCGGACATCCTGTCTTCCACCTGGGCTTGGCGGAGAAGGCCGATCTGGGCGCCGAGTTCTTCAGGTGGGAGATGGCCGTGGCAGCGGCCGGGGCCGCACTTGGCATCCACCCGTTCAATCAACCCGACGTGCAACTGGCCAAGGACATGGCGAGAGAGGCCATGGCACGGCGCGCGGCCGCGGACGGGCGTACTGCTGACCTGGATGTGCCGGACGCTGCCACAGGCGATTGGGCGACATGGCTGCGCCCTGGCGACTACCTGGGGCTGCAGGTGTACCTGGCACCTGACGAGACCACCACGGCGCTGCTTGCGGAGATACGGCGCGCCGTCGCGGACCGCTATGGCGTGGCCACGACCCTGGGCTACGGTCCGCGCTTCCTGCACTCCACCGGGCAGCTTCACAAGGGCGGGCCCCAAAGCGGGGTCTTCGTGCAGATCGTGGACGATCCCGCAGACGACCTGGAGATACCGGAGGAGGGCTACACCTTCGGCGAACTGATCAGGGCCCAGGCCATGGGCGACCTGCGCGCCCTGGCTCAGCGCGGGCGTCGCGTCGCAAGAATGAACGTGGGCAGGGATGCCCCCGGCGCCCTGGCGCGTCTCGCTCAGCGCTTGGTCAGTGCACCGGGCCCTTGAAGTCCCCGGGCTTGACCCGCTCGAGGAACTTGCGGAACTCCTGGGGATCCAGCTCGTCGCTCAGCGCTTCCGGATGCTCTCCTTCCGCCGCCTTGCGCAGCGGAATGCCCTGCGCAGCCACCTTGTCATCAACGAAGATCGGGGCGTCCGTTCGCAGGGCGATCGCAATGGCGTCGCTGGGGCGCGAATCCACCACCAGGGCCTGACCGTCGCGCGTCAGGTGGATCTCGGCGAAGTAGGTGGCATCGCGCACATCGCTCACGACCACGCGCGTCACCGTCGCCTGGAGCTGCCGGATCACCGCTGAGAGCAGGTCGTGCGTCATCGGGCGGGGCGGCTGCACGTTCTGCAGCCGCAGGGCGATCGCCATCGCCTCTGCCTGCCCGATCCAGATGGGCAGCGCGATCGTCTCGTCCATGTCAACCAGCAGCACCAGGGGATTGCTCTGCTGGTCGAGGGCGACCCGTCGCACCTTCATGAGCCGCACGCCGAACTCTCCCTCCGCGGGGGACGCCGATCCGTCTCCCCGCGCGCTCATTATAGCAGACCGAACCCCGCCGCCGGAGTCGGCTGGCGAGCGGGGCTCGGCGCGGAGCGCCTCAGGGCGCTGCCGTGATCACCAGCGGCGCCCGGCAGATCGGCCGGCCGGCCGCGTCCTTGGGGGTCAGGGTCACCGTGCGTGCGCGGCTGCTGATGTCCACCCTGACGTAGGTGTAGCGATCCACAACAGCGCAGCTCATGCCCACGCCCTGCGGAACCGGGGCGGTGAGGAAGGCCAGCAACGCCGGTACGACGGCGCGCCCGGCCATGCCGGCAACCGACTCGCCGTAGGGCGTCGCCGCTATCGGGCCGGTGACGACCTCCTTCATACCCGTCGTCTCAAACGGCGGAGTGAAGGTGGAGAGGCGCACGTCGTTGACGAACGTGGCATGAGTGTCGCCGGTTAGCCACACCACGTTCTTGATGCCGCTTGTTCTGATGAAGGTGAGGATCTCTGCGCGTTCGGCCGCGTATCCCTCCCACCTGTCGTAAGGGTTGGCGAAGAACTCCTGGATCGGAGTCTGGTTCAGGATCAGCTTCCACGTGGCGGTGCTGCGGGCCAGCTCGCGCTTCAGCCAGATCTTCTGGCCGATCCCCAGCATCGTGCGGTTGGGATCGGCGAGCGTCTCCTGGCACCCCGGGGGAGAGGGCAGACGCATCTGCGGAACCAGGGGGGCGAAGGCCGCCCTGATGGCAGGCGGCAGCGTGGGCGCCAGGTCGGGCGTCCTGCTCCCGGGCGGGTTGTCGCAGACCGGGGTGCTGCTCGCGTGGCGGCTCCGGTACGACCGCCCGTCGAGCACGAACAGCTCGATCTCGCGCCCCCAGCGGAACTTGCGGTAGATGCGGCCTCCGGGCTGTTCGGCGATCGGCGAGTACTCCATGAATGCCCTGTGCCCTTCCGCCCACCTCCGGGGATCCACCGTCTCGCGCGCATAGTCGTTCTCGACCTCGTGGTCGTCCCAGGTGGTTATCATCGAGGTGCTCGCCATGAAGTTGCGGAACGTGGCGATGGACCGGATCTCCTTGTACTTCGCGCGGTATGCCTCCAGGGTGAAGATGGGATTGGGCACGAGCGACGAGTCCGGGTAGATGTTGTCGCCCAGGTGCGCGAAGAAGTCGGGCCGGTCGGCGACCACGGCGTCCAGCAGCCCCAGCGACAGCGCCGGGACGCCGCCCACGTACCCTCCGTCGGAGCACGCCGAGTACGCGAAGGTCAGGTCGGCAGAGGCGTCCGCTGCCGGAGGGGTCACGAAGGTTCCGGTCTGGGAGTAGGCGCCGCCCCCGGAGCGGAAGCGGTACTGGTACCGGGTGGCCGGTGTCAGCCCCGAAGCCAGGATCTTCACCGTGAGATCACGCTCTGGGCTCGGCACAACGGTGCGCTCGAAGACGAGCGACGCAAACCGTGGATCCGCTGACACCTCTACGGAGACCGGAGCGCTCCGCGCCGAGCGCGTCCAGAGCACCGCCGACGTCTCGCGCACGTCCCCTGAGGCCACGCCGTGCGGGAACAGCAACGCGACCTGCGAGAGCAGCGGCGCCTGCGCCACGACAACGGCGGCGGCGACGATTGCGATAGTGATTGCCCGCATCGGGGTCCCCCTGTGGAATGCAGATGGTTGCCGCCCTCCAGGACGGCAACGGCTAGGGGATTCGTCCTGGTGTGCCGAAGCCCTCTCGCACTACCGCCCGGTGACGGACGGTCTGGAGGTGGACGCGTGATATACATCGTCGCGATCCTTGCATTGCTTGCGCTGTTCGTCGTTGCGCTCTACAACCGGTTGGTGGTCTTCCGCAACCGGATAGACAACGCCTGGTCTCAGATTGACGTGCAGCTCCGCCGGCGCTACGACCTGATCCCCAACCTGGTGGAGACCGTGAAGGGGTACGCGACCCATGAGCGCGAGGTGTTCGAGCGCGTGACAGAGGCGCGCTCCAGGGCCATCGCCGCGGGAAGCGTGGGCGAACAGGGGCAGGCGGAGAACATGCTGAACCAGGCGCTGCGCAGCCTCTTCGCGGTGGCGGAGAACTACCCCCAGCTGCGCGCCAGCGAGAACTTCATGCACCTCCAGGAGGAGCTGAGCGGCACCGAGAGCAAGATCGCCTTCGCCCGTCAGTTCTACAACGACACGGTGCTGCGCTACAACAACACCCGGCAGGCGTTTCCCGCCGTGTTGATAGCCGGCGCGCTGGGCTTCGGTCCGCGCGAGTACTTCGAGATGGAGGAGGCGGCGCGGGAGCCGGTCAAGGTGGCGTTCTAGCGGGCTTCGGCCGCCACGTCCCCTGCGGGGGCCAGGTGGAGGTGCGCCACCAGCGCCAGCCCGGCCTGCCGCACGTGGCGGCGCATCGAGTCCTCCGCCGCGGCAGGGTTCCTGCGCCTGATGGCCTCAACCACTGCCACGTGCTCCTGAAGCGAGGCGGGCAGCCGCCCTGGTAGCTTCGCCGAGGTACTGATCAGCAGGCGTATCTGCCCGCCGAACGAGTCTCCGACCCTCGACAGCCGCCGATTTCCGGAGGCCTCCCGCAGTCTCCTGTGGAAGGCCAGGTC
Source organism: Armatimonadota bacterium (assembly GCA_037443365.1). GTDB lineage: Bacteria > Sysuimicrobiota > Sysuimicrobiia > Sysuimicrobiales > Humicultoraceae > VGFA01. The sequence continues at coordinate 22,959 of JBBIOM010000028.1, forward strand.
CAGATCCCCGTACTCCTCCACGTCACCCTTCCTGACCGCGGCGCGCTGCCTGGAGAGCAGGCGGTCAAGGTCGGCGACCAGGTCCTTGTCCGCCCGCCCCGCGGCCAGTCTCGACGCCAGCCCCTCGATCACCTCTCGCAGTGCGTACAGCTCCTCGATATCGTGCAGGGTGATGCGCGGTATGAAGTAGCCGCGGTGCGGAACTGCGGCCACCAGGCCCTCGCGCTCCAGGGCCGCGAGCGCCTCCTTGATTGGGGTTGGTGATAAGCCCAGCTCCTCCGCCAGAACACGGACGACCAGCTTCTGCCCAGGCACCAGCCGACGGTTGAGGATGGCCGAGCGCATCGCCCGATATGCCTCTCGCGAAAGGGTCGTGCGGCCGATGGCGTGGCGGATGGTAGGCACGCCCCAATTATGGCGCGGCCCTATTGACTGGTCAAGATATTAAATCTAAAATCCATTTAGCCGAACCGGGGTGCTCGTTGGACGCAACGTCACCTTCCCAGGCGGCGACATGGAGATGCTGTCGCGGTACTTCTGAAGAGGAGAGTGACGATGGGCTACGAAGCGCTGGCGCACCGCCGCAACGATCACGTGGCCGTCGCGGTGACCGACCTTGCCGCGGGCGCCGCTGTCGCAGTGAGAGTCCTGGAGGGCGGAGATCCGATCGCCGCCAGGGCGGTGGAGGCGATTCCCCTCGGGCACAAGATCGCGCTCACAGACCTTCCACAGGGCGCCGACGTCATCGAATACGGGGCGCGTATCGGGCGGACCACCCGGCCGGTCAAGGCAGGAGAGCACGTCCACGTTCACAACATCAAGAGCGTGAGGTGGTCGGCATGAAGCTGACCGGATACCGCAGGCCCAACGGTGCGGTCGGCGTTCGCAACTACGTCGCGGTCATCCCGCTCGACGACCTCTCGAACACGGCCGCCGAAGGGGTCGGGCGCCTTATACCGGGAGCCCTGGTGCTGCCCCATGCGTATGGACGACTGCAATTCGGCGAGGACCTCGACCTGTTCTTCCGCACGATGATCGGAATCGGGGCGAACCCAAACGTTGCGTCCGCCGTCGTGGTCGGGATCGAGCCCAAGTGGACGCAGCGCCTTGCCGACGGGATAGCGAAGAGCGGCAAGCCGGTCGAGGCGTTCGCCATCGAGGGAGAAGGCGACCTGCGCACCATAGAGAAGGCCTCGCGGGCCGCCATGCGCCTCGTGGCCGACGCGAGCGAACTCGTGCGCGAACCGATCGAGATCGGGGACCTCACCCTCTCGATCAAGTGCGGCGAGTCGGACACGACGCTCGGCGCCGCAGGCAATCCCGCCCTGGGCCGGGCGATAGACCAGTTCGTGGATGGGGGCGCAACGGTGATCTTCGGCGAGACCTCCGAGCTGACCGGAGGCGAGCATCTGATCGCCGAGCGCTGCGCCGCGCCCGAGGTGCGAGAGGCGTTCTTGCGCACGTACGAGGCATACATCGAGTTCATAAAGGGTACGGGCGCAGACCTTCTGGGCTCTCAGCCCACCGAGGGCAACATCGCCGGCGGGCTTTCGACCATAGAGGAGAAGGCCCTGGGCAACATCCAGAAGACCGGGACGAAGCCCGTTCGGTCTGTCCTGGCGCCGGCCGAGGCCCCGATCGGGCCTGGGCTCCACTTCATGGATACATCGAGCGCTGCGGCCGAGATGATAGTCCTGGCGGCGGCGGGGGGCTCGGTGCTCCACTTCTTCACCACCGGCCAGGGGAACGTCGTCGGCAACCCAATCGTGCCGGTGATCAAGATCTCTCCAAACCCCAGGACCGTCGGCACCATGGGCGAGCACATCGACGTGGATCTGACGCAGTTGCTGGCTGGCGAGATCGGGCTGGAGGAGGCGTCCCGCCGGATCATCGAGGTGTTCGAGAGGACAGTCTGCGGCAGGCTCACCAAGGCCGAACTGCTCGGACATAGGGAGTTCGTGCTGACGAAACTCTACAGGAGCGCGTGAGAACAGGCGCGCCGGCGGGAAGAGCGGGCGCGCCCGGCAGATGTGAGGGTGACGACGAGGTAGTTATCCGGACACGAAGGGGGAGACTGTGATGAAGCTAAGACTGCTCGCAGTGGTGGCAGTGCTAGCGGTCGGGCTCGCCGTGGTTCCGGTTTCGGCCCAGGCGCCCGTAACGATCACCTGGAACACGCTCGCAACCGGCGGCCCCATTGTCGCCGACCTCTACCGGGCGCTCGCTGCGCAGTTCGAGCGGCAGAACCCGGGATACAAGGTCAACGTGGCGATTCAACCGGGTACGTCGGGTGAGCAGTACGCGCGATACGTCACGCTCTTCGCCGCGAAGGACCCGTCGGTGGACGTCATCTCGATCGACGTCATCTGGCCTGCGACGATGGTGGCTGCGGGCTGGTTGGCGCCGCTCGATCAGTGGTTCGTCCGCGAGAGGCGCGCCGAGTATCTGCCCGGCGCCGTGGCGGCCAATACGATAGGGGGCAAGGTCTACGGGGTGCCCTGGTACGCCGACGCAGGGCTGCTCTACTACCGAAAGGACCTGCTCGACAAGCACGGTGCCAAGGTGCCGGCGACTTGGGATGAGCTCATTGCGACCTCACAGCGGATCGTCACGGCCGAGCGCGATCCGGCGCTGGCCGGCTTCCTGTTCCAGGGCGCGCGGATCGAGGCGCTCGCCTGCTTCTTCTTCGAGATTCTGTGGGGGAACGGCGGCGACGTGCTCGACCGAGCCGGCAAGGTCACCCTGGACGACGGCAAGGGGCTGGCCGCGTTGAACTTCATGCTGGACTTCGTGAGGCGGCACCGCATCACGCCGCCCGGCGTCACCACCCTTCCCACCGACGACACGCGCGTGGCGTTCCAGGACGGCCGCTACGTCTTCCTGCGCAACTGGACCTACGCGTACGCCATGTTCCAGGGTGAGGGCTCCAAGGTCGCGGGCAAGGTGGGCATCGCCCCGCTTCCGCGCGGCAGCGCCAGCAGCGCCACGACGCTCGGTGGCTGGCAGCTCGCGATCAGCGCCTTCTCAAGGAACAAGGAGGCCTCCTGGAGGTTCGTGGAGTTCCTGACCGGCCGGGTATCCCAGAAGAGCATGGCGCTGCAGCTCAGCACCGTGCCGACCCGGCATGACATCTTCGAGGACGAACAGGTGAAGCGGCAGGCACCGCACTACCCCGACATGCTGAAGGCGGTGCTCGGGGCGCGGCCTCGGCCCCAGACTGCGGAGTACCCGCGGCTGTCGAGCATCGTGCAAACCAACCTGCACGCGGCGCTGACAGGCCTGATCCCGCCCGAGGAGGCGAT
>JBBIOM010000029.1:0-25515 GCA_037443365.1 Armatimonadota bacterium
TCGTCGGCGATGCCGGCCAGGATGTTCGCGATGCGCTCGGCATCCACCCCAAGGCGCTCAAGAACGGAGCGGGCGATGGGCAGCCCTTCGGGCCCGACGTCGTGCAGAACCGCTGCCGCGCGCACGACCAGGGGGTCGCCGCCCTCGGCGACCAGTATCTGCTCGGCGTAGTCAAGCACCGCCAGGGCATGGCGCACCCGGCTCTGGTCGTCACCGAAGACGGCCCGCATCTCGCGGATGAGGGCGTCTACAAGCGCCTCCCCCGCGTCGCCGACCGGCTGCCCCAGGCACCTGTCGGCGAACTGGCACCACTGGGCGCAGCCGAGGTCAAATCGCGGGTTCGACACAACCCGACCGCAGGAGTGGCAGCGGCGGCGCAGGTCGTCCTTCCAGAACTCAAGGGGCTCGCCGCAGCAGGAGCACGGCAACTCGAAGACGTCGCTCGCCTTCCAGAACCGCCTGTCCTGGCCCGGACACTGGCTCATGGCCATGGTACGCCTCCCGGTGCGATCGTAGGGCAGGGAAGCGCGAAGGGGCATTGACGGAAGTCAAGAACGAAGGTTGTTCCCGCTTCCCGTCGTAGTAGATAAGGCGAGGGCTCCAGGCGAAGCGTGATTCATACGCTCGTCCCATAGACCGCTTGCATCACCCGGAGGTGTGCCGTAGATGTTCACCAACCCGCTCAAGTCGCGCCTGGCGCAGGGCCTGCCCGCCGTGGGCCACTGGATCAGCATCCCGTCGCCGTCGGTCGTTGAGCTGCTGGCTGCATTCGAGATGGACTGGCTGCTGCTGGATATGGAGCATGGCCCGGCCAACACCGAGACAGTAGAAGACCTGCTGCGGGCCATGAAGGGCACGAGCGTCACCCCGCTTGTGCGCGTGGTCGCCAACGATCCGGGGGTCATCAAGCAGGCGCTGGACCGCGGGGCCTACGGGGTGATCGTCCCGCTGGTCAACACGCCCGAGCAGGCGCAGGCGGCCGTGGCCGCGGCCAAGTATCCGCCGGATGGGATACGCGGGGTAGCGGGCAGCCGGGTCAACCGCTTCGGCGCTGATCTGGCGGACTACTTCGCCCGGTGGAACAGCCAGGTTGTCGTGATCTGCCAGGTGGAAACGACCGAGGCGCTGGCAAACGTGGACGAGATCGCCGCGACCCCGGGCGTGGACGTGCTCTTCGTCGGACCCAACGATCTATCCGCGAATCTCGGCTGCTTCCGCCAGTTCGACAATCCCGAGTTCAAGGCGGCTATCGAGCGCATCCTGGTGGCGGCGCGGCGGCACGGGATCGCGGCGGGCTACATGGCGTCGAACGCCGAGGAAACCCTGGAACGCCTGGCCCAGGGCTTCCGGTTCGTGGCGGCCGGGAGCGACACGCGGCTGCTGTCCGGCGCGGCCGCGGCTACCTACGCGAAGATCAGGGCAGGGCTGGCTGAAAAGGCGAAGGCGCGCTAGACGATCGTCTCTCCAGGCCGCTCCGGATCCACCAGCGGCAGGCTGGCGGGCACCAGGTCGGTGTACTTCATCCCGGCGCCGGTCAGCAGAAGCAGCACGCGATCCCGCGGCACCACGGCGCGGCTGTCGATCAGTTTCGGCAGCGCGGCCAGGGTGGCCGCGGCTTCGGGCGCGGCGAAGACTCCCTCGGCCGAGGCCAGCTCGCGCATGGCAGAGATCATCTCCGCGTCGGTGACCGCGAGCGCGACACCGCCACTGGAGCGCACCGCCTGCAGTATCAGGTAGTCCCCGATCGCAACCGGCACGCGCAGCCCTGAGGCGACCGTCTGCGCGTTCTCGAAGGGCTCGGCTTTGTCCTTGCCTTCCAGGTAGGCGCGCACGATCGGCGCGCAGCCCGAGGCCTGCACCGCGACCATGCGCGGCCGGCGCTCGTTGATCCAGCCGAGCATCTCCATCTCCTCGAGCGCCTTCCAAATGCCCACCAGACCGGTGCCTCCGCCGGCCGGGTAGACGATGACGTCCGGGAGATCCCAGTTCATGGCCTCGGCGATCTCGTAGCCCATGGTCTTCTTGCCCTCGACCCGGTACGGCTCCCGCAGGGTGGACACATCGAACCATCCCCGCTCGGGCGCCAGGGCGCGGAGCACGCGTCCGGCGTCGTTGATCAGCCCCCTGATGGCGTAGGCGCGGGCGCCGTAGGCGATGCACTCGGCCTGGTTGATCGCCGGGGTGTCCTGCGGCATAACGGTGTAGGCGTCCAGACCCCCGCGCGCCGCGTACGCGGCCAGCGCCGATCCGGCGTTCCCGGCCGTGGGTATCGAGACCGCGCGCACGCCCAGCTCGCGCGCCCGCGAGACCGCGGCACAGAGGCCGCGCGCCTTGAAGGTCCCTGTTGGGTTCTTGCCTTCGTCCTTGAGGAGCAGCGTCCTGAGCCCGTAGCGCCGGGCCAGGCGCGGTGCATCGAGCAGCGGGGTCATTCCCTCGCCCAGGCTCAGCACGTTGGCGGGATCGCGGACCGGCAGCACCTCGTGGTAGCGCCACATGTCTGTCCGCCGCCCGCGCAGCGCCTCGCGCGAAAGCGTCGCGGCGGCGGACTCCAGGTCGTACCGGGCGTAGAGCACCTTGCCGCACTGCGGGCAGACGCCCAGGAGTTGATCGGCATCGAACCTCTGGCCGCAGGCTGTGCACTCGAGGTGCGCAAGCGAACTGAACGTCACAGGCGACTCCTCCCCCTCTGCGCTACCCCACCACGTCGCGGAACACCCGCAGGAAGTTCAGCCCGAGCAGCTTGCGCAGCTCGGCCTCGTCGAATCCCCGCTCCGCCAGCTTCACCGTGATGTTGGGCCAGTCGCCGAAGTCCCGAAATCCGACAATGCGGTAGCCCGGCGTCAGGCGGTGCTCCTCGTCCCGGAAGCCGCCCCAGTCAAAGGAGTTGGCGCGCCGCTTGGGCATGGAGGCCGGGTACTCGATCAGCGATTCGGTCCCTGGTCCCGGGCCGGCCTTGTCGGTGCCGACCCCAACGTGGTCTATCCCGCAGACGTCCACCAGGTGTTCTATGTGGTCGGCGAAGGCGTCCAGCGTCGGCTCCTTCTCGGACGATATGAACCCGGGGATGACCACGACCCCGAAGAACCCGCCCGCGTTGGCCACGGAGCGGGCCAGATCATCGGACTTGCCGCGGTCGTGGTGGCAGACGGCCTTGCTGGCGGAGTGCGATATGACGATCGGCGCCTTCGAGATCTTCAACGCGTCCCAACCCACCTGCTCGCTGCAGTGGCTGACGTCCACGAGTGTCCTGCTCTCGTTCAGGCGGGCGACCACCTCGCGCCCGAAGTACGACAGCCCGCCCTGGTGGGCCTCGGTGCACCCGTCGCCCACGAGGTTGCGCAGGTTGTAGGTCAACTGCACCATGCGAACGCCCAGGTTGTAGAAGTGCTCGATCCGGCTCAGGTCGTCGCCGTAGGGCGTGGTGTTCTGGAAGTCGAAGATCACGCCGCGCTTCCCTTCGCGGTAGGCGCGTTCGACGTCGGCGGCGCGGAGCACCGGCATCAATTCGCCGCCCAGGGCTTCCATGTAGCCATAGGCCTGCGCTATGCGCCTGCTTGCCAGCTCGAACGCCTCGCTCATCCGGGCGGTCCCGGAGTACGTGCCGCAGGCCACGGTGACCCCGGACCGCCGCCAGAGGTCCATGTACTGCCTGCGGGCTTCTTCAGAGGTTCTGATTTCACGCGCCGCCATGTCCACAAGCGGCGGCGCGGCCTCCTCGCGCGACAGGCCCTGGCGGGCGGACTGCTCGAGCGCCGCCTTCATCTTCTCGGTGAACAGGAACCCGGTCGTGACCGGCGGCTGCTGCGTGTCTATCACCAGCGCGCCCTCGTGGAGCTGCCGGGCTTCCTCTGGGGTAAGGGTGGGCTTCCTGCGCCGTGTCATCTGAGCCTCCTTCGCGATGCGATCAGGATTTCAAGTCGAATGCTTCCGTTGCCAGGTCCGCGATGTGCCGTCCTATTGCCAGCGCGGCCGTGGCCGCCGGCGAGGGCGCGTTCAGCACGTGGATGGCGCGCCGCGATCTGATCATGTGGAAGTCGTCCAGGAGCAGCCCCGCCCGGGTCAGCGCCTGCGCGCGCACGCCGGCGCCGTGCCGCACCACGTCGCCGGGACTGATCTCGGGCACGAGCCGCTGGAGCGCCCAGACGAATGCCCTGGTGCTCAGCGACCGCCAGACCTCGTGGAGGCCGGTGCGCCAGTGACGTCCTGCCATCCGCCAGAATCCTGGATAGGCCAGGGTTTCCAGCATCTCGCCCGGGTGCACCCGCCACCGCGTGTACCCTTCACGGGCGTACGCGAAGACCGCGTTGGGGCCGGCCTCGACCTCGCCGTGCACGGTGCGCGTCAGGTGGACACCGAGGAATGGGAACGCCGGATCAGGGGTCGGGTAGATCAGGCCGCGCACCAGGTGTCGGCGCTCGGGCCTTATCATGCAGTACTCGCCCCGAAACGGCACGATGCGCACCTCGGGCCTCTCCCCGGCCATGCGCGCGACCCTATCCGAGTAGAGGCCGGCGCAGTTCACCATGGCGGCTGCGCGTACCTCGCCGCGCGTTGTGCGCAGTCGGAGGCCGCGGGGCTCTTCGGTGACCGCGACGACGCGCGCGCCCGTCGCAATCTCGACTCCGCGGCGCCGGGCCTCGGACGCGATGGCAAGGGACACCTCGCGGAAATCCACGATCGCGGTGACGGGCGAGTGGATGGCGCGCAATCCCGCTGCGTGCGGTTCGATCTCCCTGATCTCCTCGGGGCCTATCATGCGCAGGCCGGCCACGCCGTTGGCCGTGCCGCGCTCGAACAGATCGTCGAGGCGCGCAAGCTCGCGCTCACTGGTGGCGAGGATGACCTTGCCGCAGGTCTCGTAAGGCACGGCGTGCTCGTCGCAGAATGCCTTGAGCATACGGTGCCCCAGGACGCAGAGACGCGCCTTGTAGGAGCCGGGCTTGTAGTAAATGCCCGAGTGGATCACGCCGCTGTTGTGCCCGGTCTGGTGGGTGGCCAGATCGTGCTCCTTCTCGAGCACGATCAGGCGCGCCCGCGCACGGCGGGACGCCAGCGCCAGCGTCGTGGCGAGCCCAACGATGCCGCCGCCGACTACCGCCACGTCGTAATGAGCAGCCTCAACGTCTGGGGGGGTGCCGACAGGCATCATAGGGCTCGACTCGAATCTTCTCCGCGGGGAGTTGGCGCCCTGCAAGCCGGCCTGGTTTGATACAAAGACATGGGAGGGCAGGAAGATGACGCTTCGGGAGTTTCTCCTCGATCACCTTGTCCATACCTTCGAGAAGGAGGCCTGGCAGCCGCCGCTCGCCGATGCGATCGCGGGGCTGAACGCGGCGCAGGCCGCGTGGAAACCGGCGGAGGAACGGCACTCGATCTGGCAGATCGTGCGCCACGTCACGCTCTGGAAGCAGGCGGTGCTCGATGCCTTGGACGGGCGCGCGCCCGACTACAAGGCGCTCGAGCGGGCCGACTGGCACGCGGCGGCAGGCGATGAGGCGGCATGGGAGCGTGACGTGGCGGCGCTGCACGCCGCCTCGCGGGCGCTGCGGGAACGGGTGGAGGCGTCGGACGACGCCGCGCTCTCAACAACCGCGGAGACCTACGAGGGCGTGCCGGGGCAGGCCACCGCGATCCGGCTGGCCAGAATGGCGACGCATGACGTCTACCACTCCGGCCAGATCCGGTGCCTGCGGTCCCTGCAGGGGGTCTAGCCGAGGGCTAGACGGGTTCTACTTGGCGCTCTTGCGGGCCAGGTAGTCCTCGACCTGGAGCAGGCCTGCTTCGCCCGCCAGCCGGACTATGCCCAGCAGCGCCTCCATGCTGGAGACTTCCTCGAGCTGCTCCTCGACGAACCACTGCATCGCGTTACGGGTCGTGTGGTCGTTCTCCTTGATCGCCAGGTCCACTATGGCGTGGATCTGCTTGGTGACCGTGTTCTCCCAGTCCACCGAGAGATTCAGGCACTCCTCGGCGCTCTGGAACTTGCCCTTGGGAGCCGGGATGGCGGGGATCGCCACCTTGCCGCCGGCGTCCAGCACGTAGCGCAGGATGCGCATGCCGTGCTCGCGCTCCTCATCCGCCTGGCGGTAGAAGTGCTTCGCCAGTTCGCGCAGGCCCTGTGAATCGAAGTGTACGGCGATGGCCACATACTGCAGCGATGCCGCGAACTCATGCCCGATCTGCTCGTTGAGAACGCCGTTCATCTTGTCGCTGAAGAACATTGCTGCCTCCTCGTGTCTGCCGCGACGGTGCGCGGCTCCGTTGCTTCTGGCTTCATTCGTCCGTTACAACGAAACCGGCAGGGACCTTCTTCCCCGAGGAGGCACTTCCGCGGACAAGCGCGAACGCGGCGCCCATCGCCGGCAGGATCCCTGCCAGCGCGTACATCTGCCCCAGCCCGATGGCGCGCCCGAGAAACCCTCCGCCTATCGCCCCGAGCCCGATGCCTATCTCGTGGAACACGCCCATCGTGCCCATGGCGCTCCCACGCTCGTTAGCCGGAACCAGGTCGGCGGCCAGCGCGTAGAGAGCGGGGTTGCCCAGGCCCAGGCCCAGCCCGGAGAGCATGGCACCCAGCATCAGCCATCCGCCGGAGAGCAGCGACGTCGCCCACATCCCGGCCGCGGAAAGGACCAGCGCCGGCCAGATGACGGCCAGGCGTCCGAGGCGGTCGGAGAGGCGGCGGGCCAGCGTCTGCGCCAGGAAGACACCCAGGGCCTGCGCCACGAACACAAGGCCCGGGTTGGACAGGTCGCGGCGGCTAGCGTGCACGGCCAGCAGGGCGACGTTCGTTCCAAAGGTCACCGCGAGCGTGACGAGCAGCGATCCCGGCAGGAACACCGCCAGGTTGATCAGCTTGCCGCTGCGGTGCCCGGGCGGGTTGGCTGGGAGCGACCGCAGCGGGCACGCCAGCACCGCGCCCATCACGCCGGCCCCGATGCACGCCGCGAACAGGGCCGGATAGCCGGCGGCCTGCGCGATCGCCACCCCGGCGGGCGGGGCCAACCCCTGCCCGAACGTCGCGGCCAGCCCGAAGAGGCTCAGGGCCTCGCCGCGTCGCTGCGGGGGCGCCAGGTTCGCGGCAAGCGCCTGGCTCGCCGTGACAGAGAACGCCACCGCAAGCCCTGCGGCCGCGCGCAGGGCCAGCAGCGCGGCCACCGAGGGCGCCAACCAGTACCCCAGTGCGCAGAGCGCGTAGATGACCGCCCCTACCGTGAGCGGCGCCACGCCGTTGCCGCGATCCACCCACCAGCCAACAAAGGGCCGGGTGAAGAGCGCCACGACCGCGACCATCCCGATCATCAGCCCGAGCACGGCGTCATCGGCGCCGAGCCGCACCGCGTACAGGGGCAGGGCGGCCGTGAGAAGCTGGAATCCTGAGAACGTTATCAGGGATACACCCCAGAGCAGGCCGAACGCGCGGTTGAAGATGCGCTCTGGACGGGGAGGCGCCGGGAGCCGGGAAGTCAAAGGAGGTACCTCCGGATCATGGCGCCCACAGCGGCGTCGCACGCGCGGAACCCGCTCTCGGGGCCGCAGTTGGTCGCGGCCAGGAAGCCGGCGTCACGCGCCGGCGCGAGCCAGATGACCGCATACCACAAAGTGTTGGTGCCGGTGTGCATGAGGGCGGTTCCCCCGGCCCAATCCCGCTCCACAACGACCCATCCCAACGCGTAGCCCTGCCGGAACTCGTCCCGGTGGAGGCGCCGGAAGCTTTCAGGACCGACGAGCAGACCCGGTGCGCCCTGCGCGCCGCGCAGGTGGAGCGCCGCATAGCGCGCCCAGTCACTCATCGAACAGTTGACCGTGCCGGCAGGTCCGATCACCGACGGGTTGTCGGCATCAGGACCCGGCGCGACAGGACTGCAGCCCGGGGGCGCATGCCCCCAGGGCGCCGCGCCTCCCGGAGCGCCGAAGCCGGCAGCCGGCATCCCCAGCGGGCCGAACAGCATCTGGCGCATGAGGTCTTCCCAGCTCTGCCCGGTCACCTTCTCGGCGAAAGCGCCGGCGATGGCGTAGCCGAGGTTCGAGTAGAGGAACTGCGAGCCGGGTGGGGCCGCCGGAGCGCGCGAAAGGACGATCTCTGCCAGCGCCCGCCGCTGCTCCTGAGTGGGACCGCCCAGGCCGCGGACCAGCGGCCAGATCGCCGGGTCCGGAGCGCGGTCGTCGGGCAGCCCGGACCGGTGGGAGAGAAGCTGGGTCACGGTGACGCGGTGATAAGCCGAGTGGATCCTGCCCAGCAGATCGGGGAAGATCTCCGCCACCGTCGTTTGCCACGACAGCTTCCCTTGTTCGACCAGCATGGCTACCAGCGTGGCCGTCATGGACTTGGTGCAAGACCCGATGTGAAACCGGTCGTGCGCCTCCACCCGGTCGGCGGTCCCTGCGCGGCGCACACCGACCGCGCCCAGTGCGGCAAGGTCGCGCCCGCGCACGAAGGCGCCGGCCAGCGCGGGCATACCGTGCGCTGCGCGGATGGGCTCGAGCAGCCCGTCCAGGGACCCAACAGCCGCCTGGGGATAGGCCGCCCGTTCCCAGATGGCTGCGGGGAAGAGCGCGGCGCCCGCGCCGAGAACTGCGATCTTGAGGAAGGCTCGCCTGTTGATGTGCGCCATCTTCGCCGGAGGCCTGCCTGGCTCCTGGGGTGCGTTGCAGCCGCCAGGGCCGCGAGGGGAATCTGCCCTGGTACGAGAAACGCCTTCGCTGTGGACCGTGCCGCGCCGTCCTGGCCCAAGGAACGCGAAGCGCTGATCGCCGCGCAGGAGATGTTGGCCGCGGCATCGCCCGAGGCGTGGCTGTTCGCGCGCACGTATGCGCTCTCGGCGGCCGGCTGCTTCGTCTGCTTCCCCCGCGGCGCCTCGGGCACGGGAGCCGCCGGGGATCCCGGGTGGGCCGCGGCGGCGTGGCTGGCAGAAGGCAGACCGGCTGCGATCTCGGTCGTGCGGGGACAGGCGCAAGCGCCCTACGAGCCCGGCCTGCTGGCGCTGCGCGAAGGGCCGCTGCTCGAGACCGCGGTGCGCGGCCTGCCCGGGGTTCCCGACGTGCTCATCGTCAACGCCACTGGCAGGGATCACCCGAGGCGCGCCGGCCTGGCGCTGCACCTTGGCGCCGTGCTGGCGATCCCGACGGTGGGCGTCACCGCGCGCCCCCTGGTCGCAGCGGGCGACTGGCCGCCTGATGAGCGCGGCGCAGCCAGCCCGCTTCGGATCGGGGACGAGGTGGTCGGCTTCTGGCTGCGCACAAGGCGCGGCGCGCGGCCGTTGGCCGTGCACGCCGCCTGGCGTACCGATCCCGGAACCGCCCTGGCCGTCGTTGTCGCGGCAACCGGGAACGCGCGCACTCCCGAGCCGCTGCGGCTGGCGCGGCGCGCGGCCCGGGAGGCGCGGGCGGCGCTTCGGTAGGGGCGTTGCGGCGATGCGGTAGCTGCCGCGGATCTGGGAGGAATTGCGCGGCGGCGTGGCAAACAGCGGCGCCAAGGCCACAACGATTAGGGGGGAGACGCAGATGCCTGACGCGATTTGCCTGGTGGACTACTTCTACGTCATGACGCCTGACAGGCCTGGGGAGGGAGCCCGCGTCTTGGGCTACCTCAAGGCTGCCGGCGTCAACCTGATCGCCTTTCACGCCTTCCCCAGGGGCAGGCGTGCGCAGCTTGTCTTCCTGCCCAGCGACCCGGCGGCGTTCAAGGCCGCGGCGAAGAAGGCGAAGTGGAAGGTCACGGGGCCAAAGAAGGCCTTCGTCTTCGAGGGCGGCGATCGGGTCGGCGCGCTCGTCGAGCACCACGACAGGCTGGCCGAGGCCAAGGTCAACGTCACGGCGTCGAGCGCCGTCGCCTCGGGCGCCGGGCGGTTTGGCGCCGTCATGTGGGTGAAGGCCCGCGACGTGAAGCGCGCGGCGAAGGCCCTGGGGGTGAGCTAGGGACCGTCGCTACGCGTTGAGCCGCCAGATCGCGAAGTTCAGAAAGGCGGCAAACGTCACCCACACGAGATAGGGCGTCATCAGCGCGCCGGCCAAGGGAGCAATGCGCCAGAACGCGACGGCGGCAGCCAGGATGGCCCCCCATAGCAAGACTATCCCGACAAACGCCGGACCAGGAGCCTGGAGGCCGAAGAACAGCCCTGACCAGGCCACATTGAGAACGAGTTGGAGGGCGAACAGCCCAAGGGCTACTGGAGCGCCTGCCCCGTCACGCCGCCACACGATCCAGGCGGCGACGGCCATCGCCAGGTAGAGCAGGCTCCAAACCGGGCCAAACACCCAGTTCGGAGGGTTCCACGGCGGCTTGACGAGTTCGGCATACCAGCCGTCCACCGACCGCGCGGTGAACAGCGAACCCGCGCCCGCCGCCGCGAAGCACAGCAGAATGAACCCTGCCAGACCGAGCCACACCCGCGCCGAGTTGCTCACGCCGCCCCCCTTTGCGAATCGCCCGCGCACTGTGCATAGTTCTAGCGTGGACCGCGCGTTCCTGGCGGAGGCCGCAAGGACAGACCTGAGGCATGGAGAACAGTAAGAGCAATCAGATCCTGCGCTTGAGGTGAACGATGCGGGTCTTCTTGCGGGTCGTCCTGGCTGCCCTCCTTCTCGTCACGCTATCCGTCGCGCTCCCGGCCGCGGCTGCGCCCTCATCCACGCCCAAGCCCGCCCCCACCCTCACGCCTAACCCAACGCTCGCGGCCCTGTCGCGCCTGAGCGGGCCTGCCTTCGACGTGGCCTTCAAGCGGACGATCATCCCCATCCACGAAGAGGCCGTGGAGATCGCAATGGCCGCGACCCTGTACGCCAACCAGCCTGAACTCCTGCGATGGAACCAGGTGATGATTGACCGCAAGGCGGCTCAGGTCCGGCAGATGCTGGCCTGGCTGGCGGAATCAGGAGCCTCTCCTGGCAGGCGAAACGCGGGCGTCGCCACCGAGCCGGTGAAGAAGATGCGCGGCCTACGGGGTGCTGCGCTCGAGCGCGCCTACCTGCCGCTGATCGCCGCGCGCCTGGAGGAGAGCACGGCCCTGGCCCGGCTCGCCGCGACAAGGGCCGACCGGCCGCAGTTGCGGGAGATGGCTCAACTGATCGCCGCCGTGGAGACCCGGGAGGTCGCCAGGCTCCGCCTCTGGCTGAGGACCTGGTACCCCTAAGGCCGCCCGCGCCCCAATTGCCGGAATCCCGTTGCACTTGCCGGCAATCCGTGAGAGAATGTGCGGGCATCGCAGAACCGGTTCGATCTGTGGTAGCTTGCACGTAAAGGTGGCAACAGTATGGCAACAGGTACAGTCAAGTGGTTCAGCAACGAGAAGGGGTATGGCTTCATCACTCCAGACGACGGCACGAAGGACCTGTTCGTGCACTTCAGCGGCATCGATGGTGACGGGTACAAATCCCTCACCGAGGGGCAGAAGGTCGAGTACACCCAGACCCAGGGTCAGAAGGGCCCGCAGGCGACGGGAGTCCGGCCGATCGGCTAACACTTCTGACAACGCGCCCGATCTGACGCGGCTTGTCGACAAGCAGATGCAGGCCCGGGTCACCATTGCCCGGGCCTGCCCACCTTTGCGGCTCCACGGGCCGAGGACATCAGGCCCGCCTGGACGAAGTTCTCTGTGGACCCAGCGGGTCGCCAGTAGGCGACGGTGGGCCGAGGAGGGGTGAGGGAAATGCGAGCGCGCGCATTCGGCAGGAACACCGTGTGGGCTGTTTGCCTCTTCATGTTGGTTGGACTGATGACGCCGGGGGCGTCCCAGGCCAGGACGGCAGAGGAGATCGACGCGAGCGTGAACGCGGCGCTGGCACGGTTCACCAAGCAGGTGCAGGGGGCTACGGAGCTCCTCCAGAAGGCACGCGGCGTCCTCACGTTCGCGGGGGTCATCAAGGCCGGCGCCGGGATCGGGGCCGAGTACGGGGAGGGCGCGCTGCGCATCGGGGGCAAGAGCGTGGCCTACTACAGCATCGCGTCGGCCTCGATCGGCTTGCAGCTGGGCGCCCAGAAGAAGGACATCATTATCGTGTTCCTGGAGGATGCGGCCCTGCGGAAGTTCCAGGCCAGCCAGGGCTGGCAGGTGGGCGTTGATGGATCGGTGGTGTTGATTGACGTGGGAGCCAACGCTTCCATAGACACGACGAAGGTGAACCAGCCGATCGTGGGATTCGTGGTGGGGCAGAAGGGCCTCATGTACAACCTGACCCTGGAAGGATCCAAGATATCGAAGCTCAAGAAGTAGACGCTTGACCGCGGAAGTTCAGCACAGACCAGGCAGCCGCTCGCTCGCACCGGTATCGGGCGCGCTGGCCTGGCTGATGGTCGCGCATTTCACAAACGACCTGTACAACAACTACCTCCCGGCGCTGCTCCCGCTGCTGGCCGACGCGCACCGCATGAGCCTGAGCCGTGCCGGACTGCTCATCTCGATCTCAACTATAACCGGAAGTCTGTTCCAGCCTGTGTTCGGCTACGTCGCCGACGCCACCCGGCTCCGCGTCGTGGCCGCGGTAGGGCTCTCGTGCGCGGCTGCGGGATCGGCCCTGCTCGGCGTGGCACCGTCGTATCTCTGGCTCGTGCTCGTCACCGTGATGCACGGGTTCGGGACTGCGGCCTTCCACCCGCAATCGGCGGGGTTCGTCCACCTGCTCTCGGGCAACCGCAAAGGCACGCGCATGGCGATCTACATCATGGCCGGGCAGACCGGCCAGGCCCTGGGCCCCTTGCTTGCCGCCTTCGTGGCGGTCCAGGCGGGTCTGCCCTGGGTGGCGCTGACAGTGGTCCCGGCGTTGGTGGTGTCCCTGATCCTCGTGCGCGTGGTCCCGTGGCACTGGCGCACGGCTCCGCGCCCGGGCTCCTCGGCCGGGCTCAGGCAGGCCCTGCGCCAGAATCTCGGCGGGCTGGCGCGCCTGATGGGCCTCGTCATGTCGCGTGCGACGCTGCTGCACTGCATGCTGGCCCTGCTGCCGTTCATGTTCCGCGCCCGCGGCGCGCCCGCCACCACCGGGGCCGCGGCCATCACGGCGATGATCTTCTGCGGCGCGGTGGGAGGGATGGTCGCGGGGTACCTGTCGGACCGCTACGGCAGGCGCCTGGTTCTGTTCGTCTCGTTCGCGCTGGCCGCCCCGTTGTTTCTCGCCGCGATCAACTCCAGCGGGCCGGCGACGATCGTCCTCTTGGGGCTGGGAGGGGCTGCGCTGCTGGGCTCCTCCTCTCTCGTGACCGTTGAGGCTCAGAGCCTCTTGCCCGCGCACACGAGCATGGCCGCGGGTCTGATGCTGGGCGTAGGCATGGGCGTCGGCGGGCTGCTGGTCGGACCGGTCAGCGCGCTGGCGCAGGCGTACGGCATCATCCCTGTGCTGACCGCGGTGAGCCTCCTGCCGGTGCCAGGGAGCATCCTGACGCTTTCCCTTGCGCGCACCTCCCCAGAAGCGGCGGCGGATGCCGGTGTGATCGCGGAGGAATAGCGCCGCCCTAGGCCACCCCGGGCAGCTTCAGCTCGCCGACGCGATGGCAGCCGACGAGGTGGCCCGGGGATACCTCCTGGAGGGCCGGCGCGTGCGTCCCGCACAGATCAACGGCGTAGGGGCAGCGCGGGTGGAAGTAGCAGCCCGACGGCGGGTTCGCAGGGCTTGGGACCTCTCCCTTCAGCTCGACGCTGCCGATCTTGTACCGGGGGTCGGGCACAGGCACCGCCGCCATCAGCGCCGAGGTGTAGGGGTGACCGGGCTTGCTGTACAGTTCCTGCGTGGTCGCGCTCTCGACGATCTTGCCAACGTACATGACAACAACCCGATCACAGATGTGCTTGACCACGCTCAGGTTGTGCGCGATGAACAGGTACGTGAGGCCCAACTCGCGCTGCAGGTCGAGCAGGAGGTTCAGTATCTGCGCCTGCACCGAGACATCGAGCGCCGAGACCGGCTCATCGGCGACCACCAGGCGCGGATTGAGCGCGAGCGCGCGGGCAATGCCGATGCGCTGGCGCTGACCGCCGCTGAAGGCGTGCGGGAAGCGCTGCATGTACTCGGGCCGCAGGCCTACCCGCGCCAACAGCTCGGCCACACGCTCGAGGCGCCTCTGGCGGTCCGTCAGCCCGTTGACCAGCAGCGGCTCGCCCACGGTATCGAAGATCGTCATGCGCGGGTTGAGGGAGCCGTACGGGTCTTGGAAGATCATCTGAACCTGTGACCGCAGCGGGCGGATCTCCCGCCGCGTCAGCTTGGCCAGGTCAACGACAGCGCCCTCGGCCGTCTGGAACAGGATCTCGCCGCCGGTGGGCGAGTAGGCCCGCAGGATGCAGCGGGCCGCGGTTGTCTTGCCGCATCCGCTCTCACCAACCAGGCCCACGGTCTCCCCTGCCCCGACGGTGAAGCTGACATCGTCCACCGCGCGGACGTACCCGACGATGCGCCGCGTGAAGCCCCTCTGTATAGGGAAGTACATGCGGAGCCCCCTGACATCCAGCAGCGGCCGGGGCTCCTGGGAGAGCGCCTTCATGCCCACCCCTCCGATCGGTCGTCCAGGAAGCAACTCACCAGGTGCCCGTCCGGGGTAGGCCGCAGGGCTGGGCTCTGCCGATCACATCTCCCGGGCATGAAGTGCATGCAGCGCGGATGGAACGGACATCCACGAGGACGGTTGAACGGATGCGGAATCGATCCGCTTATCGTCGGAAGGGTGACCCGCGGCGTCGATCGGATGCTCGGGATCGACCTCAGCAGCGCCTGCGTATAGGGATGCTTGGGCGCGTGGAAGATCCCGTCCACCGGGCCTTGCTCCATCACCAATCCCAGGTACATCACCATGACGTAGTCCGCGGTATTGGCGATGACTCCCAGGTCGTGGGTGATGAAGATGATGGCCGAGTCACGCTCCTCCTGGAGCTGACCAAGCAGGCGCAGCACCTGGGCCTGGGTGGTCACATCCACGGCGGTGGTGGGCTCGTCGGCGATGAGCAGCCGTGGGTTGCACGAAAGGGCCATGGCGATCATTGCGCGCTGGCGCAGGCCTCCGCTCAACTGCCAGGAGTAGTTGTCGAGCCGCTGCTCGGGAGCGGGAATGCCAACGTCACGGAACAGCCCCGCGGCAATCCGGCGCGCCTCGGCCTCGCTCACTGCCTGGTGGAGGACGATCGCCTCGATGACCTGGTCGCCCACCGTGTGCACCGGGCTGAACGCCGCCATCGGCTCCTGTGGGATGAGGGCGATCTCGCCCCCTCGTATGCTGCGCATCTCGCTGCCGGTGGAATCCATCTTCGCCAGGTCCAGGACTTGATCGCCGTCCGCGCCGTCGGGGTCTCCGCTCGGCCGGCGAAGCATGATTTCGCCGGAGACTATGCGCCCCGGAGGATCCACGATCCGCAGGATGGCCTTGACGGCCACCGTCTTGCCGCAGCCGCTCTCGCCGACGATGCCGAAGACCTGGCCAGGGTAGACATCGAAGGAGATGCCATCCACGGCCCTGACGGTCCCTTCGTCCATGAAGAAGTGGACCTTCAGGTCTCGGACCGAGAGGAGAGGATGATCCCCGCTCTTGTGGCTTCTAGTGTCCATAGGGATCGGCGGCGTCGCGCAGACCGTCTCCCACGAGATTGAACGCCAGCACGGCCAGGATCACGAGCAGGCCGGGGATCAGCAGCCAGGGAGCGGTCGCGACCGTCTGGATGTTCTGCGCCTCCTGCAGCAGCACTCCCCAGCTTATCGCCGGGGGCCGAATGCCCAGCCCGAGGTAACTCAGCGAGGTCTCGCTGATGATCATCACGGGGATGGCCAGGGTGCCGGCCGCTATGATGTGGCTGGCCGCGGCCGGGAGCATGTGGCGGGTGATGATGCGCAGCCGGCTGCATCCCGCCAGCTCGGCGGCGAGGACGAAATCCTCCTCGCGCAGGGAAAGGAACCGGCCCCGCACCTCCCGCCCAAGGGTGGTCCAACCGATGAACGCGAGGATGACGGTGATCGCGAAGAACACCTTCTGCGGGGGCCAGTCCTGCGGCAGCGCCGCGGTCATGGCGAGCCAGATGGGAATCGTGGGCAGGGACTGCAGCAGCTCGATCAGCCGCTGTATGACCATGTCCGGCCACCCACCCAGATAGCCGGATACACCTCCCAGCAGCGCCCCCAGGATCACGCTCAGCGCGACGGCGATCAGCCCCACGGTCATGGAGGTCCGCGTGCCGTGCATGAGGCGCGACCACTGGTCACGGCCCATCCGGTCGGTTCCAAGCAGATGCACCCTGTCCTGGGTGCCTCCAGCGGTTCCCAGGAGGTGGATGCTCGACTCGAAGAGCCCAAACGGTCTGTACGGGTAGCCGCGCGCGAAGAGGCGGACGGGCACCCTCCTCGTCTCGTCGATGTGCCACTCCATGCGCAGGGTGATGGGGTTGCGCTTCCCGACAACGGCGGGGGCCGAGATGCCAAGACGCCCGCCTTCGATGAGGCTGAGACGCTGGGCCGGGATGAAGGCCATGCGCGCATCGGTGGCCTCGGGGTGCTGGGTGCAGAAGAAGTCGGGGAACAAGACCACGAGGTACAGGGCAACCAGCACGACGCAGCTGGCGAGCGCCAGGCGGTGCTTCCTGAAGCGCCACCAGATCAACTGCCAGTTGGACGCCAGCGATACCCGCTCCTCGGCCTCGGAGACGACGGGCCTGGCGAGCTCGATGACGGCTTCTTCGATCTGCGGGTTCCCGGCCACCGTGCCTCAGCCCTCCATGCGAATCCGCGGGTCAGCCCAGGCCAGCAGGATGTCAGAGATCAGCGTCCCGACAATGGTGAGGAAGCAGTAGATCAGCAGGATGCTGCCCGCCAGGTACATGTCCTGGCTCACGAGCGAGCGCAGCAGCAGCGGCCCGATATTGGGGAGGTTCATCACCGTGGCAACGATTAGACTGCCCGAGAAGAGTTGCGGTAGGTACCAGCCGATGGTGCTCACCAGCGGGTTCAGCGCGATGCGCACCGGGTACTTCAGGACGAGGCGCCACTCCGAGAGCCCCTTGGCGCGCGCGGTGACAACATAGGGCTTGTTGAGTTCGTCCAAGAGGTTCGCGCGCATGATGCGCGTGAGACGGGCAGTTCCGGCGATGCCCAGGATGATCATCGGCAGCCAGATGTGCCGAAGCAAGTCGGCCACGCGCGCCATGCTCCACGGCGCCTGAACGTACTCGGGCGAGAAGAGCCCGGTAATGCTGACGCCGAAGTGGGAGAAGGCAAGCCACATCAGGACCAGCGCCAGAAGGAAGTTGGGTGTTGCCACGCCGACGTAGTTCAGCACGGCGAGCGCGTAGTCGAGAAACGAGCGCGGGTGCGTCGCCGCGTAGATGCCCGCCGGAATCGCGATCACCCAAGTGAAGATGAAGGAAAGCAGCGCGAGCAGGACCGTCAGAAGCAGGAACTCACCTATCAACTCCCGGTTCGGGCGTTGATACTCCAGCGAGAGACCCAGGTCGCCCTTGAGCAGGCTCTCCATCCAGCGGACGTACTGGATGTGGACGGGCTGGTCGAGGCCGAACTGGTGCTTCAGCGCCTCTACCTGCGCCATCTCCACCGAGGAGCCGGACGCCGCCAGCATCGAGATGTAACTGGTCAGGAAGTCGCCCGGCGGCGCCTGCACGAGCAAGAAGACGACAATTGAGAAGACCAGGAGCAGGATGGGTAGGAGTAGCAGGCGTTGGACAATGACCCGCAGCACCGGCTCTGGACCTCGCTTTCAATCCGGCGGCGGGCGGCACCGGTCTGGTGCCGTTGCCGCCCGCCGCCGCGTACTTCCTCGATCACCTCTTGTAGAAGAACTGCTCGGGGCGTGCGTTCCCCAGGGTGCGCAGAGGCCAGTCATTGCCGAGCTTGTCCGGGATGTTGCGCATCCGGACGTTGGCCACGACCACTCCCTGGATCATCGGCGTCAGACCGATGAGCCCGATCTCGTACATGTTGTCCACCCAGATCCTGAAGATCTCCTGGGCGATCCTTACCTGCTCCCTTGTGCCGACCGTCTTGCCCCTGTCGATCAACTCGACGATCCGCTTGGTCTCAGCAGGGGGCTCGGCGCCTTCCCTTCCGCCCGTATCGTACCACTGCTTCCAGAGCGGCCCCGTGGTGATCGTCCCATACAGGAGAGAACGCGGGTCGTACTTCGGCACCCCCGTGAACGGGAAGCCAGAGGTGTCCTGATTCCAGATCTCGGCCTGGAGGTCGTTGGCCATACGCATCGTGAAGTGCAGCGCCCGGTCGCGGACGTGGACGATGGTCCTGATGCCCACCCTCTCCCAGTCCTTGGCGACCAACTGCGCGATGTCGGGCCAGGGACCAAACGCCGGGACCACGGAGAGTTCGACCGTGGCGCGCCTGGTCGTCCCGGGCAGGAGGCGGAACCCTTCCGCGTCCTTTCGGTCCAGACCGATCCTGTCCAGCATCCTGTTGGCTTCGTCCATCCTGTGCTCGGTGTACTTCTTCGCCACCGCATCGCCCGGATAGTACGGGTGCCAGGGGGCGGCCACGGGCTGGCGGGGCACGCCAAGCCCCAGGAACGCGGACTCCTTGATCTCGTTGCGGTTGATGGCGAGCGACATGGCGATGCGGAAGTCCCTGTTCTGGAACAGCCGGCCCAGATCAGGATCCCTGGCGAAGGTCTGGTTGAAGGTGACCGAGGCATCCGTGCCGCCGAAGGTCGGCCACAGGATGATGCGGTACTTGCCCGCCTTCTTCTCCTGCTCCTTGAACACGGGGTAGTTGGCCAGGCTGATGTGCCGCTCCTGCAGATCCAGTTGTCCGGCGATCGCCGCCATGTTCAGGGAGACGGCGTCGGTGAAGAACTTGAACTGGATGAAGTCTATGTAGGGGAGCTGGTTGCCCTCCTTGTCCACGCCCACGAAGTAAGGGTTGCGCCGCAGGATGAACATCTGGTCGCTGATGCGGGTGACAGGCACCCAGGCCGCCATGGTGGGGCGCATGGGGTTCTCCGGGGGGTGGTTCCTGGCGGCGAAGAGCTCCACCCAGGTCCTGAACTTGGCGTCGGCGACAAGCCGATCCAGCGTTGCCCTGTCGGTGTACCTGGCGTGGAACTGCTTGAGGTAGTGCGCGGGCAGGAAGACCGCGTAGACCCGGTCGCCGCTATCCTTGTTGGCGAGCTCCATCAAGAAGGTGGTGTTCGGCTCCTTGTACACCCAGCGGACCGTGAGGTCGTCCACCTTCTCGACCGTAACGGTCGTGCCGTCCCTGTTCCTCATCCAGGTAGGGATAGCGGGCGTGAGGTCCTTGTTCAGGAGCACGTCGTTGTACCAGAACATGATGTCGTCAGCGGTAAACGGCGCGCCGTCCGACCACTTGGCACCCTTGCGCAGCGTCACCGTCCAGGAGGTGAAGTCCTTGGAGGGCTCGGCCTTCGAGGCCAGCTTGGGATCGATCTTCGTCCCGTCCGGCGAGTAGCGAACGAGCGCATCGTAGACAACGCGATGGTAGTTGTTGAAGTCACCGGGTCCCAGGAACCCTCGGCGCCACATGCCTCCGTACTGGCCGATGCTCTCGAAGGTCTCAACCACGAGCGGGTTTTCGGGAAGGCGCTGGCTCACCGGCGGAAGCTTTCCTTCCTTCACGAGCGGGGCGAGCATGGGCGCTTCCTTGTAGGTCTTCGCGGCCGCCGGGGCGGCAGACGCCGGGGCCAGGGTCAGCGCGGGAACCGGTGCATAGACGCCGAGGCCTAGCGCCAGGACCACGATCGCGACAACCAACGTGCCGTGCGGACTGCCCTTCATGGTGATCCCCCTCTCCTGCCAGCCTGATTTCAGGTCCATTCCATGTTCCGTACCATGCGGTTTCAGCGCCTTCTGTCTCCTCGCCCACCTCCAGTCGGGCCTGGGCCTACCCGCCGACCCTCACCCGATCGAAGTCCCACCCGAACCTCTCACACACAGCCCGAACATGGCTCTCCCAGGTCGGCTCGCCCTGGGGTCTTCCGCCAAGGAAGGCACCGACGCTCAGGTAGCGCAGCGGCCGCAAGCCCGTGCAGGTGATGCCGTGAGGCGTGCGGGGGGGTATGCGAACCAGATCGCCTGGCCTCACCGGATGGCTCTGCTCCGGCTCACCTATCACCAGGTTGCCGGCGCCTTCCAGCACGTAGAAGATCTGCTCCATGTCGTCGTGGACGTGCCGGGGCGCTGCCCCGCCGGGCTCCACCACAACGATGAACGCCTCGGAGGTCTCCGCCTGGGAGCGGTCCATCACCAGGTCGTTTATGTGGGTCGGGAATCGGTAGCGGACGGTATCGGCGGTGCTGAACACGTATCGCGTCACCATCCGGCCTCCCTTCACCTGCCGTCCGCCGCCGCGAGCGCGTCGATCGCCTCGGGCGGGGTTCCAGGGCTGACGCCTCCGCCGGCGGAGAGAATCAGCCCTCTTCCGCCGGTCTTGCGCATGCAGTCGCGCGCCCACGCACGCACATCATCGGGGGTGCCGCGCACCATGGTGTCCAGCGGCGGGACGTTGCCCATGAGCGCGACACCCGGCATCTTCGCGCTGACGTCGGCCACGTCCATCATGTGGCTGAAGTTGAAGACATCGAAGCCGAGCGTGGCCATGGGCTTGACCAGGTGCGGGCAGGGAGTGTCGTTGTGGAAGATCTTCACGAGCCCGACGAACTCGCCAAAGATGCGGGAGAGGCGCGGGCGCGCGAACCGCTCGAAGAGGTCGGGTGAGAGCATGCCGACGATGTCGTCGAGCAGCATGATGCCCTCGGGCGCGCGAAGCACTTCCAGCTGCGCGCGCAGCCAGGCGATGGCCGTGGCGGTGAGCGTGTCGAGCAGGCGGTGGCTCGCCTCGGGCTCTGTCTTGAGCGCGATCAGGAACTCGCTCACTCCCAGCAGCCACGACGCCACCGCGAACGGGCCGCGCGCCGCGACCACCCGCACATTGACGCCCTCGGGCAAGAGCCGGCGCTCGGCGTCGGCATAGCGTGACAGGACCAGCGGCATCAATCCGTGTCGGGTCGGGTCCGGGGGGTCGATCCCGGCGAGCGAGGCGAGGCCGCCCCTTACGGGCTCTATGGACGGCGGCTGATCGTCGTGCCAGATGACGCGGGCGCCAAACGCGGATGGCTCAGCGGCCATGCCGTACTCCACCCAGTACCCGGGAATCCAGGCCACCTCGGGAAACCGCTCGGATAGCCCCAGGTTGACGCGCAGCCACTCGTCGGGTCGCAGGAAGTAGTCCAGCGTGCCAATGCCGGCGTATCCGGGCAGCCACGGGCTGTCCACGATCAACGCGACGGGCACCCTGTCGGCCTGTCCGCCCCGCGCAACCGCGACGAACCGCTCCCAGGGGGACATCGTTCCAGACTCCCTACGCACCGGAGGTCGGGGCGCTGCCGGAAGGCGCGGGCCCAGTGGACTTGCGCACGGTCAAGGGGCTCTCCATAAGGGTATAGCCCTCGCCCGGAGGCGGCTGTCCCAGGACCATGCGTCGCAGAAGCTGCATCGCGATGCGCCCCATACGGTACTTGGGTTGGGCGACGGTGGTCAGGGGAGGGTCGGCGTGAGCCGCCATCGCGATGTCGTCGAAGCCGATCACCGAGATGTCCTCCGGCACCCGCAGGCGGTGCGCCCGCACGGCGTGCAGCACTCCGAAGGCCATGATGTCGTTGTAGACAACCACGGCCGTCGGGCGGTCCTCCGGCTCCGCCGTCAGGAGCGCGCTCATCGCCAGGAACCCTCCGCTAACGCTCGGCAGGCTGGAAAGACACCATTCGGGCCGCAGGGTGAGCGACGCCTCTGTCAGGGCGGCCTCGATTCCGCGCCGCCGGGCCTGCGAGGCCTCGGAGGCGCCCGGCCCTGAGATGTAGGCAATGCGGGTGTGGTGAAGATCCAGGAGGTGACGCGTCGCGCGGTAGGTGGCGTTCTCGGAGTCAATGGTCACGCAGTGAATCTCAGGATCCTTGATGCACCGGTTCAGCACGACCATCGGCAGCCGGTGACGGCTGCGCACGGCGATCAACTGGTCGGTGGGTAGGCGCAGGCCGCAGGCTATCACGCCGCTCGCCGAGCGCGCGGCCAGGGTCCGCAGTATGTGCTCCTCCCTCTGCGGATCCTCGGTCGTGTCAACGAGCAGGGTGATGGATCCGTGGGTGCCGCCTTCGTCCTGAACGCCCCGCGCGATCTCGGCGAAGTACGGGTTCAGGATGTCGGGGACAAGGAGCACGACCGCGTCCTGCAGGGCCGAGGCGTTTGAGCGCGCGGGCAGCGGCCTATAGCCCAGGGCGTTGATGGAAGCCAGAACGCGCGCCCGGACGCTCTCGCGCACCGGCGCGCTGTTGTTGAGCACGCGCGACACCGTGGCCAATGAGACGCCGGCACCGCGCGCCACGTCGGAGAGGTTCGGGCGGGGCCTCCTGACGTTCACACCTGCCCCCATGGTCCTGACTGATAGTGATGGGTCTTTCAGAAAATACTATGCTATGGCGCGAAAAACATGTCAAGCGTGTCTTGGATTGGGGAGATCAGGCGTACCTTCCGCACTCGCAGACCGCCTCCCACATGGCGACGATGTTCTGTGGCGGCACATCAGCCTGGATGTTGTGCACGGCGCTGAAGACATAGCCCCCGCCGGGAGCGAGGGCCTCGAGGTTGCGCTTCACGTCGTCCCTCACCTGCCCGGGAGTGCCGTGCGGCAGGACCTCCTGGGTGTCCACGCCTCCGCCCCAGAAGGCGATATCGCCCCCGAAGTCGCGCTTGAGGGCGGCGGGCTCCATGCCGCTCGCACGAAGGTGCACCGGATTCAAGGCGTCCACGCCCAGCTCGATGAAGTCAGGCAGGAGAGGGCGCACGTTGCCGCATGAGTGGAAGAAGAGGAAGGCGCCGGGAGCGAGCCGCCTGATGTGATCGAACAGGATCTGCAGCCGCGGCTTGAACAGCCTGCGGAACATGCGCGGCGAGATGAGCTGCGAGGTCTGGGTGCCGTAGTCGTCCGCCTCTGATACCACGTCAATCACGCCGGCGAGGCGCGGCAGGGCCATCCCCCAGAAGGCCAGCTTCAGCTCCAGCATCTTGTCGAGAATCGCGCACGCGAGCGCCTCGTTCAGCACCAGGTCCGCCAGGAATCTCTCCATGCCGCGCACGCGCTGGGCCATCTCGAAGATCCCGGCCAGCACGCCCTTCACCACCACGGCCTTGCCCCCTGCGCGGTACGCCGCGGCCTGCTGGCGCAGCCCCTCGATGCGCCCCGGATCACCCGTATCGGGCCATGCCCGCGCGCGGACGTCGTTGACGCCCGGGTCCTCCTCCAACGGAGAGCGCATGATCGAATAGTACAGGCCATCGGGTTTCGGGCGCCTGTGCACGATCCCCCACTCATCGGTGTACTCCCAGGCGTCGCCCACGTCCACTTCGCTCACGCCCCAGTTGTGGCTGCATCGAGGGAAGAGCCCGCGCGCGTCAACTCCAAGGCGCTCGATCAGGTCCTCGTCCGGGAACGCGAGCTGCTGGATCGTGTCGCACAGATGCGGATCCACGCGCGGGAGGCCGATGTGATCACGCAGCCCCTGATAGGCGAGGGCGTGGATGCCCGTGACCTGCGTGCTGCCAAGATCAAGCGGCACACGGTCGGGCTCGCGGTGTGCTAGCGCGACAAGAAGGCGCTCGCGGGAGTCCACGGAAATCACCTGCCAGCAACGCCCCCACGCAAGGGTTCACCACGCGGGCACCCATGCCTGCCATGAGCCGGCGCAGCGGGAGGCCAGGGGAAGAGCTATGGTGAATTCTTGACAGACTGTGCAAGACAACTGTGAGTAGATAACATGAAGGCACCATGACCCCTGGATGACTGCACATGATGGGCGATGATTTCGCAACGCAGACCGGCCTTCTGGTGAGCCCGCAGAAGTGGAAGCGCTTCCTCAAGCCCGGCATCCGGCAGTACATCGACCTCGCCCACGCGCGCGGCCTCAGGGTGACGCACCACACGTGCGGCGCTGTAGAACCTCTCATCCCCACGTCCATCGGCACGGCGCACAACCTCCAGGCGGACATTCCCGTGGAGAACATAGTAGCGCTCCCGAAGGCCTATCATGAGTTTGCCCATACGAGGCGAGGTGGACGGCATGACGGCGCTTGAGCGGCTCCGCACCGCGATCATCGAGGGCGCAGCGGAAGAGGCGGCGGCGCGCGTCGCGGAGGCGCTTGATGAGGGGACCGACGCGCAAACGATTCTGAATGGGGCGCTCATTCCGGCGATGGCCGAGGTCGGACGGCGGTTTGAGGAGGGTGAGTACTTCGTCCCGGAGATGCTCGTCGCGGCGCGGGCGATGAAGGAAGGCCTGCGACTCCTCAAGCCGCACCTGGCCGCGGCGGCGGTGAAGCCTGCAGGAAGGGTCGCGCTCGGCACGGTCAGGGGCGACCTGCACGATATCGGAAAGAACCTGGTCGCCATGATGCTGGAGGGCGCCGGGTTCGAGGTCCTGGATCTCGGCGTGGACGTGCCGCCCGAGCGATTCGCCGACGCGGTTCGGCAAGGCGTGGGCATCATCGGCATGTCCGCGCTGCTCACCACGACGATGCCGCTGATGAAAACGACGATCGAGCGTCTCGCACAGATGGGGTTGCGCGATGCCGTCCGCGTGATGGTGGGAGGCGCCCCGGTAACGGAGGCCTTCGCCAGATCCATCGGCGCCGACCTCTATGCCCCAGACGCAAGCGCGGCGGCGCGCGGAGCCCTGGCGCTTGTCGCCGGGGAAGAGTAGCACGGCATGGGCATCGAGGCGCTCGCCGAAGCCCGCCGCATCGAGGCGTACGGCATCGCGTCCAGCGCGCCGATCGCGGTGGACGCCTACTACCGCTTCCTGCGGATCGGTCTGCCCGTCGCCGTGGTGACCAACTCGCACGTGGAGGCCGTCAGCGCCTCACTGCTCCTGAAGGGGGATGTCGGCCGGAGCGACGGTCATCGCCCTCACCTCGTTCCTGCGATCGCCAATCACCAGGGTTGCGCACGTCGCACTGGCCACGGCATCCGCGGAGATGGCGTTTAGGAACGAGGCGCTGGCGTCGCGCATCGCTCATCGCCGATGTCCACCCCGGACGCTTCGCGGAGGCCAAGGCCGACCTCGAGGCACTGCGCCTGCTGGACGAGGTCATTGACGAGGAGCTTCCTCAGGCGCTTGAAGGAGCCGATCTCGCCATCCTCGCCGTCGTATCAGACGTGGCGCTACCGGTGCTCGAGCGCGCGCCCGTTCCTGCCACCGGGAATGCCGCTCATGGCCCTCCGCGCGAGGCCTGCTTCGCGCCCGTCAGGCGCCCGTGACGGAGTCGTAAGCCAGGCGGGAGGCCTCGGCGATAAGCGTTGAGGCCTCGCCGCCTGAGAGTCCCTGGCCCAGGGGCGTAGCGAAATCCTTGGTCAGGGCGGCTACGATCAGCGGACCGCGATCCGCAAAGACGACGCCCACGTCGTGGCGGACGCCCGGAAGCTCGCCCGTCTTGTGGGCGACGCCCACTCCCTGAGGAAGGAGAAACGGGATCCTGTCGCGCACCTGCTGACGCCGGAGGATCCCGATCGCCAGATCGCACAGCC
>JBBIOM010000030.1:0-11802 GCA_037443365.1 Armatimonadota bacterium
CTACTCCACCACCTTCACGACGACGCCGGCGCCCACCGTCCGCCCGCCTTCTCGGATGGCAAACCGCAGCCCTTCCTCCAGCGCCACCGGGGTGATCAGCTTCACCCCCATCGTGATGTTGTCCCCGGGCATCACCATCTCCACCCCTTCGGGCAGCGTGATGTCCCCGGTCACGTCCGTCGTCCGAAAGTAGAACTGCGGCCGGTACCCCGTGAAGAACGGCGTGTGCCGTCCCCCCTCTTCCTTGGTAAGCACGTACACCTCCGCCTGAAAGTCGGTGTGCGGCTTGATCGACCCAGGCTTCGCCAGCACCATCCCCCGCTCTACCCCGTCCTTCTCTACCCCTCGCAGCAGCACCCCTACGTTGTCCCCGGCCAGCGTCTCCTCCAGCGACTTCCGAAACATCTCTAGCCCCGTAACAACCGTCCGCCGAGCCTCGGGCCGCAGCCCCACTATCTCCACTTCCTCCCCTACGCTCAGCTTCCCACGCTCCACTCGCCCTGTCGCTACCGTCCCCCGCCCCGTGATCGTGAATATGTCCTCCACAGCCATCAGGAACGGCTTCTCTACCTCCCGCTGCGGCGTCGGTATCGCCCTGTCCACCGCGTCCATCAACGCCCAGATCCCGTCGACCCACTCGTTCTCCCCACGTGCTACCTTCGGGTTGGACTGCAACACGTCCAACGCCCGCAGCGCCGATCCCCTCACCACCGGCAGCTCGTCCCCGGGAAACTGGTAGGCGCTCAGCAGCTCCCTCACCTCTACCTCCACCAGCTCCAGCAACTCGGGGTCGTCTACCATGTCTACCTTGTTCAAGAACACCACCACGTACGGTACGTTTACCTGCCGCGCCAGCAAGATGTGCTCCCGCGTCTGCGGCATCGGCCCGTCCGCCGCCGATACCACCAGGATCGCCCCATCCATCTGCGCCGCCCCTGTGATCATGTTCTTGATGTAGTCCGCGTGCCCCGGACAGTCTACGTGCGCGTAGTGCCGCGCCCCAGTCTCGTATTCCACGTGACTGATCGCGATCGTGATCCCCCGCTCCTTCTCCTCGGGCGCATTGTCAATCTCGTAAAACCCCATCGCCCGCGTCTTGCCTACCACCGACAACGCGTGCGTGATCGCCGCCGTCAGCGTCGTCTTCCCATGATCAACGTGCCCGATCGTCCCTATGTTTACGTGCGGCTTCGTCCGCTCAAACTTCTGCTTGGCCATCGTCCGTGACTCCTCTCAATGGCGCGGCCGCAAGAGCGGCGGCCGGTCAGGTCAGGTATGGAGCCCACGACCGGATTCGAACCGGTGACCTTGTCCTTACCAAGGACACGCTCTGCCGCCTGAGCTACGTGGGCTCGTCCTCGCGTATTATAGCAGAGGCAAAACGACCGTCAACGCGCGCAGGACGCGCCGTGCGGCCGTCGAATCCCTTTCCCGGAGGGTTCTTGATGGACGCGATCTTCTGGCTGCTGACAGGTCTGATTCTCTACCTGCTGTTCTTCCGTCCACCAGGATAGCGTCCGCAGGGCGAAGAGGAAGCGCGCCGGCCTGTGCCGGCGCGCGCCTGACTGGTGGGCGGGGAGGGAGTCGAACCCCCATGGGCGCTCAGCCCGGAGGAGTTTAAGTCCTCTGCGTCTGCCGTTCCGCCACCCGCCCGCACCGGCAGCGCCGAACTCGAATGCGGTGGATCCGACGGGCCTGTCGAAGTGGAGGCGGCGGCCGGATTCGAACCGGCGCGTGGGGGTTTTGCAGACCCCTGCCTTGCCTCTTGGCTACGCCGCCTCAGCTGGCAGATGCCAGACGTGCCATCCTGGAGCGGGAGATGGGATTTGAACCCACGACCTTCTCCTTGGCAAGGAGACGCTCTACCCCTGAGCTACTCCCGCCCGCGCTCAGACGCACCCCGATTATAGCCACGCCCGCTCGCTAAGTCCAGAACCGACGGCGCTCGCGCAACAGCACGAGCAGGAAGAACGGCGCGCCCAGCGCAGCGGTCAGGATGCCCACCGGCAGCTCCGATCCGGCCACCGCGGAGCGGGCGGCCACGTCCGCCAGGACGAGGAGCACCGCGCCTCCCAGCGCAGAGGCGGGCACGAGCCGCCTGTGGTCGGGCCCCACCAGGAGGCGCAGCAGGTGTGGCACGATCAGGCCCACGAACCCGATCAGGCCTGCGGCGGCCACGGCCGCGGCGGCCATCATCGCGCCGGCGGCCACGAGCAGCCGTCGGGTTCTCGGCACGTCCACGCCCATGGAGCGGGCCGTCTCATCACCCAGCAGCAGCGCGTTCAGGTCTCGCCCGTAGAGCCAGGCGATCCCCAGGCCCACGACCACCGGAGGGGCCGACATCCACAGGTGGGGCCATCCACGGCCCGAGAAGCCGCCCATCAGCCAGAACACGACGCGCTGCAGGCTCTCTCCCCCTGCCAGCTGCAGCCACGAGATGACCGCGGCCAGGAACGCGCTCACGGCTATCCCGGCCAGCAGCAGCTCCTCCACAGGCGCGTCGTTTCCGCGCCGCGCCAGCGTGTACACGAGCGTGGTGGCTCCCACGGCGCCGGCGAAGGCCAGCAGCGGCGTCGCGACGATGCCGAGCGAGCCTGCGGCCAGACCCGTCGTGAGCGCCAGGGTGGCGCCGAAGGCCGCGCCGGCCGAGACCCCAATGATATAGGGATCCGCCAGCGGGTTGCGCAGCAGTCCTTGGAAGACGGCGCCCGCGCCAGCCAGCGCTGCGCCCACGGTCAGGGCGAGCAGTGCGCGCGGAAGCCGCAGGTCCAGCACGATGGCGACGGTGGCGTCAGGCCAGCCCGCCACGGTCGGCAGGCCCAGGCGTTCGAGCAGCACGCCCAGGACGGCCCGCAGCGGAATGCGCGCAGGACCGGTGGCCACGGACAGGCACACCGCTCCCAGCAGCGCCAGCCCCAGGACTGGCTCGAGCGCCGGACGCGTCCTGGGCAGCGGAGCGGGGATCGGCTCGCCGGAGCGCACGCTTGGGCGCGGCCGGGCGTTCACGGCGCCCACGCGGGCTGGTCAGCGGCCAACAGGGAGCGCCCGGTCAGCGCCAGGAAGACCGCCTCGAGTGTGGGGGCACCGCCGGTCTGGGTGTCGGTCCGAAGACGGGCCTTCAGCGCCTCGGGCCGCTCACTCGCGATCAGGCGCCCCCCATCCAGGATCGCCACGGTTCCGCAGATCCGGTCGGCCTCTTCCATGTTGTGGGTTGCGAGAAGGACCGTGTGCCCTCCCTCGCGGGCCAGCGCCACCAGCAGGGCGCGGATCTCGAGAGCGGCCTGCGGGTCCAATCCAGCGGTCGGCTCATCCAGGACCAGCAGCGCCGGGTTCCCCACCAGCGCGCGCGCGAGGGCCAGGCGATGGCGCATGCCGCTGCTGTAGCGCTCTACCAGGTCGTCCGCGCGCTCGGACAGCGCCACCATGCGCAGCAGCTCGTCCGCGCGGCGCGCCGCGACCCGACTCGGCAGGTCGTGTAGCGCCGCGGCGTACAGGAGGTTCTCGCGCCCGGTGAGGCGCCAGTAGACCGACCGCTCGCCTCCCAGCACGACCCCGATGCGGCGGCGGATGGTCTCGGGATGGCGCCGCGTGTCACTGCCCAGCACGGCGACGCGGCCGCGCGAGGGCAGCAGCAGGGTGCAAACCAGGCGCAACAGCGTGGTCTTGCCTGCGCCGTTGGGGCCCAGCAGGCCGAAGATCCCTCCGGCGGCCACCGTGAGGTTGACCGCATCCAGCGCCACGATGTCGCGCGCCCGGTCTCGGCTTTGCGAGCGGAAGCGGCGCGTCACGCGCTCGAGCGCTACCGCGGGCATCAAGGGCAAGGAAGCGCCCCCTCGGATTCGAGCAGGCGGCGCTTGAGGGCGACGCCGCCAGTCAACGAGTATCCGCCCAGGCCGCCGTCGCTGCGCACCACGCGGTGGCACGGGATGAGCAGCGGCACCGGGTTGCGGGCGCAGGCGGCCCCCACGGCGCGTGCCGCGCCGGGTTGCCCTATCGCACGCGCGATCTCGCCGTAGGTCCTCAACTGCCCCAGGGGAATACGGCGCAGGGCCGCGAGAACCTCTCGCTCGAACGCTCCTGCCCGGGCCAGATCCACGGGCCCGTCGAAAGCCCGGCGGGCCTTCACCGCTCCATCCACGGCCCTGGCCAGCCATCGGGGCGCACCAGAGCGCGGCACCGGCATCCCGAGGTAGCGCGCGGCGTGCCGCTCGAACTCCCCGGGAGTCGAGGCGATCCTGGCGAAGGCCGGCCCATGGCGCCCGAACGCCACGTGGAACTGCCCGAAGGGTAGCCCGAAGGAAGCGTAGGAGTACCGCTCCCCGGTCACGCGTGCGGCCGCGCGGTGCAGCAGGCCGGTAAGGTCATCCCCCTCGATGCCCACGAGCGAGGCCACGGGTCGGCCGTGGCGCGTGATCACCACCGGCACCCCTGATTGCGCCGTGCGCAGCACCTCGCTCGTCTTGTTCTTCAGATCGGCGGTGGACACGAACCTCATCCCGCACCTCTATATAGCGTGAATTGTGGCTATATAGTATCACCTGCGGACGAGCCGTCAAGGGGGTCGGGGGGCACCGGGCCGGCCAGGTGCGCCCTCACGCGCGCGGCCAGGCGCTCACCCAGCACCTCGGCCAGCGCCTCCTGCGGGGCGGCCCGCACGCCGCGTACCGACCCGAACCGGCGTATCAGGTCCCGCTTGCGCCGCTCTCCGATCCCGGGGATATCGTCGAGGACAGAGAACACGATCCGCCGCTCCCGGAGACGGCGGCCCGCGGCGTTCGCGAAGCGGTGGGCCTCGTCGCGCAGGCGCCGGACCAGGCTCAGGGCCTGCGAGTCGTCGGGGAGGCGCAGCGGCTGGGGGCGGCCCGGCGAGTAGATCTCCTCGTGCTCCTTGGCCAGTCCCACCACCGGGACCGATACGTTGTGCTCGAACAGCACCTCCATCGCGGCGCCCAGCTGCCCGCGTCCGCCGTCCACCAGGATCAGGTCGGGCAGGACCGACCACCGGGGGCGGGCCGGCTCGCCGCGGTCGAGCTGCTCCTGCTCGACCCGGGCCCGGGTGAAGCGGCGCCGGACCGCCTCCTGCAGCATCGCGTAATCGTCGCCCTCGCCCGACGCGCGCATCCTGAACTGCCGGTAGTCCGCCTTGCGCGGCCGGCCGCCCTCGAACACCACGAGCGAGGCGATCGCCTCGCCGCCCTGGAAGTGGCTGATGTCGTAGCCCTCGATGCGGAAGGGTGCGGCCTCGAGCCCGAGCGCCTCCTGCAGCTCGGCCACGCCGACGCCGGACGGCCCCAGCGTTCGGGCGCGCGCCTGCTGCAGGCAGAGCGCGGCGTTCTCACGGGCCAGCTCGACCAGGCGCCGACGGTCGCCCCGCCTGGGCACCTCCACCGCCACCCGGCTGCCCCGCCTCGTGCTCAGCCACTCCTGGAGCGCGCGGCGTCCGTCGGGCTCCACATCCACGAGCAGTTCGCGCGGCAGGTCGGGCAGGTCGCTGTACCGCGCTGCCAGGGCCTGCGCCAAGATCTCGCCCGGCTCCATTCCCCGGGCGTTGGAGACCATCACGTGCTCCTGGTCCTGAACGCGCCCGGCACGGATGGTGACGATCTGGACGCAGGCCTGATCGCCCGACTGTGCCACGGCGGCCACGTCGCGGTCCTCGAGCCCTGATGTTGCGATGCGCTGCCGCTCGCCGATCGCCTCCAGGGCCCCAATCCGATCGCGCAGCTGGGCCGCCTTCTCGAACTCCAGGGCGTCCGAGGCCGCGGCCATCTGGGCGCGCAGGTCGTCGAGCAGGTGGTCACGCCGCCCCTCAAGGAAGAGGGCGGCCTGTCGCGCCTGCTCCGCGTACTCCTCGGGCGTGGCCCCCCAGGCGACGCAGGGCGCGCTGCACAGCCCCATGGAGTGATCGAGGCAGGGCCGCGCAAGCGAGCGCGTGATCTCGAGCGAGCAGGTCCGCAGCCGGAACAGGCGGCGCACCGAGCGGATCGTGCGACCGATCAGCTTGGGCTCGTGGTAGGGATAGGGGCCGAAGTACCGCCCTCCGTCGCGCGCCACCTTCCGGGTCATCAAGATCCTGGGATAGGCCTCGCCGGTCAGCTTGACGTACGGATACGCCTTGTCGTCGGCCATGCGTACGTTGAACGGCGGCTGGTGCTGCTTGATCAGGTTGGTCTCGAGGATGAGGGCCTCCACCTCGTTTGCCGTGACGATCGTGTCCACGGAGGCGATCCT
Organism: Armatimonadota bacterium; assembly: GCA_037443365.1. Lineage (GTDB taxonomy): Bacteria > Sysuimicrobiota > Sysuimicrobiia > Sysuimicrobiales > Humicultoraceae > VGFA01. The sequence continues at coordinate 6,232 of JBBIOM010000030.1, forward strand.
GGGGAGAAGCAGGCCCAGCCGTGGGTTGGCCTGGGCTCGGGGCACCTGGGCGTACTGCCTGACGCGCGCGCGCAGCGACCTGGCCTTCCCCACGTACAGCACGCGGCCGCCGCTGTCCCGGAGGAGGTAGACGCCGGGCCGCCTGGGCAGGAGCCGGACCGTGGCCAGCAACGGATCGGAAGGCGGCACGCGGTCCGGCAACGGGGTCCCTACCGCCTGGCCCTGGAGCGGACCGGCGCCGCTGCGCTCGCCGCCGCGCCGGCCGCCACGCTCGGCAGCAGGCGTCGCAGGAACTGCCCTGTATGCGAACCGGGCACGCGTGCGACGGCCTCGGGCGTTCCCTCGGCGACGATCTCGCCGCCGCCGTCGCCGCCCTCCGGACCGAGGTCAACGATCCAGTCCGCGGTCTTGATGACGTCGAGGTTGTGCTCGATGACCACCACGGTGTTCCCGGCGTCCACCAGCCGGTGCAGCACCCCCAGCATCCGCTCCACGTCGGCGAAGTGCAGGCCCACGGTCGGCTCGTCGAGGATGTAGAGGGTCTGGCCGGTGTCGCGCCGGGACAGCTCGGCGGCCAGCTTCACGCGCTGGGCCTCGCCTCCTGACAGCGTGGTCGCCGGCTGGCCCAGCTTGATGTAGCCCAACCCCACGTCGTCGAGGGTCTGGAGCTTGCGGCGGATGCGCGGAATCGCCTCGAAGAAGTTCAGGGCCTCGCTCACCGTGAGGCCCAGCACGTCGCTGATCGTCTTGCCCCTGTAGGTGACCTCGAGCGTCTCCCTGTTGTAGCGCGAGCCCTTGCAGACCTCGCACGGCACATAGACATCTGGGAGGAAGTGCATCTCGATCCGCACGATGCCGTCGCCCTCACACGCCTCGCACCTGCCGCCGCGCACGTTGAACGAGAAGCGGCCAGGCCCGTAACCGCGCATGCGCGCCTCGGCCGTCTGCGCGAAGAGGTCGCGGATGAGGTCGAACGTCTTCGTGTAGGTCGCGGGGTTGCTGCGCGGCGTGCGGCCGATCGGAGATTGGTCAATCTCGATCACCTTGTCCACGTTCTCCAGCCCCTCGATGCGGTCGTGAGCGCCGGGTCGAACACGCGCTCCGTGGAGGTGGGCGCACAGCGCCCGATAGAGGACCTCGTCCACCAGCGTGGACTTGCCCGAGCCCGATACGCCGGTCACTGCCACGAACATCCCCAGCGGGACGCGTACTTCAATGCCCTTGAGGTTGTGCTGGCGCGCCCCGAGGATGACGAGGGATTCGCCGGTCCCCTCCCGCCGCCGCCCGGGGATGGCGATGCTGCGCCTTCCCGACAGGAACTGCCCGGTCACCGAGTCGGGGTGGGCGGCCACGACCTCGGGCGGGCCGGTCACCACGATGCGCCCGCCGTCGGCCCCGGCTCCCGGGCCGATGTCCACTACCCAGTCGGCGGTGCGGATCGTCTCCTCGTCGTGCTCGACCACAAGGATCGTGTTCCCGAGGTCGCGCAGGCCCCGCAGCGTGTCCAGCAGCCGGCGGTTGTCGCGCTGGTGCAGCCCGACGCTGGGCTCGTCCAGAACATAGAGCACGCCCATCAGGCCGCTGCCGATCTGCGTCGCGAGACGAATGCGCTGGGCCTCACCCCCGGAGAGGGTGTTGGCCGTGCGGTCCAGCGTCAGGTAGCCGAGCCCCACATTGACCAGGAAGCCCAGGCGTGACTGTATCTCCTTGAGTATCTGGTGGGCTATCAGCCGCTCGCGCTCCGACAGGGACAGATCCCCAAAGAACCTCATCGCCGCGCAGACGTCGAGGGACGTGACCTCGGCTATGTTGCGCCCGCCGATACGCACGCTCAGCGACTCGGGCTTCAGCCGGGAGCCGCCGCAGGCGGGACACGGCAGGCTGGTCATGTACCGCTCGATCTCCTCGCGCACGTACTCCGAGTCGGTCTCCTTGTAGCGGCGGTCGAGCTGCCGAAGCACTCCCTCGAACCGGGTGTCGTAGCTGCGCAGCGCTCCCCACTTGTTGTGGTAGCGCACGCGCACCGGCTCCTCCGAACCGTGCAGGAGCACCTCCAGGAACGCCCGGGGGAGGCGGCGGACCGGCGTCTTCATGTCCACCTTGAAGTGCGCGGCGAGCGAGCCGAGCAGCTCCTGATAGTAGTCGCTCGTGGAGGCCGCCCACGGCACCACGGCCCCGTCGAGCAGGCTCTTGCCGCGATCGAGGACCAGCGACTCGTCCAGCACCTGGCGGAAGCCCAGCCCCGTGCACGTCGCGCAGGCGCCGTAGGGGCTGTTGAACGAGAAGACGCGCGGCTCGATCTCGGGCAGGTTGATGCCGCATTCCGGGCAGGCGAACTGCTGGCTGAAGACCATCTGCCCATCGCCCTGGACGTCCACGTAAGCGATGCCCCCGCCGAGCTTGAGCGCCGTCTCGACCGAATCGGCCAGGCGGGCGCGCACGTCGGCGTGAACGACCAGCCGGTCCACCACGACCTCAATGCTGTGCTTCCGGTTCTTGTCGAGGGGGATCTCCTCAGACAGGTCGTAGACCAGCCCGTCGGCGCGAATGCGCGCGAATCCCTGACGGCGGAGGTCGTCGAAGAGCTGACGGTACTCGCCCTTGCGGCCGCGGACGATCGGGCCCAGCACCTGCACGCGCGTGCCCTCCTCAAGCGACAGGACGCGGTCCACGATCTGCTCGCGGGTCTGACGGCTGATCGAGCGGCCGCACTCCGGGCAGTGGGGCGCCCCGACGCGCGCGAACAGCAGCCTGAGGTAGTCGTAGATCTCGGTCACGGTGCCCACGGTCGAGCGCGGGTTGCGCGGAGCGCCCTTCTGGTCTATCGAGACCGCGGGCGACAGCCCGTCTATCCCGTCCACGTCGGGCTTCTCCATCAGGCCGAGGAACTGGCGCGCGTAGGCCGAGAGGGACTCGACGTACTTGCGCTGCCCCTCGGCATAGATCGTGTCGAAGGCGAGCGAAGACTTGCCCGAGCCGGATATGCCGGTCAGCACTACCAGCCGGTCGCGTGGTATCTCGACCGTGACGTTCCTGAGGTTGTGCTCGCGGGCTCCGCGCACGAGGATGCGATCAGTCGGCATGGCGGCGCGCCTTCCTCCGCGGAGCATAGGCCTTCTTCCCGCCCCGCCGCGGCGGGGCGAAGAACGGCTCTCCCAGGCCTCTGCGCAGCTCGCCGATCTGGTCGCGCAGCGCGGCGGCCTTCTCGAACTGCAACTCGGCGGCCGCCCGCCGCATGGCACGTTCCAGCGTTTCCACGGTCTGCTCGAGCTCGCCCGGCGAGAGCATCAGCAGCCTGGCCACCTCCCACGGCACCTTGCCCTGCCGCGTCTCGGCCAGCCTTATCAGTTCGTCCGCGGTCAGCAGATCACCGGATGACGGCCGGGCCTCGATCTCGTCCGCTGCCTGCTGCAGGTCGATCATGTCGCGAATCGGCTTGGAAACCGAGGTGGGGGTGATACCGTGCTCGGCGTTGTACCGCACCTGGACCTCGCGGCGCCGGTTGGTCTCGGCGATCGCGCGGCGCATCGAGTCGGTGACCTGGTCGGCGTAGAGGAGCACCCTCCCTTCGATGTGCCTCGCCGCCCGCCCCATGGTCTGGATCAGCGAGGTCTCGGAGCGCAGGAAGCCCTCCCTGTCGGCGTCGAGGATCACCACCAGCGAGACCTCGGGCAGGTCGAGCCCTTCCCGCAGCAGGTTGATCCCGACGATGGCATCGTAGGCGCCGAGCCGCAGGTCCTTCAGTATCCGCACGCGCTGGAGCGTGTCGACCTCCGAGTGCAGGTAGTGCACCCGAAGTCCCAGCTCAGCCAGGTAGGCGCTGAGATCCTCGGCCATGCGCTTGGTCAGCGTGGTGACCAGAGCACGCTCGCCGCGCGCGACCTGCGCCCTGATTTCGGCAACCAGATCGTCCACCTGGCCCTGCGCCGGGCGCACCTCGACGTGGGGGTCCACAAGGCCGGTGGGCCGCACAACCTGCTCCACCACGCGCGCGCTCACCTCCAACTCGTATGGAGCGGGCGTGGCCGAGACGAACACCGCCTGGGGGACGAGCGCATCGAACTCCTCCCAGGCCAGCGGTCTGTTGTCGAGCGCGGAAGGCAGGCGAAACCCGAACTCGACCAGGGTGCGCTTGCGCGAGCGGTCGCCCTCCAGCATCCCCTTGACCTGCGGCACGGTGACGTGGCTCTCGTCCACGAACAGCAGGAAGTCGCGCGGGAAGTAGTCGATCAGGCACCCCGGCCGCTCGCCCGGCGCGCGCCCGTCGAGGTGTCGCGAGTAGTTCTCGATGCCGGGACAGGTGCCCGCCTCACGCAGCAGCTCCATGTCGTACCGTGTCCGGAACTCCAGGCGCTGGGCCTCGAGCAACTTGCCCTGAGTGCGGAACCAGTCCAGGCGTTCCGTGAGCTCGGCTCCGATCGAGGCCAGCGCCCGCTCCAGGCGCTCCTCTGTGGTCACCCAGTGCTTGGCCGGCCACAGGGCCACGGCGTCCTTGTGCTCGAAGACCTCCCCGGTCAGCGGGTCCAGCTCGACGATCCGCTCCACCTCGTCGCCGTAGAGGTCCACCCTGACGGCGCGATCCTCGTACGCCGGGAAGATCTCGACCACGTCGCCCCGCACCCTGAAACGCCCGCGCGCGAAGTCAACATCGTTGCGCTCGTACTGTATGTCCACCAGCCGGCGCAGGATCTCGTCGCGCGACCGGCGCTCGCCCTTCCGCAGGAGGAGCATGACCTCCTTGTAGTCCTCGGGCCGGCCGAGCCCGTAGATGCACGAGACCGAGGCGACCACGATGACGTCGCGCCGCTCCATCAGCGCCTTGGTCGAGGCGTGACGCAGCCGGTCGATCTCCTCGTTGATCGCGGCGTCCTTGGCGATGTAGAGGTCGGTCTGCGGCACGTAGGCCTCGGGCTGGTAGTAGTCGTAGTACGAGACGAAGTACCGCACGGCGTTGTGCGGAAAGAACTCGCGGAACTCGCCGTAGAGCTGCGCGGCCAGCGTCTTGTTGTGCGCCAGGACCAGGGTGGGGCGCTGGATCTGCTCGATCACCCGGCCCATGGTGTGGGTCTTGCCGCTGCCCGTGACCCCCAGCAGCGTCTGGAAGCGACACCCTGCCCGCAGCCCGGCCACGAGGCCGGCGATCGCCTGGGGCTGGTCGCCGCACGGCTGCTGATCCGTGACCATCTGAAGAGAGGGCATACGAATAGTATATCAAGGGGGGCGGGACTCGTTCCACGGTCCCTTGTCATGCCTGGGGGCGACCCGGCCGCCCCCAGCCACGTGCTAGGTGTGCTAATCCCCTACCGTGACCACCACACGGGCCGGCCTTGACTCGACGCCTCCGGCGCCAACGGCCACCGCCGTGATGGTCAGCCGGTCACCCGCACGCGGTGGGGGCGCCAGCTGCACGCGCGCCTCCCAGGCGCCCTGGCCGGATGCGGGCACGTTGAACGGACCGATCAACACCACGTGACCATCGGCCCTGCCGCGCGCGTGCTCTACGGTGATCCTCACCTGCGCGGCCCCGACCGCGGTCCCACGGATCAGCAGGGGCGAGGCGATGGCGTCCCC
>JBBIOM010000030.1:11902-23023 GCA_037443365.1 Armatimonadota bacterium
GGGCGGCGGCGTGGGCGTGGGCGGCCGGACCGGCTCGACAGTGAAGGTCCAGCTCGTCGTGGATTCGTTGCGCGCCAGGTCGGCTATGCGGGCCTGCACACGGTTCGGCCCCTGCGGCAGAGGATCAGGGGGCGTGTAGAGGGCGCTGGTCTCGGTGATCGCCACCGGGCGCGCCTCGCGCCCGTTGACCCAGAGACGGAAGCTTGCCGGGTCCAGGCCGGCAGGTCCACGCTCGGTCAGCCCCAGGATGATCGTGGGCTGACGCTCGTTCACCACTGCGCCGGGTTCGGGCGCCCGCCGCGTGAACTCAGGGGGCAGGCCGTCAATCGTCACCGTACCCGCGTACATCTCGGCCTCCTGGCCTGCCACCCGCAGGCGAACCGTCACGCCTGCCCGCGCCGCCGCGTCCCCGTGGCGCACGGCGTAGCGCCCGGTGTAGGTTCCCAGAGGCCCCTCGACCATCGCCACACCACGCTCGATCCGGCCGATGTCGAACCAGGCGCTCCCGCGCGGCGTGCCCCGCAGCGTCACGACAAGCAAGGCTCCGACGCCAAGCGGCCCGTGGTCGCTGATGTGCGCGCCGTCTATCCTTGGCTGGTAGGGGTAGAACGGCGTCGGGATCGGGCGCGGCATCGGGACAGGCGGAACCGGCAGCGGCGTGGTGGGAGTGCGCGCGCGCACCTCCCACACGTCGCCGGTCTGCGGATTCGCCCTGACCTCCACTTCCATGCCCCGGCGCAGCAGATCCCAGGTGACCTGGCGGCCGTCCAGGAAGAAGGCGGCATCCTCGGCGATGCGCAGGATCTGCCCGTCACCCAGCACCAGGGTCCGGAACCCCACGCTCTCCACCAGACCGGCAAGCGCCCTGTAGAAGGCGCGCACCGACAACGCCCCGCCGGTCGCGTCAGCGGTCACGCGCACGAAGTCTCCGCGCCGCAACTGGTCGAGCGAGACCGAGCCGCTGCGGCCCGAGGACACCTCGGTGAGGAAGATCGTGGTAAGCGCGGTCACGGCGAACCTCCACATCATCCCGTCCGCTGCCACCAGCAGGCGCGCCGGCAGCGTGTGGAGGTCGACTTGCGCGACTGTGCCCTCGACGAAGGCGGTATACGGCGTGGGCGTGGCGATCGGTGTGGGGCGGACAGGCTCGGGCGGCGGGGGCGGGATGACCGGCAGGGGCCGGACCGGCTCAGGCGGCCCCGGCAGGGGCGCGGCAGCCGGGGGAGGGCCGGTGGAACGCGCCGATGCGACGTACACGATACGTCCGGCCGGATCCCAGTTCACGCTCGCTCCCAACGCCTCGCCCACGAACCGCAGGGGCACGAGCGTACGGCCGGCCAGCACCATGGGCGGCACATCGAGCAGGACCGTTCGCCCATTCACCAGGGCACGGCCGAGGCCTGGCTGCAGGACAACTACCGTGGCGCCATGGCGCGCGACGACGCGGCCAGGGTCAGGCTGCCACTCGACCCGCGCGCCCAGACGCTCGAAGACCCCGCGCAGCGGGATCAGCACGCGCCCGGCCACGACCACAGGGGGCTGGTCGAAGGCGACAGCCCGACTGTCTACAACGACCCCTACGGCCTGCGCAACGGCCGGGTGGGGGAACGCGCCCACCATCGTCATGACAAGCGCCATAGCCACGATTCGCGACGCCATCGCGTCTCCTCCGGGGCCTGGTCTCTTCGATTACATTACGGGGGGAAAGGCACGGAAGTTCACTCTACGACCCCGCGCCGTGCTCCCGGGCGTGCCAGGCCTGCCAGAGCGCCTCGATCTGCCTTCGGGTCGCGTTCGGGGATCCGCTGTTGTCCACGACCCAGGTGGCCAGGGGGATCTTCTCGCGCAAGGGACGCTGCGCGCGCAGACGCTGTTGGGCCGCCTCCAGAGGGATGCCGTCGCGCGCCATCAGGCGGGCGATCTGCGTGGCTTCGTCCGCGAAGACGACGACCACGCCGTCTGGGGCGAAGGGCTCGGGCTGCGCCACGTCCAGCAGGAGCGGTGCTTCCACCACGATTAAAGCCCCGGGACGCGCCGCGCGCGCAGTCTTGATCTCTTCCTCGATGCGAGCGCGGATGCGAGGATGCGTGATCGCGTTCAACCGGGCGCGGGCGCCGGGGTCGGCGAAGACGAGCGCACCCAGCGCTTTGCGGTCCAGGACACCACCCTCTGTGACGACCGATGCGCCAAACGCCCGTACGATCTCGCGCAGGGCCTCGGTCCCTGGCGCGACCACCTCGCGCGCGACCGCGTCCGCGTCAATCACGTGCGCGCCCATCTCGCGGAGAAACCGCGCCACCAGGCTCTTGCCGCTTGCGATCCCGCCGGTGAGGCCGATCACCTTCGCGGCGCCGCGGTCCGCACCCCGGTCGTTCACTGCGCCGCTCCCCCCTCGACCGCGCGCATCTCGGCCCAGTTGGGGCCGGCCTTGGCCTCGGCGACCAGCGGCACCGACAGCGGATACGCTCGCTCCATCACGGCGCGGACCGCCCCGGCGACCTGCGCGGTGACCGGCTTCGGCACCTCGAAGAGCAGCTCATCGTGAATCTGCAGCGTCATGCGCGTACCGGGGAATGCCGGCAGCACCTCCCGCGCGATCTCCAGCATCGCCAGCTTGATGATGTCGGCGCTGGACCCCTGGATCGGCGTGTTGATCGCGACGCGCTCGGCGGCCTCACGCACCGCGCGGTTGCGGCTCTGCAGGTCGGGGAGGTACCGCCGGCGGTTCAGCACCGTGGTGACGAAGCCGTCCCGGCGCGCCTCCTCCACGACGCGCAGCATGTACTCGCGCACCTTTGGAAAGCGCGCGTAGTAGAGCCCGATGAAGCCGCGCGCCTCCTCTCTTGAGATGCCGAGCTGGCCTGCGAGGCCGTGCTCGCTCATGCCGTAGGCGACGCCGAACACGATCGCCTTGGCGCGGCGCCTGAGTTCAGGGGTCACCGCGCCGCGCGCAACGCCGAATACCTCGGCCGCGGTGATCGCGTGGATGTCCTCGCCCGCCTCGAACGCTTCCACCAGGCCCGGGTCGCGCGTGTAGTGCGCCAGCACGCGCAGGTCTATCTGCGAGTAGTCCACGCCGAGAAGCAGCGATCCCGGCGGCGCAACGACCGCGCGGCGTATCCTGCGGCCCTCCTCTGTGCGGATCGGCAGGTTCTGCAGATTCGGCTGCTCGGTAATCACGCGGCCCGTGGCGGCCAGCGTCTGGTTAAACGTGGTGTGCACGCGCCCGGTCGCTGGATCGGCCAGCCGCGGCAGCACGTCCACATAGGTTGACTTCAGCTTGCTCAGCTCGCGGTGCGCCAGGATCTTCGCTGCGACCTCGTGCCGGGGCGCCAGGCTCTCCAGCACCTCGGCGTCGGTCGAGTAGCCGGTCTTCGTCCGCCTCAGCGGGGGAAGTTGGAGTTTCTCGAACAGCACGTGCGCGAGCTGCTTGGGCGATCCCAGGTTGAACTCGGTGCCGGCTTGGGCGTAGATGTCCGCGGCCAGCGCCTCAATCCGGTCGGCCAGCTCGTCCCCGAGCGCGGCCAGGTACGGTAGATCGGCGGCAACGCCGTCCCTCTCCATTGCCGCAAGCACCGCGGCCAGCGGCACCTCGACGTCGCGGAACAGCCCCTCCACACCGTGCTCGCGCATGCGCGCCTCGAGCACCGGGCGAAGCCCCAGGAGCAGGGCGGCGGCCTGCGCGGTCGAAGCGCCGGCCCTGGGATCGAGTACCAGGTCATCGGCGGCATCGGGGTAGGGCTCGTGCGTTTCGGCGCCCAGGAACTCGCGCGCCGCAGCGGCCAGCCCGTGCGTGCGCCGTCCTGGGTTGATCAGGTACGACGCGATCGCCACGTCGAAGTCAAACCCGGCCGGCGTGACACCCGACCTGCCGAGCGTAAGCAGGTCGGCCTTCACGTCGGCGCTCACCTTGCGCACCGCAGGGTCCTCAAGGATGTCGCGGACCTGCTCCGGGATGCCCTGGTCCGTCCCGACCCACGCCGCCTTCCCTGATGCGGCGATCCCCACCGCGCGCAGCCGCGCCGCGAGCGGGTGTCCGGAGCCCCGCAGGAACGCCGCGCCGATCTCACCGGCCGCACGCGCCCACGCCGCGATCTCGTCAGGGGTCGCCGACGCGACCGTGCTGGCCGGCCGCGCGGCTTCGGCTGGCGCGCGCCGCCTGCTCAGCCGGTCCAGGAACCCGCGGAACTCCAGGTCCGCAAACAGCGCCCTCAGGCGGTCGTCCTTTGGCTCTATGCGGCGCAGGGCTTCCAGATCAACCTCCACGGGCGCGTCGGCTGAGATCGTCGCGAGTTGCTTCGAGAGCACCACCTGTTCTCGCGCCGCTTCCAGGGCGGCGCGCACCTTGGGCGGCGCCTCGCCCAGCCGGTCGAGCAGCGCCTCGACGCAACCGAACTGCCGGACCAGGGCGCCCGCGGTCTTGTCGCCGATGCCGGGCACGCCCGGGATGTTGTCGCTTGCGTCGCCCCGAAGGCTCTTGTAGTCCGGAATCCGTCCCGGGTCAAACCCGAAGCGCTCGCGCACCCTGTCCTCGTTGTAGATCACGGCCTCGGAGGCCCCGCGCCCTGTGACCATCACGCGCGTGCGCGCGTTCACGAGCTGCAGGGTGTCCAGGTCGCCGCTGACCACAAGCACCTCGAGGCCCTCGGCCTGGGCGACGCGTGCGACGGTGGCGATCACGTCCTCGGCCTCGAAGCCCTCGGCCTCCAGGACCGGGATTCCAAGCACCCCCAGCACCTGCTTACCGAGGGCGACCTGCGGCCGCAGGTCGTCGGGCATCGCCTCGCGGTGGGCCTTGTACTCCGCGAACCGTTCGTGCCGGAAGGTCGGGCCCGGCCTATCGAAGGCCGCGGCGATGTAGTCCGGGTCTTCCTCTTCGAGGACCTTGAGGACCATCGCGGTCAGGCCGTAGACCGCGTTGGTGGGCCGGCCGTCCCGGGTCGTCAGGTAGGGCAGGGCGAAGAAGGCGCGGTACATCAGGCCGTTGCTGTCCAGCAGCACGAGCTTGCCCTGCGCCCGCATCATCACCCTCCCGCAAACGCCGCCGCGCGGCGACCTCAGGGACCGCTGCTGGCCCTGCGAAAGCCCCGGCGCAGCAACCACCACAGGACCGCGGCGAGGGCGGCCACCGGAAGCAGCGCGGCCGCGAGCGCCACCAGCCACTCGGCGGCGCCCAGCATCTGACGGACGGTGTTCAGAAGCGCGGCCTTGACGCGCTCAAGCGTCCGGGTGAAGTCCCAGAACCCGCCCTGCGACTTCTTCGGCTTCTCCCGCAGTTCCGCCTGCACCGTCGCCAGTTCCACCTTGTTGGCGAGGAAGCGCAGCCGGCCGGTCAGGCGCTCTATCTCGCCGCGCACCCGGGCCACCTCTCCCTCGATGGCCAGCAGGTCGGGGATCTTCGTGGCGCGGTCGAACAGGGCCAGCAGCCGCGCCTCCTGGCGCGCCAGGTTGCGCACGCGCGCCTCCAGGTCAACGAACTCCTCGGTCACGTCCTGACCGCTGATCCGGCGCTGCTGCACGAGACCCAGTTTCTCGATCTGCGCCACGACGTCGCCGAAGCGCCTCGCCGGCACGCGCAGGATGAAGGTGCCGCGCGGCGAGCCGTCCTCGTCCGAGAAGGAGGAGTCGGCGACGAACCCGCCAGCGCCTTCGGCGATGACGGACAGACGGCTGGCCGCATCGTTCAACCGCTCGACCTCGAGCGATATCTCGGCTGTCCGGATGACCCGGCGCGCGAAGGCGGCCTCATCGGGCGCCCCGGCAGGAGGAACCGCCTGCGCCGCGCTGCGCGGGCTCTCACCGATCTTCGAGGCATCCGTCGTGACGCGAAGCGCCCTGAACCGGTAGGCGCCAAGCCGCTCCGTGACCTCGGGCATGCCCGCGTCACGCACCAGGTTGACGGCGAAGACCCCAACGAGAACGACGGCCGCGGCCGCGGTTGCGGCCTTCCATGACCACCGGACCCGCGGCCAGGGGACGCTGCTCCACGGCAGGCCGGCGCGGAGGCGCGCCCACGGTGAGCGTGCGGCCGCCTGGGGCGCCTGCGCGATCCGGCGGCGCACCTCGTCGGCGAATCCATCGGGTGCCTGCATCGGTTCCACCTCCTGCATCAGGGCAACGGTTGCGCGCAGCCCGGCCAGTTCCGCCCGGCAGGTAGAGCAACCCTCGAGGTGCGCCTCCACCCGGGCGGTCTCATGATCCGGCAGCGCGCCGTCTATGAGCGCGCCGAGCCGCATGCGTGCTTCCTCGTGTGTCATCGGTCCGCCACCTTCTCCCATCCCTCACCCTTCGACGCCGACGAGGTCCGCCAGCTGCGCGCGCATGGCCTCGCGTCCCCGTGCCAGGCGCGACCGCACGGTGCCCAGAGGAACCCCCAGGACGCGGGCGACCTCGTCGTAGGCCAGACCCTGCAGGTCGCGCAGCACCACGGCTGCGCGGTACTCCAAGGGCAGATGGAACAGCGCGGCGTGCACGCGGCGGGTGATCTCGCGGCGTTCCACCACGGCCTGGGGATTGTCGCCGGACACGTGTTCGGGGCGCAGTTCTTCTGGCGTGGACGCCGGCCGTCGCCGCACCAGGTCGAGCGCCGCGTTCGTCGCGATGCGGTACAGCCAGGTCCCAAACGCGGCGTCCTGGCGGAACCCGGGGAGGGCCTGGTATGAGCGCACGAAGGCGTCCTGCGCCGCGTCCCAGGCGTCCTCGTGGTTCCCGGTTATACGGTATGCCAGGGCGTAGATCTGGTCCTGGTGAAGGCGGACGAGCAGATCGAACGCTTCGGTCTCGCCGGCGCGCGAGCGGTTGATCAGGTCACGTTCGCTTGGGGCCACCCTGGTCTCCTCGCATTAGCCCTGTCATCCCGTTAGACGGGCAGGCCGGCGATTGGTTCCCGAAGTGGCCCTCCTATGGCCCCGAGAGCTCGGCCAGCGCCTCGTCCAGGGCCCCGATCCCCATATCTATCTCCTCACGCGTGACTGTCAGCGGCGGGGAGACAAGGAAGATGTTGAACCGCCCGAAGAGGTGGACGCCGCGCTTCCGGAGAGACGCCTGGAACTGCCTGATGAGAGCCGGGCTCCCACCATACCTGGATGCCAGGGGCTCTCGGCTCGCGCGGTCCCTGACCAGCTCCAGGGCGAAGAATGCCCCCAGCCCCCGCGCGTCCCCCACGACGGCGTGCCTCTCGCGAAGCGCCTCGACGGCGGGCCGGAGCCAGCCTTCGATCTCCAGCGCCCGGGTCAACAGGCCCTCATCGCGGTAGGCCTCCTGCACGGCCAGGGCCACGGCCACCGCGAATGGATGGCCTGAGAAGGTGTGCCCGCACCAGAGCACGTCGTTGTCGAAGTGGCGCGCGAGCGATTCGCGGACCATGACCCCGCCCAGCGGGACGTAGGCCGATGTCACCGCCTTGGCAAAGGTCATGAAATCGGGCGTCACGCCGAAGCGCTGCGCGGCGAAGGGCGCACCGGTGCGGCCAAATCCCGTCATCACCTCGTCGAAGATCAGGGCTATTCCGTGCCGCTCCGTGATCTCCCGGATCCCCTTGAGGTACCCTTCCGGGTACACGATGACCCCGTTCGTTCCGACCACCGGCTCGATGATAAGCGCGGCCGTGCGCCCGGGATCCTCGTACTCCAGAACTTGCTCGAGATGCTGAAGGGCCCGGCGCGTCTCCTCCGTGGGGTCGTCCGTGAAGAAGGGGCTCCTGTAGGGATACGGCGTGAGGAAATGAACCACGCCCGGGATGCCCGGCTCGGCCCCGAAGCGCCGGTCATCCCCTGTGAGCGTCGCCGCGCCGTAACTCGAGCCGTGATACGACTTGTACGCGGCAAGCACCTTGGGGCGCCCTGTGATCGCGCGGGCCATCTTGATGGCGTCCTCGTTGGCCTCGGCCCCTCCTGTGGTGAAGAAGACCCTGCCCTCCTCAGGCCAGGGAGCGATCTTGATGAGGGTCTCGGCCAGTTCGGCCCGCGCGTCGTGGAAGAACGAGGGCGCGGTATAGCAGAGCCGCTCGGCCTGGGCCTGCATGGCGCGCACCACCCTGGGATGCCCGTGCCCGAGATTCACCGCCACGAGCCCGGACGACAGATCCAGGTAGCGCTTGCCCTCGGCGTCGTAGAGGAACCGTCCTTCTCCCCGCACCACCACAGGAGGCGCGAGCCCTGCCTGCGCCGACCAGGGGGTGAGCACATAGCGGCCGTGTCTTGCCTGATGATCTGATGCGGAGCCTGTCATCCCCAAATCACCGCCTCTTCACGCAGAGTCCGTTTGCTCAAGGCACTTCACCAGGCGCAGCAGCGCGAGGTTCACCGGCGTGGCCACGCCCAGATGGGATCCTTCCCTGACGATGGCACCGTTGATCACGTCAATCTCGGTGCGGCGTCCCATCTCCACGTCCTGCAGCATCGAGGACCTGTTGTTCGCGGTGCGCCGGGCCACATCTTGGACGTGCGCCCACGGATCCTCGAGCGGAATCCGCACCCCTGCCCGGCCGGCGACGGCCAGGCCTTCGTTCACGGCTTCCCTCATGATCCCTACGGCCTCGGGCACCTCCAGCAGCCGCCCGTTACGCACCCGCAGAATGGCGGTGAGCGGGTTGATGGCGATGTTGACGAGCAGCTTGGCCCAGAGAGCGCCCTGGACGTTGTCGCTGGCAGAGGCGTGGAGCCCTGCGTCCGAGAGCGCCTCCACGAGGCGTCGCAGCCGGGGCGTGGGCGCGCCGTCCAGTTCCCCGATCAGGGTCTCGCCTGCGCCTGCGTGGTGGATGTGCCCGGCTGCGAGAACATTGGCTCCCTGACCAGTTGTACCTGCCATGATGTGGCTCCTGGGCACCTCCTCGGCCAGGGCATCCACGTTGCCAAGCCCGTTCTGGAGCGTCAGGACCACCGTTTCTGCGCCCAGGAGCGGGGCAAGCGAGGCGGCGGCCTGCCTCGTGTGGTAGGACTTCACGAAGACGAGCACGAGGTCGCACGGGCCCACGGATCGGGGGTCGGTAGTAGCCCGGGGCCGCACGATCCGCTCCTGGCCGTCGGGCTCTGTGATGCGCAGTCCATGGGTCGCGATCGCGTCAATGTGCCCGGCCGACGTGTCCACGAGCCAGACCTCGTTTCCCCCTGCCTGCAGGTATCCCCCGAAAAGAGACCCCATCGCTCCGGCGCCGATCACGCAGACCTTGAGATGTGTCACCCCAGGAGGCCGGCGCGTACCAGGCCTTCCCTCAACTCCTCGGCCTGCGCGGGGTCCATGGGGTAGCAGTGCTCTGAGGCCGGGAAGGCTCGGTCCCGAACCTCAGCGGCGAACTGGGACAGCGACTCGCGGCAGGCCGCGCCGAGGTTGGCGTAGCGCTTGACGAACTTCGGCACGAACCGCTCGAACAGCCCCAGCATGTCGTGGAGGACGAGCACCTGCCCGTCGCAATCCGGGCCGGCCCCGATGCCTATGGTGGGGACGCTCGCGGCCTCCGTAATCATCGCCCCTACGGGAGCGGGCACCGCCTCCACCACGATGGCGAAGACGCCGGCCTCCTGCAGGGCGAGCGCGTCCTCCACCACGCCCCTTGCGGAGTCCATGGTCTTGCCCTGTACGCGGAACCCTCCGAGTTGCGAGGCGCTCTGAGGGGTCAGCCCGATGTGGCCCATCACCGGGATGCCGGCCCGCACGATCGCCGCGGCGGCCGATGCGGAGCGCCTGCCGCCCTCGAGCTTCACCGCGTCCATCCCGGCCTCTTTCATGAAACGGCCGGCGTTGTCCACCGCCCTCTCCGTGGAAACCTCGTACGAGAGGAACGGCATGTCCCCCACGAGGAACGTGTTGGGGGCGCCGACCGACACCGCCCGCGCCATGATCAGCATCTCCCCCATGGTCACCGGGACGGTGTTCTTGTAGCCCAGGGTCGTCATCGCGCCCGAATCGCCCACGAGGATCATGTCGATGTCCACCGAATCCACGAGCGCCGCGAAGGCGTAGTCGTACGCCGTCACCATTGTGATCCTGCGCCCCGAGCGCTTCCGTTCCAGGAAATCAGGGATCGTGCCCTTCTTCTTCCGCGGCGTCTCCACGCCGTCACCTCCTCGTTCCCTCTGGCGTCGCCTACTCCCCCAGGAAGTGCACGATCGCGGCCGCGTACAGACGCGCCGCGTCCACGAGCGCGTCGATCTCCACGTACTCGTCGGCCTGGTGCGGGATCTGCCTTCCTCCGGGACCGATGGTCACGATGGGGATCCGCGCCCACGCGTGCAGGTACGTCCCGTCGGTCGTGCCGGGGACGCCGCCGTAGCGGGGCGGGCGTCGCAGCACCGTATCGAAGGCCGCCACGACGGCGCGCACTATCGGCGCGTCCGGCGGGGTCTCGGTCCAGGGACGATCCACGGTCAACTCGAGCGCGACGTGTACCCGGGGGTCGGCTTCCTGCGCGCGCGCCGCCAGGCACTCGAGCCCACGGTACAGCTCCGCATGATCCTGGCCCGGGATCGTGCGCAGGTCCACCGTGATCTGTCCTTCGCCCGCCATGACATTGGACTGGGGCTCGCCGTGCGCCGGCGCGCGTATCGTTGTGGGCGTGATGTGCGGCAGGCCGAGGAACTCGTGCCGGCCGAGGCGTTCCTGAAGCCGGCGGTCTTCCTCCACGAGTTCGGCGACGAACCGCGCGGCCACCGGAATCGGGTTCACCCCGGCGTAGGGCATTGCCCCGTGCGCCATGCGGCCCCGAAAGGTCGCCAGCACCCGCATCGCGCCCTTCTGGTGCAGGCATATCTCGTTCTCCTCGGGCTCGCAGACTATCGCGCCGTCGAAGCCCTGCGCGTGCCCGGCGCGGATGAAGGACTTGATCCCCAGCATCATGCCTTCCTCGTCGGACACGGCGGCGATCCGCACGCGGCCGGGCAGGTCGGGCGCCGCCCTGCGCACCGCGTCGAGCGCGCAGATCGCGGCAGCCAGTCCTCCCTTCATGTCCGCGGCCCCGCGGCCGTAGACGCGGCCACCCGTGACCTGGGCATCGAAGGGCGGATGTGACCATGCGCCGCGGTCGCCCTCGGTTACGACATCGGTGTGTCCTTCCAGGATCAACCCCCGGCCAGGACGGCCAGAGGACCAGTCGGCGATGACGTTCGGGCGGCCAGGCGCGGCCTC
>JBBIOM010000031.1:0-18899 GCA_037443365.1 Armatimonadota bacterium
CGCGTTGGCGATCGCCGCGGCCCCGGGTATCACAGGCGGCTCGCCCACGCCCTTGGCGCCGAAAGGCCCCTCGTCGGAGGGGATCTCGATCAGCAACACGTCCACGCGCGGCACCATGTGCGACCGGGGCAGCGCGTAGTCGGCAAGTGTCGCTGTCAGCAGGCCGCCGTGCTCGTCGTAGACGACCTGTTCCAGCAGCGCCCAACCGATTCCCTGTGCCACCCCGCCGTGTACCTGGCCTTCCACCTCGGGCGGGTTGATCGCGAACCCGACGTCCTGCGCGACCACGCAGTCCGTGATCGCGACGGCGCCGGTTCCGCGGTCCACGCGCAGGCGCACGAGCTGCCCTGCGAAGCCCGGCGCCTGGCGGGTGATCGCGGTGGATCCCTGCCCGAAGACCGGGGGGTACCGGGCGCCGAACTTCATGGACAGCGTGGCGATCTCGGCCAGGGACAGGCCTGCTGAGGGCGAGCCCCGAACCCGCACCCGGCCGTCCTCGAGCACCAGGTCCTCCAGGCGTGCTTCCAGGTGGTCGGATGCGATCGCCAGGATCTGCGCTCGCGCGTCCAGGGCCGCGCGCCGGACGGCCTCGCCCACCGTGTAGGTGATCTTGCTGCCGCCCGACATGCCGGCGTAGGGCGCATGCGCGGTGTCAGGCGCAACGACACGGACCCTGGACGGCTCGACTCCCAGAACCTCCGCGGCCACGAGCGCCATGGTGGTGGCCGTGCCCGTGATGTCCACCGAGCCCAGCACAACATGGAAGGTGCCGTCGGTGTTCGCGCGTACGCACGCGGTCGCGGGCTCGAGCCCGCCGGGCCAGCCCCCGATCGCCACGCCGATGCCCTCGCCCGGCTGCCGCGGGCGCCGGCGCACCGGATGTTCGTCGAGGGCTTCGAGCACCTTCCGAAGGCCCATGTTGGGCCACGGCCGACCGTGTGGCATCGGGTCGCCGGGCGCGGAGGCGTGGCGCAGCCGAAACGCTATTGGGTCGGCACCCAGGAGCGAGGCCATCTCGCTCATCGCCGACTCTATGGCAAAGGTGGCCTGGGGCACGCCCGGCGCGCGGTAGGCGCCTGCCGGCGGCTTGTTGGTGAGCACGTCCCGGGCTTCCAGCGCCAGGTGGGGGACGCGGTAGTATCCTCCCAGCATGAGGCAGGCAACTGTAAGGGGCGCGCCGGGCTCGCAACCCGAGTCGAACTCGATCCCTGCGCGCAGGGCGGTCAGGGCGCCTTCGCGCGTGGCTCCCAGCTCGAGGGTGATGCGGCTGCCCGGGCCGGGCTCGGTTCCCAGGAAGTCCTCAACGCGCGTGAGCACGATGCGCACCGGCCGGCGCAGGAGCATCGCCAGCGCCGCGGCCAGGGGCTGGAAGTTCACGATCTTGCCGCCGAACGCCCCGCCCACGGTCATCGGGACGATCCGGACCTGATGCTGGGCCAGGCCGAGCCGCCGGGCCACCTCCGCGCGGAGGTAGAACGTGCCCTGCGTGGAGGTGTAGATCGTCACCTCGCCGGTGATCTGATCCATCGTGGCGACCGCGGCCTGCGGCTCGATATAGCCCTGGTGGATGCGCGAGGTGGTGTAGGTCCGGCGCACCACCACCTCGGCCTGCCGGAGGCCCTCCTCGATGCTGCCGCGCGCGAAGGCCACCCGGTTGGCCACGTTGCCTGGTGGTGCGGCTTCCTTCTGCTGCTGGGTGACCGTCGCGTGCGCCTCCGCGTCATCTTCCTCGATCTCGCCCTGGGGGCGCACCAGGGGCGCGTCCTCGCGGCGCGCCTCGTCCAGGGTGAGCACCGCGGGCAGCGCCTCGAACTCGACCGATGCGCGCAGCGCCTCAAGACCGTCAATTGCCGCGGCCTCGCTCTCGCCCAACACCACCGCGACCGGCTCGCCGGTGTAGCGCGTCAGGGGTCCCGCGAGCAGGCGCCGGGCGCCGTCTCCCAGCCGGGCCAGGTCTTCCGCGGTCACGACCGCAGCGACGCCTGGGGTTGCCAGCGCCGCGCGCGGCTCCAGCCGCGTGATGCGAGCGCGAGGGTGGGGGCTCTGCAGCAGCCGCGCGTGCAGCATCCCGCTCAGGCGCAGGTCCTCGGTGTACCTGGACGAGCCCGTGACCTTCTCGAGACCGTCGGTGCGTTTGTGCGCCCTTCCGACCACCGTCATCCGCGTGCCTCCGTCCGTGCTTCGGTGCACTTCGTCGCCGTGCGCCCGGATGCCTTGCGGGTCAGCAGGCGCGGCGCGTATGATGCTGGCGGGGAGGGGCGGGCGCATGCATCCGGAGGGCTACGAGCGCATCAACCCGGCTGTGCTGGAGACCTTTCCCTACGAGTACCCGGGCAGCGGCGCGGTCGTTGAGATAGCGACCGACGAGTTCACTGCGGTCTGCCCGTGGTCCGGTCTGCCCGACTTCGGCCGGCTGACCGTGCGCTACGTCCCGGGCGCTCGCGTGTTGGAGCTCAAGTCGTTCAAGTACTACCTGCACTCCTACCGCAACGTCGGGATCTATCAGGAGCACGCGGCCAGCCGCATCCTGGCGGACCTGGTGGCCGCGGCGGCACCGAAGTGGATGGAGCTCGCGCTCGACTACAACATCCGCGGCGGGGTGCACACGACCGTGCGCGTCCGCTGGCCGGACGCGCAGGCCATCTCAGGCCAGCCCCCCGGCGATCCACAGGAGTAATCCGGCGTGTCTTCGCGCCGGGGGCGGGCGCAGGCTACAGCCGAGGTGTGCGTCATCGCCGCCCTGTACGCGGGATTGACCGCGGCGCTCGGCCCGATCAGCTACGGGCCGATTCAGCTGCGGATTCCTGAGGCGATGAAGTCGCTGGTGATCTGGCGGCCCCATCTCGTGGCGGCGTTCGTGCTGGGCAACTTCCTTAGCAACATCACCAGTCCGCAGGCAGGCCTCTGGGAGCTCGTGTTCATGCCGCTGGCCAACCTGGCAGGCGCGTGGCTTTGCGTCCTGATCGGCCGGCGGATCGCCTGGGCCGGGGCAGCGGCCTACGCGCTGGTGATCGCCGCGGCCGTGGCCCTGATGCTCTCGGTGCTGCTGGAGGTGCCGTTTGCCGTGCTGCTGCCGCCGCTGCTGGCAAGCGAGGTTATCCTGATCGTCGGCGGCGTTCCGATCATGGCCCGCATCCACCGGGCGCTCAGCGCTCCGGCGTCCTGCGCATAGTGCTGCCCCAGCCCTCAACGCCCTTGGCCGCGAGCCAGCGCGGGAGCAGGTCCGTCAGCACGCCGGGCTGCAGGTTGCAGGCTGCGAGCCGATCGGCGGGCTGCCAGACGAACTCGAGGTGCGGTTCAGCCGACCCAACCGGGGCTGGCTCGTCGAGCCCGCTCCAGGTGGCCTCGAAGATGAGGTTCAGCTCGTGACTGGGTCCCTGCGCATCTGTCCAGGCATGCTCGACCGCGCCCAAGAACCTGCCGACCCCTACCGCGATCCCCAGTTCCTCGCACAGTTCCCGGCCCAACGCGGCAGAGGCCGGCTCGCCGAACTCCACGTGCCCCCCGGGCAGGAACGTGTGCAGGGCCCCCTTCTTGCGGGCCAGCAGCAGATGCCCCCTTGCGGCTATCGCGGCCCTTGCGATGACCTCGACTGTCACGGCCCCAGGCGTTTGACGGCCTCCTGCTGGAACCTCCTGTCCACCATGCGCTCGATCGGGATGGCGGCCGCGTAGTCGGCCAGGCCGGCTTCGCGGAAGGCCTTCTCCATATCCACGATGGTGGTCGCGACGATACGCATGTCACGGTAGTACAGCAGCGGCGGCTCGTCACGCAGCACCTCGTCGCGCACACCGGTGTACTTCTTGTACGCGGCGACGTTCTCCGGGGCCAGGTACTGCTCGCCCTGCATGGCCCGCGCCGCGGTCATCAGCGCCGCGAGGAAGCGCGTGGCGACCTCGGGACGTGTTCGCATGAAGCCGCCCGAGAAGGCAAACACCGTGGTCGAGGTGCCGGGGGCGAAGTTCTCGAGCAGGGGCCGCGCCATGAACTGAGCCAGCGCGGCCGACGAGAACGGCGATCCGGTAAGACCGGCGTCCACGCGCCCGGCGCGCAGCGCAGGGCCGTGGTCGGGATTGGGCAGGTTCACCAGCTCGAAGTCGCGCGGCCCGATCCCCCCACGCCGCGCGCCGATGAGGAAGAGGTAGTGGCCGGCCGACCCCGCGCCCCCGGCGATCGCCACGCGCCGGCCCCGCAGGTCGCGCACCGACCGCATCTCGCCCGAGTCGAACAGGTCCAGGCGCGCCAGTATCCGCGTGCCGTGGCGCTGGCCCCACGATGACGTGGAGGCCACGACGCGCATCTCCAGGCCGCGGTTGAAGGCGTTGAAGATCGAGGCGGCCAGCCCGATCGCCCCCACGTCGAGGCGGTCCTGGGCCAGGAACGCCACCGCCTCCGTGCCCGAGGCCACCCGCTGCAGATCGATCTCGATGCCCTGGTCCTGCATGAAGCCGCGCTCCATCGCCACATAGAGCGTGGCGAAGTTGATGAGCGGCACGTGCGCCACCACGACCCTCTCGCTGCGTGGCGCCGCCGGCGCTCCTGTGGTCGCGACGGCGGCTACCACCGCCACCGCGACGGCGGTCAACACTGCTTGCAGTCCGCGGGAACTAGCCATGATCCACTCTCCCTCCTCGCGGGCGATCGTCCTCCAGCCACGGCATCACCCTGTGTCCCATTCGGCGTACGGCCTCGTATGACAGCATCCCCAGAGCGCCGATGACGATGAAGCCTGCGAACATCTCCTCGGGCCGCAGCGTGTTCCAGGCGAACCATATGAAGTAGCCGATGCCGTCCTTGGCAGCGACAAACTCGGCGGCGATGATCACGATCAGCGCGGTGCCCAGCGCCAGGCGCATCCCGGTGAAGATCGCGGGCAGCGCGCCCGGGAGGATGATGTGCGCGAACATCTGCAGCCGCCGCGCGCCAAACGCCCTGCCGGCCTCGATGTATAGCGCCTCTACGCCGACCACCGCCGCGGTGGTGTTGATGACCACGATGAAGAAGGTCGCAATCGCGATGATGGCGATCTTCGAGGCCTCGCCCAGCCCAAAGATCAGCATGACCAGGGGGAGGATTGCCACCTTGGGGATCACGTAGAGCGCCGAGATGGTCGGTTCGAGCGCCACGCGCAGCGAGCGGATCGTCCCCATCGCCAGACCCGATACCAGACCGGCCGCGGCGCCGATCGCGAAGCCCGCCAGGACGCGCGCGACGCTGGCCGCGGTGTGCGCCGCCAGGCTGCCGTCGGCGAGCAGGCGCCAGAACGTGATGATCACCAGCGACGGCGGTGGGAAGAACCGCGCGTCGAGCACGCCGGTTCGGACCGCGGCCTCCCAGATTCCCACAAGGAGGACGGGCGCGCCCAGCGCAAGGGCGCGGTCGCGGCCCTCGCCGCTCACCGCGGTCCTCCTCCGGCCGCCATCGCCGCGACGGCCTCGTCGCGCAGCGCCTCCCAGATCCGGTAGGACAGGCTGGCGAACGCCGGGTCGCCCATCACCTCGATGCCGCGCGGCCGCGTGAAGGGCACCGCGAACTCGGCCTTCAATCGGCCGGGCCGGGCGGTCATGAGCACGACCCTGTCACCCAGCAGTATCGCCTCCTCGATGTCGTGCGTCACGTACACGACGGTCTTGCGGTCGGTCTCCCAAAGATGCAGCAGCTCGTCCATCAGGACAAGCCGGGTCTGCGCGTCGAGCGCGCCCAGCGGCTCGTCCATGAGCAGGACCTCGGGGTCGTTGGCGAAGGCGCGCGCGATGCCGACCCGCTGGCGCATGCCCCCGGAGAGCTGGCGCGGATAGGCGTTGACAAACTCGCGCAGCCCCACCCGGCCGATCCACTCTCGGGCCGTGGCCTCGCGCTCGGCTCGGAGTACCCCCCGCATCTGGAGGCCAAAGGCCACGTTCTGCAGCACCGTCTTCCAGGGGAAGATCGCGTACTCCTGGAAGACCATGGCGTGCAGCGGCTTGCCCCTGTCTCCACCGGCGATTGCCGCCTCCCCCGAGGTGGCGGGGACAAGGCCTGCCAGGATGCGCAGCAGTGTGGACTTCCCGCAGCCGGAAGGTCCAACGACGCAGACGAACTCGCCATCCATGACCCGCAGTGAGACCCGGTCGAGGGCCACCACGGGACGGTCCTGCCCCGGGTAGACCTTGGTAACATCGGACACGAGGATCTTCGAGGACATTGAACAATATTGCTTCTGCGTCTGCGCGTTCCACTCCTTGGGGCGCGGACAGCGGCAGGACGGCGACCGCCGGTCCGAGAAGTGTACTCGCTGGGCGAAAGGAGGCGAGGATCGTGAAGAGGGTGGCTGCTCTTGTTGGCGTCGTAATCCTGGCTGTGGTGGCTCCCGGCGGCGTGTCGGCCTCGGCGGCCTGGCCGGAGGCAAGGACCGTGACGGTAGTCGTGCCCTTCGCTGCTGGCGGCGGAACCGACATCATAGCCCGCCAGATTCAGCGGGCCATGCAGCGGTTCATCGAGGCGCCGATTGTGATCCGCAACATGCCGGGCGCTGGCAGCGGTATCGGCACGAACGAAGTGCTGCGCTCGAGGCCGGACGGACACACACTGCTGCTCTCGGGAACGCACACCGTAACCGCGACGCTGCAGGGCCTGACCGCCGGCTCGATCATACAGCTCGACCACATCGCCAGCCTGAACTGGGACCCGTTCGTGATCGCCGTGCTGGAAGCGGCTCCCTACAAGACCCTCCAGGAACTCATTGATGCGGGCAAGCAGGCCCCGGGCAAGATCACGATTGGCCACGCCGGCGTGGGTGCCCTGACGCACCTGACCTCCGAGGCGCTCAACAAGGCGGCCGGCGGTCCCTGGACGGTCGTGCCGTTCGAGGGCGGCGCCCGCCTGATCGCCGGGGTGCTGGGGAACGTCGTGACCAGCGGCGTCTTCTCGCAGTCCGAGGTGCAGGCGCAGGCAGGACGCCTGCGCCCGCTGGCGGTCACGAGCCTGCGGCGCACCCCGCTGTTCCCGGGCGCGCCTACCACAACCGAACTCGGGTTCAAGAACATCCCCCAGGGCAGCTTCCGTGCGATAAGCGGGCCCAAGGGGATCCCCATGGAGGTGCGCAGGGCGATCGCCGCTTCCGTTGCCCGGGGGATGAACGATCCCCACTGGATCCAGTTCGCCCGCGAGAGCGGGCTGGTGAAGACCTACATGGCCAACGAGGAGCTGGAGCGGTACTTCGCGGTGCTCACGCTGGACCTCTCGAAGCTGCTGCGCCAGGTCGGCCTCATGAAGTGACGGGATGACGCGGGCCTCGCGGCTGGCGGTTGCCGCGTCCATCGCCGCCTTTGCCCTCCTGGCGCTCGCCCTGGCCGGGCAGATTTCGAGCCGGCACGTCAAGGGTGATCCGGGCCCGCGGGCGCTTCCCGTGGCCATGGCGGCCATCGTCCTGGCCGGGGCAGCGGCCGCGCTGATTGACGAGGTGCGTCCGCGTTCCGCCGCGGCGGAGCCGTGGCAGCAGGCAGCAGGGGTGGGCGCGGGCACGGTCGCGCTCCTGCTGCTGCTGCCGGTCGCGGGCTTCGTTGCCTCCTGCGCCCTCTTTCTGATGATGATGTCGCTATACCTCGACAGCCGGCGGCAGATCCATCCAGCCACACGCCTGCTGGTCTCGGTGGGGGTGCCCGTGGCCCTCTGGTGGATCTTCAGCCGGCTGCTCGACGTCGCCCTGCCGCGCGGGCTAGTGGGGCCGTAGTCGCATGGAGCCCCTGCTTGAGGGCCTGGCCTTCGTCCTCCGACCGACCACGCTGCTGTGGATCGTGGTCGGCGACATCGTGGGGATCTTCATAGGAGCGCTGCCCGGCCTGACGGCCACGATGGGGCTGGCGCTGTTCCTGCCCATCACGCTGCAGCTCGACAGCCTGACCGCGGTCAGCCTGCTGCTGGGGCTCTACTTCGGGGCGGTCACCGGAGCGTCCATCCCAGCGGTGCTCTTCGGGATACCGGGCAACCCCAACGCCATTGCCACGGTCTTCGACGGCCTGCCGATGGCGCGCAAGGGGCAGGCGGGCGTCGCGTTGGGCGGCGCGGTGATCGGGTCGTTCATCGGCGGCCTGATCAGCACCGCGGCACTGCTGGCCGCCTCGCCGGCGCTCGCGCGCTTCTCGCTGCTGTTCGGCCCGGCTGAGTACTTCTCGCTGGCGTTCGCCAGCCTGACCATAATCGCCAGCGTCTCGGGCGCCTCGCTCCTTCGGGGCGTGGTGATGGGCGCGGTGGGCGTGCTGCTCGCCACCGTCGGGATCGATACGATGACGGGCATCCGCCGGTTCACCTTCGAGAACCCCTTCCTGGCCAGCGGCATCGGGCTCGTCCCTGTGCTGATAGGCATGTTTGGGATCACCCAGGCGCTCGACGACGCGGCCCGCAGCAGGGAGCTGCGCCAGATCGTCACACAGCGCCTCGGCCGCCTGTTCCCGAGCATCCGGCAGCTTGTCGGGATGTGGCGTCTCATCCTGGAGTCGAGCTGGATCGGGACCTTCATCGGCCTGCTTCCCGGCGCCGGGGCCAGCGTGGCCGTGGTGCTGGCGTACGAGCGGGCGAAGCAGATCTCCCCGCGCCCCGAGGAGTTCGGCACCGGCCGGCTCGAGGGGGTGATCGCGCCCGAGGTGGCCAACAACGCGTGCATCGGCGGCGGGCTCATCCCCACCTTCACGCTTGCGCTGCCGGCGGAGGCGGCGGCCGTGCCCATTCTCGCGGCGCTGGTCATACACGGCGTGACCCCCGGGCCCCTGCTGTTCACCTTCCAGCCGCACTTCATCTACGCCATCGTCTTCGCCATGATCGTGGCGAACCTGACCACCTGCGTCTTCCAGCTCGGCGGCATCCGGGTCTTCGTGAAGGCGCTGAGCGTCCCGCCGCCCTTGATGCCCCCGCTCGTGATCCTGCTGTCGGTGCTGGGGGCCTACGCCCTCAACGGCTGGATGTACGATGCCGTCGTGGCGGTCGCATCCGGGATCCTGGGGTTCGTGCTCAAGCGCGCCGGTTACCCGCTGATCCCCCTGATCCTGGGACTTGTCCTGGGGCCTATGATGGAGTCGGAGTTCCGCAGGATGATGATCATTGCCGGCGGAGACATTTCGGTATTCGTGACGCGACCGCTGAGCCTGCTGCTGCTGGCAGCCGGCGTGGGGTCGCTCGTGCGCCAGATCGTGCATCAGCGGCGTCTGGCGCAGAGAGGGGGTGGACCGGCATGAGCGGCCTGGCAGAGAGCCGGCACATAGCGGGCGTTCCGAATCCCACGGCGCACCATCTGGTGGCGTCAGCGGCGAACAGCCCGCTGACGCACCTTGAGTTCGCGCTCATCACCCTGGCCGGTGGGGCGGCGACCTACTGCTGGGAGTCGCGTGGGCGCGAGGGAGTGCTGTACCTGATCGAGGGCGGGTGCGAGGTCACCGTCACGTGCGCGGATACGGAGGCGGCCGGCGTGCCGGCCGCCGTCATGGGCCCGCGCGCGTCGGTCTTCGATGCCCCGCCCGCGGCCCTGTTTGTGCCCGCCGGCTCGCGCGTCGGCCTGACCCCCCTGCGCGAGGGGGTTCGCCTGGCGCTGTTCTGTGCGCCTCCGGCCTCGGAGCGTCCTGCCAGGATCATCGCTCCCGACCAGGTCACGGTCAGGGAGGTAGGACGCGGCACCTGGGCGCGCCGCGTCACCAGCGTCGCCGACCTGGGTATCAGCAGCCGGCTGCTTGTGGGAGAGACCTACAACCCGGCGGGCCACTGGTCGAGCTACCCGCCGCACAAGCACGACACGCGCCGCACCACCGAGGGCGGGCGGGGCGAGGCGCCCATGGAGGAGGTCTACCACTACTACCTGCGCCCCCCGGGCGGGTTCGCGCTGCAGATGGTCTACACCCCGGCGGATGCGCCCGGCGCGTTCGAGCGGATCTACCGCGTGCGCACTGGCGACACCGTGGTGATCCCGCGCGGCTACCACCCGATAGTGGCGGCCGGGGGCTACGAGCTGGTCTACCTGTGGGCGATCTCGGGCGAGCAGGTGGAGTACGCCGCCTGGGCGGATGATCCGGCCCACGCGTGGATCAACCTCCCAAGATAGGCACGCACGATGCGGCCCGTGATCGTCTTCGACTTCGACGGCACGCTGGTTGACGCGTACGAGATAAAGCGCGAATCGTACTGGAAGGCAGTCTGCGAGGTGCTGGGGCTGGATCCCGAGCATCGCGCCACGGTGGACGCCTCGTATGCCCGCACAAGCGGCGCCCACCGGTTCGTCCAGCTGGCCGACACCGCCGCGGCCCTGGGCGTGGAGGTTGACGACGAAGGGCGCGAGGAGTTCTCGCGCCGCTACTCGGGCTACAACGAGGCAAGGAAGGACCAGATGAAACCGTTTCCCTCGGCGCGGGGGGTGCTTGAGGCCCTGCGGGCTGGGCATGACCTGGTGCTCTGCAGCGGCCTGCCGCACTCCCACCTTGCGGCCGAGGCCGCGCGCCACGACCTGGTCGGGCTCTTCGTCGAGATCGAGGGCGGCGACAAGGGCCGCACGCTGGATCGCCTGCGCGCCGAGGGCCGCACGCTCGTGCTCTTCGTGGGCGACACCCCGCACGACGAGGAGGTGGCCGCCTCCCGGGGCGTGCGGTTCTACAGGGTCGGCGGCGATTCGGACCTCGCGCGGCTTCCGGAGGCGCTCAAATGAGCACGTCGCTTGTGGTCTTGGGATCGGGCGGCGCGGTGCAGACCGCGCACCGCGACAACGCGGCGCTGGCGTTCGCGATAGGCCGCGAGTGCGTCCTGGTGGACTGCCCGGGCAGCCCGTACCTCAAGCTATGCAGGGCCGGGCTCGACCCGATGCTCCTGCGGGCCGTCGTTGTCACGCACGCTCATCCCGACCACGTCTACGGGCTGCCGTCGCTGGTCCACCATCTGTGGATGCTTGCGCGCGAGCAGCCCCTGCCGCTGTTCGCGCCGGCGCCCGAGATTCCGAAACTGCAGGCGCTGCTGGACGTGTTCGATCTGGGCCGGCGCGCCGCTTTCCTGGAGATGCGCCCGCTGCCCGGCGGCGCCCTGGAGCCATTCTGGGAGCACGCCGGAGGCCGGCTCTTCGCGCTGCCCTCAGACCACGGCCCGCCCGCGTACGCCATACGCTGGGACACGCCCGCGGGTGCCAGCGTCGTGTACTCGTCGGACACGCGGCCGGTCGAGGCGCTGGCCTCGTTTGGACGCGGCGCCGCGCTCTTCGTTCACGAGGCCACCTTCCCCCAGGCCGAGGCGGCCCGGGCCGCGGAAGGCGGGCACTCCACGCCAGCGCAGGCCGCGCGCCTGGCCGCCAGAGCCGGCGCGCGACGGCTCCTCCTGCTGCATCTGGGGAGCAAGGCCGACGCGGCCCTCATGGTGGAGGAGGCCCGAGGAGAGTTCGCGGGCCCGATCGAGGTGCCCGACGACGGCGCGATCTACGCAGTGGAGTAGTTGGGGAAGCGCCGGGGCAACACCCGGCAACCCGGGCTAGGCCGGGGCTCTGCCCCCGCCGGTGGTCCCGCCGTCCACCGCGATCGTCTGGCCCGTGATGTATCCTGCCTCGTGGCTGGCCAGGAACACCACGAGGGCCGCCACCTCCTCGGCCCTGCCCATCCGGCCCATCGGGATCACATCGAGCAGCTTCCGGCGGAGCTCCTCGGGCATGGCGGCCACGATCCCGGCGTCAATCGCGCCCGGCGCTACCGCGTTCACGGTAACGCCCCGCGGGGCCATCTCGCGCGCCAGGACCTCGGTCAGCCCGATCATGCCCGCCTTGGCGGCCGAGTAGTTGGCCTGCCCGCCGCTGCCGGCGACGCCAGCGATCGAGGTGATGTTGATTATCCGGCCCCGGTCGCTGCCGAGCAGGTGGGGGGCGGCGTGGCGGCAGCAGCGCACGGCACCGGACAGGTTGGTGTTCAGCACGGCGGCCCAATCGGACGGGCGCATGCGCAGCACGAGCGCGTCGCGCGTAATGCCCGCGTTGTTGATCAGTATGTCGAGCCGGCCGAAGCGCGCCACCGCTTCCGCGACGCACCGGGCCGCGTCCGCGTCGGAGTCGACGTCGGCCTGGATCGCGAAGACCTCGGCATGGGGAGCCATCTCGCGCACCAGCGCCTCGGCCCCGGCGGCGTTTGATCGGTAGGTGAACGCGACGCGCGCCCCGGCCCGGGCCAGCGCGATCACTATCGCGCGTCCGAGGCCGGACGATCCTCCGGTGACCAGGGCTACGGCGGAATCCATCGTCACGGCGGCAGGCGCATCATCGAGGGGCATCGAGCCGCAATCACCCGCGTTGAGCGACCACCTGCATCCAGATGCGCGGGACGGTCTGCAGGTTCAGGTCCCGGAAGGTCTGGCGCGCGCCCTCTTTGAGCGCCTCCATGCCGATCTCGAGCGGGACGCCGGGCAGCGCGCCCTCGATGAACATCGAGAACTCGCTGATGTCCTCCCATGCCTGGCAGGGGAGCTGCTTCTCCTGGAACTCGACCACATTCTGGACGAACCCGCTCTCCTCGAGCAGGCGGCGGTACTCCTCCGGGGTGAGCCACTGCATCGCGGTGGCCTTGGCTTCGCGGACGACGGCGTGCCCTTTCTCGCGCAGCAGGCGCATCGCCCGCAGCCCCCAGTGCTTGTAGAAGCGCAGGCTGTCCCCGGCGTAGGCGCCCTCGAAGAAGGTGGTGTTGAACGCGAGCACCCCTCCAGGACGCAGCACCTTGCTGATCCCCCCGATCACCTGGGCCTTGTCCTGGACCAGGTGTATGGCGTTGCAGAAGACCACCGTGTCCACCTGCGGGACGAGGCCGTTCAGGCGCTCCGCCGTTCCCTGGATGAACCGCACCACCGCGGACTGTATCCGCTGCGCCGCCAGCAGCAGCGCCGACTCGGATGGGTCTATCGCGAAGACGCGCCCAAGCGGGGGCAGGCCCATGCGCTGCAGGATGAGTTCGGTGATGGCGCCCGGGCCGCAGCCCAGGTCAACGACATCGGAGCCCGGCCTGATCCCGGCCCTGGCCACGAGCCAGGCGTTCACCTCCCGGAAGAACGGGTGGGCCGCGAACTTGGCAAACGAGAACCTCTCGCCCTCTGCCTCCATGCCTGAAGTATACCCTAGCCCCATCCTCCGTGGTGAACAACATCATGCGTCAGACCGCGCGCGCGGGCGGCGGCCTCTCCGGCAGGTGTGACAAGAAGCGTGCCCCCGCGTCCCTCGACGCGTCCGCCGGCCAGCACGAAGCGCCCGCCGGCCAGGGACCACCTGGCGCGCCCTGCCTCCAGGTCCACGACCGTTATGTCGGCGTCGGCGCCCACGCCGAGATGCCCCTTGGACGGAAGGCCCAGCATGCGGGCCG
This sequence comes from Armatimonadota bacterium, assembly GCA_037443365.1. Lineage (GTDB taxonomy): Bacteria > Sysuimicrobiota > Sysuimicrobiia > Sysuimicrobiales > Humicultoraceae > VGFA01. Next base: position 13,332 of record JBBIOM010000031.1, read on the forward strand.
GGTTCAGGCTGGCCTTGACCGCGAAGTCGCTGAGGGTCCATGCGCCCATCTGCACAAGCATGAGCCCGTGGCGCACCAGGAAGTTGCGCGGGATCGCGCCGCCGTCGGTGCCGAGCGCGTCCACCACGAACCGGCCGCCCCGCTGCGCGGTCGCCAGCAGGACCGCGGATGGGATGTGGTTGACCGGGAACGAGACCCCTGCCTCGGTGCCCAATGCGCGCCAGGTGTCGAGCCCGTCCGCAGGCGGGGCCAGCACGATCTCGCCGCCCTTCTGGCGGTGGATGCGCGCATAGCCGGCTCGGATCGCCGCTTCCAACCCGGCCTCGCTTGACTCGTAGCCGCCCAGCCGAAGGCAGGTGCGCGTGACGGCGCTTCTGGGAACGCCATCGGCGCAGCGCGCCGAGGTGCCGTTGTAGACCGAGATGTAGGACTCACTCACCGCGCCGGGATGCGCGGCAAGGAGGTCGAGCGCGCGCAGCGCCTCTCCGACCGGGTCGCCTGTTATCTGTCCGCGGCAGTACGAGTTCACGTGGGCGATGTGGATGGGGCGTCCCGCGGCCAGGTCCAGCGCCTCCTCGAGCCCGCGAATGTCCGAGCCGGTCGCGGTCGTGCCCACGTGGAATGCGATGTAGCAGCGCCGCGCCGCTGCCGCTTCCACTGCCAGGGCCGTGGCCCTGGGGGTCAGGGGGTAGTGGCCTCCCAGCAGCTTGATCCCGATCGCGCCGCCGGCCAGGGCACGGTCCACCGCGGTGGCAATCTCGTCTCCCGGCGGGTCCTGAGACCCCAGCGTCGCGCCTGGAACCAGTGGGTGCAAGTACGCGATGCCAAGCCCGGCGCCCCCGCCTCTCAGGTCGCGCGCCAGGTCTTCGATGTCCCCGGCCGTATCCAGCGCGGTCACGACGCCTGTCGCGGCCACCATGCCGTGCCCCTCGGCCGACCCGAAGTGGCGCGAGAGGTGCGTGTGGCTGTCAATCACCCCAGGGAGGACGTGGTGCCCGGATACGTCAAGCGTCCTGCGCGCGCCGGTGGTCACCCGACCGACCTCGCTGATACGCCCGTCGCGCACCGCCAGGTCGGCTGGACCATCGGTGTTGTGGGCGGGATCCACCAGATGCCCGCCTGTCAGCACGAGATCATGCACCGGGACCCCCTCCCTTCCAGGGTGAGATTGGCCGGAAAGGGCGCCATTCCTTTGCTATAATCAGCGCCGGAGAGGTGGCTGAGCCTGGACGAAGGCGGCGGACTTGAAATCCGTTAGGGTGAATGCCCTCGTGGGTTCGAATCCCACCCTCTCCGCCAGCCGGAAGCGATGACAACCCCACCGCATGGAGGCCGCGCGATGTACGGATGGACCGGGGGAATCCTCAGGGTCGATCTGACGACAAAGACATTCAGACGAGAAGCATTCTCCGAGGAGTTCGCGCATACATGGGTGGGCGGACGGGGATTCGCCCTCAAGACGCTCTGGGATGAACTTCCCCCGGGAGTGGATCCCCTGGGGCCCGAGAACAAGTTCATCGTGGCCCTCGGTCCGATCGCCGGCATCCCCGCACCCAACACCGGGAAGACCGTGGTGGCGGCCAAGTCGCCCCTGACCGGTGGCTACGGAGACGGCAACCTTGGAACCCGGGTCACGGAGCAGCTCCGCAAGGCCGGGTACGACATGCTCATAGTCGAGGGCGCGGCCTCTGAACCGACCCTGCTCTACATCGAGGACGACAGGGTGGAGTTCCTGCCCGCATCCGAGGTCTGGGGCAAGGGAACCTACGCGACAAACGACTGGATATATCGGCGCTACGGGCGGAAGGTCGGGGTACTCAACATAGGGCAGGCAGGGGAGAACCTCAACCGTTACGCCGTGGTGCGGAGTCTCGAAGGTCGCGCCGGTGGCCGGCCCGGAATGGGCGCCGTGATGGGATCGAAGAAACTCAAGGCCATCGTGGTCCGGGGGAGCAGGCCCATCCCCCAGGCCGATCCCGAGGCGATGAAGAAGCTCGGCGCGGCCGACCTGCGCACGGTCCACGAGATGGACAAGAAGTCCGGTTGGTCCATCCAGAGCACGACGGGCATTCTCGCCTGGTGCAACGAGGTGGCCGCGCTTCCGGTTCGGAACATGAGGAAGACCCGGCACCCTGACGCCTGGCGGATTGACGGAGAACGGCTGAACGAAGCGCGGGTGGCTCTCTACGGCTGTCCAAACTGCACGATGCACTGCGGCATCGCCATCCGCGACCGCGAGGGCCGGGAGTCCGAACTCGACTACGAGAACATCGGCATGCTGGGCAGCAACCTGGAGGTCTTCGAGCTCGACCAGATCGGCTCGCTGAACTACCTCTGCGACGATTACGGACTGGACACGATCTCAGCGGGCGGCGTCCTTGGGTTCTACGCCGAGGCGATCAGCCGTGGAGACATCGCCGGCGATTTCCGGTTTGGCGATGCCGAGCGGGCCAAGGAACTGCTCCGGCTCGCCTCCCTCAGGGAGGGAGACCTGGGAGACATGCTGGCCGATGGGACGATGCGCATGGCCCGGAAGATCGGCCGGGGTTCTGAGGCCTACGCCATGCAAGTCAAGGGCATGGAGATTTCCGCCTACAACTGCAAGCTCTGCCCGGGCATGGCCCTCTCGTTCGGAACGAGCCCCATCGGCGCGCACCACAAGGAAGCCTGGGTCATCACCTTCGAGCTCAACCAGACGGTCCGCGATTCCTACGGGCGGGAGAAAGCCGAGAAGGTGATCGAGCTGCAGCGAATACGGGGCGGGCTGTTTGAGTACATTATCGCCTGCCGGTTCCCATGGATCGAGATTGGTTGGGAGCTCGAACACTACCCGGTCTACTTCAACACCATCACCGGCCTCAACTGGACCCTCGACGACTTCTGGAAGGTCGCCGACAGGATCTACGCGCTGATGAAGCTCTTCTGGCTTAGGGAGATGCCAGATTGGAGCCGCAAGATGGACTACCCCCCCGCGGTCTGGTTCGACCCTGCCAACGCCGACCCCGATGGCCCGATCGCGGGCAGGATCCTCGACCCCGCGAAGTACGACGGCCTGCTGGGCCACTACTACGACCTGCGCGGCTGGGACAGCAGGGGCATTCCTACCCGGAGGACAGCGGCTGCCCTGGGCCTCGAGGACGAGGCCCGTCAGGCGGAGGCCTTCGGCAGGCTGGAGGACTGACCCGGAGTGGGCGCCGTCCCAGGAGGATTCTGATGATGAAGGTCACGGTCAAGATGACCGGTTCGTTCGTTCACTCCGTCGGGTTCAGCGAGCGCACCTTCGATCTCGCCCCGGGCACCACGGCCGGTGGGCTCCTGGACGCGGTGAAGATCGATCGCTCAATCCCGATGGTGGTTGCGCGCAGCGGGGGCGCCATCACCCCGGACGAGGAACTGCGCGACGGCGACCGTATAGTCATAGCACCCGTCTACTCGGGCGGATAGACGGGGCACTGAGCGAGGAGGACGCCCGTGAAGCATCTTCAGTGGGGCGTGCTCGGTGTCGCTGGCATCGCCCTGCGGGCGGTGATCCCGGCAATCCAGCACAGCGCGAACGGCCGCCTGCTGGCGATCGCAAGCCGCACACACGAGAAGGCCGCCGACGCGGCGGCGCAACTTGGAATCCCAAGGGCCTACGGGTCTTACGAGGCGCTGCTCGCCGACCCCGAGGTCGAAGCCGTCTACATCCCGCTCCCCAACTCGATGCACCGGGAATGGACGCTCCGGTGCGCCGAGGCCGGCAAGCACGTGCTCTGCGAGAAGCCGATGGCGCTCCGGGCGGCCGACGCCGAAGAGATGATCGCCGCCTGCGCACGGCGCGGTGTCACGCTCATGGAGGCCTTCATGTACCGGTTCCACCCGCGTACTCTCCGGGTGGCCGAGCTGGCCGCGCAGGGCGCTCTGGGCGAGGTCCGGCTCGTACGCGCGTCGTTCACCTTCCGCGTGGGCAGCTCTGGGAACATCCGCCTCGACCCGGGTTTGGGCGGCGGCGGCCTGTACGACGTGGGCTGCTATTGCGTCAACGTGAGCCGGGTGCTGCTTGGCGAACCCACGACGGTCTTTGCGTTCGGTGGCGCCGGCACCAGCGGGGTGGATGAGGTGCTGGGAGGCGTGCTGTGCTTTGAGGGCGATCGAATCGCGCTCATTGACTGTGGCCTCGCGCTTTCGCGCCGCCAGGAGTACGAGGTTATCGGTACGGCCGGGCACATGACAGTGCCCCTGGCGTTCCTGCCCGGGGTGGCAGCCGCGGAGATACACTTGGTCAAGGATCAAGAGCGCACAGCGCAGGCCGTCCCAGGCGTGGATCAGTATCAGCTCATGGTCGAGCACTTCGCCGACGCGGCCCAGAACGGCGCCGCGCTGCGGCTCCCACCGGAAGATGCGGTGGACAACCTGCGCGTGATCGAGGCGCTGTATCGTTCGCTGGCAAGCGGCTGCGCTGAGGAAGTCGGCGGGCAGAACGCTTAGTACAGCCGATCCGGGTCGAACACGTTCAGGAGCGGCTCACCGCGCAGGTAGCGCCTGAGGTTCTCGCAGAACAGGTCGGTCAGGAGTTCGTTCTCGGTCTCCACGGTGCTCGCCGAGTGCGGGCTGATGAGCACGTTCTGCGCATCCCACAGGGGGTTGTCGAAGGACGGAGGCTCCGCGGACAGCACGTCCAGCGCGGCCCCGCCCAGGCGCCCCTCCCGCAGCGCTTCGATGAGCGCCCCTTCGTCCACGACGGCTCCCCGCGCCACGTTGATGAGCACTGCCCCCGGCTTCATGGCGGCGAACTCCTTCCTTCCTATCAGGCCTTCGGTCTCCGGGGTATGGGGGACGGCGAGCACGACGTAGTCCGACGCTGCCAGCAGCACGGGGAGATCGGCGGGGGGCACGAGCAGGTCAACCTCCGCATCCTGATCGCCCGATGCGGCCGTGCGGTGCGTGGCGACAATGCGCATTCCAACCCCGCGGCATGTCCTTGCGACCTCGCGCCCGATTGACCCGAGACCGACCAGACCCACCGTGGCGCCGCGAAGATCGCGACCGCAGTACCGCTCCCAGCGGTGCGCCGCCTGGTTGCGGAGCATACGGAACCCATCCTTCGCGAACCACAGGATCGCCATCAGCACGAAGTCGGCCAGGGGCCTGGCGTGGATCCCCCGGGCCGTGGTGAAGACAATCGGGCTGCCCAGCAGACCGGTGCGCAGCAGGAGCTGGCCGATGCCGGTGCTTGTGCCCTGAATCCAGCGCACCCTTGGGATGAGGGTCTTCAGGGTGTCCGCGTTGGGGTAGTCGAAGTCAAACAGGACCTCGGCTTCGGCCAGGTAGCCGCGCCAGCGCGCCTCGTCCTCCGGGGATCGTTCCAGCGGGTGTCCGAAGTGATCGCACGGGTAGCGCGGACTTGGGAGAAGTGCCGGTTCATAGATGACCCGCACCTCGCCGGCGCCGCGGATGCGCTCGACGAGGTGCGGCTCGAGGTAGGACGCTATCAGTACAACGACGGGCGAGGAGCGGCCTGCGCGCAAATCCACCCTATGCCGTGTACTTCTTCGCCCAGTCGCTCACCAAGGGAATAGTGAACTCCTT
>JBBIOM010000031.1:18999-22539 GCA_037443365.1 Armatimonadota bacterium
CCTATGCCGTGTACTTCTTCGCCCAGTCGCTCACCAAGGGAATAGTGAACTCCTTGCCGTTGTACGCCTGGACCGCGTAGTAGATCGAAAGGATCAGCCAGACGATCCACAGGATCGGGCCTGCCACGATCACGAGCAACCAGCCCAGGAACGGGATGTTCCCCAGGATCATCAGGGCCACGTACAGCACGACCCAGGCAATCCCCCAGAACAGCGCGGTCCATCCGTGGCGCCGCATGAAGGCTTCCTTCTTCATGTCGGTTAAGACTATGACGAGGGCGATTATCCAGATCGGGTATGCCAGCGCTGCCAGCAGCCGGTTCGACTGCTCCGCCGGGGCGGGCTCTGTGCTCATCTGGCACCTCCAGTTTCGCTTCTCTATAGGCCGCATACCAGTTCAGGGTGCATGCCGGGAGTTCCTTCCCGGCCGCGGATGACGACCACACCTCGGCCGCCGCCGGCATACACGCTACTCGGCTACGGCATGACGGGGGCGATTCTGCCGGACCGTGCTCCCGATGACCAGCCCCGCTGTGATGAGGATGATGTTCTTGAACGCGTACTGGCCTTCGAGTGTGGGCAGCCAGAACACCGTCTTCACCACGAGCTCGCCCGCCGGGCTGGCGTCGATCAGCTTCAACCCGCCGAACCACAGATAGACGAGGGCGATCGCCAGACGGAGCCACCGCAGCCCGTGGTCCGCCATGAACCGCACGAGCGTGGCATCCACCCGATCCAGCCCCAGGCCAATTCGTTGTCGGGTAGAGAGGCGCATTGTCATGGTCGCAACTCCTCTTCCCGCCTACGTGTATTCCTCCCCGCACACCACCTCGACGGTCTCCGCGTAGGCGATCACCGCGTAGTGTGCGAAGTAGCGCTCCGCCAGGTGGGCCAGAATGCGGTCGGCGACCTCAGGACTGACCACCGTCTCGATCTTCACGTTCACCTCTGGCCCCCCCGCCCGCACACCACGGGCGCCGCTGCCCCGCACCTCGCTCAGGGTGTACCCCTTCGCGCCAAGGTCGAGGAGCGCCCGCACCAGCCGTTCTTCCAGGACCGCTTCGGCGATGACCGTGACGAGCTTGAGCGATACCGTCGCCATCGATCATCCGCCTCCATGCACCAGCTGCGCGAGGGCATAGTACAGCGGGATGCCCGCCGTGAGGTTGAAGGGGAACGTGATGCCCAGCGACGCAGTGAGATAGAACGCTGGGTTCGCCTGGGGGAGCGCGATGCGCATCGCGGCCGGCGCGGCGATGTACGACGCGCTGGCGGCGAGCAGTCCCAGGATGGTGCTCCCGCCCACGGAGAGGCCGGCCAGCGTGCCGAGATAGACACCGAGGATCCCGTGCAGCATGGGCATGACGATGGCGAACCCGATGAGGAAGGGTCCGATCGCGGCCAGGTCGCGGAGGCGCCGCGCTGCGACCATGCCCATCTCCAGCAGGAACAGCGTGAGCGCACCATGGAAGGGCTCGATGAAGAAGGGGGCCACCTGGGCGACCCCCTCCCGGCCGCTGAGGAAGCCGATGAACATCCCCCCGGTCAGGAGGACGACGGCCTTTCCTGCCAGTGCCTCCCGAAGTGCTCCGGCCCAGGAGTTCATGCCGCCCGTCGCCGTCCGGGCGATGATTAGGGCGACGATGATGGCCGGGACCTCCAGCACCGCTACCAGGGCGGGGAGGAAGCCCTCCGCCGGTACGCCGGCGCGATGGAGAAAGGTGAGGCCGGCGAGAAAGGTCACCGCTGAAACCGAGCCATAGTGTGCGGCGATCGCGGCCGCATCGGCCTGCGCCAGCTTCCCGAGGCGGCGAAGGATTGCATAGCACCACACCGGGGTCGCGGTTCCAATCAACAGGGTGACCAGTAGGGGAACCCACACGGTGGCGGCGGGGGTGCCGCGTAGTTCCACGCCGCCCTTCAGACCGATGGTCAGCAGCAGGTAGATGGAGAGCGCGACGTAGAGCGCGTCCGGGAACTTCAGGTCGCTGCGGGCCAGGCTGGCGGCGACCCCCACGGCGAACGCCAGCACCATCGGCGACAGCAGATTCAGTCGGACCAGCTCCAGCGTGTCCATGCATCTGGGACGGGCTACGTCTGACTCCCGTCCGCAATGGATTGTACCGAGGCAGGTGCGTCCCGTACAGGGGGGTGTCCCGAGGGTAGTTGAAAAGTAGGGGAGCAGCACCCAGCGTGATGAATTGAGCTCTTGAGGAAAGGCAACACATCACGCGAAGGGAGGCTGCTCCATGTCCAAGGTACTGCGCCTTGGTAAGCAGAGCAAGAGCGAGATTCCCCTGTCCGAGAGCCAGGACCTTGACACCCGGATCGCGTTGATCCAGGCCCTGATACCCTTGGGCCTGCAGGCGGTCGAGGACGTCCTCCGGCACGAAGTGCAGACGCTGGCCGGGCCGCGCTATGCGCGCGGCGATGGGGCCCCACACCTGGTGCGGTGGGGCCGACAGCGGGGCTCGGTGTACCTCGCCGATCAGATACGATGAAAGCGCTTGTGCACCGACGAGTTGTGGCCAACAAAGCCGCTGCTATGGAAGGTGCACAAGGTGCTGTACGTGGGAGTAGATGCGCACAAGGCGACGTCACACATCACGGTGATGGACGACACGGGGAAAGTGCTCAGGCGGAAGCGAGTGCCCAGTTCGTTCACGGGGATCTGTGAGACGCTGGGATGCTACCGAGAACCCATGAGGGCCGTCCTGGAGGCCAGCGGCAGCTGGGGCCCCATGTATGACTGGCTCGACGAGGTCGTGGATGAGGTGGTGCTCACCCATCCCAAGGAAGTACGAGCCATCGCTGATGCTCGGATCAAGACGGACAAGATCGACTCCGAAACCTTGGCCCATCTGTTACGGGCCGACCTCATCCCGACAGCCTACGCTCCATCGAAGGATGTCCGGGCGATCAAGCGCGTGCTTCGCCAGCGCCTGTTCTTCGTGCGAGTGCAAACGATGGTGAAAACCCGTATCTGGGCACTGCTCAGCCAGCATGCCGTGGAGTTCCCCAAAGTAGGTGACCTCTATGGCCAGGCCGGCCTGCGCTGGCTGCGCAGCCTCCCGGGGATCGGGGACTTCCTCTCGGTGTTGATCCGGTACGAGGTCGATGACATCACGCGGTTCCGGGAGGCGAAGAAGCTTGCCAGCTACACCGGGTTGATCCCATCGACGTACGCATCCGGCCCTCGAACGGTGAAGCGGTAAGCTCGGCGATCCGCTGTGAGCCCTCTCTGCGCTGCTATGAGAAGCGCTGATAGGAGTGTGGTACCTCAACGGGAGGAATGCGGACCCTGGCTGCTCTCGTGTAGCTTCTGGGCGTAAGGGCCTCGGGATCAGAATAGGGAGCCGCGGGTCCCACCGTATGGTGTGTGTCGGCTGTACTGCGGGCCGGGCACCGATGGGAGAATGACCGCAGGGTTCCGCGTTCGCACGGAGAGCAAGCGACGACCGTGGGTTGACAAGCGCTTTCATGGGAGAAACAGCGATGGCTGGCGACGGTGCTGCTGGAAGTCGAACCGCGGCTGCGACG
>JBBIOM010000032.1:0-21833 GCA_037443365.1 Armatimonadota bacterium
CGGGCAAGGAGGATAGGATGAGCAGGCAGGTATCCGCCGGAAGGAGAACCACCTTCTACCTGGGCACCTTGATCATGGCCGTCGGGGGCCTGGTGTTTGCGTCGCTCTTTGTGACGATGGCGTTGATTGCGGGGCGTGACTCAGACCCAGAGACGGTCATCCCGTCGTTCGTGTTTCGCATGATACTGGCGATGGTGCTGCTTCTCGCCGGCGGGGCGCTGCGGGCGGTCGGGGCGCGCGGTCTGGCCGGCTCCGGCGTGGTCCTGGATCCACAGCGGGCGCGCCGCGACCTCGAGCCCTACGCCCGCATGGCAGGCGGCATGGTCAAGGACGCCCTGGATGAGGCGGAGCTCAAACCCGCGGCAGGTGGGCCCGAGCGGGTCGTGATGATCAGGTGCCCTGCCTGCAACAGGCTGAACGAGGAGGACTCGAAGTTCTGCCAGGAGTGCGGCGGGAAACTGTGAACTCCTCTGTTGTTGTGAACCCCCTGTGAAGAAGCCGCTCGTCGGCGTGCTCATGGGCGGCCCCTCGCCCGAGCGCGAGGTGTCGCTTGCCTCGGGCAGCCGCGTCCTTGCCGCGCTCGACCGCGCGCGCTACGAGGTGCTGCCGCTGCCGGTGCCATCTGCCGGCGCATGGTTCCCGCCCGCGGACCTCGACGTCGCCTTCATCGCCATGCACGGACCGTTCGGCGAGGACGGAACGGTGCAGGGGATGCTGGAGTTCCTGGGCATTCCCTACACGGGCTCGGGCGTCCTGGCGAGCGCGCTCGCAATGGACAAGCGGCGTTCGCGGCAGCTGATGGCGCTAAACGGCGTGCCCGTGCCCGGATACCTGGCAGTGGACCGCGCCGGGCTGGGGGCCAGGTTGCCCTCGCTGGTGGATGAGGTCGCGCACACGCTGGGCTTTCCCTGCATGGTCAAGCCCAATGCCCTGGGCAGCAGCATCGGGGTCAGCCTGGTGCGGCGGCCCGAGGGCCTGGAGGCCGCCCTCCTGGAGGCGCTGGGCCTCGATCGGGCCGCCCTCATCGAGGAGTACCTCACCGGCACCGAACTGACGTGCGCGATCATTGACGACCCTGAAGGCGCCGGCCCGGTGGCGCTGCCGCTCGTGGAGATCGTGCCCAAGCGGGAGTTCTTCACCTACGAAGCCAAGTACACTCCGGGAGCGGCCGATGAGATCTGCCCGGCCCGGCTGCCCGCATCCGCGGTCTGGCGCGCGCAGTCGGCTGCGCTGCGCGCCTATCGCGCTCTTGGGTGCGCCGATTTCGCGCGCGTGGACCTCTTCGTCCGCGAGGCCGATGTGGCCGTGCTCGAGGTGAACACGATTCCCGGGCTGACCGACAGGAGCCTATTCCCGCAAGCCGCGCTGGCCGCCGGGCTGGAGTTTGCGGTCGTACTGGACCGCCTGATCGCGTCGGCGCTGCGCCGCGCGCGGAAGCGGCACGAGGAGGTGGGGAACGAATGACGCCCCCAGCAGGGCAGAACTGGGTGGTGAAGTCGCATGCGCTGGGCAACGACTACCTGGTGCTCGATCCGGCCGCCCTCACCTTCGAACTGACGCCCCGCGCGATACAGCGCATCTGCGACCGGCACACGGGTGTCGGCTCCGACGGCATCCTTGCGCTCGCGCCTTCGGCGCGGGCGGACTTCGGCCTGCTCATCTACAACCCCGACGGCAGCGAGGCCGAGAAGAGCGGCAACGGCCTGCGCATCTTCGCCAAGTTCCTGTACGACCACGGCTACACCGACCGTGCTGCCTTCACCGTGGACACGCCCGGCGGGATCGCGGGCATGACGCTGCACCTCGTGGATGGGCGCATTGACCAGATGACAGTGGACGTAGGGCGCGCGACCTTTCAGAGCACCGCGATCCCCGCTACGGGTCCAGCCCGCGAGGTGGTGGACGAGATCATCGAGGTCGGCGGCCAGCAGCTGGAGATCACGGCCGTGTCCGTGGGCAACCCGCACTGCGTCGTCTTCGTCCCCGACCTGGCGCTCGTTGACCTGCACCGTCTCGGTCCGCTGGTGGAGACCCATCCCCTGTTTCCCAGGCGCACGAACGTGCAGTTCGCGCAGGTCGCGGCGCGCGACAGCGTGCGGATACTCATCTGGGAGCGCGGCGTGGGCGAGACGATGGCCTCTGGTACCAGCGCAGGCGCGGTGGCCGCGGCCGCTGTGCGCGAGGGCGCAACTGACCGCGCGATGACGGTCTCTGCTCCCGGGGGCGACCTGCGCGTGACCGTGGGTGAGGACTGGAGCATCAGCGTGACCGGGCCTGCGTCCGAGGTCTTTGCAGGAGTGCTCAGCGCGGACCTGGTGGCGGCAGTGGGAGGGCAGCCATGAACCGCAAGATCCTCTACGTGATCCTGGACGGGGTCGGCGACCGGCCGATCGGGGCCCTGGGAGGCCGCACCCCGCTTGAGGCAGCGCACACACCGCATCTCGACCGCCTGGCAGAAGCGGGCCAGCAGGGGCTGGTCACAACAGTGGGGGAAGGCATCGCGCCCGAGTCGGACGTGGCGGTCGTGGCCATCCTCGGATACGATCCCCTGGTCTACCACGTGGGCCGGGGCCCGCTGGAGGCGCTGGGAGCCGGGCTGGACTTCAGGGACGGCGACCTGGCGCTGCGCGGCAACTTCGCCACCGGCGGGGAGGGCGCGCTGATAGTTGACCGGCGCGTAGGACGCAACCTCTCCTCACAGGAGGCGCGTGTGCTGGCCGAGGCGGTCACCGCGCAGATCACGCTCGAGAGCGCGCCCGCCAGGGTCGTGGCGTCCGCCACGATCGGCCACCGCTGCGCGGTGGTCTTCTACCCGAGCGAGGGCCGCCTCAGCGCCCAGATCTCCAACACCGATCCGGCCTACGCGCGCGTAGGCGGCATGGGCGTCGCGCGCGCCACGTTCGGGAACCAGATCGAGGAGTGCGTGCCGCTCGATGGATCGGCGGAGGCGAGCACTGCCGCGGCGCTGGTGAACGAGTTCACCTGGAAGAGCCGCGCCGTCATGGACGCGCACCCGCTCAACGCCCGGCGGAGGGAAGCGGGCAGGCTGCCTGGCAACCTGATCCTGCTGCGCGACGGCGGCGACCACCTGCCCCAGGTTCCTTCCATAGAGGACCGCTTCGGCGTGCGGATGGGTTGCTTCGTGGAGATGCCGGTCGAGCGCGGGATCGCCCGGTACCTGGGGATGGGCGTGATCGAGATCCCCCAGGGCGCATCGGCGAGCCGCGCCGAGGCGTACCGGGCCTGGGCCCGCCGGGCGCTCGAGGTGCTGCCCGAGTACGACGGCCTCTACATGCACCTCAAAGGGCCTGATGAGCCCGGGCACGACGGCGATTTCACAGCGAAGCAGCGCGTCATCGAGGAGATTGACGAGCACTTCTTCGGCGTGCTGCTCCCGGCGCTCGATCAGGACGGGGTTTTGATCGCGGTGACCGCGGACCACGCGACCCCCTGCGAGGTGCGAGGGCACTCACCCGATCCGGTTCCCCTGCTGGTCGGCGGCGGGGGCACGCGCCCGGACGGCGCCGGGCGATACACCGAGGCCGCGGCAGCCGGAGGCGCGCTGGGTCATGTCCGCGGCGTGGATATCATGCCGCTGCTGGTTGGCCGGAGATAGGAGAGGCCTGCTGCCGCCTGCCTTCTGCGCGAAGCCCCGGGCCAGACGATGAAGGCCCGGACACGCCTCGACCTCTGGCTGCCAGGGATCTGCGCCGCGCGGTTCTTCATGACCCTGTTCTTCATGTCCTACGCGGCGTGCCTTCCTGTGCTGCGCGCGCAGTGGGGCATGTCGGCGGCCCAGGCCGGGTTGGTGTCCACCGGGTTCCAGGCCGGCTACGCGATCTCCCTGCTGGGGTTCTCGTGGCTGGCCGACCGGGTCGGTTCCCGGCGGATCTTCCTTCTGTCGTCCGCGCTCAGCACCGTGACGGCGATAGCGTTCGCGCTGTTCGCGCGCTCGTACCTCTCCGGGCTGGCTCTGTTCACACTCGCCGCCCTTGCCCAGGGCGGCACTTACTCCACGGCCATCATGCTCGTTTCAGACCGCCACCGCTCGCACAGCCGGGGCGCGGCCGTCGGCTGGTTGATCGCCTCGTCATCGCTGAGCTACGGCGCCTCGCTGCTCCTGGCAGGCGCGGTGCTGTCGCGGGGCGGTTATGAGAAGGCGTTTCTGGTGACGGCCGCGGGGCCGCTCGTGGGCGCGCTGATCGCATGGCTGGTGCTGCGGGAGACCCCGAACGTGATCCACCCTCGCGTCGAAGGGTCGGGCGCCTCGGCCGAGTTGCTGCGCAACCCGCGCGCCGCGCGCCTGACCGTCGGGTACGTTGGGCACTCCTGGGAACTGCTCGGGATGTGGGCGTGGACGCCGGCCTTCGTGGCCTCCAGCCTGGCTGCCTCCGGCGCGGTGACGCTGCGTGCGGCGGAGCTCGGCGCCTACGTGGCGGCCTCATTTCACGTCATGGGCCTGGTGTCGTCGTCAGCCATGGGATACCTGTCAGACAGGCTGGGGCGCCGCACTGTCATGCTTGCGCTGGCCGCCGCGAGTGCCGCGTGCTCGTTTGCCTTCGGGTGGCTGGTGGGAGGGCCGCTCCTGGTGATCGCCCTCGTGGGCGCGGTCTACGGCTTCACCGCGCTGGGCGACTCCCCGGTGCTGTCGGCGGCCCTGACCGAGGCCGTGCGCCCCGCATACCTCGGCTCGGTCCTGGCCGTCCGGTCGCTCGCCGGATTCGGCGCCGGCGCGATCGCGCCGGCCGTCTTCGGCATGGTGCTGGACGCGGCCAACCCTGCTGGATCGCATGCCTCGGGCTGGGGCTGGGCCTTCGCGGTCCTCGGCGTGGGCGGGCTCGTCGCGGTGCTGTCTGCCTGGGGTCTGCCGCGCATGCGGCCGGCATCCCCTCGGGAGGTGTGATCGGCGTGGATCAACCTGAGATACCCAACAGATGGCCAGGGCAATGCTACGGCTGCTCGCCGCGCAACCCGTTGGGGCTCCGATTGCGCTTCTGGCGCTCAGAGACAGGCTGCTTCACCCGGTACGTGATCCCCGAGCACCTCTGCGGCTTCGATGGGGTTGCCCACGGCGGCGTCATCGCGGCGATTCTGGACGAGGTGTCGGCCTGGACCGTCATCGCCTGCCTGGGCCGGCTCGCGATCACCCGCGAGATCTCGATCCGCTACCATCGGCCCGTGCCCACAGGCGTTGAGATCAGGGCGGAGGGGCAGATCGTAAGGCGCGACGACAGGAGCGCGGTCGTGCGCGCGCGCATGACGCTGTCGGGGGGCCCTGCGGACGAGGTGCTGGCCGTGAGCACGAGCGCCTGGGCCCTGCCGAAGCTCTCGAGCATCGCCAGGATGACGGGGCTGGATGAGCAGGCCCTGAGCGAGTACCTCGGGGCGATGGCTCCGAGCTAGTCCGCTGGCCGCAGATGCCGGATTCTCGTCCCTCTTCCACTTCGGATCCCGTGCGCCGCGCCAGCATCGCGTGGCCGCGCGAGACACGGCTGTTCCGGGCGACGTGGGTGGCCGTCAGGGCGCTTCTTCGGGTTCTCTTCTGCTTCCGGGTCGAAGGTCTCGAGCGGTTTCCCCCGGGTCCTGCCGTGGTCGTCGCCAACCACCCGAGCGCGCTGGATCCGCTGTTCCTGGCCGCGGCCTTGCCTGAGCGCCTGCTGTTCCTGGCCGCGGCCGAGTTCTTCACGCTGCCCCTGGTAGGATGGGCCATGCGCACCTACGGCTGCATCCCGGTGCGCCGCGGCGAGGCCGACTCCGCGGCCGTGCGGGGGGCGCTGCTCGCCCTGGGCGCCGGACGCAAGGTGGCGATCTTCCCCGAGGGACGCATAAGCCCGCAGCCCGCCCCAGGGCACCGCGGCGCTGCGCTGCTCGCCGCGCGCGCCGGCGTGCCGGTGGTGCCGGTGGCGATGGTCGGCACCGGGCGGGTCTTCCCGCTGGGCGCCTGGCTTCCCAGGCCGGGCCGCGTGAGCGTGCGGATCGGTCCGCCTATCCCGCCGCCAGGTGCCACGCGCTCGCCGCAGGAGGGGGCGATCGAGGCGGCGATGGCCTGGATTCGCGCGCACGTCGCGCGCTAGCGCAGCCAGAAGATGTAGAGCAGCACGTGGGCCGCGCCCACGGCCGCCACCGTGAAGGGTACGCTGATCTTCAGGTACTGCCCGAGATGCACCTTGTAGCCGTGCTTCTCCAGGAAGCCGCACGCGAAGACGTTGGCCGTGGCGCCGACAGGCGTGATGTTGCCGCCGCTCCCGGTGCCGATCAGCATCCCGAACAACAGCGGCCACGCGCTCGCCCCGAGCATGCCGGCCAGGTCCTGCGCCACCGGAATCATCAGCACGGTGAAGGGCACGTTGTCCACGAACGACGAGATGGCCACCGCTATCCAGATCAACGCGCCCATGGCGAGCGCGGGTGTCTGCAGCCGCGCCCCGTGCAGCAGGCCCGCGAACTCCCGCAGCAGCCCTGTTGACCGCAGCGAGTGCGCCACAACGAAGATACCCATGATGAAGGCGAACGAGTTCCAGTCGAACTCGGCGAACATCGCGCGGAACCGCCGGCGGTTGAGCCACAGGGCGACGCAGCCGGCGACAGCGCCCACGATGCCCGGTGGAAGGCCGCGCTCGTGCCCGAAGCCCAGGATCGCGACCGAGACCACGAACAGGATCGTGGCCGCGTAGGTCACCGGCACCTCGTCTGTCGGCAGGTCAACCCGCTTCGTCATGCGGCGGAACTGAACTAGCAGCGCGAGCAGCGCCGCGATAACCGCGAAGACGGTCAGCGTCCCCAGGCCCGGCCTTCCCAGGAACCAGTAGAAGTCCTTGAACCTCATGCCCGTCTCGATGGCGAGAATGATTGACGGCGGGTCGGCCACCATGCTTACTGTCGTGACGACGTTGGACGCTATGCCGATGACGACCATGTACGGGAAGAGGGAGGTGTTCAGGCGCCTGCTGATAGCCAGCGCGATCGGCGCCATCATCAGGACCACGCCCACGTTCTCCATCCAGGCCGATAGGAACGCGGTCGAGGCGGCCAGATAGAGGATGGCGTGCTTCTCGGCGTGGGCGGCCTTGAGGATGCGCTCTGCCAGGAGCTTCGGCACCCCGCTGTCCATGAAGGCGATCGAGACCATCATGAAGCCCCAGTAGATGCCGAGCACGTCCCATTTCAGGGCCTGTGTCAGGACTTCGTGCGGGGTCAGGATGCGCAGCGCGACGAGCAGGACCGCCGCGGTCAGCGAGACGTAGGCGATCTTGATGCGGCGCGTGAGGGCGAGGGCGTACGTTGCGACGAATACCGCCAGCGCAGTGATCTGCTCGAAGCCCATCAGGGACCGCACCCCCTGGACAACCAGCCCTCAACCTAGCAGGAGCACGCGCCGCCCGTCAATCCAGAGGGAACCCTGCCGTGGGCGGCTGTGACGAGTCTGGCGTCTGTCCCGTGGCTTGCCCGCTGTTTCGGTGCCGTGCTAGACTGCCCCTACATACGGCGATGACGGGGCCGACCCACCCCTAAGCCGCGGCCGAGAAGGCCGCCGGTTGCGCCCGATACGCGCGCAGAGCAGGCCGGATCCGGGAGGCGGGTCACCGCTGGTGGCCGTTGCCGGGCCGGAACAAGGGTGGTACCGCGGGAGCCTCCCGTCCCTTGGGGTGGGGGGCCATTTCGTTTCGGGGGGACGCATGTCAATCGAGGGCCAGGAGTTCGTCAAGGAGATCCCGAGCAAGTCCGAGCAGTTCTCGGATTGGTACACGGCGGTTGTGCTCAAGGCCGAACTGGCCGACTACTCGCCCGTGCGCGGGTGCATGGTCATCCGGCCCTACGGCTACGCGCTGTGGGAAGGAATACAGCGCTGGCTGGACGAGCGGTTCAAGGCCACCGGGCACGTCAACGCCTACTTCCCGCTGTTCGTCCCCGAGGCGTTCCTCAAGAAGGAAGCCGAGCACGTCGAGGGGTTCGCGCCCCAGGTCGCCTGGGTGACGCACGGCGGCGATGAGGAGCTGGCCGAGCGGTTGGCGGTACGCCCGACCTCCGAGGCGATAATCCTGCCGATGTACGCCAAGTGGATCCAGTCGTATCGCGATCTGCCGGTGCTGCTGCTGCAGTGGAACAGCGTAGTGCGCTGGGAGAAGTCAACCCGGCTGTTCCTGCGGACCAGCGAGTTCCTATGGCACGAGGGGCACACTGCCCACACCACCCTGGAGGAGGCCGACCAGGAGTGCCTGGTGATCCTCGAGATCTACCGGCAGCTGCTCGAGGACGTGCTGGCGATCCCGGTGCTGGCGGGCCGCAAGTCGCCGTCCGAGAAGTTCGCCGGCGCCGACTGGACCTACACGCTGGAGGCGCTGATGCCAGACTGCCAGGCCTTGCAGGCAGGCACCAGCCACTTCCTGGGGCAGAACTTCGCCAGGGCGTTCGGCGTGAAGTTCCTCGACCGCGACAACGCAGAGAAGTACGTCTGGTCCACCTCCTGGGCCGTCTCGACGCGCCTGATCGGCTCGCTTGTCATGGCGCACGGCGACGACCGCGGGCTGGCCCTGCCGCCGCGCATCGCGCCGGTCCAGGTCGTGATCGTGCCGATTCCCGGCAAGGACGGCGAGCGGGTGCTGGCAGCAGCGCGGGCGCTGGCCGAGCGCCTGAAGTCGGTCGCCCGGGTGCGGTTGGATGACCGCGACGAGTACACGCCCGGCTGGAAGTTCAACGACTGGGAGATGCGGGGTGTGCCGATCCGCCTGGAGATCGGACCGCGCGATCTGGCCGCCGACGCCGCCGTTCTGGTGAAGCGCACCGGCGGGGGCAAGACCACCGTCACGCTGGACGGCATCGAGCAAGCGGTGCTCGCCGCCTTGGATGATGTGCAGGCGGAGTACTTCGGCAGGGCGAAGGCGTTCCTGGACGAGCACACGGTTGCCGTCGAGACGATTGAGCAGCTCGCGGAAGCCATCCGGGACCGGCGTGGATTCGTACGCACCGGATGGTGCCAGGAGCAGGCGTGCGAGGACACCATCCGCGAACGGACCGGCGCCTCGCCGCGGGTCACACCGCTGAACGATGCTCCCGAGGGAACCTGCCTGGCATGCGGCAGGCCTTCGACCGCCACGGTCTACTACGCGCGGGCGTACTGACCGCGTGATGAAGCACCTGGCCCTGCGCCGCCCACTCGTGTTCCTCGACCTGGAGACCACGGGCGTCAACCCCGCTTCCGACCGCATCATCGAGGTGGCGCTTGTCAAGGTCCGCCCCGACGGGGGGCTGGAGACGCTCGTGCACCGGGTGAATCCGGGGGTGCCGATTCCTCCGGCCTCAACGCGCATACACGGGATCACCGACGCCGACATAGCGGATTCGCCGCGGTTCGCGCAGATCGCCCCAGGGGTGCTGGGGTTCATAGGAGACGCCGATCTGGCCGGGTTCAACGTCTCGAGGTTCGACATCCCGGTTCTCCACCGCGAGCTGGCCACATCCGGCCTGCGCCTGGAGATGGCGAACCGCGCGGTTGTGGACGCGCAGGTGATCTTCCACCGGAAGGAGCCGCGCGACCTGGCCGCCGCCTACCGCTACTACTGCGGCAAGGAGCTGGAGGGCGCCCACGCCGCGCAGGCAGACGCCGAGGCGTGCCTGGAGATTCTCGACGCGCAGCTCGCGGTCTATCCCGACCTGCCGCGGTCCCCACAGGGGCTGGCCGACCTGTTCAACCCGCGCGATCCCAACGCGATAGATCCCGACGGCAAGATCGTGTGGGAGCGAGGAGAGGCGGTGCTGATGTTCGGGCCGGACGGCGTGCGCGGCCGGTCCCTGCGCGACCTGGCCGCCCGCGATCGCGGGTTTCTGGAATGGGTCCTGCGCAAGGACTTCGGCCCAGACGTCAAGGCGATCGTGCAGGACGCGCTGCTCGGCCGGTTTCCGTCAAGGGAGTAGGTGTCTCGTGTCCTCGGCCACCGATCGCGTGCAGCAGGCCCTCCTGGAACTGGGCCTGGCAGCGCAGGTACAAGAGTTCCCGCAGGGAACTCGCACGGCGCAGGACGCGGCCGACGCGATCGGCACCACGCTCGGGCAGATCGTGAAATCCCTGGTGTTTCTGGCAGACGGGCGGCCGCTGCTCGTCCTGGCCTCGGGCAAGAACAGGGTGGACGTTGGACGGCTTGCCCGCGCCGCGGGCGCCGTGCGCATCGAGCGCGCCGGCGCCGACCGGGTGCGCGCGGTCACCGGTTTTGCGATCGGCGGCGTCCCGCCCGTGGGGCACGCGACGCCGCTTGAGACCTACATAGACGAAGACCTGCTCTCGTACGATGTCGTCTACGCCGCGGCGGGTACGCCCACCGCGATCTTCCCGATTGCGCCGGGGGATCTCGTGCGCGCAACCGGGGGCCGGGTCAGAGAGCTGGCCCTGCCGCACTAGCCAGAACAGGAGAGGTGGCGTGATGCACTTCCCGTACCTTCGCATCGTCTCGATCCTGCTCTCGCTGGCCGTCTGCGCGCTTGCGCCTGCACCGGCCGGAGGGCAGCCGGCCCCCCCGGCGCCGTCGGGCGATGCCGCGTTTGCGCACGTGGCGCACCTGGCTGGTGTGATTGGTCCCAGGGTCGCGGGAACGCCGTCCGAGCGGCAGGCCGCGGAGTACCTGGCGGCGCAGTTCCGGCAGTTCGGGTATCAGGCCGACATCCACTCGTTCCGGTTCCCGTACTTCGAGGCGCGCCGTGTCGAGCTGCTGGCGCTGGGTGCGCCTCCACGCGCAGTGCCGGCCGCGATCTTCACCTACTCGGCGCCCACGGCTCCTGGCGGGGTAGAGGCCGACGTCGTGCACGCGGGGCTGGGCCGCCCAGGGGACTACGAGGGGCGGCAGATCTCCGGCGCGATCGCGCTCGTGGCGCGGGGATCAATTACGTTCACCGAGAAGGTGTCCAACGCGGCCGCGCGCGGCGCCGTGGCGGTCATCATCTTCAACAGCGCGCCCGAGGGGATCATGGCCGGCACGCTCGTGCAGCCGTCGCGCATTCCGGCCGTGGCGATCTCCAACGAGGAAGGTGTGCGGCTGATAGAGGCGACGCAGCAGGGCCGCCTGCGCGTGCGCCTGCTCGTGGATGCTTTGACCGAGATGCGCACGACCGCGAACGTTGCGGCGACGAAGCGCGGCGCGACGCGGCCGGAGGAGATCGTGGTGGTGGGCGCCCACTACGATACGGTGCCCGGCAGTCCCGGCGCCAACGACAACGCGTCAGGGGTTGCGGTCGTGCTCGAGGCGGCGCGCGTGCTGGCAGGTACGCCTACCCCGCGCACCGTCCAGTTCGTGCTGTTCTCGGCCGAGGAGCTGGGGCTGTTCGGATCGGTCGCGTTCGCGCAGGAGCGGCGCAGGGGCGTCGTCGCCATGATCAACATAGACATGGTGGGATGGGGCGAGGCGCTGACGGCGGGCAGCTCGCCAGGGCGCGACGAAACGATGGTGAACGCCGCGGTCGAGGTTGCCCGGACGCTCGGGATCCCGCTGACCCGGTTCCGGAGCGCGGGTAGCGACCACGCCAGCTTCGAGCAGGTGGGGATCCCCGCGGTCTTCCTGCACCGGGGGGTTGATCCGCACTACCACCGGCCAACCGACCTCCCGCCGGTAGTGGATCCGCGGAACCTGGAGGAAGCGACCCGCCTGGTGGTGGGGATGCTGCTACATCCAGCGATCCCGACCGCTGTAGTAGATCGCCGGCGCGTTGGGATGGCGGCGCCGGAACTCCCTGTACCTGCGCAGCAGACGCCGGTAGCGCGCATCGGATGAGCACAGCGGCCTGTGGGGTACCTCGATCAGGTATCGCTCCAGCTTCCACATGCTGCGGCGGTTGAGCCGCCAGTCGTAGCCCCCGAGGTCGCGGAGATCCACCAGCGCGTAGCCGGTGATGCGCCCGGTGAAGTCCACGTAGGGGTCGAAGTAGCTCCAGACCATGTCCCGGATTGATCGGAAGACCGGCCGGCGCCCGTGCAGCCCGGCGTCCCGGGATCGAGCCACGGCCCCCCAACGCCCGCGCCGCCTGAAGACGAAGAGCACGTGATCCAGGCCGTCCTGCGACTCCAGGCTCACCACGAGCGGCGGGTAGCCGTGCTGCTCGAGGATGACCGCGGCGACGAGCGCGGCCTCCATGCACATGACCTCGCCCGCCCGCACGACCTCCCGGAACGACGCCAGCGTGGTCCCCACGCGATGGTGGTTGTAGCGCAGCGCGTCCAGGAACCGCTGCACCTGCTGGGGCGTGCGGTGTGCCTCGATGATGGCTCTCTCGCGGGGCAAGAAGGCCTCCCGCGGCGGAGGGGATGCGCGCTTCATGCCTCGTGTAGTTCGCACGGGGGGGTGCGGATGCCTGCCGTTCCTTGCCCCGAGGCCCGCCCGATGGTACACTTGTATTGTAGTCCAACTGAATAGTAGACCTTCAGGGCAGGGTGAGCCGGCAGCGCGAGCGCCGGCAATTCCCGATCGGCGGTAGAGCCCGCGAGCCCGGCTGCGTGAGCAGCCAGGCAGATCCGGTGAGACTCCGGGGCCGACGGTATAGTCCGGATGGAAGAAGGTCAGGATTGGAGCCCGGGATTCGGTCGCCGGGACCAATGGCGCGCTTCGCCTGCGCCATGGCCTCCAGCCCGAACCCGCGTTCCGATGCGCCCGCGCCCGGAGGTCTACGGATTCCGGGCGTGATCATTTGCTCGTATCAGCGCACGACGATACCCAGATGATGAGGCTGGCTCTGCGCCTCGCGCGGCGGGCCGAGGGTCGCACCAGCCCGAACCCGATGGTCGGGGCCGTCCTGGTGGCGGACGGCATCGTGGTCGGCCGCGGCTATCACGCCAGGGCCGGGACCGCTCACGCCGAGATCGTTGCCCTTCGCAAGGCAGGCGGCCGCGCCCGCGGAGCCACCCTTTACGTGAACCTCGAACCGTGCGCTCACACCGGGCGCACAGGTCCCTGCACCGAGGCGCTGATTGCCGCGGGCGTCCGCCGCGTTGTGGCGGCGATGTGCGACCCTGACCCCAAGGTGAACGGCAGAGGCCTGGCGCGGCTGCAGGAAGCCGGCATCGAGGTGGAGGTCGGCTTGCTCGAGGGTCAGGCCCGGCGGGTCAACGAGTTTTACGTGAAGCACCGCCGGACCGGAATGCCCTTCGTGACGCTGAAGTGGGCCATGAGCGCCGACGGCAAGATCGCGGCGGACCGCGCCGGCGCGCTCGCACTCACAGGGGATCGGGCGCGACGGTACGCGCACGCGCTCCGCAACACCCACGACGCGGTCCTGGTCGGCGTGCAGACCGTGCTGGCCGACGATCCGCATCTGACCTGCCGCATACCCGGTGGGCGCAATCCGCTGCGCATCGTGGTGGACTCGCATCTGCGCACCCCGCCCGAGGCGCACGTGGTCGCATCCGCCGGGGAGGTGCTGACGCTCCTAGCCACGACCGATGCGGCCCCCCCGGAGCGGGTCGAAGCCATGCGCCGGGCCGGGGTGGACGTGCTCGTGCTCGATCGAGGCCCGGGGGGAGTGGATCTGCGCGCCCTCATGCATGAACTTGCCCTCCGGGGAGTGCAAAGCGTGCTGGTCGAGGGCGGCGGCACCGTCAACGCCTCCGCCCTTGCCGCCGGGATCGTGGACAGGGTCGTCGCGCTGGTGTCGCCCTGGCTGATCGGTGGAGAGCGGGCGCCTACTCCCGTGGACGGGACCGGGCTCGTGGGCGCGGCCGGGGCAGTGCGGCTGCAGGAGACGCGCATCAGGAGGCTAGGCGAGGACGTACTAATCGAGGGGAGGGTGGCGGTCTGATGTTCACCGGAATAGTCGAGGAGCTGGGCGAGGTCACGGGGCTGACCGGCAACGCCGACGGCGTTCGCCTGACGGTGCGGGCCGGGGCCGTGCTCGACGGCGCCAAGGTGGGAGAGAGCATCGCTGTAAGCGGAGTGTGCCTGACGATCGTGGGCCTGGTTGGACAGGCGTTCGAATCCGACGTGGTGGCCGAGACGCTGCGGCGGACGACGCTGGGAAGGCTGCGCCAGGGGAGCCCTGTGAACCTGGAGCGGCCCCTCCGGTTCGATCAGCGCCTGGGCGGGCACATCGTGCAGGGGCACGTGGACGGCGTGGGCACCATCACCGCTATCAGGCAGGAAGGCGAGGGCATCTGGATGGAGATAGCGCCGTCCCCGGCCCTGATGCGCTACCTGGTGGAGAAGGGCTCTGTTGCGGTGGACGGCGTTAGCCTCACCGTGGCCGCGCTCACGGACGCTCCCGGATTCGCGATCGCGCTGATACCGCACACCCTGGCCGTGACCACGCTGGGGCGGTGGGGTGTGGGGGATGCCGTGAACATCGAGGTGGACATCCTGGCCAAGCACGTGGAGAAGTTGCTGGAAGGGGTGCAGGGACGGTGGACGACCTGACGGGTGAGGCGGCGTTCGAGCAGGCCTCGATCGCCGAAGCGGTTGCGGAGCTTCGCGCGGGGAGGATGCTCGTCGTCGTGGACGACGAGGACCGCGAGAACGAGGGCGACGTCATCATGGCCGCCGAGTTCGCCACGCCCGAGGCGATCAACTTCATGATGGTGCACGCGCGCGGGCTGATCTGCGTGCCGCTCACCCCAGAGCGGTGCGACGAGCTGCGCCTCCCGGTCATGGTCACCGACAACACGTCTCACCACGGGACCGCGTTCACCGTGTCGGTGGACGCGCGACGTGGAGGAACCGGGACCTCGGCCCACGACCGCGCCCTGACGATCAGGCTGCTGGCCGGGGCCGAGGGCGACGGCGATACGAGCCCCGATGACCTGGTGCGGCCGGGGCACGTGTTCCCTCTGCGGTCGGCGCCCGGGGGCGTGCTGCGCCGCGCCGGGCACACCGAGACCGTGATTGACCTGGCGCGCATGGCCGGGCTGAAGCCGGCCGGGGTGATCTGCGAGATCGTCAGCGAGGACGGCGCGATGGCGCGCCTCCCCGAACTGCGCGAGTTCGCGGCCCGATTCGGCCTGAAGATCCTGACCGTTCGGGAACTGATCCGCTACCGGCTGCGGCACGACCCCTTCATGCGGCGGGAGGGCAAGACCCGCCTGCCGACCCTGGCCGGGGAGTTCGCCGTCGTGGTCTACGAGAACACGCTCGATGGGTCGCACCACCTGGCGCTTGTGAAGGGGAGCGTGGACGACGGGGAGCCGGCGCTCGTGCGGATGCAGTCAGAGTGCCTCACCGGCGAGGTCTTCGGCTCGCTACGGTGCGACTGCCGCGATCAGCTGCAGACCGCGATGCGGATCATCGAGCGCGAGGGCCGCGGGGTGGTCGTCTACATCCGGCAGGAAGGCCGCGGCATAGGGCTGGGCAACAAGATCAAGGCCTACGCGCTCCAGGATCAGGGGAAGGACACGGTGGAGGCCAACGAGTTGCTGGGGTTCCCGCCCGACCCGCGCGACTACGGCGTGGGCGCGCAGATCCTGGCCGATCTCGGGCTCCGGCGCGTGCGGCTGATGACCAACAATCCACAGAAGCGCGCGGGCCTCGAAGGGTACGGCATCCAGGTTGTTGAACGCGTGCCGCTGGAGGTTCCGTACAACAAGGAGAACTACGCCTACCTCAAGACCAAGCGCCACAGACTCGGGCACCTCCTCAGCCTCGAGTGAGGCGCGGCGCAGGCCTCGTGAAGGGGTGATGATGCGGGTGGACACTGTCTTTCGTGGGAACGCCGACGCGGCCGGGAGAGCCTTTGCGATCGTGGTCAGCCGCTACAACGAGGCGATCACGCAGCGCCTGCTCGATGGTGCGCTGGAGGTCTTGCGATCACAGGGCGCTGCGCGCGTTGACGTCGCCTGGGTGCCCGGCGCGCTCGAGATCCCCCTGGTCGCGCGGCGCATGGCCGAGGCCGCAGACGGGGAAGGGGCGGTGCCGCGCCGAGCGCGGTACGCCGCGGTGATCTGCCTTGGGTGCGTCATAAAGGGGGAGACGCTGCACTTCGATCTTGTCGCGCAGCAGGCCGCGGCAGGAATGGCCCGGGTCGCGCTGGAGACCGGCGTTCCCGTGATCAACGAGGTGCTGGCCGTGTTCGATCCCGAGCAGGCAGCCGAGCGCGCCGGCGGCAGGGTGAACCGGGGGGCTGAGGCCGCCCGCGCCGCGATCCAGATGGCGACGCTTCTGCGCGCGCTGGAGGCATCGGGACGATGAGCGTCACGCTGTTCGCGCCCGCTGATCTGCGGCCCGACGCCGGACCGGCGTCGCAGGGCGGCGCGCTCGCCGTCTCCGGGGGACGCGTGCTGGCCCTGGGCGACGCGCGCGACCTGGTCGCCCGGTTCCCGGGCGCGCGCCGCGTGGACCTGCTGGGGCTTCCGGTCTTCCCAGGGCTGATTGACGCGCACATCCACCTCATCGGCTATGGATTGAGCCTGATGGGAGTGGAGCTGCGGGAAGCGGTCTCGCCGGCGGACGCGGCCCGGCGCGTCGCGGCTGCCCTGGCAGGCCTGCCGGCGAACGCGTGGGTGCAGGGACACGGGTGGGACAAGAACGCCTGGCCCGGGGGGCGATTCCCCGCGCGCCACGATCTCGACCCGGCCACGGGCGGCCGGCCGGCTGTGATGGCGAGCAAGGACGGGCACGTGCTCTGGGTCAACTCCGCGGCCCTGCGCGCGGCCGGGATCACGCGTGATACGCCTGATCCGCCCGGAGGCGCGATCAGCCGCGACGCCGTCGGCGAGCCCGACGGCATCCTGAAGGAGGAGGCCGCCGCCCTCATCCGGCGCGTCGTGCCGCCGCCGTCGCAGGAGATGCGCGAGCGCGCCGCGCTGGCCGCGATTGCCGGTCTTCATCCCCTGGGGTTGGTCGGCGCGCACACCTTCACGGGCACGACGGCAGAGGGCCCCGAGGACCTGGTCGCGCTTGAGCGCCTCAACGCCCGAGGCGATCTCTGGATGAGGATCGTGGCCGCGCTCCCAGACCGCTACCTGGAATCGGCCGCGCGCGCCGGCATGCGAACCGGTGGGGGCGACGAGATGCTGCGCGTGGGGCCGATCAAGATATTCGCCGACGGCGCCCTGGGGTCGCAGACCGCGCTCATGCTCGAGCCCTACAACGAGCAGCCCGACAACCTGGGGCTGCGGGTGCGGTCGCCCGAGGAGATGGACCACCTCGTGGGAACAGCCACGAAGGCCGGGTTGTGGACCGCCATCCACGCCATAGGCGACCGCGCCAACCGGGACGTGCTCGACGTCTTCGAGCGCCACCTGGACGCCTCGGCCAGGCAGGGAGCGCGCCACCGCATCGAGCACGTGCAGCTGCTGCATCCTGATGATCTGCCGCGCCTCGCACGGCTCGGCGTGGTCGCCTCGATGCAGCCGATCCACGCAACCGAGGATCGCGAGATCGCCGATCGCTACTGGGGAGCGCGCGCCAGATGGGGCTATGCCTGGCGCTCGCTCGCATCCAGCGGCGCCACGCTGGCGTTTGGATCGGATGCTCCGGTGGAGTCCCCGGATCCCTGGCGGGGAATGTACGCCGCGGTCACGCGACGACGCCCTGGCGAGGGGAACCGAGACGCCTGGTACCCCGAGGAGTGCCTCACACTACAGGAGGCCTTCCGCGCCTACACGGCAGGCCCGGCGTACGCCGGCGGGACCGAGTCCTGGCAGGGGACGCTGGCCCCTGGGAGCGTCGCGGACTTCATCGTGCTCGACCGCGATCCCTACGCCGGAGCACCCGAGGAGCTGGCGCGCGTCAGGGTGCTGGCGACCGTGGTGGCCGGGCGAATCGTACACTCCGCCGGCGCGCTTGCCGGCCTGATGGAATAGCGGGCATAGGCAGGGGGGCGCCGGCGTTCTTGTGTATGCGGGCACAGAGTGCCCCCGTCGCGCGCCGGTAGGGCGCGTCAGAAGGAGTGAATGACATGGCATATCCGAAGTACGAGCCAGTGAAGTTTCGCGCGTTTGACGTGGAGCTGGACGGCATCTCGAAGAAGACCATGGATGAGCACTACAAGCTCTACCTGGGCTACGTCAACAAGGCCAACGAGATACACGAGAAGCTGGCTGCCCTGGACCGTGACCCGGCCAAGGCCAACCCCACCTTCTCCGAGATCCGCGAGCTCAAGGTCGAGCTGTCGCGGGCGGTGGGCGGGGTGAAGAACCACGAGATCTACTTCTCCCACCTGGGCGGGGGCGGTGGCAGGCCTTCGGGCGAGCTTCTGGCGCTGATCGAGCGGGACTTCGGGAGCTTCGAGGAGTGGCAGCGCGACCTCAAGGCCACGGCGATCGCGGCGCGCGGCTGGGCCTGGACCGCGTTTGACTGGGACACCGGGAAGCTCTTCAACTACATTGGGGACGAGCAGAACACGTTCCCGGTCTGGAACGCGACCGTGATCGTGGCCCTTGACGTGTTCGAGCACGCGTACTGGCTGGATTACCAGACGGGCAAGGCGGCCTACATAGATGCGTTCTTCCGCAACCTGGACTGGGCGGCGGTCGCGGCCCGGGCCCAGGCGGTGCTGGGGGCGGTCGGGTAAACCCGGGACGCCCAACCGGCCGTCTCAATGTTGAAGACGAGGGGGCTGGCGTGGACGCTGAGGACCGGCAACTGATCCGGGCTTTCGCGCGCGGGGAGGAGAGCGCCTTCACCGCGCTCGTGATCAAGTACCGGGAGAGCGTCTACCGCGTGGCGCGCCGGATGCTCGGCAACCACGAGGACGCCGCGGACGTGACCCAGGAGGTATTCATCCGCGCGCACAGGGCGCTGCCGCGCTTCGACGGCCGCTCGCGGCTCTACACCTGGTTGTACCGCATCACCATCAACCTGTGCCTGGATATGCGCGGCCGGTCCGTGCGGCTGCCGCTGCTCGGCGAGGAGGCCGGCGCGCGCGACGCCAAGGGCTTCCCCGGTGCCGAGGATGAGGTCGAGGGCCGGGAGGTCGGGCGCCTGGTGGCGCTCGCCGTGTCCCAGTTGCCTCCGCGCCAGCGCGCGATGACCGTGCTGCGCCTCTACCAGGACCTTCCCTATCGTGAGATCGCCCGTATCATGGGCTGCTCAGAGGGTACGGTGAAGGCCACGATGTTCGCCGCGCTGCGCAAGTTGCGCCGCGCGCTGGCAGGGGAGGGCGTTCGCGCACCATGAGGGACCGCTGCGAAGAGGTGCTGGAGCGCCTGGTCGAAGGGGTGACCGGCACGGTCCTGCCCGACGAGCGCGCCGCGCTCGCCCGGCACCTGGCCGTCTGCGAGCGCTGCCGCGATGAGGCGGCCTCGATTGAGGCCGCTGCCGTGCGCCTGCGCTCCGCGGGCAGGTTCGTGGCGCCGCCCGGATTCTGGGAGGAGTTCATGCGGCGGCTCGCCGCGCGCATCGAGGAGGAGCGGGTGCCGGTGGGCGCCCGCCTCCGTCGGTGGCTGGCCTCCCCGCGCCACGCGTTGGGCACGGCGGTGGTTACCGCGGTCACGGTGCTGGCGGTCTTCGCCGCGGTGCGCACCGCGCCTCCTGCTCCTGACCCGGTGGCGGTGCGCGCGCGCGGGCTGGTCACCGCCACGATGACGTCGAGTCTCCCCTCGCTGGGAGCGACGCTCGACATCTGGCGTGCCGGGTTGTCGCAGGAGAGCGGCGAAGATGCGGACCGGCGGGAGAGGCAAGGCCGATGATCGCCCCCAGCCGCCTCGCCCCTGCCCTCCTGATCGCCGCGCTCGCCCTTGCCCTGCCCGCATCCGGGCAGGAGCCGCAGACGCATCAGGGCGAGCGCATCATCGAGGCGATCTTCATCTGGCGCCTGGTGGACGAACTCGACCTCTCGGAGGCGCAGATCGCCCAGGTCTTCCCCCGCGTCAAGGCCCTGAAGAACATTCGCCTCGAGATGGGGCGGCGTGTGCCGCAACTGCTGCGCGAGATCCGGCAGTTGATGCGCTCGCCGTCGCGCGACGAGGAGACGCTGCGCGTCAAGGTGGCCGAGCTGAGCCAGGTGCGGGGCCAGATGGAGGCGCGCCGCCGCCAGCAGCTCCAGCTCATCGCGGCGGCCCTCACCCCGGAGCAGATGGCACGGTTCGCGCTGATCCAGGAGACGTTCGAGGTCGAGACCCTGCGGTTGATGCAGGAGATGCGCCGCATCGTCGAGGAGCAACCGCCCCCGCGGCGCTAGGTCCCGCCTACATCCAGCGGTCGGAAGCCGGCGATGCTGCACTACCTGGACGCCGCACAGGGCTGCGGCATCGGCATCACTTGCTCAAGACATCCCTTCCGCCACTCGTTTGCCACATACCTGCGCCCGATGGACAGGCTCCGCCGATCGGCAAGGAGGGGGCAAAGGACGGTCCCGGGGATGCTAGGCTGACCGGCGAAGCAGCAGAAAACCCCGCAAGGGGGGTGCGCGGGATGGCGAGGGTTCAGTCCAGGCGGGCGATTGCGGGGAAGGAGCTCCCGGTTCCCTAGCGTGCTAGACTGATACGGGCGGGATGTTAGACTGACCAGTCTAATCACGAGTTAGCCCGAGCTGGTGACATTGATGGGGGGATGGAAGTTGCCTGCATACTCGATAGACGATGCAGCGGTCTCGCGGTGGCTGCCCACAACGCTTCGATCCCAAGGAAAGGATGAGGCATACCTCGAGCGACTGATCGCTAGCGACCCTCTCGTTCTGGGCCTCGATCCCTACGTGACCGGCATCGGCACCAGCTTCGCGGTGTTTCAGCAGAGCTGGCTGGATTCTCCGTCGACGCGCACGCTCAGGCCGGACGTGGTCCTACTGAGTGAGACCGGACACATCGTCGTGGTCGAGGTCAAGCTCGACGACAATCCGGAGCTGCGAGATCGTCGCGTCATTTCGCAAATCGTTGACTACGCCGCAGCTGTAGCGAATCTCGATGAACATGCGTTGACCGCATGGCTTGGAGGATCGCAGGACACCTGCTGGCTGGACGTCGTAAGGCGCGTGTTCCCCGGCGCACACGACGTGGAGCGCCTAGCGGCTGCCCTAGCGGATCGGATTTCTCGAGCCGACATTCACCTCGTGGTTGCATGCGACGCAGCACCAGTCGGCCTACGCGACACGATTCAGCTCATCTCAGCGCAGGCGGCGCTTGGCGAGTTCCAGTTGCACGTTGTTGAGCTCACCCCATACGTCAACACGAACGAACCTGGACGCATTCTCATCGTTCCGCGAGAGACGGCTCGAACTGAAATCGTCTCGCGAACCGCGGTGACGGTTCGACGCGAAGAGGGCGTCGGCGTGGGCGTTACGGTTGTGGCATCCTCGCCGAAGGAGGTTACTGAGGCCATCCAGCGGACAAAGCGCGGCCGCGAGATTCGACCGGAGTTTGAAACGCTACTTGATGCGTACGATCTCAGCGCGCCGGATGACTTGCAGACGTCTGGTGGTGCCACCGGCTACCGTCAGATCAAGGTGCCCGGCTGGCCGGGTTTCATACACTACGAGCTCCTGGACCGGGGAGGCGACCCGGCGGTTGTCGGGGCAGAACTCCATTTGGAAGGCGGAGAACATCCAGACCTTCGCGGGTTCCTTGAGGATCTCGCAGCATCGCTGCAGCCGAGCTTCCCTGGCTTGCAGTACTCTCCGAAGTGGTTCAAAGGATGCCGGCTTGTGATTCCCGTTCCCATGGCAGACGTGAATGGCGCTGTGGACGCGATGACCGCGCTCATTGCTGCAACGCGAGAGCGCGTCGACCATGAGCTCAGAGAATCCGGCGTCTTGGAGGATGAAGGCGCATCTGAGCCGGGCTAACAATGGCATCGACGCCGACAGACCGCGGCAGTGAGGTAGTCTGAGTCGCAAGCGTGGCGGGCCGCGGTCTGCGGGTCATGCCACAGACGTTCGGCGCGAGAAGAGAGATGCAAGATACCTGCCGGCTCTATACGGACTTGGCGTGGCTTTGG
>JBBIOM010000033.1:0-21040 GCA_037443365.1 Armatimonadota bacterium
AGCGCGGGAGGCACGCCTGTCCGCCGCGCGCCTGATGGAGGCGATCTCCCCGGGCGAGATCGCCTTCTCGAAGCGCCTGAACCCCGCTATTCCGAATCCGTGCCGTTCCGCCATGGCCGCGATCTCGTCCACCTGCTCGCACGAGAGATCGCGTCCCAGCGTGTAGTCCTCGAACCGGCCGTCCAGGGCCAGCAACATCGTCTCGGCCATGCACGCTTCGCCCAGCCGCGGGGGGAACCCGAAGTCCAGTCCGAAATCGGGCTCGCCTGGGATCTCTATCACGCCGCCATCGAAGACCAGCACGTCGTCCCGACGCTCGTAGACCATGCGCGAGACGTTCCTTGGACGGGCCACGTCGCACACGACCGCCCCGGACCTGAGGTCCTCGGGCTCGATCATCACCTCGGGTGAGCCGGAGACCGCCACGAGCAGGTCGGCCTGTCGCACCGCGGCGTGAACGTCCGTTGTGACGCCGACCTGCGCGCCACTCTCGGCGCGGATGCGATCGGCTAACCCGTTTAGCATGTCGTGATTGCGCGCGACCAGCAGGATGGAGCCCACGTGCCGGGCCAGTATCCGGCTGCACACACCGCCGATGGAGCCGGTGGCGCCCACCACCACGGTGTGCAGGTCGCGCGGTTCCTTTCCCATCTCCTTCGCGGCCAGCAGCGAGCTCTCCACGGCGGACGCGGCCGTGTAGCTGTTGCCCGTCGTGATCGGCATCTCCAGGCGCTCGGCCACGGTCACCCCGCGGTCGCCGATGACCTTCGTGAATGCCCCCAGGCCCATGATGCGTGCGCCCAGGGACTCGGCCAGGCGGCCGCACGCCACCAGCTTGCGGTAGACGACCTCGGGATCGGTGCGCAGCAAGAGCGCCGACGTCATCGGCAGACCGATGAACCACCCTTCTGCCTCTACACCCGTGATGGACCGCACGCCGCTGATGCGCGACGCGACGAGCGGCCTCATCCAGCCGCCGATCCGCTCCAGCATCGGGTCTGGCAGCGGGCTGGCAAACCGATACTTGCGCACGATGTCGCGCGCCACCAGGGGATGGATCACGAAGGCGAAGCGCCGAACCTCGCCGGCCACACCGGTTGCCCGATCGGTCACGCCAGCCTCTCCACGCGCGGCTTGAGCCCTGCTCGCCGGATCCACTCCAGGTAGTCGGCCGGGCCCAGGTGTTGGGGAGGCAGGCCCGACAGCGCGACCACGATCGCTTCGAGGACGTTGGTCGCGAAGGAGCGCCCATCCATCTCAGGCGTCGTGGTCACCAGCAGCGCGGCATGCCTCTTGCGCAGTGCTTCCACGCCTGCCCGGGTTATGGTGTTCGTAATGATCGTCTTGCCGCTCAGGTCCTCGGGCATGAATCGCTGGATGAGGTGGGAGTCGCCAGCCAGGACCTCGGCCCACTGATAGGCCGAAGAGAACTTCGGCGTCACCTGGTCCTGCTTCTTGCCCGTCGGGTAGAGCCACGTGAACGGCCCGCGGGTGAGCACGGGCAGCAGGATCGCGGCCAGCACCCTGATTGTGCCGAGCCCACGCAGGCCGATCGGGATGCCCAATCCGAACATCAAGTCGCCGAACACGAGATCCGCGCCCACCTCGGCGAGCGCCTCGGCCATGCCGTACCTGTCCACCGAGGCCACCAGGAGCACGCGCCGTCCCCGCAGCGTGATCCCGTACTCCTCGGGCAGGAGCTGCCGGATCAGGTAGCGTTCCCAGCTATCCTTGATGCCTCCCCCATCCACCACGGGCGTGTGCATCCCCGCGACGGCGCGCACCGCGTCGCGTATGTAGTACCTGCGCCGACCCGCCACCAGGGCCAGGTTGATCCCTCCGATGCCGATGGCGTCCGCCTTGCCATCGAGCTCGCGGATCTTCCTGCAGAAGAGCGGGTAGTCGCCGTTCGTGCCGATCCGCTCGATTACGAACGGATGGCCCAGCAGCACGGTCTCCACGCGGTGATCCCCGCTGCTGGAGCCCAGGCTGACGCTTACGACGTGGCGCTCGGGCTTCATGAGAGATGAAGGTTAGACGCCGGGCCGGTGGTTCCTTCGTCGGCTGCCAGGTCGCCCGGCCCTGACAGCAGGATCACGTCGCCGGATGTGACCCGTATCACGTCGCCTGGGGCCGTGCGGATCCGCAACGCGCCTTCGCCGTCTATGCCTTCGGCGATACCCTCGATCGCCGGCCCCTGGCGCACCACCGCGACCGGCTTCCCGCGCAACAGATCGCGGCAGCCCCAGGCCTCGAGGATGTCGCTCCCACCGGCTGCCCACGTGGAGTGCCTGTCCGCCAGGCGGGAGAGCAGCACCCGCAGCACGGCGCGACGATCCACGGGGCGACCCGCGATCAAGTGCAGCGACCCCGCACGGGCGGCGACCTCGCGGGGCAGCGCCTGCAACTCGACGCTCACGTTGATCCCGATTCCGGCCACCACGCGCGCGGCCGCGGTCTCGAGCAGGATCCCGGCCACCTTGCGACCCGCTACCTCGACATCGTTGGGCCAACGGATTCCGGCCGGGGGCGGGGCGAACTGCTCGACCGTCTCGGCGACCGCCACGGCCACTGCCAGGCTGAGCAGGCCCTGCGGCACGCCCGCGCGCGAAGGCAGCAGCACGGAGCACCAGAGCCCGCCCTCGGGGGACGCCCAGGCCCGCCCTGCTCGCCCGCGCCCGTGTGTCTGGCGCCCGGCCACCACCACACCGCCCTCCGGGCACCCTGCGTGGGCCATCATCCGCGCCAGGTCATTGGTGGAACCCAGTTCGCCCACCCAAACGGTGGGCCTGCCCAACCGGACGGCCCCATCCGGGGCAGCCCCGGCGTTCACGACCGCACGTCGCGCAGGGGAAAGAGCGACGACAGCCGCTCCTGCATCTGGATGATTAGCCCGTCGATGTCGTCCAGGGCTATCGAGTCGGCGTCCACCACCAGCATCGGGCACAGATTGAAGCGCGCTACCCACTCCTCGTACCGCTCGTTGAGCTGGGCCAGGTAATCCGCGGGGATCTGCCGCTCGAAGTCGCGCGAGCGGGCCCTGATGCGCTCCAGCAGCACCTCCACCGGCGCGCGCAGATAGATGACCAGGTCCGGAGGCCGCAGGAACCCCACCATGGTCTGAAACAGGTCGTGATAGGCGCGGAAGTCGCGCTCGTCCATCAGGCCCTGCAGGTAGAGGTTGCGGGCGAATATCTCCACGTCCTCGTATATCGTGCGGTCCTGGATGACCGCTCTACCGGACCGCAGGATCTCCTGGTGGTGCTGAAACCGGCGCGCCAGGAAGAAAACTTGCAGATGGAAGCTCCAGCGGGACATGTCCGCGTAGAAGTCTGGGAGGTACGGGTTCTCGTCCACCACCTCGTAGTAGGGCTGCCACCCCAGCCGCTGGCAGAGCAGGGTTGTCAAGGTGGACTTGCCCGAGCCTATGTTGCCGCTCATGGCCACGAACCACTTCATGCCAGCACCTCGGCAAGCGCACCGACGACCTTCTTCAGACCGGCCTCCGCCAGCAGATCCAGGGCATCGGTGTCCACCGTTATCACCGCACCGCCGTCGAACCGCTCGAAATACGCGTCGTACGCCTCGGCCAGGCGCGCCAGGTATGCGGAGCCCAGGGCGCGCTCGAACGGCCGGCCCCGCGCGGCGATTCGCCGCAGCAGGGTGTCCTGCTCGGCCCTCAGGAAGACGACCGCGTCGGGCGAAGGCACCTGAGGGGCTATGAGCTCGTACACGGTCTCGTACAGCGCAAGCTCGTTGGCGTCCAGCGTCAGCGACGCGAACAGCCGGTCCTTGGCAAACATGTAGTCACAGACCACGGTCCCGCCGTCGGACAGTCGGTTCGCGACCGACCGCTGCTGTCGGTGGCGGCTGAGGAGAAAGAACAGCTGCGTGGGAAACGCCCTGCCGCGGATGTCCTGGTAGAAGCCGTGCAGGAAGGGGTTCTCCTCCACAACCTCCAGGAGCAAATCGGCGCCCATCTGTTCTGCCAGGCGCCGCGCGAGCGTGGTCTTCCCAACGCCTATGGGGCCTTCCACCGCGACCAGGTATCCGCGCGGGTCCCTGGGAAGCAGGGCGTGCTGGCTCGCCCTGGGGAGACTAATGCGCATGCTCATGGAACCACAACCCGGCCGCGCTTGATCACCGTGCGCACGAGCGGCGCGCCGAGCTGCATGGCCAGCGCCCGGTGGTCGGGAACGTCGAGAACGAGCAGGTCGGCCAGTTTCCCTTCCTCGAGGCTCCCCACGTTGCCTGCCCTACCGATCGCCCAGGCCGCGTTGATCGTGGCCGCGGCAATGGCCTCGCAGGGAAGCATCTTCATGCCGACGCAGGCCAGCGCGATCACCGCGGGCATCGCCCAGGCAGGCGACGATCCCGGATTGAAGTCGCTTGCCAGGGCCACGGGAACGCCCAGCTCGATCATGTGGCGGGCGCGGGCATAGGGCAACCCCAGGAAGAACGCGGTGGTCGGCAGCAGAACGGCAACCGTGCCCTGCCGCGCCATCGCGGCGAGGCCCTCGTCCGAGGCGCACAGCAGGTGGTCCGCGGAGGCGGCGCCGACCTCCGCCGCCAGGGCAGCGCCGCCCTGGTCGGAGAATTCATCCGCGTGGAGCTTGGGAGCGAGTCCTAGGGCGGCGCCCGCACGCAGCACGGTGCGCGCCTGGCCGGGCGTGAACGCGCCCTCCTCGCAGAACGCGTCGCAGAACTCCGCCAGGCCGTCCTGCGCGACCGCAGGCAGGATCTGCTCGACGATCGCCGCCACATACGCGTCAGGGGCGCCGCCAAACTCCGGCGGCACAACGTGGGCCGCCAGCACCGTCGCGACAAGATCCACGGCGTGCATCTGGGAAAGCCGCCGCACCGCCCGCAGTTGCCGCACCTCATCGGCAAGGGAAAGCCCGTACCCGCTCTTGACCTCGGCCGTGGTCGTGCCACTTGCCAGAAGCCGGTCCAGACGCGCCAGGCCGTCCTGCACCAGCGTGTCCAGGTCGGCGTGACGCGTGGCCGCCACGGTGCGCAGGATGCCCCCGCCGGCCGCGGCGATCTGCTGATACGTGGCGCCTCCCAGGCGCATCTCGAACTCGTCGGCGCGGTCTCCGGCGAAGACCAGGTGCGTGTGCGCATCCACGAACCCGGGAAGCACGACGCACCCCGACGCGTCCACGACGACGGCCGGGGTCTCGAGCCGGACGAGGTCGCGCACCTGCGCGGTGGAGCCCACCGCCACGATCCGGCCCTCCATGGCGGCCACGGCCCCGTCCGCGATCAGACCCAGGTCCCGCAGGGCACGGCCGGTGCGCGGCACGCCGCTGCCGCCGGCAACCGTCAGCAGTTGCGCGGCATGCTCGACCAGGAGATCGGCTCGGCGCATCGGGCCGCCTACTCCAGCAGGCGCACCTCAAGGATCTGGTCGCGCCTGAAGGCGTGCATGCGGAGGTGGGCTCGGGCCACGTCCACAACGGCGTCCAGGGGAACGAGGCCCACGACCTCGCTCTCGGCGATGTCCACTCCGTACCTGCCGGCCTCCTGACGGACGAGGTCGAAGATCTTCGCCATGGACGTCCTCGAGGCATCTAGGACGTTGATCGTGACCTGCGCCTGGCCGGAGGCTGCCACAACCCCCAGTGCCTGCACATTGACCAGCCCGCCGCTGGACTCGCGCACCGCGCGCGCCACGGCGCGCGCGATCGTCACGTCGGGCGTGGTGAGGTTGATGTTGTACGCGATGAGAGGGCGTCGCGCGCCCACCACTACGGCGCCCGCGCTCGGGTGAGGCCGGGGATCGCCCACATCCGGCGCCCAGTCGTCCGCAAGCATCTTGGCGGCCAGCCCCTCGAACTCCCCCTTGCGGATGTCGGGCAGACGGACCCTGTGGGGTGCGGCGGCTGCCGCGGCGTAGAAGTAGACCGGAACCCGCAGCCGGGCCCAGATGCTCTCGCCGAGCCGGCGCGCGAGGCCGACACACTCCTCTAGCGTGCTCTCGCCGAGCGGCACGAACGGGATCACGTCAACGGCGCCCAGGCGCGGGTGCTCCCCGCGGTGCTCGCGCAGGTCGATCAGTTCCACGGCGCGGGCGGCCAGCGCAAGGGCCGCCTGCGCCACTGCCCCGCCCTCACCCGCGAAGGTGATCACGCTCCGGTTGTGGCTCGGGTCCGACTGGACGTCCAGAACCTTCACCCCGGGGGTGCAACGCGCAGCATCCGCAACCGCGTCAACGACCTCGGGCCGCCTTCCCTCGCTGATGTTGGGCACGCACTCGACCAACCGCCCGATCACGGGGGCACCTCCTGGCATCGTCTCACGGAATGCTTCGTCGCCCCGGCAGGTTCTCCTAGACCCGACGGCCAATAGATCGGGTGATAGCCGATGGCTGCCCCTGGCCCCAACCGACAGCACCGCCGTTCCGAGAAGTTGGTCCGGCTCAGCCGGCTGGCGGCTCTGGTCCTGCGCCACCGCCCCGAAGAGGTCGGTCTCACGCTGGATGCCGCGGGCTTTGTGCCCGTTGAGGCGCTCGCCGCGGCGCTGCGCGCGCAGCGGGGATGGGAATCGCTCTGCGCGGAAGACCTGGGCGAGCTGGCCAAGGCCGATCCCAGGCGGTACGAGATCTGCGACGGCCGCATCCGCGCGCGATACGGGCACACCGTCACGGTGGAGCAGCCGGGCGAGGCGGTGCTGCCTCCGGAATGGCTGTACGTGGGCGCATCGGCGGCCGAGGCGGAGCACCTGCGCGAGACAGGTCTGCGCCCGGGAGGCCGCAGGTTCGTGCACCTCTCCACAACACCCCAGGCGGCCGCCGAGGTGGCGCGCCGGCACAGTAGCGACCCGGTCGTGGTGGTGGTGCAGAGCCGACGGGCCCACGCCGCCGGGGTGGGGTTCTGGCGGGCCGGGCCCGCCCTGTTTCTCACCAAGGGCGTGGAGCCCCGCTATCTCCTGGGCTAGATCTCCGTGGGGGCCGGCCCCTCGCCCTCTTCCACGCGCGAGAAGTGGATCACCGTGACCTCGTCTTCGAGACCCACCGGACGGCCGTAGATCTTGGAGAGGAACTCCATAAGCTCCTCGTGCCGCCGCAACTGCGGGTTGTCCCGCTCTATTTCGCGCGGCGTCACCTCGGCCAGCCGCTTCTTCTCGACACGATCCACCACGGCAGCGAAGACCTTCCGACGCACCCCGAACCTGCGCCCAACCGTGATCCAGACCACCTGGCCCTCGCGGTACTTGTCGCGCTTGTCGCCCAGCCGTATCGTAGCCGTCTTGACGCCGTGACGGAGGGCATCGACGAACACGGTCGAGTAGAAGTTGAGGGCAAGCATCGGGACCTCCGCTCTGTAGGGATTGCTCCTCCGCAGATTCCCCGGTCGCGGGAGGACTCCTGCCTTCGTGAAATCCCGGGCGTCGAGCGTCTCGACGCGCTAGCCGCCCCCCGGTGGGCGCAGGCCCCAGCGCTGTGCGGCTTCCAGCGCCACCGGGTATCCGGCATCGGCGTGGCGCAGAACCCCGGTTCCGGGATCGGTGGTCAGCACGCGCTCGAGCTTCTCCGCGGCCAGGGAGGACCCGTCGGCCACGCTCACCTGCCCGGCATGGATCGAGTAGCCAATGCCAACGCCCCCGCCGTGGTGCACCGAAACCCAGGTGGCGCCCGCGCACGTGTTCACCAGCGCGTTCAGGATGGGCCAGTCGGCGATGGCGTCCGAGCCGTCGATCATGCCCTCGGTCTCGCGCATGGGAGAGGCGACCGAGCCGGCGTCCAGGTGATCGCGCCCTATCACGATCGGGGCTGACACGCGGCCGTCGCGTACAAGATCGTTGAAGGCGAGGCCAGCCCGTGCGCGCTCGCCGTATCCCAGCCAGCAGATGCGCGCCGGCAACCCCTGGAACGGCACCCGTCCCCCGGCCAGGCGGATCCAGCGCGCCAGGCCCTGGTTGTCCGGGAACATCGCCAGGATCGCGGCGTCGGTCGCGGCTATGTCCGCGGGGTCGCCCGAGAGCGCGACCCAACGGAATGGTCCCCTCCCTTCGCAGAACAGGGGCCGTATGTAGGCCTGCACGAATCCCGGGTAGGCAAAGGCCGCGGTGAAGCCGCCCTCGCGGGCCTGGCCGCGGAGATTGTTGCCGTAGTCGAAGACGACGGCTCCGGCGCGCAGCAGGTCCACCATCGCCGCGCAGTGGCTCGCCATCGAGGCCTGCGACCGGGCGATGTAGCCCGCCGGATCCCTCCGCCGCAGCATGGGCGCCTCCTCGGCGTTGACCCCGATGGGTATGTAACCCTCCAGGGGATCGTGCGCCGAGGTCTGGTCGGTCGCAACATCCACGCTCACCCCGCGCCGGACGACCTCGGGCAGGACTTCCGCCGCGTTGCCGAGCAGCGCCACCGACAGCGGCTCACGAGACACCTTCGCCTCGCCGCACCAGCGCATCGCCTCATCCAGGGAGTCCGTGGTTCTATCGACCCATCCCTGAGACCTGCGCCTGTGGATCCTGGAGGGATCGGCCTCCACGACCAGCGCGACCCCCTCGTTCATTGTGACGGCCATGGGCTGAGCCCCGCCCATGCCTCCCAGCCCGGCGGTGAGCACCAGGCGGCCGCGCAGCGACCCACCGAAGTGCTGGCGCGCCACCTCGGCGAACGTTTCGTAGGTCCCCTGCAGGATGCCCTGCGTCCCTATGTAGATCCAGGAGCCTGCTGTCATCTGGCCGTACATCGTCAATCCCAGGGCCTCAAGCTCCCAGAAGTGCTCCCACGTTGCCCATGCCGGGACCAGCATGGCGTTGCTGATGACCACGCGGGGCGCCCAGGCGTGCGTGCGGAAGGCGCCGATGGGCTTGCCCGACTGCACCAGGAGCGTCTCGTCGTCGCCCAGCGCGCGCAGGGCAGCCACGAGCGCGTCAAACGCCGCCCAGCTCCGCGCGGCCTTGCCCGTGCCGCCGTAGACGATCAGTTCGTCCGGCTTCTCGGCCACCTCCGGGTCCAGGTTGTTCATCAGCATGCGCAGCGCCGCTTCCTGCGGCCATCCCCGGCATGAGAGCGTCGTCCCGCGCGGCGCGCGGATGACGCGGCGCCGGTCCACCTGCCTCATGCGAGAACCCCAACGCAGCGCTCAACCGCCTCCAGGAGGCGACCGCCGCGCACCAGCGCGGTCGCGGCGTCGATGTCCGGGGCCAGTACGCGGTCCTCGCCCAGGGCAGGGATGACCTCTCGCACCGCGGCGTAGGCGGCTGCCGTGCCTGCTCCCATCGCGGCGCCATCGCGGAACTCCAGGGCCTGGGCCGCGCACATCAGCTCGATCGCAACGATCTGCTCGAGATGTGCGACCACCGCTGCCGCCTTGCGCGCCGCCGTGGCGCCCATGCTCACGTGGTCTTCCTGGTTCGCGGAGGTTGGTATGCTGTCGGCGCTCGCTGGGTGGGCCAGCACCTTGTTCTCCGATGCCAGCGCCGCGGCCGTGTACTGGGCCAGCATCAGCCCGGAGCACAGCCCGCTTTCCCGCGATAGGAAGGCCGGCAGGCCGCTCGAGGTCGGGTTCAGCAGCCGCTCCACCCTGCGCTCGCTCATCGTGCCGAGCCCAACCATCGCAGCGGCCAGGAAGTCCAGGGCCACGGCCACGGGCTGGCCGTGAAAGTTGCCGCCCGAGAGGACCAGGTCTTCCTCGGGGAACAGAAGCGGGTTGTCGGTTACCGCGTTGATCTCGCGCCCGATCACGTCTGCTGTGTACGCGGCGGCACCGCGCGCCGCCCCGTGCACCTGCGGAATGCAACGGAGGCTGTAGGCATCGTGTACTCGCGCAGGGTCGCTGTCTATTAGGCCGCTCCCCGCGATCATGCGGCGTACGCTCGCGGCGCTCGCCTGCTGGCCGGGATGAGGGCGTACCTCGTGAACCCGCGGGTGGAAGGCGGCCGAGCATCCCCGCAGGGCCTCGAGCGTCATCGCACCCACCGCGTCGGCTGCAACGCACAGCCGCTGGGCGCGGTGAACGGTCAGGGCCCCCCAGCCGGTCATCAACTGCGTCCCGTTGACAAGGGCCACGCCTTCCCGTGCGCGCAACTCCAGCGGCCGTGCTCCAATCCGTTCCAGGGCGGTGCGCGCGGGAATTCGCTCGCCGCGCACCACGACCTGGCCCTCGCCGATCAACGCGAGGGCCAGGTGCGCGAGCGGCGCCAGATCGCCGCTTGCCCCGACCGACCCCTGCTCGGGAACAACTGGATGAATGCCGTGGTTGAGGAGGTCGGCCAGCAGGTCCACGCACTCGGGCCGCACGCCCGAATGCCCCATGGCCAGGCCGTGCGCGCGCAGCAGCATCATGGCGCGCACGACGCCTTCCTCCGCCGGGGGGCCCACGCCCGCGGCGTGGCTCAGCACTATGTTGCGCTGCAGGCGGTCGGCGTTCTCGCGGGAGACGCGCACCGAGGCCAGCCTGCCGACACCGGTGTTGATCGCGTAGACCGGAAGGCCCGAACTCGCCAGGCGGTCCACCTGAGCGAGGACAGCGGTCAGGGCTTCGCGCGCGCGTGCCGAGACCTCGACGGGTGCCCGGCCTTCGGCCACGGCGACGACGTCGGCGATGGTCAGCGCCTCACCCAGGCGCACGAGCACCGGGTCGCTCCGTTAGTCCTTCAGACGTTCGTCAAGAAAGTTTATAGATATTTTATCTTTGCCCCTGACGGCCTCGGCCACAGCCAGGGTCGCGCCCTGGCTCACCAGGACCGCGTTCGCGCCACTGTACTCACGCATCTGCAGCAGGATGGCCTGTGTGGCCAGGGTCGCCTCGGCCTCCAGCAGCTCGCGCAGTTCCTTCTTGGGCTTGCCGGGTTTGAACAGAACCGACTCGAAGGTTACCGTGATCGCCTTCCGCTCTTGGTCGACCTTCACACCTCTCACGGTATCGGACCCAACGATGTTCTCAACAAGGTTCTTCGCGATCACCTCGGGCGGGGGCGGACGGCGCCTCGCCTCCTCGTCCCTCCGGTACTTCGCATCCCAAGCGTACATGCCGGCCGCCACCACCACGGCCACGCCCACGTAGATGAGGATCGGCAAGAGGTTGATGCCGGTCTTCCGCACCAGGTTCTTGGACCGCATGCTCACGCGTTGCACCTCCATCGGCAGACCAGCAGTCTATTCCACCCCAAGACCAAACTCCCTCCCGCACCAGAGCGCGGGAGCCGGGCTACGCGGTGTGTGCGCCGGCCCGCAGCAGCGGCCGCAAGAGCGGAACCGCCGCCATGATCACGATGACGTCAATGATCACCTCGGTCAGCAGACCGATCGAGAAGACCGTGACCGCTACCTGCGAAGCCGGAATCAGCCCCACCAGTATGAAGGCCAATATGTTGAGGGCGTGGCCCACCACAATCGTCAGGGCGCCCAGGACCAGGCGGCGCTGGCCCACCAGGCCGGCGACAAGCCCCATGATCGCATGGGGGATGACAGCGGCCCACTCGAAGGGATTGCCGGCCGGGCTGAGG
The DNA here is from genome assembly GCA_037443365.1 of Armatimonadota bacterium. Taxonomy (GTDB): domain Bacteria; phylum Sysuimicrobiota; class Sysuimicrobiia; order Sysuimicrobiales; family Humicultoraceae; genus VGFA01. Next base: position 11,461 of record JBBIOM010000033.1, read on the forward strand.
GCGTTCACCAGGGTGCCGATGAGCCCCACCGACGCCCCGGCCGCGGGCCCCAGCAGCATGCCCGCGATCACCACCACCACCATGTTCAGCGCCACTATGGCCCCGGGCACCATGGGGTTGGGGATGAACCGAACCACCTGTCCGAGCACGACGTAGACCGCGGCAAGGACGGCCACCTGGGCCATCAACCGTGGTGACATGATTCCCTCCTTTGGCTCCGCAGAATGCATTCCACCGGCGTGCGCTCTACCTACCGAACCACGATGCGGCCATCAAGTCTTGGTGATACGACCCCTGCCCGCCGGATCATCTCGATGAACAGGTCGCGCAGGTCCATCTGTGTTTCCCGCCGCTGCGTTCCCAGCCTGAACACAGCGTAGCCGTCCCCGCCGTCGGCCATGAAGTCATTGGTGGCGACCGAGTAGCTTCGCGCGGGGTCGACGGGCTGTCCGCCGATCCTCAGTTCAACGACCCGCCCCCCGGCAGGGCGGCCCCGCTCGTACGTGTAGGACATCCCCGACACCTGCGGGAAGCGCCCGGCTCCCGCCTCCACCATGCTGACGCCGTTCTCCAGCGCCTGGCGGATCTGCGCGCCGGTCAGCTGGAAGGTCACTATGGTGTTGTCGAAGGCCAGCACCCGGAAGGCGTCGCCAAGCGTGATCGGCCCCTCGTTGATCGAGCCGCGGATGTTGCCGCCGTTGATTATCGCCACGTCGGTGCGGGCGAACTCCCGAACAGCATCGGAGATCAGGTTGCCCAGGTTGGTCTCGCGCGATCTCACCGTGCCGCGCTCGCCATCGAGGAAGACCCCCGCCCGGCCGATGACCTCGGCGAACCGGGCCGCCATCCGGTCCTCATACTGCTTGACCAGCGCTGCCACCGCCGGGTCGGGCGCCAGCGCATTGGTAACGGGTAGGTTTTGGACGGAGGCCCGGCGCACCTTGCCGTCCTGCACCACCAGGTCGAGGCGGCCCACCGTGGCGCCCAGCCGGTGCGTCTTGACGTACACGGTGGGAGGGTTGTCCAGGGCGAACACCGGTCGGCCGCCGGCCGCGGTAAGCATGCCGTCGAAGCCGTCCGTGTGCCCGCCAATGATAGCGTGAATCTGAGGGACCGCGCGCGCCAGGGCCAGGTCCTGCACGTTGCTCATGTGCGTAAGCGCGACGACCAGGTCCACGCCGCCACCCAGGCCCCGGATGATCCCCTGCGCGCTCGGGATCGGGTGGAAGTACTCCATCTCGCGTGAGACCTTCGGGTCTATGACATCGGCCCATTCCTCGTCGAGCGCGCTGAAAATCAGCACGCGCAGGCCGGCCACCTGCTTGATGACGAATAGCGGGGTAAGCTCCTGCGCGCGCCCCCGGAGGGTTGTGGAGATGATCGGGAACTTGGCCAGGCGCACCAGGCGGCGGAAGTGCTCGACGCCGTAGTCGAACTCGTGGTTGCCCGCCGCCATCGCGTCGTAGCCGATCAAGTTCATCGCCAGGACGTCGGGCTCGCCGCGAAACACCGAGGACATCGCCGTCCCCATCAGGATGTCGCCTGAGTCCAGCAGCAGCACGTTGGGTGCTTCCTTCCTGATCTGGGCGACCAGGGTGGCCCTCGCCGCCATCCCTCCCACTCCCCTGGCAGCGGGCGTCTCGAACGGGAGAACGTTCCCGTGGTGCTCGCTGGTGTGCAGGATGGTGAGCCGGACCGCCGGGCTCTGGGCCCCGGAGGTCGCAGCCAACAGAAGAACAAGAAGGCCTACGGCTACGAATCGGCGCATCACTTGTACTCCCTCCTTCTCACTGCAGCCCGAGCCGCGCTGCTGAGCGCGGCCTCACGGCTGCCACGTCAGTGCGTCGGTCGTGGTGATGATGCCCCGGTACAGGAAAGAGATCTGGCGAATCGCCGCCTGGAGATCGAAGGGGACGAGCGCCGAGACCGCGTCTACGGGCAGGACCACCCTGTATCCGCGCAGCGCTGCGCTTCCCGCCGTGTGCAGCACGCACACGTTGGCCACGGTCCCGCACACCACGAGTGTCCGAGTGCCGGACGACCTCAACTCGTGGTCCAGCGAGGTTGCATAGAAGCCGTCGTAGCCTGGCTTGCGCACCACGCGGTCGCCAGGGCCAGGCCGCAGGGGCTCGACGATCTGCCAGCCCCAGGTGCCCTCGACGCTGTGAGCACCCCAGATCGCGAACTCGGGATCGTCGCCTCGGTGCGTGTCCTGGGTGTAGAAGACGCGCGCGCCCGACGCGCGCGCCCTCTCGAGCAATCTCGCAATGCACGGAATGGTGCCGGCGGCATCGGGGACCAGCAGCGCGCCGCCGGGAGTGACGAAGTCGTTCTGCATGTCCACAACCACGAGGGCGGCCGTAGCCGATGACACGGCCACGGCCGTCTCCACGGTATGGGGAGGAACCCGAACCTCACCCGTCATGCTCTGCCCTTCTCGTGCGGCCGGCGCCTATCCAGGGGTCTCCGGCCTCGGGCGCAGCCGCGGCACCGGTCCATCCGGCTTCGGGCGCACGGCGGGCTCAACGTGCTCGGGCCGCGGCTCCGGGGCTGCGGCCGGCTCGGGCTCGCCCCGCGCCAGCGGCTCGCCCGCGAACAACCGCTCGAGATCCTCGGCCTCCAGGCTCTCGTGCTCAATCAGCGCCTGGGCGACGCGGTCTAGCGCGCCCCGGTGCTCCAGGATGGCCGCGCGCGCCCTGTCGTAGCATTCGTCAATGATGCGCCGTATCTCCTTGTCTATCTCGTAGGCAATCTCCTCGCTGTAGTTCCGGCTCTCCACCAGGTCGCGGCCGAGGAAGACCGGCCCGTGCCGCTTGCCCAGCGACAGCGGGCCCAGCTTGCTGCTCATGCCGTACTCCGTGACCATCTTGCGGGCAAGATCGGTCGCCGCCTCGAAATCGTTCTGCGATCCTGTCGTGATCTCGTTGAAGACGATCTCCTCGGCAACGCGCCCGCCCAGCCCCACCGTGATTCGGGCCAGGATCTCCTGGCGCGTGTAGGTGTACTTGTCCTCGGGCGGGGCGAACATCACGTATCCGAGCGCCATGCCGCGCGGCAGGATCGTGACCTTGTGGGGCGGGTCGGCTCCCGGGATCACCTTGGCAAGCAGCGCGTGCCCGGCCTCGTGGTGCGCCGTCAGCTCGCGCTCCTTGGGCGTCAGCACGCGGCTCCGGCGCTGGGGTCCGGCGATCACGCGGTCGATCGCCTCCTCCATCTCGGCCGCGCTGATCTTATTCTTGTCGCGGCGCGCGGCCAGCAGCGCCGCCTCGTTGACCATGTTGGACAGATCGGCCCCGGAGAACCCCGGGGTGCGCTTGGCCAGCACGCCCAGGTCCACATCGTCGGCGATGGGCTTGCCCCTGACATGGACGTCGAGGATGGCACGGCGGCCCTTGGTGTCCGGGTTGTCCACCACGATGCGCCGGTCGAACCGCCCGGGGCGCAGCAGGGCCGGATCCAGGATGTCGGGCCGGTTCGTAGCGGCGATCACGATTATCCCGCTGTTGGGATCGAATCCGTCCATCTCTACCAGGAGCTGGTTGAGCGTCTGCTCGCGCTCGTCGTGCCCGCCGCCGAGCCCTGCCCCCCGCTGGCGTCCCACCGCGTCTATCTCGTCTATGAACACCAGGCACGGCACGCTCTTCTTGGCCTGGTCGAAGAGGTCGCGCACACGCGAGGCGCCGACGCCTACGAACATCTCGACGAACTCCGAGCCAGATATCGAGAAGAAGGGAACCTCGGCCTCGCCCGCGATCGCCCTGGCCAGCAGCGTCTTCCCCGAGCCCGGCGGACCCACCAGGAGCACACCCCTCGGGATCTTGGCGCCCAGCGCCTGGAACTTCTTCGGGTACTTCAGGAACTCGATGACCTCCTGGAGCTCTTCCTTGGCCTCCTCGACGCCGGCGACGTCGCCGAAGGTGACCTTGGGTTTGCCCTCGGAGTGCAGCCGGGCGCGGCTCTTCCCGAATGACATGGCCTGGTTGCTGCCCGACTGGGCCTGCCGCAGCATCAGCATCCAGAGCCCGACCAGCAGCAGGATCGGCAGGAGCGTGGAGAGCAGGGTGGGCCACAGCGCCGAGCGCGAGCGGGGCTCGACCTTGATGACCACGCCGCGGGCCTTCAGCAGATCAATGTATGACGTGTCGCCTTGCGGCACATAGACCGTGAACTGCTGGCCGTTCTTCAGTTTGCCTACGACTACACCGTCTCCGATCTCGGCCTGGCTCACCTGACCGGACTGCACCTGCTCGATGAAGGCGCTGTAGGACATCTCCTCGCGCGGCGGGCGGCGCCAGAGCTGCATGACAAAGGTGAGCGCGACCGTCAGGATCAGGGCCCAGACGACCAGGCTTCGCATGTTTCGGTTCATCACTGAGCGGTCTTCCTCCGGGGCGGGGCGCAAGGAACGCGCGGCGCCGCGCCTCTATTGTATCATCCGCCGGTGAGTGGTGCCGCGTGCGCGCACAAGCAGCACGCATCCACCCCTACGCTCCGCACGCAGCCCTGGCAGGTCCGCCTGCTCGCCGGACTGCCCGAGATCGGCCATCGCGCGGATCCGCTCTATATGGACGAACTTGACGTCGCGAATCTTCCCACCGGCTTCGAGCAGGGCGCGGTGTGCCACCCGGCGTTGAAGGGCAACGGGCAAGGCGCAGAACCGCGCGGTGTCGATTGCCACCCCGCTGGCCCGGCGGGCGAGCGTCCCGGAAGTCGCATCTTCCGCGAGACGGTCAAGCAGCGCCGCGTCATCGGCAACCTGCTCGGCCAGGCGCCGCAGCACCGCCCGGACACCCGGGTTATACCCCGCCAGGTAGGGAATCAAGTCCAGGCGGACGCGGTTCCGAAGCGGCCCGCGCAGCCGGTTCGTGGGGTCGGTCCTGTGGGGCACGCCCTCGGCCTCCAGGTACGCCGCGACCTCGTGGCGCCAGATGTCGAGCAAGGGTCTGGCCAGCCGCAGGCCGGCGTGCTGCCTCTGTGGCGGCATTCCGGCCAGCCCGCCAGCACCGGCTCCTCGCAGCAACCAGATGAGCACCGTCTCCACCTGGTCGTCGGCCGTGTGCGCCGTGGCCAGGTGCGAGGCGCCGATGCGCCTGGCGACGCGGGCAAGGGCAGCGTACCGCAGCTCCCTCGCCGCCTCCTCGAGCGTCAGGCGACCCTGTCGTGCTCGAGCCCTGGCGCCGACGCGGACGCACGTAACCGGGATCCCCCAGGCGCGCGCCGTGCGCCTGACAAATGCGGCGTGCGCTCCGGCGGCCCGGTGGATGCCGTGGTCCACCGTGACCACGTGCAGCCGCAGTGCGAGCCCCTCGCGCAGCCGGCACAGCATGTGCAAGAGGGCCATCGAGTCCGGCCCTCCTGAGACAGCCACCACGACCTTCTCGCCGCCGGAGAGCATGCGGTGGCGCGCCAGCGTCTGGCGCACGCGGTGCAGAACGCGAAGCGATTTCGCGCGGGTCACCGGATGGGGCTCCTCTCGCTCCCGCCTAACAGCGGAGCACGGCGGTCCCCCTGGAACCGCCGTACTGAGGTGGTGGCGGCGGGGAGACTCGAACTCCCGACTCCGCGGGTATGAACCGCGTGCTCTAACCAACTGAGCTACGCCGCCACGGCTCCGCCTGATTATAGCGCGGGCCGCCCCGCGCCGACAACATGCGGCCTGCCACTGGACCACAGGCCCGTCGCCGCCAAGGTCATGTCCCGCGCCTGTAGGGCGCTATCTCGACCGATACCCTGCGACTCTGCTCCTCGTCCAGGACAGTGACGCTATCGAACCCTTCTTCCCCGATCGTGGCAAGGGTCTCGTGGAGCATTCGGACCTGGCGCTCAATCACCGCCCTGCCGACGCGCCGTTCGCGCAACGTATCGTGCAGGTAGCATCTCTTCTCGGTGACGAAGAAGACCACGGCCAGAACAGGTACCTCGTGCCGGCGGCCGATCCCCAGCAGGTTACCGCGTGCGTCTCTGCGTAGCGCCGTGCTGTCGGCCACGGTGAGCCTGCGCAGCGAAAGACGCCTGCCTATGATCTCATGGAACAGTCCGAACGCCTCGCGCGAGATCGCCAGGTTCCTCTCATCATCGGCAAGCATCGCACGGCAGCGGTCCGACGAGACGATCGCGGTCTCTGGAAAGTGGCGCCTGGCAAACGTGCTCTTCCCGCTGCCAGCAGGGCCGCAGAGGACCACGAGGGATGGGTTCGGAACGGTCAGCTTCACTGGTGCCCCACGACAAAGATGCGCAGACCTCAGCCTTCCGCCACAATCCAGCCGTCCCCCGAGCGCACAAGCACCACAGGGCCGAGCCCCGTGGGGTCCGCGGCCACGCCGCGCAGGACGTTCATCAGTTCCATGCGCGACGGGACGAACTTGAGCAGCACGTAGTCATCGCCCTCAGGGCCGTCAGGCCAGAAGGCACGGAAGTCCTCGATCCAGTAGCGGCGCCTCGCGTCCAGGCAATCCACCACGGTCACGGTCCCGGCCACGGAGAGGTAGGCCCCGTCGGCGGCGTGCGAGTAACCGAGCACAGCCCGATTGTCTTTGGCGATCTCCCGGATCTTCCTCGCCCGAGGTCGGGCCCCCATCCAGATTGTGAAGTCCGATTCAGGAGGGAACGGTGCCATCACCCGGGCGCTGGGGAGCCCTTCCTGGCCAACCGTGATGAGGAAGCACGTCTGCGCGGCCTCTATGGTCTGGCGTGCGACCGACAGAAGAACATCGGGCGTGCATTCCTGCTCCAGGGCCTCCGAAGCAACCCCGTGCGCCTGGCTCTCTGGCGGAACGCCGGTCTCGTGCTCGTGCGATCCCCTGCTGATGCCAATCACCCCTTCCGTGACGATGCCAGTCGCTCCTCGAGCCGGGCCAACTGCGCGGACAGGCGGTCGGGCAACCGGCTCCCGAACTGCGCGAAGTACTCGCGGATCCCTGACACCTCGCCGCTCCACGCCGGGACGTCGATCCTCATCAGTTCCTCGAGATCGCCTGGGGAAACGCCAAGGCCGTCTGTGTCCAGGGCTCCCGGCGCCGGGATGAGGCCTATGGGCGTCTCGGCCGCCCCGGCCCTCGCATCCACGCGCTCGCACATCCACTTGAGCACCCGGCTGTTCTCGCCGAAGCCAGGCCACAGCCACTGACCGTTCGATCCCTTGCGGAACCAGTTGACGTAGAACACTCGCGGCGCCGCCCTGCCCAGCCGGTCCCCCATGGAAAACCAGTGCTGGAAGTAGTCGCCCATGTTGTACCCGCAGAACGGCTTCATCGCAAAGGAATCGCGCCGCAACTCTCCCACGGCGCCGATGTTCGCCGCGGTGGTCTCCGAAGCGGCGGTCGCGCCGAGGAAGACCCCGTGGTCCCAGTTGAACGCTTCGCAGACCAGCGGGACGAGGCCTGCCCGGCGTCCCCCGAAGACGAAGATGTCTATCGGCACCCCGTTCGGGTCCTCCCAGTCAGGGCAGATGACCGGGCACTGGGCGGCCGGCGCAGTGAAGCGCGCGTTGGGGTGCGCCGCGGGCCTGCCCGAGCCGGGCTTCCATTCGTGGCCCGTCCAGTCCACGGCGCTCGCCGGGGGCTGCTCGCTCATGCCCTCCCACCATATGTCCCCGTCCGGGGCCAGCGAGCAGTTGGTGAAGATCGTGTTCGCCCGCACGGTCTCCATCGCCATCGGATTGGAGGCGTACGACGTCCCAGGCGCCACCCCGAAGAACCCTGACTCCGGGTTGATGGCGTAGAGGCGACCCTGGGCGCCGATCTTCATCCAGGCGATGTCGTCACCTATGCACTCGCACCTCCAGCCCGGTATCGTCGGCTGAATCATGGCGAGGTTGGTCTTGCCGCAGGCCGAGGGAAAGGCCGCGGCGATGTGATATCGTCGGCCTTCGGGCGAGATCATCCTCAGTATCAACATGTGCTCCGCCATCCAGCCCTCGCGTCTTGCCAGGACCGAGGCGATTCGCAGGGCAAAGCACTTCTTGCCCAGCAGCGCGTTGCCGCCATAGCCCGAGCCGAACGACCAGATCAGGTTCTCTTCGGGGAAATGGCTGATGTACTTCCGCTCGATGGGCGCGCAGGGCCACGTCACGTCCTGCTGGCCATGGGCCAGCGGGGCGCCGATGGAGTGCAGGCATGGCACGAACTCGCCGTCCTCGCCCAGATTCTCCAGCACTCTTGCGCCCACGCGCGTCATGATGTGCATGTTGCAGACGACGTACGGGCTGTCGCTGATCTCGACGCCTGTCTTGGCGATGGGCGAGCCGACCGGACCCATGGAGAACGGGATCACGTACATGGTCCTGCCGGCCATGCAGCCGTCGTACAGTTCCCTCATCGTCCGCTTGAGCGTGGAGGGCTCGATCCAGTTGTTCGTGGGGCCGGCATCGATCGCCTGTGATGTGCTGACATAGGTCCGGTCCTCGACCCGGGCTACGTCCGAGGGGTCTGAGCGAAACAGGAAGCTGCGGGGCCGTCCCGGCAACGGGATAGCCGCTCCGCTGGCAACCATCCCGGCCATCAGAGCATCGAACTCGTCCCGGGACCCATCACACCAGTGCACCCGATCAGGCCTGCACAGCACCCTCGCCTCATGCACCCATTCCAGGAGCCTCCTGTGTTGGATCTGGCCTTCCGGGATGGGCATCGCACACTCTCCTGCCTTGAACCGATCTATGAACGCGCGGATGGGCCGTCAGCCCTCAGGTGCCAACCTTGCGGCAAGCCTGCGGAGCGCGTCAAGCTGCACAACGCGCTCCGGACGCGACCCGACAGCACCGGCGCGCCCCAGGGCTTCCTCCATCGAGAGGCCCAGGGTCATCAGGGTCGCTGAGGCGAACATCCCGGTTCGGCCGATTCCCGCCGCACAGTGGACAAGGACCCTTTCACCGCGTCGAAGGCGGCCTGCCACCTCTGCGACCACCTCCTGAAACGCCTGATCGTCGCTGGGGGCCTGGAAGTCGCCCACCGGGAAGTGCAGTAGGCGGCAGGGAATCCTGCCGTCACGAATCATCCTGCCGTACTCGCTCGACCTCGCCTCTATCTCATCCAGAGGCGCAAGCGCGACGATAGTACCGATAGCCAGGCGACGCACCTGTTCCCACACTTCGGCAAGGGGCTCGAATAGCCCTGGCATGCTGTGGAGGTATAGCCTGCCTGAAACCCCTTTCGGGAGCGTGATCTCACGAAGAGGCATCATCTGCGCTGGCACCTACCTGCCCGCCCTTGCCTCCCCGTTCCTGCATTCCCATGCATACACCGTAGCCCTTCCTGTCACCGCGGCCGGGATGCCCGTCGCTCTGGGGTTGGCCCTGCAGAAATCCTTCATGGCCGCGCTCGGCACTCGTGACGCGTCGGCACTTACAATACCCTTGCGGATCATCCCCCGTACAACGGGGTCCGGCACTCTCTCGCCCACGTACCGGGCATCAGGGACGTCGATCGTCCCCACCGCAGCGCAGTAGGCGAACGGGTCGCGCTGGGGCGATTGCGTGGGCGAAGCGGTGACCCTGACGCCCCCGACCGGGCACTGTCCGCGGAACATGGCCCACTCCTCGCACTGCTTGCCGTCCGCGAACACGCACACGCCGTACTCGCCGCCG
>JBBIOM010000034.1:0-20232 GCA_037443365.1 Armatimonadota bacterium
TACATCATCGGCATCTGCGGCGCTGCAGGCCCCTGCTTCTCCTCCTCCGGCTTCTCCACGACCACTGCCTCGGTCGTCAGCATGAGCCCGGAGATGCTCGCGGCGTTCTGCAGCGCGGAGCGCACCACCTTGGCGGGATCCACGATGCCCGCCTTGAACATGTCCACGAACTTGTTGCTCATGACGTCGTAGCCCCAGTCCGGCTTCTGCTCCTTGAGGTGCTCCACGATGATGGACCCCTCTTGCCCGGCGTTGATGGCCAGCTGGCGCGCCGGCTCGGCCAGGGCGCGGGCAACGATCGATGCTCCTACCTCCTCATCGCCCTTCAACCCAAGCGCCTTGATGGCTCCCCCCGCCACCACAAGGGCTGCGCCGCCGCCGGCCACGATTCCCTCCTCGACGGCCGAGCGGGTCGCGCGCAGCGCGTCCTCGGTACGGGTCTTGCGGTACTTCAACTCGGCCTCGCTGGGCGCCCCGATCTTGATCACCGCAACGCCGCCGGCCAGTTTGCCCAGGCGCTCCTGCAGCTTCTCGCGGTCGTAGTCGGACTCGGTCTCTTCGATCTGCTTGCGTAGCTGCTGTACGCGCTTCTCGATCTGCTCCCTGGCGCCCGCGCCCTTGATGACGATCGTCTCGTCCTTGCGTATCTTCACCTGTCCGGCGCGGCCCAGGTGCTTCATCTCGGTGTTCTCGAGCTTGAGGCCCACCTCTTCGCTGATGACCTGGCCGCCGGTCAGGATCGCGATGTCCTCGAGAATCGCCTTGCGCCGCTCGCCGAAGGCCGGCGCCTTGACCGCGACCGCCTGCAACGTTCCGCGGAGCTTGTTGACAACCAGGGTGGCCAGGGCCTCGCCCTCGACATCCTCGGCGACGAGCAGGAGCGGCCGGCCCATCTGCACCACCCGCTCCAGGACCGGCAGCAGGTCCTTGACCGCGCTGATCTTCTTGTCGGTCAGCAGGATGACGACATCGTCGAGAACCGCCTCCATCTTCTCGGGGTCGGTGATGAAGTACGGCGAGATGTAGCCCTTGTCGAACATCATCCCCTCGACGACCTCGACGGTCGTCTCGATGCCCTTGGACTCCTCGACGGTGATGACCCCATCCTTGCCGACCTTGTCCATCGCGTCGGCGATCAGGCGGCCGATCGTGGCGTCGTTGGCCGCGATGCTGCCGACCTGCTCGATCGCCTCCTTGGTCTCCACCGGCCTGGCCGCCTTGTGGATCTGGGCGACCACAGCCGCGACCGCCCTGTCAATGCCGCGCTTGAGCCCCATGGGGTTGGCGCCCGCCGCAACCATCTTGAACCCGTCGCGCATTATCGCCTGGGCAAGGATGGTGGCGGTCGTGGTGCCGTCGCCGGCCACGTCCTCGGTCTTGGTGGCCACTTCGCGCACGAGCTGCGCGCCCGCGTTCTCGGAAGGGTCCTCCAGCTCGATCTCCTTGGCCACCGTGACGCCGTCGTGCGTGATAGAGGGTGAGCCGAACTTCTTCTCGAGGACCACGTTGCGCCCCTTGGGGCCCAGCGTGATCTTCACGGCTTCGGCAAGCTTGTTGACCCCGCGCTCCATCGCGCGCCGGGCATCCTCGTTGTAGGTCATAATCTTCGGCATGGCAGGTCTCCCCTATCCCTTCGCCTTGGTCTTGGCCGACGGCTTCTCGACGACGGCCAGCACGTCGCTGGCGCGGAGGATCAGCAGATCGCCATCGTCGGTCTTGACCTCGGTGCCGGCGTACTTGGCGTACAGCACGCGGTCGCCCACCTCGACGTCCAGGGGGACGCGCTTCTCGCCATCCTCGTCCCAGTTGCCCGGTCCCACCGCGATGACCTCACCGTGCTGTGGCTTCTCCTTGGCGGTGTCCGGCAGGACGATGCCGCCCTTGGTGCGCTCCTCCTCTTCCAGGGGCTTGACGACCACGCGGTCGCCCAGTGGCTTGAGCTTCATCGCTTGCTTCCCTCCTTGCGGGGTGTCTGTGGATTTGGCACTCTCAGTGCCCGAGTGCTAACCACCCCCCATCTTATTCCGGCGGGCCGCCGCAATCAAGAGGCAGATCCGCGGCCGCGCTCATGTTCCAGGAGTCCCGCACTCCCCGCGCCAGGAGCGAAGCCCCGCAGGCCGCGACCATGGCCGCGTTGTCGGTGCACAGTTCGGGCGGCGGAACGAGCAGGGGGACGCCGAGTCGGGCGGATTCCTCCTCCAGGCGCGCGCGCAGCACCGAGTTGGCGGCCACCCCTCCCGCCAGCAGCAGGGCGCGCGGATGGTGCCGACTTGCGGCGCGCGCGGTCTTCGTGGCCAGCGCCTCGGCGACGACGCGCTGGAGTGAGGCCGCCAGGGCGGCGACGAACTCCGGGGAGGGCGCCGCCTCCGCGGCCAGCGCCCGGAGCGCGGCCGTCTTCACCCCGCTGAAGCTGAAGTCGAGGCCGCCGCCTGGAAGCGGGACCGGCAGGGGCACGCGGGAGGCCTGGCCGGTCCGTCCCAGGCGGTCGAGGGCCGGACCCCCGGGATATCCCAGCCCCATGGCGCGCGCGACCTTGTCGAAGGCCTCGCCCGCGGCGTCGTCGCGCGTGCGCCCGAGCATGGCATAGCGGTGTTGGCCCTCGATCAGCACCAGATCCGTATGGGCGCCTGATACGACGAGCGCCAGGGAGGGAGCCGGCAGCGGGCCGCGTTCCAGGACATTGGCGAAGAGGTGCGCCTCCAGGTGGTTGACGCCCACGAGCGGCAGATCGCGCACGAAGGCGAAGGCCTTGGCCGCGGCGACGCCGACCGCAAGCGCCCCGAGCAGCCCTGGCCCGCGCGTGACGGCCACGCCTGAGAGGTCGGACCACGCGGCTTCGGCTTCCTCCAGCGCCAGGTCCACAACCGGAAGGAGCCGCTCCAGGTGCCGACGCGAGGCGAGTTCCGGAACGACCCCCCCGTAGATCCGGTGGAGGTCGGCCTGGGAGGCGATGACGCTGCTCCGTATGCGCACGCCGTCGGCCACCACGGCCGCGGCGGTCTCGTCACAGGAGGTCTCGATGCCCAGAACCAGCACGGTGGCCGGTGGCGCTCCCTACTGCGCCAGCCGAGTGCGCAGCGACTCCAGCCGTGCCTGCGCCTCTGGGTCCCTGAGGTTGCCAGTCCACATGACCACGGCGTCTTCCCCGTTGTCGCTGTAGTAGCGCCGGCGCAGGGCCACCTCGCGCAGGCCGAACTTGCGGTACAGCGCGAGCGCATCCGTGTTCGACGGCCGGACCTCCAGCGTCAGCCAGCGCGCCCCGCGCGCCACGGCGGCGTCAATGAGCGCGAGGAGCAGCCGGCTGCCGATCCCGGCGCGGCGGTGGAGCAAGTCCACGGCCAGCGTCGTCACGTGCGCCTCGTCGAAGATCACCCACATGCCGGCATAGCCAACGACGGCGCCCATCTCGCTGCGGGCCACAACGTAGACGGCCGACCTGTTGTGCGCCAGCTCGGACTCATACGCGTTCCTGGGCCAGGGTGAGGCGAAGGAGTCCTGCTCGATCGCGCAGACAGCCGGCAGGTCCGCCAGCGTCATGGGCTCGATGCGCACGCGGGTTATCTGCTTCATCCGACACCCGCAGCCGCGGTCATCGGGCATCGCGCGGCTACGCGCCCCCCTTCTCGCAGGATGAAGACCGTTCCTCCCAGGCCCGGGCCTCGGGCCCGCGCGCGTAGATCAGGGAGACCGCCATGGGATCGTGGCGGATGCCGCCCTGCAAACGCGCGAGGCCGACGGCCCCCAGCACGGACGCGCGCGGCCACCATCGCTCCTCCGGCGCCGGAGAGGCGAGCGGGCCCAACGACTCCAGGATCGTCCCGGCGTGCATCCGGAGCCCCTCGCCGGATGCGACGACGCGCTCGTCAATCCGGGGCAGCAGGGCTCCCAGCGCGCCCGGGCGGGACAGCAGATCAGGCGTTAGCCGCACAAGATCGCCGGAGGGCTTCCCACGCCGGAAGAGCGCAGCGACCACCTCCCCGCGGCGGGCATCGGCAACGGACAGCACCAGGCACGGGCAGCCGTGTTCTGCCCCGGATGCGACGCCCGCTGCGATCACGTCGAGCGTGGGGACCCCGACGAAAGCCCGGCCAGTCGCGTGCGCCCAGGCCGAGGCCGTGGCCGCGCCGATGCGTAGCCCGACGAAGCCACCCGGGCCCAGCGAGACGGCCAGGGCATCCACGTCCCGGGCGCGCATGCCGGCATCGCGAAGCAGCGCGGCGATCGCGTCTACAAGCCACTCGAGGTGCGCGCCGGGCACGTCGGCCGATCGCTCGCAGACAAGCCCCTCTGGACCCACGACGGCCACGCTCCCGCGCCGCGTGCTGACCTCGATGGCGAGCACGCGCACGGCGCCTACGCCTCCTGCACCGCTGCCAGGCGGTCCGCCATGGAAGCGGGCGCGCAGAGAACAAAGACGCGGTGATCCGGGGAGGCGCCGAATGCGCACTCGACCCACAGGTGATCCCCCGGCAGGATCCACGGTGCGCGATCGGCCCATTCCACGATGACGATGCCGTCACCGTCCATGATCTCTTCCAGGCCCAGGTGCGCCAGATCAGCGGCGCGCTCGAGGCGGTAGAGATCTGCATGGTAGACGCGCACAGGGCCTGCGTACTCGCGGATGACCACGAACGACGGGCTTACCATGTACCCTCTCGCACCGGTGCCCTGCGCCAACCCCCGCGCGAGCACGGTCTTGCCCGACCCCAGCGGTCCGGCGAGCGCCACAACATCCCCAGGGCGCAGGCGCGCACCCACGCGCCGACCCAGCAACTCGGTGCCTTCGGGTGAGTGAGTCTCGGCGGCTATGCGCATGCGACCGGGGCGCGCCAGGGGATCGCGACGCTATCCCATAGGATCGGTGTCAGGCCTGACCTGCAGGCGCAGGCCGTCGAGCCCCACCACGCGCACCCGCTGGCCGGCCTCGATCGGGCCCGCGACGGAGATCGCGCTCCACATCTCGCCCTGCACGTGCACCTCGCCCTCGGGGTCCAGCCGCGACCTCGCGATGCCTGTAGCGTCGGTCAGGCGCTCCTGTCCGCTGCGCGGCCCGGCGCGCTGAGCGCGTATCCCCGCGCCCACGGCGAACAGGAAGAAGGCGGCCAGCAACGCCGCCACGGTCAGGATCAGGCGCAGCGAGATCTGCAGGAAGGGGGCCTGGTGCTCGGTGAGCAGAACCGCGCCGATTATGAAGGCGATGACGCCGCCCGCGGTGAGCACGCCGTGCCCGGGTACCTTGAGGTCGGCGATGAAGAGCAGGATCGCAAACGCGATCAGCAGCAGGCCCGCGACGTTCACCTGCACTATGGCGAACGAGGCCATGCCCAGGATCAGCGCGATGCCCCCCACGACCCCGGGCAGTATGGCCCCAGGGTTGTACAGCTCGACCATGATGCCCAGGATCCCGATGTTCATCAGGATGAACCCGACGTTGGGGTCGCTGAGCGTGAACAGGAACCGCTCGGTCAGATCCATCCCGCGGTCGAGGACCCGCACTCCTGCGGTACGCAGCTTCTTCGGGCCCAGGTCGGTCTCGACGGTCCGCCCGTCTATCTTGCGGAGCAGGTCGTGCACGTCCGAGGCCAGCAGGTCCACGACCCGCTCCCGCACCGCCTCCTCCTCGGTAATGGACGACGCCTGCCGCACGGCCTTCTCGGCCCACTCGGCGTTACGCCCACGGCGACGGGCCATTGCGCGCAGGTTGGCCACCGCGTCGTTGATGGCCTTCTCTATCGCGGCCTTGTCCGGTTCCTTTTCATCTTCATCGCGTGTCCCGAGGGCGATAGGGGTGGCGGCGCCGATGCGCGTTGCGGGCGCCATGGCCGCTATGTGCGCCGCGTAGGCGATGAACACCCCTGCGGAGGCCGCACGCGCGCCGTGAGGCGCAACGTAGACCACGACCGGCACCCTGGCATTCAGGATGGCCTTGGTGATCTCGTCCATGGAGCGCATCAGCCCGCCCGGGGTGTCCATCTGGATGATCAACGCCTCGACGCCCGCGGGGTCGGCTTCACGCACCGCGCGCAGGATGAACCGCGCCGTGGCCGGACCGATGACGCCGTCCACGGTGATGCGGTGCACCACCGGGCCGTCCGCCTGTCCGGGCGGCGCGGCCCAGACGGCGGAGGAAGCCGCCGCCACCGCCGCAAGCAGGACGATCGCGGCCAGCCGAAGTCGCCTCATGAGCGTCGGGCCTCCTCCACCAGACGAGTGAAGAGTCGCAGGTGAACCGGGTAGTGCCGTACCATGCGCTCGGGATGCCACTGGACCGCCACCACCCACCGGTGCCGCCGGCTCTCCAGTCCCTCGATCGTGCCGTCCGGGGCGCGCGCGGTGATCACGAAGCCGGGCGCGGCCTCGGCAACCGCCTGGTGATGGTATGAGTTCACGAGCAGGGGCCCGGAACCCATGACGGCTGCCAGGCGGCTCTCGGCCTCCACAATGACCTCGTGCGATCTCTCCCAGTAGTCCCCGCCGCTCTGGTAGTGAGAGGCAGAGGAGACGCCCGCAAGGGACAGGTCCTGCCACAGGGTGCCGCCGGCCGCCACGTTGATGACCTGGGCCCCCCGACAGATGCAAAGCGACGGCATATCCGCGCGGAGAGCGGCGCGGGCGAGGTCGAGTTCCATCTGGTCACGCGCCTCGTCAATCCTCAACGTCTCCTGCACCCCGGCGATGATCTCTTGCCCGTAGTGCCTCGGGTGTATGTCCTCGCCGCCCGGGAGCAGCAGCGCATCGAAGGCCTCGGGAAGACGATCACCCGGGCCCGCGACAACAGGCCGCCCTCCTGCCAGACGTACCGCGTCACAGTAGCGGTGGGGCACGTTACCCTGCCTCGTGGTTATCAAGACAATGGGCGAGCCGTCCTCAGGGCGCATAGACCGGCTGCTGTCCCCCTCCGTAGCCAGGCCCCGAGCCCTCACCCTGGCTGCTGATTGTAAGCGACTGCGCGTCCAATCTGATCGAGCGGATCTTGAAGGTCACCGGCCACAGGCGCTGGTGCATCACCGGATTCAACTGCCGCTCAAGGTCGCGGATGGCGGCCGAGGGCACGGGCAGCGCGCCGGCGTGGAGCGTGTCGAAGTAGAAGAAGACCTCGGTGGTGCCAGAGACCGCGAAGAAGCCCTTCATGCGCAGCCTCGTCGGTTGTCCGCGGAGCATGACCGTGCCCGAGCCCAGCAAGTAGCCGTCTTCTGCCCACAGCCGGATGTCGTCGAAGGCGTTGCCGGCGTTGAAGTAGTCCTGAAGGCTGCGCAGCAGAACCCTGACCTGCAAGGCGCTGTCTCGGAAGTCGAGCACCTTGAGCACGCCGGCCCCAAGCGCGGCCGGGTCGAGGCTCACGCCGACCAGCCGGACCGTCGCCTCGTCAACGCGCAGGCCCTCATTCAGGAGGAGGCGCCGGCCGGCCACTGTGATGCGCGCGTATCCTCCCTCGTACAGGTCCGGGATCGCCTCGATCCGCAGCTCCTCCGCCGATCGGAGAAACGTTCCGAAGGCGCGGCGAAGCAGCGCCTCGTCGGCCTCAGCCGGCACTGCCAGGACCACGGTGGCCAGGAGCGCCAGGGCGAGGACAGGCGGCGCGGCACGCCCGGACAACGGAATCCCCCTACCCCTCGGTCAGCCACCCGGCGTAGGCGAACAGCGCGGGCTGGCCGCCCGTGTGCCAGAACACCACGGTCTGGTCCGGAGCGAACTGGCCGCGCCGAGCCATGTCGACGAGCCCTGCCATGGCCTTGCCCGTGTAGACCGGGTCCAGCAGTATCCCCTCTGTCCTGGCCACCAGACGGATCGCGTCGAGACACGCGGGCGTAGGAACCGCGTACCGCTCGCCCACGTATTCATCCGTCACCACGATGTCGTCCGGATGGGGCCTCCAGTCGAGACGCAGCAGGGCGCCGAGCTCCTCTGCCAGGCCCAGCACGCGCGTGGTGACCACCTCGCGTGCCGGCCCGACGCTTATGCCCTGCACGCGGATCCCGGACTGCGTGACCTTCATCGCCGTGTAGAGCCCGGCCTGTGTCCCTCCGGAGCCGGTGGCGTGTACGATCGAGTCGGCGCGGATGCCCCTGCTGTTCAGCTGATCGAGCAGCTCCAGCCCGGCGTTCACGAAGGCCGCGGCCCCGAGCGGGGTCGATCCGCCCAGCGGGATCACGTAGGGAATGCGCCCCTGCCTGCGCAGGTCGCGCGCGACGTCTTCCACGACCGCCATCAGGACATAACTGTCGTCCGTGTTGATGATGCGCACGTCGGCTCCCAGGACCGAATCGAGCAGCAGGTTGCCCTGCCGCTGTGCGGGCTCCTCGCCGCTTAGCACCACGATCGCGTCCAGACCAAGGCGGCGCGCCGCGGCCGCGATGGACCGGGCGTGGTTCGACTGCACGGCGCCCACGGTGATCACCACGTCGCAGCCCCGGTCCACTGCCTCGCCCATCAGGTACTCGGCCTTCCGGACCTTGTTCCCCCCGAACGCCAGCCCCGTGATGTCGTCGCGCTTGAACAGAATGCGCGGCCCTCCCAGGTAGGCCGAGAGCGACGGTGCCTCCTCCAGCGGAGTGGGTAGCGAGCCGAGCTTGATGCGTGGCAGGCGTCCGAGTTGCACCGGATCCCCCTCTCTCCCTCTCTATCGCGCGCGGCGCGCCTCCTGCGCGCGCTCCCTGATCATGGCGTGGGCTGCTGCTACCGTGACGGCTTCGAAGCGTAACTCGGTGCCAGGACCTGCCTGCGCCACGCGGCCCAGGTCGGGCGCAATCACCCAGGCCATCTTCGGATAGCCACCCGTGGTCGGACCGTCGGCCAGGATCACGAGCGGGCCTCCGTCCGCCGGAACCTGCACAGCGCCTGGGGTCAGGCCGTCCGACAGGATCTCGGCGCTGTCCCGGTGCTCCAGCATCGGGCCTGCCAGGCGCGTCCCGCTCCGGTCGCGCTGCGCGGTGGCCCGAAACGCCGCACCCAGGAACGCCGCCTGCGCACCGGACGTGAAGGCGTCGACCTGGGGACCAAGAACGACGCGCACCGGGCTGTTGTCACGCCCCGGCGCATGCGCGGAGCACGTGGCCCGCCGCCGCGTGCTGCTTGCTTCTCCCACTCCAAGAGTATCTCCTGCCCTCAGCGCGCGCCCCAGTGGACCGCCCGGGCCGCCCCGGGCGTAGGCGGAGCGACTGCCAAGCAGCAGCGGAGCGTCCACCCCGCCGGCAACGCCCAGGTAGAGCCATTGCCCGGCCCTTGGCGGCTCGAACTCGAGCAGGTCTCCGGTTCGCACACGCACCGGCTCGAGCGGTTCAAGCGCCCTCCGATTGAGCAGGGCCGCGATCTCGGCGCCTGCTACGGCGATCTCGGCCTCGCGCAGCACGCGCAGCCGCGGGCCGGGAAAGGTCAACTCCAGGGCAGCGGCGTCCGGCGCGTTGCCGAGCACGGCGTTCGCCGCGTCCAGGGCAGGGCAGTCCAGCGCCCCACCTGCCGGAACACCGAACCTCCTCCACCCGGCCCTGCCGCGGTCCTGCACGGTTGTCATCAACCCGGGCTCCAGCACCTCGAAGAGCGGCCGCGCGGGCACGCCCGGCATCCCCTCCTGCGTCACCGCCCCGCATCTCAAGGAAGCGTTCTGAACAGGGACGAACCGCACCCGATCGCCCGGGCGCAGCATACACGGCGGGTCATGCCAGGGGTCGAAGAGGCGAAGCGGAGTGCGTCCCAATAGATGCCAGCCCCCCGCGGTCTCGTAGGGGTAGATGCCGCTGAAGGCATCCGCGATGCCCACGCTGCCGGCAGGCACGCGGATGCGGGGGGTGGCGCGACGCGGCATCCGCAGGCGCGGCTCCAGCAGGCCCAGATAGGGGAATCCTGGCGCAAAGCCGAGCATGTGGACCAGGTAGTCGGTCCGGCTGTGCATCTCGATGACCTCGGCCGGGCGGAGATTGCAAGAGAGCGCAACCGCCTCGAGGTCCGGCCCGGCCGCGCCGCCGTATGCAACCGGGACCTCCAGGAGGGCCCCATCCAGGGCCGGCGCCGGCCGCGCGGCCCGCGCAGCGGCCAGGGCGCGCCCGGCGACATCGTCGAACGACGTGCCCAGCGGATCGTAGATCACCAGGACCGAGCAGAGTCCTGGGATCGTTTCCACCACCCCCGGCAGTTCGCGAAGGAGGCGATCGGCGCCGTGCACGCGCGCGGCGACGCCAGGCGAGAGATCAGGGGCGAACTCCACGAGGACCGCGCGGTCCCCGGCCGGTGCCACGCCCGGCCACGCGGCGCCCACCTGCTAGTCTGCCTCCACGCCGACCGCTTCCACTGGCCTGGAGTTGCGCAGGTAGATCCTGGGAACACGCCGTCCGATGCGACAGAATATCTCATGAGGGATCGTCTGAGCGGACGCGGCAACCTCGTCCACCGGCAACCCGGGACCGAACACGATCACCTCTTCGCCCTCCCGGACCGGCGCATCGCCCGCGTCCAGCATGGTGTAGTCCATGCAGACGCGCCCGACCACAGGCAGCCGGCCACCGCCCGCAAGCATCTGCCCGGCGCCGCCCAACAGCCGCGGGTAGCCGTCGGCGTAACCCAGTCCCACCGTGGCGATAGTGGTAGCCTGCTGGGTCCGGTAGGTGCCGCAGTAGGACACCGGGGTCCCGGCCGGAACACGCTGCGCGCGGGTCACGCGAGAGGAGAGCGTCATGGCGGGGCGCAGATCCAGGGCCCCAAGGTGCGGCCCGGGCGCGACACCGTAGAGCGAGATGCCGATGCGCACCATGTCCAGGTGGGACTCAGGATGCGCGAGGGTCGCGGCGCTGGCCGCGGCGTGCGCCATCGCCTGGGGGAACCGCTCCCGCACGAGCGCCACCGCCTGCGCAAAGGCGGCGAGCTGCGCGCGCGTGCGCGCCGGATCGGGTGAATCGGCGCAGGCCATGTGCGTGAAGACGCCTTCCACCTCAACCTTCGAGGGATCCACACGTTCCAGAAATCCGGCCAGGTCCTCGACCCGCACGCCCATGCGCGTCATGCCGGTGTCCACCTTGAGGTGGATGCGCTGCCTGCCCCCGGGACCGGGCGACTGCGCCGCCAGCAAGGCATCGGGCGTGCCCACCGTCAGGCGGCACTGTGAGCCGGCGACGCGCGGCAGCCAGCCGCCCAGGGCCGGCCCCAGTATCAGCGTGGGGGCGCTCACGCCTGAAGCCATCAGCGCCGCGGCCTCACCCGGGGTCATCACACCCAGCCAGGCGGCACCGGCTTCGAGCGCGGCTCGAGCCACAGGCACGAGCCCGTGACCGTAGGCGTCCGCCTTGACCACCGCCATGAAGGCGGTACCAGCAGGGAGCAATGCGCGGATCGCGCGCACGTTGTGCGCCACGGCGTCGAGGTCAACCGTGGCCCACGTTCGCGCTCGCGCGAGCAGCAGGCGGCCTTCGAGGTCACTCATGGGTGGCCGGATCAAGCGGGGTGACCAGCTCGGCGACCGATCCCGAACGAACGGCCGCCAGGGCCCCGGGCAGTTCGTCGGCCACCTCGCGCGCCAGCACGCCCACCGGCCCCCGGGCCGCGGCCGCGCGGTCGCCGGCCAGGCCATGCAGGTACGCGCCTGCCCAGGCCGCCGAGGCAGGGGGCAGGCCCTGACCCACAAGCGCGGCAATGACCCCGCAGAGCACATCGCCCATGCCTCCGGCTGCCATGGCCGGATTCCCTGTGGGGATCACGAAGGCCGCGCCGCTAGGATCGGCGACGACCGTGCGCGCGCCCTTCAGGACGACCACCGCACGGTGACGCGCGGCTGCCGCGCGTGCCGAGGCCAGGCGCTGACGTTGGACCTCGTTTACGCCGCAGCCCAGCAGGCGCGCCATCTCGCCGGGGTGCGGCGTCAGGATGCGCGGTGCCCTGCCTGCGGGCAGGGCGCCAGGGGCGGCGGCCATGACGTTCAGGGCGTCGGCGTCCAGGACCAGCGGCACAGGGCACTCCTCGAGCAGGCGCGCCACCACGCTTGCCGGCCCGTCCAGGCGCGAGATCCCGGGCCCGCAGGCGACCACATCCGCGGCACCAGCCAGCTCGAGGACGCCGCCCGCGGCTTCGGCGGCCAGGGCGCCGCCATCGTCGGGGAGCGGCACCGGCATTCCTTCAATGACCGCGGGGCCCACCACCGGGTAGATCGTGCCAGGGACGCCCAGCGTCACCAGCCCGGCGCCGGCCCGCAGCGCTCCGAGCACGGCGAGCACCGCGGCGCCGCTGTGCCCAACCGAGCCTGCGACCACCAGCACCCGGCCTACATCACCCTTGTGGGCGTCGAGGCGGCGCTGCGGGATCGCCGCGTCTGCCATCGCGCGGGTGACCAACGTGGTGGGAATGCCTGCCTCGTCGATCAGACGCCGCGGGTGTCCAACGTCGGCCACCCAGATGCGCCCGGCGTGGGCCGCGCCCGGGGCCAGGACCAGCCCTGCCTTGGGGAGCCCCATCGTGACAGTGGCCGTGGCGCGCACGGCATGGCTGTCCGCGGCGCCGGTATCGCCGTTCACGCCCGAAGGAATGTCTATGGCCAGAACCGGCCGGCCGCAGGCATTGATGGCCTCGATCGCCCTGGCCGCCAGACCCATGGCCGGGCCGCGAAACCCTGTGCCGAACAGGCCGTCAACCACCAGGTCCGCGCCTGCCAGCATCCCGCGCAACCCTGGCATGGCCGTGCTGTCGAGATTGGCGATCTCTACCCCGGCCCGGCGGGCGGCCTGGAGATTCACCGCGGCGTCGCCGCTGATCTCGGCATCGCGGCCCACCAGCGCCACCAGGACCCGCCACCCGGCCGCCCGCAGGACGCGGGCGGCCACCAGCCCGTCACCGCCGTTGTTGCCCTTGCCCGCGACCACGCATACGCCTGCACAGCGCCCTCCCACCAGGCGCGCGGCGGCCTGCGCCACTGCGCGCCCGGCCGCCTCCATGAGGAGCAGCGTGGGCACGCCAAACTCGTCGGCGGCCCGCCGGTCCAGTAGTGCCATCTCTTCGCTGGTTGGGAGCTTCAAGCGTCGCCTCCGCCTCTGCCGTTGCGAGGCTTCTTGTCGGCGATGCCGGTTTCCTCTCGGGGCTTACCCACAGAATCCACAGCCGGGGAACAGCAGTTGGGGATTGACCGGCCGGTCCCCTGGTGCTAGGGTACGGCTAGAGGAGTGCGAGCCCAACGGCGAAGTAGCCGAGTCAAACGTCGCGCACGTGGACTCCGAAAGCCGGACGGTCTTCTCGGGAGGTAACTCCCGAGAATAGCCTACCGAGCGGTACGAACCGGCGACGCGACCGAAGACGGTGAAAAGTCGGACAAAGCGAGCGCTCCTCTTCGATTTGCCCCACGCTAATCCCCGAGCGCAACCGCGCTGGCCAGAGCGAGATCGCGCGTGTGAGACAGCGTGACCAGCACGCTGGTGACACCCTGCTGCTCTGCGATCCGGCGCGCGGCGCCGTGCAGTCGCACAAGCGGCCGCCCGCACGCATCGTCTGCGATCTCTATCTCGCGCCACGCCACTCCGCGCCGTCCTACCCCGAGCGCCTTCATCACGGCCTCCTTGGCCGCGAAGCGCGCCGCCAGCCGGGGTCCTCGGACCGCCTCGGGCCGCGCGTGCCCTGTCTCTCCCGGTGTGTAGATCCGCGTGGTGAACGCGTCGCCCCAGCGCGCAACCGCGCGCTCTATGCGGTCCACCTCGATGAGGTCGCTCCCTAGCCCGAGCACCCTCATCCCGGCGGCTCCGCCTCGTCAGCCAGCATGATGGGGATCTCTGCGCCCTCGATCCGCCGGATCGGATACCGGCGCCCGCAGGCCGAGCAGACGATGCGGTCGCCCTCGCGCACCACCGGCGCGTGGTCCACCGGGCACGCCAGCACCCGCAGGAACTCCGCGTCAATCGCCATCAGCGCACCCCTTCCTACTCGACGGTCACGCTCTTCGCCAGGTTCCTCGGCTGGTCAACGTCGTGTCCGCGCAGCACCGCCACATGGTAGGCGAACAGCTGCAGCGGGATGATCGCCAGCGCCGGCGCCAGGATCTCATCCACTGATGGGATGCGCAGCACGGTGTCGGCGTAGCGCTCGATATCGCGGTCGTCCTCGAAGGCGACGGCGATCACCTCGGCGCCTCGAGCGCGCACCTCCTGGATGTTCGAGACGGTCTTCTCGAACACCGCGCGCTGCGTCACCAGGGCGAAGACAGGGGTCTCGGGGGTGACCAGCGCCAGCGTGCCGTGCTTGAGCTCCCCTGCGGCCAGGGCTTCGCTGTGCAGGTACGAGATCTCCTTGAGCTTGAGCGATCCCTCCATCGCCACCGCGTAATCGAGGCCCCGGCCGATGAAGAACGCGTGCTCGATCCGGTGGAGGCGCCGGGCAAGTTCTTCCACCTGGGTCGTGTCGGACAGCACCTGCTGCGCGAGCACCGGGAGGTGGCGCAGCCCCGCGATGAGCGCCGATGCCCGCGCGCGCGCGAGCATCCCCCGCCGCACGCCCAGGTCAACGGCCAGCATCTGGAGCGCGGCCAGCATGGTCGTGTAGGCCTTCGTGGACGCGACCGCGATCTCGGGCCCTGCGCGGACGAACAACACGTCGTCGGCCTCGCGCGCCAGCGTGCTTCCCACCACGTTGGTCACCGCCAGCAGGCGGCTGCCCCGCGCGCGAGCCTCGCGCGAGGCGGCCAGCGTGTCGGCCGTCTCCCCGGACTGGCTGATAGCCACGGCCAGCGTGGTCCCCTCGATCAGCGGGTTCCGGTAGCGCAGCTCGGAGGCCAGATCCGGCTCGACCGGCACGCGGGCCAAGTGCTCAATCGTCCACCGGCCCACAAGGGCAGCATGGAAGGCCGTCCCGCAGGCGATGACCCAGATCTTGTCCAGGCGCTCGACGAACCCTTCGGGCAAGGCGACCCCGTCGAGCTCGACCCGATCCTCGCGGTCGAGCCGGCCCATCACCGTCTCGTGCAGGGCGCGCGGCTGCTCGTAGATCTCCTTGAGCATGAAGTGGGGGTATCCGCCCTTCTCGGCCATGCCCGCGTCCCAGGTTATGCGCTGAGCCGGCCGTCGGATGACCTGCCCCTGCATGTCGGAGATGGCGGCGCCTCCGGGCGTAATGACCGCCATCTCGCCGTCGCCTATCACGATCACATCGCGCGTGTACGGGAGCAACGCCGGGATGTCGGACGCCAGCAGCATCTCGCCGTCGCCTATCCCGACGATCAGCGGGCTGACCATGCGCACCGCGACGATGCGGTCGGGGTGGTCGGCGCTCAACACCACGACCGCGAAGGCGCCCCGCGCCTGGCGCAGCGCCTCCCTGACCGCGGATTCCAGGCGGTCGGGGCGATCGGCGGGCAGGCGGGCATGGGCGTCCTCGATCAGGTGGGCCAGCACCTCTGTGTCGGTGTCCGACCGGAAGCGATGCCCTTCCGCCACCAGTCGCTCCCGGAGCGCAAGGTAGTTCTCGATGATGCCGTTGTGGATCACGACGTGCCGCCCGGTGCAGTCGGCGTGGGGGTGGGCGTTGGCGTCGGTCGGGACGCCGTGGGTCGCCCAGCGCGTGTGCCCTATTCCGACCGTGCCATCGGGCGGATCGGCCAGAAGCGCCGCCTCGAGCACGCCGAGCTTGCCCGCGGCCTTGCGCACGGCGACGCGCCCGCCGTTCTGCAGGGCGACGCCTGCGGAGTCATATCCCCGGTACTCCAACCGCCGCAGCCCATCCAGAAGGACCGGCAGCGCCGGCCGCGGCCCAACGTACCCCATGATGCCGCACATGCCCGACCTCCGTGCACGAGATGGAAGCCCGAAGTCCGATAGACGCTATCCTAGCCGCCTGAACCCGCCGCCCGCGGCCGCCACCGCTCGCGAAGAGCCATCAGGAACAGCGGCGGTATCGTGCGCACGACGCCCCACCTTCGCGGCTCGCGCGAGACCCTGTAGAGCCATTCAAGACCCGCCCGCTGCATCCAGCGCGGTGCGCGCGCGACGCGACCTGCCAGCACGTCGAGCGACCCTCCCACGCCGATCACAACCGGCACGCCCAGATCCGCGCTCCAACGCCGCATCCAGCGTTCCTGCCGCGGCGCGCCAAGTGCAACCAGGAGGATATCGGGGAGGGCAGACCGGATCTGCTCCAACACCCCTGGCTCCTGCTCTGGTTCGAAGAACCCGTGGCGGGTTCCGGTGATCCGCAGCGGCGGATGCAGCCGCCGCAGCGCCGCGGCCGCTTCCTCGGCCACGCCCGGCGCGCCGCCCAGCAGGAAGACGCCCCACCCTGCCGAGGCGGCGCTGGCGCAAAGGGCGAGCGCCAGGTCAATCCCTGCCAGGCGCTCGGAGAGCGGCACTCCCAGTATGCGCGCGGCCAGGATCACCCCGATCCCGTCAGCGGTGACGAGCGCCGCGTCGTTGATCAGGGCGCGAAGTTCCGGGTCGCGCGCCGCCTGCACCAGGAGCGAGCCGTTGAGGGTCACCACATAGCCGGGGTTGCGAGTCCCGATCCGGTCGCGCGCCCACCGCAGCGCGGCATCGAGTCCCACGTCGTGCACCTGGGCTTCGAACAGCAGGCGCCTGGCCGCGGCGATCCCCGCGGGGTCCGGCCCTGTCACGACGGCGCACCCAGACGGTCGGCGATGACCGACGCGACCCTATCCGCGACGGCGCGGGCCTCCTCGTGGCTTGCGGCCTCGACCATGACCCGGACCAGGGGCTCGGTGCCAGACGGCCTCACCAGGATTCGGCCGCGCGAGCCGAGACAGGCCTGGGCCTCGGCCACAGCCCTGTCCACCTCCGGCGCGTCAATCGGTCCGTTGCGCTCCCGCACCCGCACGTTCACTAGCACCTGTGGGAAGCGCGGGATCTCCGCTCGCAGGTCGGAAAGCCGGCGCCGGGTCGCCGCCATCACGTTCGCAAGCGCGATCGCGGTCACCAGGCCGTCCCCGGTTGTGGCCATGTCGAGAAAGATCAGGTGCCCGCTCTGCTCGCCCCCCAGCGTGGCGCCGCTCTCGATCATGCGCTCGAGCACGTAGCGGTCGCCGACCGGGGCCCGCTCGAGCCGGATTCCTTCCTGCGCCAGGCGCTGCTCGAGTCCCAGGTTGCTCATCACGGTCGCAGCGACGACCCCGCCGGAGAGCCGGCCGGTGCGGTGCCGGTGGAGCGCGCAGATCCCCATGAGCGCGTCGCCGTCAACTTCCTCGCCCTGCTCGTCCACGGCGAGCACGCGGTCGGCATCGCCGTCGTGCGCGAACCCGACGTCGGCGCCGCAGGCCAGCACGGCCTTCCTCAGGGGACCCAGATCCGTGGAGCCGCAGCCCACGTTGATGCGGGAGCCGTCGGGCTCAGTGTGAATTGCAGCGACCCGGGCGCCCAGCATCTCCCAGAGACGCGGCGCCACCCGTACGGCGGCGCCGTGGGCGCAGTCCACCACGACCTTCATGCCGCGGAGAGGGCCCGCGGACAGGCTGACCAGGTGCGCCAGGTAGCGCTCCACACCGTCGGGGATCGCCTCGATCCTCCCCATGGCGGTTCCGGTTGGTCGCGGGAGATCGTCTCGCTCGAGGAGGGATTCGATGGCGGCTTCCCTGCCGTCGGGCAACTTGAACCCATCGGCTCCGAACAGCTTGATGCCGTTGTCCTCGACCGGGTTGTGCGACGCTGATATGACCACCCCGCACGCGGCGCCCAGGTCGCGGGCCAGGTAGGCCACGGCGGGCGTGGTCAGGATGCCGCCCAGCAGGACGTGCCCTCCCACCGAGCAGACCCCGGCTGCGAGCGCCGCTTCCAGCATGGGGCCCGAGAGGCGGGTGTCGCGGCCCAGGATGAACGTCGCGTCCGCCCCGCCCAGCTCGGTGCCGGCCGCGCGGCCGACGCGAAACGCCAGCTCGGGCGTCAGGTCGAGGTTTGCGACGCCCCGGATCCCGTCGGTTCCAAAGAGCCGTCGGATGGCCGCCATGCAGTCCTAGGGGCGCGCGATGGTGACGAGCACGATCGCAGGAGTCGCCTGGGCCGATGCTATGCCCGCCGGGGCCGGCACCCTGAGCGTAACACGGTACGTCCCAACGTCCATGGCCCCCACCTGGGCGATGGCACGCACGTCGGACGCCCTCACCTCCAGCACGGCCGGGGTCGGTCCGCGCATCTCGAGGTCCACGATCCGCGGGTAGGCCGTCGCCACGAGATCGGAGGACAGCCCCGCGAAGGTCACCTCCACGTTGCGCACGACCAGCGAGGCCACCATAGCGTGCTCGGGCCTGGCGATCTGCGCGCTCCCCACGTAGTACCACATCGTGGTAGCGATGGCCAGCGACAGCGCCAGCAGCCGTGCGCGCTCTGAGAACAGCCGATCGAGGCGAGCCTTCATGGATGCGCCTGGTTCCGGCGCCAGGGCCAGAGCGTCGGGCTGCGCGGCCCGCCGTGAGCCAGCAGGCCCAGCAGCGCGACCTTGAGCTCCTCCTCGGACAGGCCGGGGCTCAGGGTGCCGCCACGCGCCAGGGAAATCGCGCCGGTCTCCTCGGAGACGACCACGGCCACGGCGTCGGTCACCTCGCTGATGCCGACCGCCGCCTTGTGCCGGGTGCCCAGGGTCCGGCTCAGTTGCGGGCTCTCGCTGAGCGGGAGCAGGCAGCCAGCCGCCATGAGACGGTTGCCGCGAATCACCACCGCTCCATCGTGCAGCGGCGTGTTGTGGAAGAAGGTGGTGATGAGCAGCTGCACCGACGCCAGCCCGTCGATCTTGATTCCCGACTCGATGACGTCGCCAAGGCCTGTGCGCCGCTCCAGCACGATCAGCGCCCCGGTCTTGCGGGTCGCGAGCACACGGCACGCCCGCGCGACGTCGTTCACAAGGCGTATCATCTCCTCGCGACCCAGTCCGTGGCCCAGCCCGGAGACAAGAACGCCGCCGCGCCCAAGCTGCTCCAGCATGCGCCGCAGTTCTGGCTGGAAGATCACGAGGACGGCGATCGGGATAACCACTCCCAGGTACGAGAGTACCCACTGCAGCGTGCTCAGCTTGAGGAGCCGGCTGGCGGTGTAGACGACGAACAGCACGGCCAGCCCGGTCGAGAGCTGCACGGCCCGCGTGCCGCGCACGAGCCACAGGACCTGATAGACCAGAGCCGTCACGATGGCGATGTCCAGCAGGTCTAGGGCTCGGATGGGCATGGGTGACGACTCAAGGTGTTCCTTCTCTATAGAGTCAGCGCGATCAGGGCTCTTGGTGCGCGCGATTCACACGAGCATGATACTACATCGCCCGCTCGGCTTCGAGCGGGCGATGGCAAACCCCCGCCGCCGGCGGCGGGGCGTGGCGATCCCGGGGACACTAGCGCTTGCTGTACTGTCCGGCCTTGCGCGCGCGCTTGAGCCCGTACTTCTTGCGCTCCTTCTCCCGCGGGTCACGCGTCAGGAACCCCCCCTTGCGCATGGCCGGGCGCAGCGCATCGTCGGCCTCGAGCAGCGCCCGCGCGATTCCGTGCCGCACCGCCCCGGCCTGCCCGGAGACTCCGCCTCCGGATACGCTTGCGATCACGTCGAAGCGGTCGTCGGCACTCGCCGCCAGCAGCGGCTGGCGGACCATCGTCTGCAGCGGGGACGTCGGGAAGTAGGAACCGAGATCCTTGCCGTTGATCGTGATCCTGCCCGCTCCGGGGATCAACCTCACCCGCGCGACCGCCGTTTTGCGGCTGCCTGACGTCATCGCAACCACCTGCACACCTGCCACGGGGATTCCCTCGCTCCCTCTGCTACCAGGCCAGGGGCACAGGCTTCTGGGCCTGCTGCCGGTGCGCCGGACCCCGGTAGACCTTGAGTTTCTTGATCAACTGGCGACCCTGCCGGGTCTTGGGCAGCATCCCCCGGACCGCCTCGGTGATGGCCCGCTCGGGACGCGTCTTCATCAGCACCTCGTAGGAGATCTCCTTCAGGCCACCCGGGTAGCCCGAGTGCCGGTACCGGCGCTTCTGCTGCAGCTTGCGCCCGGTCAGGCGCACGCCCGCGGCGTTTATGATCACGACGAAGTCACCGACGTCGGCGTGCGGCGTGAAGGTGGCCTTGTGCTTCCCGCGCAGCAGCGTCGCCACGCGCGTGGCCAGCCGGCCCAGCACCCTACCGTCGGCGTCTATCAGGTGCCAGCGGCGGTCTGTCTCAGCGGCTGTTGGAATGGCTGTCTTCATGCATACCTCCGGCGGGCGTCAAGAACGCCGGGGACCGCGGCGGTCACCCGGCGAGCGAGCCACGGCCTAGTCTAATATGCACGGAAGAAGGGTGTCAAGCGCGCCGG
>JBBIOM010000035.1:0-1183 GCA_037443365.1 Armatimonadota bacterium
TAGCACAAAATGTACAATCTGCACAGAGATTGTTTGGGTGGCCGCGTTGGCTGCCTGGGGCTTCAGCCGGTGGGCGGCGACCGGCCGGTGCCAGCGCTGGTGCCGGCGCTGGTGCCGGCGTCGGCACCGAGGCGCAGATCGGCCTCGTAGGCGTTGTGCGCGCGGCAGCGCAGCTGGATGTTGTCCACCGTCGGCGGCCCGCCGGCGGCGTGGGGCACCACGTGGTGGAACTCGAGGAAGCTGCCCTCGGCGCAGCGGCCCCCCTCGCCCACGAAGCCGCAGCGCCCGCCGTCGCGCTGCCAGACCGCGCGCCTGACCTCGGCGGGGATGTGGCGCGAGCCGTGGCCTGAGTCGGCCGGTGGGCTCTGGCTGGGGCGCGGCCGGTCGGTGGATGCGAACTTCTGGCGGCTCAGGTCGCGCAGCAGCGCGGTCAGGGCGCGGTCGAGGATCTTGGCCAGATCACCGTCCGGGATCTGGTGGCGCAGCAGCGCCTGCGCCCCCCGCAGCTTCTGGATGGTGTCGGCGTCGACCGTGAGCTGGATCCGGTAGCGTTGGGGCGCAAGGGGCGCCACGATGGGCAGGTGAGCCAGGGGCGGCGCGGCCACCGTGGGGGGCGCGGCTGCCTGTGAAGGGAGGTCCGGAGGGGGTGGCATGGGTGGTGAATGCGGAGGATCCGGCGAGGGCGGAGCCGGCGTCGGCGTCGCCGGCTGACTCGGGGTCGGGAGCTTCCGAACCTGATCCGGAACCGGGGGCTGGGGGCGCAACGCGGCGACCTGGACCTCGACCTCGCGCCTGCTCTTGTGCCGGGCCTGTTCGAGGAGCTCGGCGTGGTTCTGGGGCGTGAGGTGGGCGGACAGGAGACCCAGCGTCGTCAAGGTCACCGTTCCCTCGGCCAGGCGCTCGAGGACGACCGGCAGCCGCCGGGCCAGGCGAGCCGCCTCGATGCGTCGGTACGCGGCGTGCTCCGAGAGATGCAGCACCCGCGTGCAGTACACGAAGAGCGAGGAGTGCCCCGCAGCCAGGTAGAGGCGCCGCCGGTCGAGCTCGGCCAGGTGCGCGATGAGCTCAACCGTCGCCTCCCGCTCGGCGTGGACGAGGCGCATCACCTGCGCGGTCAGCTCGGCGTCCGAGAGCCGGGCCGCCACGGACAGGAGTCTGGCGGCTGGCAGGCTGGTGGCTGGCA
>JBBIOM010000035.1:1283-19925 GCA_037443365.1 Armatimonadota bacterium
GGCTGGCAGGCTGGTGGCTGGCAAGTCGGTGCTCGGCAAACTGGTCGTCGGGGCCATGGCCGGGTCCTCGGTGTATCTATCGTCCGGGTCAGGAGGAATTTGCGGATCCGACGAACTAGGTCCGGACCTAGTTGGTCGAGGATGAGGCCGGCGCACCCGAGGCCGGCGCACCCTTGGACTTTGAGTTCCGGGCAGGAACCCCGATGCGGTCCGCCAGGGTAGTAGTGTATCCTTGGACGGGGATGTAAGATGCGTCTCGACAAGTTCCTGCAGGTCAGCCGCCTGGTCAAGCGCCGCACCATGGCCAACCGCCTCTGCGATGCCGGGCGCGTCACGCTCGGCGGCGTGCGGGCGAAGCCCGCGGCCGCGGTGGAAGTGGGCGACCTGGTCGGCGTGAACTTCGGGCCCCGGCGGATCGTCGTGAAGATCCTGCGCCTGCCCGAAGGGCGGCCGTCCCAGGAGCCAGCGTATGAGATCGTGGAGGACGTGCGGAATCGCGATGCCTGGTGAGGCGCGCCCCGCCCTGCACCTGTAAGCCCAGCGGTTCGCCGAATACCAATACCGGAGAGACAGGAGCGATGCACATGCCCAAGATCACCAGCATCACCGCGCGGGAGATACTCGATTCGAGGGGCAACCCCACTGTTGAAGCCGATGTGACGCTCGACGATGGCGCGTTCGGCCGGGCCGCGGTGCCCTCGGGTGCCTCGGTGGGCGAGCGCGAGGCGATCGAACTGCGGGACGGCGGAGGCCGCTACCTGGGCAAGGGCGTGCGGCAGGCGGTGGCCAACGTGCGCGAGAGAATCGCGCCCGTGCTCGTGGGCCAGGAGGCCACCGACCAGGCCGCCCTCGACCGCGCGATGATCGCGCTGGACGGCACCGAAACCAAGAGCGCGCTTGGCGCGAACGCCATCCTGGCGGCGTCGCTGGCGGTGGCCAAGGCAGCGGCTGCCTCCTCGAGGCAGCCGCTCTGGAAGGCCCTCGGCGGTGAGGCGTGCCTGCTCCCCGTGCCCTTCATGAACATCGTCAACGGCGGCGCGCACGCCGACAACCGGCTGGACGTGCAGGAGTTCATGATCGTCCCCGGAGGGTTCGGCTCGTTCGCCGAGGCGCTGCGCGCCGGGGTGGAGGTCTTCCACCAGTTGAAGAAGGCCCTGCATGCGCAGGGTGAGAGCACGGCAGTGGGCGACGAGGGAGGATTCGCTCCCGACTTGCCTTCGACCGAGGCGGCGATCGAGGCGGTGCTGGCCGCGATAGAGAAAGCTGGGTACAGGCCCGGGAGCCAGATCGCCATAGCGCTGGATGTCGCCGCGAGCAGCATGTGGAAGGCCGGCGAGCCGGGTGCGGCAGGGGGCTTCTATGATTTCGCGGGCGAGGGATGCCGGCGCACCGGAGGCGAGATGATCGACTTCCTGGCTTCCCTGGCGGAGCGCTACCCCATCGTCTCGATCGAGGACGGGCTCGACGAGAACGCGTGGTCCGACTGGGCCGCGCTGACGCGGCGCCTGGGCGGGAGCACCCAGGTCGTGGGCGACGATCTGTTCGTTACCAACCCGAAGATCCTTCGGCGAGGCATCGCCGAAGGGGTGGCCAATGCGATTCTGATCAAGCTCAACCAGATCGGCTCGCTCACCGAGACCCTGGAGACGATCTCCGTGGCGAAGCAGGCGGGCTACGGCACGATCATCTCCCATCGCTCTGGCGAGACCGAGGATTCGACGATCGCAGACCTGGCCGTGGCCACCTCGGCCGGGCAGATCAAGACCGGGGCACCGTCGCGCAGCGAGCGTGTCGCGAAGTACAACCAGTTGCTGAGGATCGAGGAGGCCCTGGGCAGCAGGGCGCGGTACGCGGGCTGGGAGGCGTTTCCGTCGGGCGCCAGGAGATAGCTGGCAGCGGCGCCAGGCAGGAATCCAGGCCCGGCCAGCGAATCGGCGCGGTTGGGGATACGTGCCGGAGTCGTCCCTTACGTCGCAGCAACCGTCATGCCACAGGCCGAGACACGTCGCCCTGTTCTGCCCCCGGGCTCTCGCAGCCGCGTGGTCCCGCGCTGGATCGGTCCGCTCGTGGCCGCCGGCGTGCTGCTGGCGGTCGGGGCGGCGTTCGGCGGCGCGTACTGGGACGGCTTCAAGGTGCACCGCGAGATGCAGTCCCTGGCCCAGGAACGGGAGGCCCTGAGAAGGCAGAACGCGCAGCTCCGCGAGGAGATCCGGCTGCTGAACACGCCGGAGTACATAGAGCGAATCGCAAGGGAGCAGCTGGGGCTCATCCGGCCAGGAGAGATCGCGGTCATCCTTGTCAGACCCACGCCCGCGCCGCGCTAGAGCGCTCCGCGGGCGTGGACAAGACCCGTCACGCGACGGGATCAGTGATGGAAAGGGGTGTGTCCGCAAGAGCATGGGGCCAGAGACAGGAAGTATCGTCGAGGGTACGGTAGTCAAGATAACCAACTACGGCGCCTTCATCGAGCTCCCCGATGGAAAGAGCGGTCTGGTGCACATCTCCGAGATCGCCGACACATATGTGAAGGACGTAAAAGACTACCTGAAGGAGCGCGAGAAGGTCAGGGTCAAGATCCTCGGCCTCAACGAGAAGGGCAAGCTCGACCTGTCGGTCAAGCAGGCTCTCTCGCCCGAGGAGCGCCAGGTGCGGGGCCGGGCGCGCACCTCGTTCGAGGACAAGCTCAAGGCCTTCATGAAGGAGAGCGAGGAGCGGCTGCTCGACCTGAAGCGCAGCACCGAGGCCAAGCGCGGCGGACGACGCAGGAAGTAGCAGGCGGGCCTACTCTATCCCCAGAATCCTCACCACCGCCTCAAACGCGCCCCAGATGATGTCGTCGCGCTCGAGCTGGCGCGAGCGATCCGAGATGCCCTCGCGCGCGTCAAGGGCAGCCAGCCTTGCGTCCATCTCGCGCAACTGGTCCAGCACGCCCTCGACCTCGGGCACAATCGAGGCCTCGGGAAGCTCGGAACGCATCTTCCCGAGGGTATCCCACTCGACCTTGCGGGCCAGGCGGTCCATCTCCTGGGCCTCGATCTTCGAGTAGACAACGAGTCCCCGGCGCTCTTCGAGCGCCTCGATCATTATCTCGCGCAGCTTCTTCAACAGCGGGCGTGCCTCAGGTGTCATGGCGCGGCTCCTGGTCTCGGTACTGCAACTGGTAGAGCTTGGTGTAGATGCCACCGCGCAAGAGCAACTCGCGGTGCGTTCCCTCCTCCGCTATGCGGCCCCTGTGGATCACCAGGATGCGATCCACGTGCTGGATCGTCGAGAGCCGGTGGGCGATGATGATCGAGGTCCGGTCTTGCATCACGCGGCCCAGCGCCTCCTGGATGAGGATCTCGGTGTCAGTATCCACGCTGCTGGTCGCCTCGTCCAGCACCAGCAGGACGTCCGGGTTGTGGACGATCGCCCGCGCGAACGCTATCAGCTGCTTCTGCCCGACCGAGAGCGTGGCCCCGCGCTCCTGCACCTGGGCCCGGTAGCCCCCTGGGAGGCGATCGATAAACTTGGCGGCGTTCACGAACTCGGCCGCGCGGCGCACCTGCTCCGAGGTGATCGAGGACGTCCCCAGCCGGATGTTGTCCTCGATCGTGCCTGCGAACAGGAAGACGTCCTGGAGGACCAGTCCTATGTGCCGGCGCAGATCGCGCTGGTCCCATCCCCGCACGTCGAGGCCGTCCACCATGACTCGCCCGCGCTGTGGATCGTAGAAGCGCATGATCAAGTTGATGATCGAGGACTTGCCGGCCCCGGTGTGCCCCACGAACGCGACGCTCTCGCCCGCCCGGATGTGGAACGACACGTCCCGCAGCACCCAGTCCTGCTCCGGGGCGGGGTCCTGCCGCGCGGTAGGCTCATAGGCGAACCAGACGTCGCGGAACTCGATCTCCCCCCGCACGCGATCCGCGCGCACCGGCGCGGGCGGATCCTCCACCTCGACCGGTTCGTCGAGCAGGCGGAACAGCCGCTCGGATGAGGCCATGGCCGCCTGCAGGATGTTGTACTTCTCGGCCAGATCCTCGATCGGCTCGAAGAACCGCTGCGCGTACTGCACGAACGCCACAACGAGCCCCACGCTGATCGTCCCCGCCAGCGCCTGGATGCCGCCGTAGGCGATGATGATCGCCACCGCCACCGCGCTCATCGCGCCCACCACGGGGTGGAAGATGGCGAACGAGCGCAGCGAGGCCATGCTGGCCGCCAGGTGCTCGCGGTTCAGCTCGTCGAACCGCGCCTGCTCGCGGGCCTCGCGCCCGAAGAGCTGGACGATCCCCATCCCCATGATGTGCTCGTTGAGGAAGGCGTTGATGCGGGCCAGGCGCACGCGGATCGCGCGGTAGGCCTCGCGCGCCGCCTCCCTGAACCGCGCGGTGAAGTAGATGATCGCGGGCAAGACCAGCATCGTGGCCAGCGCCAGGCGCCAGTCGAGGTACAGCAGGATGGCCACGATGCCCACCAGCGTCACCATGTCGCCGAAGATGGCCACGACGCCCTGCGTGATCATCTCGTTGAGGGCCTCGACATCGTTGGTGACGCGCGTCACAAGACGGCCGACCGGGTGGCGCGTGTAGAAGCCGACCGAGAGCCGCTGGAGGTGGCCTAGCAACTCCATCCTGAGGTCGTACATGGCGCGTTGCCCGACGCGCGCCATCACGTAGGTCTGGGCGTACCGGAGGAAGAACGCCGCAACCAGCGCTCCCATGTAGGCGAGTATCACCGCCCCGAGCCCGTCGGGCCGGGCGGGCGCGATGTGCTCGTCTATGGCGATCCGCACGATGTAGGGCCCCACCAGGCTCGCCGCCGAGGTGAGCAGCAGCAGCACCACGGCCAGGGCGACCGCGGCGCTGTACGGGCGCACGTAGCCCAAGAGCCGTCGCATCAGGCGCGCATCGTACGCCGCGCCGATGATCTCGTCTTCGTGGAACGCGCTGCTCATGGCGCCGAGTCCTCGTCGGCCTCCAGGGCTTCCTTGAGGAGCTGCTTGTGGTAGAGGTCGGCGTAGAGACCGCCCCGTGCCAGCAGCGCGTCGTGCGTGCCCTGCTCGACGATCCTCCCGTCGTCCAGCACGACGATGAGGTCGGCCCCGCGCACGGTCGAGATGCGGTGCGAGATGACGAGGCTCGTGCGCGTGGCCATGAAGCGGCGCAACTGCTGGAGGATCTCCTCCTCGGTGCGCGTGTCAACGCTGGACAGCGCGTCGTCCAGGATCAGGATCGAGGGGTCGCGGGCCAGCGCCCTGGCGATCGTGGCGCGCTGCTTCTGCCCGCCCGAGAGGGTGACCCCGCGCTCGCCGACCACGGTCTCGTATCCGTGCGGGAACCCGGCAATCTCCGGGGCCAGGCGCGCGATCTCTGCGGCCTCGCGCGCGCGGGTCAGGTCGCCGCCGTCCAGGCCGAAGGCCAGGTTGCCCTCCAGGGTATCGGAGAACAGGAAGGGCTCCTGGGGCACCAGGCCGATGCCCCCACGCAGCGCGTCCAGGCTCAGGCGGCGCACGTCCACCCCGTCCACCAGGACCGCGCCGGAACTGGGGTCGAACAGGCGTGGGATGAGCGACACGAGCGTGGTCTTGCCCGAGCCGGTAGGGCCGACGATCGCCACGGTCGCCCCCGCGGGAACGCGGAGGTTGATGTCGCGAAGCACCGGCGTCCCGTTGTAGGCGAACGCTACGTTGCGGAACTCGACCTCGCCGCGCAGCCGCTCGGGCCGCGACGCATCCGGCGGCTCGGTGATGCCCGGACGGCTGTCGAAGATCGCCTCCAGCCGCCGCATCGAGGCGAGCCCTTGCTGCACAATCGTCGCCACCCAGCCCAGCGCGATCATGGGCCACGACAGCATCATCAGGTAGCCGAAGAACTGCACGAGCTGCCCCAGCGTGATGCGCCCGGCGATCACGGCCTGGCCTCCCTGGTGCAGCACCGCGGCGGCCGCCGCCCCCAGGATGAGCGTCATCGCCGGCCACAGGGCGCCACTGGTGCGCATCAGGCGCAGCGAGCGCGCCACGTACTCGCGGTTGATCGCGCCGAAGGTGGCCATCTCGGCGGGCTCCTGCGCGAACGCCCGCACGACGCGCACGCCCGAGAAGTTCTCCTGCGCGCGGGCCGAGAGCGTGCTGAACTGCTCCTGCACCGCCTCGTATTGCCGGTGGATGCGCCGGCCCAGGAGCAGGAAGACCAGGCTGACCAATGGCAGGATGCCCAGCACCACGAGGGCCAGCGGCGGGTCTATGGCGAACATGAGCGCGCCGGCCGCTGTGAACATGACGATCGTGTTGAACCCGTGCATGATGCCCACGCCCGCGAGGCGGCTGACGGTGCTGAGGTCGTTGATCGCCCGGGCCATCAGGTCGCCGGTGCGGGTGTGCTGGAAGAAGGCCTGGTGCATGCGCTGCAGGTGCGCGAAGTAGTCGCTGCGGATCTCGTACTCGATCCGCCGGGCTGCCCCCAGCATCTTCATGCGCCAGTGGTAACGGATGAACCCGCCGGTAAGCGCGATCCCCACGTAGGCCGCGGCCAGCCCCACCAGCACGCGCGGCGCGGTGCCGGAGCGGATGCCGTCGATGGCCAGGCGCAGCACCCAGGGGTTGGTCACGGACAGGCCGGTCGAGAGCAGACTGAGGACGAAGCCGATCAGGTAGGCGCGGCGGTGCGCCAGGACGTACGCGCGCAGGCGTCTGCTCATGCGGCCCAGGGCGGTGACACGCGCACCCCTGCTGCCTCGAGGGCCGCCCGGGCCGCGGCGGCGAGAGTCCCCGCTCCAGGCGTATCGCTGTGCACGCAGAGCGTGCGCGGGCGCAGCAGTATCCGGGTGCCGTCGGGCGCCTCGACCGTCCCCTCGGTGGCCAGCGCGACAGCGCGCGCGGCCACCTGGTCCGGGTCGGTCACGAGCGCGCCTGGCTCCGCGCGCGGCCGGAGCGTGCCGTCGCGGCGGTAGGCGCGGTCGAGGAACGCCTCGTAGGCCACAGGGATCCCGCGCGACTCGGCCGCCGCGGCCATGGCCGAATCGCGCGGAGCGTACAACCACAATCCATCAAAAGCAGACACGGCCCCGGCGATCGCTCCGGCCAGCGCCGCGTCCGCGACCGCCATGTTGTAGAGCGCGCCGTGCACCTTCACGTGCCGGAGGCGCACGCCCGCAGAGGCGGCCAGCGCGGCCACCGCGCCGATCTGGTAGACCAGCATCGCCTCCAGCTCGGCGGGTGGAATCTGCATGGCGCGGCGCCCGAACCCCTGCAGGTCCGGGTAGCCGGGATGCGCGCCCACGGCCACGCCCGCGTCCGCGGCCGCGCGGATCGCCGCGAGGATGACCACGGGATCGCCGGCGTGCGCTCCGCAGGCCACGCTGAGCGAACTCACTGAGCGAAGCAGGTCCGCGTCGGCGCCCATGGTGTAGGCGCCGAATCCCTCGCCTCCATCCGCGTTGATGTCAACTGTCGCGCGCATGTCCAACCTCCTGCTCGAGGCGCTCCAGGAAGCCCCGCACGGCCTGGTTCGTGGCGCGGGGCTGCTCGAGCATGACCATGTGCCCGGCCTGCTCGATCGTCACCATCTCGGATCCGGCGATCCGCTCATTCAGGTAGCGTCCGTACTTCACCGGGGTGAGCCGATCCTCTGCCCCGCAGATGACAAGCGTCGGCAGGCGCAGCGCATCCAGCTCGCCCATTGCATCGAAGGCGTCGGCGGCCTCCAGGTCCGCCAGGAGCACACCCGGTGGCGTGGCGCCCAGGAGCGCCAGCGCCTTCTCGCGCTGGCGCGGGGGCGGGTTCGTCCCGAACCACATCGCGCCGAACTGCGCGATCACCGCGGTATCTGCGGCGCGCACACCCTCGAGGATCTGCGGCGCCACCCGCAGGCGCGCGCCCGTGCAGAGCAGGATGAGCGCGCGCACCTCGCCGGGATGCGAGAGCGCCCAGCCAAGCGCGATCGCGCCGCCCAGCGAATGCCCGGCCAGGACACGCGGGGCGCCCGTCCCGCACGCGGCGCGCAGCGCCCCGACGAAGCCCTCCACGCTGTTCGGCGTATCCCCGGCTCGACCTGGAAGATCGAGGGCGCGCGCGCGGGGGAATGCCAGGAGCTGGTTCTGCCACACGAGCGCCCGGCCGCCGGCGCCGTGCAGCAGGAGCAGGCCCTCGCCCAGCGACGCCGCGTCCAAGGTCAGCCCCCTGGCGCGGGCGCGAGCCCGACCAGGAACGGGTTGGTGAGGCGCTCGCGGCCCACCGTGGTCGCCGGGCCATGACCGCTGTAGAGCACGG
Organism: Armatimonadota bacterium; assembly: GCA_037443365.1. Lineage (GTDB taxonomy): Bacteria > Sysuimicrobiota > Sysuimicrobiia > Sysuimicrobiales > Humicultoraceae > VGFA01. Next base: position 9,535 of record JBBIOM010000035.1, read on the forward strand.
TCTCGTCGGGCAGCGTCAGGATGTGGCGCGCGATCGAGCGCATCATCGTCTCGTAGTCCCCGCCCGGCAGGTCGGTGCGGCCGATGCTCCCGGGGAAGACCAGGTCGCCCACGAAGGCCGCGTCCTCACCGAGGAGGCAGATGTGCCCGGGGCTGTGCCCGGGCGTGTGCGCGACACGAAACCGCGCGCCGGCCAGGGTGATCTCGTCGCCGTCACATAGCAGGCGGTCGGGAGCCGGCGGCTGCGGCACGGTGATGCCGAAGAGCAGCAGGCCATAATCCGCCGCGACGCCCAGCACCGGGAGCTCGGCCTCACCGGCCCAGAACGGCGCACCGGTCGAGAGCACCAGGTCGCGTACCGCGCCGATGTGGTCGAAGTGGGCGTGCGTGATGATGATCGCCTCGAGCGTCAGGTTCCATCGCGCAAGCGAGGCGGTCACGCGCCCGGCATCGCCGCCGGGATCGATGACGGCCGCGCCGCCGCTTGCCTCGTCGCGCACGATGTAGCAGTTGGTCGCCATGGGGCCGAGCTGCAGCGTCTCGACTATCACTCGTGGGGGCCTCCCGAGCGAAGTTGCGTGATCACGCGAGGATGCCCGGCCACAGGGAGACGAAGCCTCGCCAAGGAATACGTCCCCGGAAGGCCTTATCGCGCCGGGCGCGGAAAACCGAGCAGGTAGCGGCGCGCGGCCTCGATGCGCGCGGGCAGGCGCTCGCCCCAATCCTGTCCGGCGACATCGTCGCCGGACACAAACATGAGGGCGTGGGCCGCGCCGAGAGCCAGGCCGAAGTGCACCCCGGGGACCGGGGTGTCGCGCCACCGCACCGAGCCGCGGTCAACCGCGAGCGACGGATCAACGCCGCCTGCGGCATCGCGCAGGCGCCTGTAGGCCTCGCGTTCGGTCAGGGTACTCACCTGTTCATTGTAGCGCATAAGGGGGCTTCGCGCATGGATGCACGGCTTCACCCGACGCTGGCGGCGCTGCGCGGGGGGCTTATCGTCTCGTGCCAGGCGCGGCCGGATAACCCCCTACATGGCGCGGTGTTCATGGCGGCGATGGCGCGGGCCGCCTCACAGGCCGGCGCGCTGGGGCTGCGGATGAACGGGCCCGCGGAGGTGCGCGCCGCCCGCGAGGTCACCGGGCTCCCCATCATAGGGCTGTACAAGCGCGCGTATGACGGAAGCCCGGTCGTCATCACGCCCACCTTCGCCGAGGCCGAGGCGATGGCCGCCGCAGGGGCGGCCGTCATCGCGCTGGACGCCACCGCCCGGCCGCGGCCCGGCGGGGTGAGGCTCGACGGGCTGATCGAGCGCATCCACGTCGAGCTCGGCCTGCCGGTGCTGGCGGACGTCGCCCAACTCGAGGACGGCCTGGGGGCCCAGGCCGCGGGCGCCGACGCGGTGGCGACCACGCTCGCGGGCTATGTGATGGAGGGAGCGCCGCCCCCAGAAGATCCCGACCTGGACCTGGTTGAGGAGCTGGCCAGGGCGCTGCGCGTACCGGTAGTCGCCGAGGGGCGCATCAAGACCCCGGCGCAGGCGCGCGAGGCCCTGGAGCGCGGAGCCTTCGCCGTGGTCGTGGGCACCGCCATCACCAATCCTCGGGAGATCGCGCGGGGGTTCGTCCGCGCGCTCGCCGGTTCTCCCGGCGAGCGTGCGCCGCAGGTATAACAGCCCCGCGAACGGTAGTACTTCTGTAGCGCAGGACCAGAGGAGGTGCGTGAAGTGATGCGACGGTTGTGCACGGCAGCAATCGCGGTGGCCATGCTTGCCGCGTTCTTCCCGGCGGGCGCCCTCGGTCAGGAATCCGCCAAGCTCACCTTCTGGAGCTGGCGCACCGAGGACAAGTGGGCCTACGACCGCATGATCCGGTTGTTCCAGCAGCGCAACCCCGGGATAAGAATCGAGTTCATTCCCTTCCGCGCGCCCGAGTACGCGACGATCCTCTCGACCGGGCTGACCGCGGGACGCGGTCCCGACATCATCCATCTGAGGGCGTACGGGGGCCTCGAGACGTTCGCGGCGCCGGGGTTCATCGCACCGCTGGACTTCAACATGGTCCCCGAGCTCAAGAGGTTCCCGCTGCAGACCATTGCGGGCGCGCGCAGCCGCAAGGACGGGCGCATCTACGGCGTGCCGTTCGCCACGCAGACCCTTGTGATCTTCTACAACAAGCGCATCTTCGCGCAACACAACCTGACGGTGCCCAAGACCTGGGACGAGTTCCTGGGGGTGATGCGCGCCCTCAAGGACAAGGGGGTCGTCCCGCTGGCCAACGGCGGCAAGGAGGGCTGGACGCTCGAGGTGCTCTCGGGTGTTGTCGCGCCCAACTTCTACGGCGGGACCACGTTCTTCGAGGCGGTCACGCGCGGGCAGACGACCTTCAAGGAGGCCGCCTACACCAACGCCCTGGCCAAGATGCTGGAGCTGCGGCCCTACATGCCCACCGGCTTCATGGGCGTGGACTACGCCACGATGCAGCAGATGTTCATAGCCGAGCAGGCGGCGATGTTCATCGGCGGGTCGTGGGAGATCGGGTTCTTCAAGGCGCAGAACAAGAATCTCGACTTCGGCGTCTTCCCCGGGCCGCCGGAGAGGGCCGACCAGATCCCGTGGGTATCGTCGTACGCCGACGGCAACTACGGCATCAACGCCAAGACGCCCCACATGGAGGCGGCGCTCAAGTTCATCCGCTTCACCGCCACGCTGGAGTTCGGGCAGATGTTCACCGATCTGCTGGCGCAGATGTCGGCCGTGCCAGGCGTCGCGGTCCGTAACCCCCAGTTGCAGCAGGTACAGGCGATGAACCGCAAGGCGACGCCCTACATCATGCTCGTGGGGTTCCGCTGGCAGGCGCCGACCGGCTCCACGCTGTTGCAGAGCGCGCTGCAGGGCATGATGGCCGGCACGCTGACGCCGGCGCAGGTAGGCGATGAGGTGACGCGCGGGCTGAGTGCCTGGGTTGACGCGTTCCGCGGACGCTAGCCGGGCGGGGTCTGTCCGCCGCCGCGGCCTGAGCATGCGCGCCGGCCGGCGCCTGTGGCTGATCTTCTTCCTGGCGCCGGCCGTGGTGCTGTTTGCCGCGTTCGTAACCTATCCCATCCTCTCGGCGCTGGCCTACAGCCTCTACGCCTGGGAGGGCATCGGCCGGCGCGGCTTCGACGGGCTCGGCAACTTCATCCGCCTGTTCACCACCTTTCCGTATCCGCGCCTGCTCGTAAACGCGTTCTGGCACAACGTGCTGGTCTTCGTCCTGACGATGGTGATCCAGAACCTGACCGGGCTGGCGCTGGCGCTCATCCTTGCCCGCAACCCGTGGGGCGCGCGGGCGTACCGGGCGATATTCTTCCTGCCGGTGACGCTGTCGCTCGTGATCGTGGGGTTCCTCTGGGCGCTCTTCCTCAACCCGGTCTTCGGCGTGATCAACAAGATGCTGGGGGCGGCCGGGCTTGGCGCGCTTGCGCGGCCGTGGCTGGGGGAGCCAGCGACCGCGCTCGTCACCCTGACACTGGTCAACGCGTGGCGGTGGGTGGGCTTCCCCACGATCGTGTTCCTGGCCGGGATCAACGCGATCCCCGACGACTACCTGGAGGCGGCGCGCCTGGACGGCGCCAGCGAGTGGGAAGTGACCCGACGGGTCGTCCTGCCGCTGCTGGCGCCGGCGGTGACGATCATCGTCATCCTCACGTTCATCGGGTCGTTCAACTGGTTCGAGCTGCCCTACGTTGTGCAGGGCGTCTCGGGCGCGCCCAACAGGGCCACCGACGTGCTGGGACTGCTCTTCTACCGCACCGCCTTCGGCGAGGTGGACACCGGGCTCCAGGACATCGGCGTGGGCTCCGCGATCGCGGTGCTGATGTTCCTGGCGCTCGTGATCGTCTCGACCGCGGGCGCGGTCTTCCTGCGGCGGCGCGAGGTCGAGATGGGATGAGCCGCCACTCGCGGTGGATGCCGCTGATGCAGGCAGCGTTGCTGGCCAACGCCTTCCTGGTGCTGGCACCGATGCTCTTCATGGGCCTCTCGGCGTTCAAGACCACGCGCGAGATCTTCCAGCATCCGTTGGGGCTCCCGGAGATATGGAGCCTCGACAACTTCAGCCGGGTCTGGGTGGAGGCGCGCTTCGCCCGCTACATCCAGAACAGCGTAATCGTTACCGCGGCCTCGGTGGCGATCATCCTGGCGTTGGGGGCGATGGCGAGCTACGCGCTGGGACGGCACAGGTTCCGCGGCAACGACTTCCTCTACCTGTACTTCCTGAGCGGCCTGATGCTGCCGATCCGGCTGGCGATCATTCCGCTGTTCATCCTGATGCGCAACCTGGGCCTGCTGGACACGCTGTGGTCGCTCATCCTTATATACGCGGCCTCGGGCCTGCCCAGCGCTATCTTCATCCTGACCGGGTTCTTCCGCACGCTGCCGGCCGACCTCGACAGCGCGGCGCGCATCGACGGCGCAGGCGAGTGGACGATCTTCGCGCGCGTGATGCTCCCGCTGGTGCGCCCGGCGCTGGTGATCGTGACCGTGTACAACCTGATCCCGATCTGGAACGACTTCTTCTTCCCGCTGGTCTTCATCCAGTCGGACCACCTCAAGACGCTCCCGCTGGGGATGACCGCCTTCTTCGGGCAGTACTACACCGATTGGGCCACGCTCTTCGCCGGGCTCACGCTGGCCGCGGTCCCGGTCGTGGCGCTCTACGTGATGCTCTCGGCGCACTTCATCCGCGGACTGACGGCAGGAGCGGTGAAGGGATAGCCGGGACGGCCGAGGGGTGATGAAGAATGAAGACAGGGGTCTGCGCGTGGATCTACGGCGATGCGCCCCTTGACGAGACGCTGGGTCGGATCGCGGCGGCGGGATACGACGGGGTCGAGCTGCCGGGCGAGCCCGACAGGTGGCCTCCAGGGGAAGTGCGGAGGGCCCTGGCTCGCCACAACCTGGCCCCGCTTGCGCTGACCGCGTCGTGCATGTTCCCGCAGACCCCGCGCGACCTGGCCAACCCTGATCCCGCGATCCGCGACCAGGCCGCGCGCTACGTCGCGGACTGCCTGCGCTTCGCGGCCCAGGTGGGCGCGCCGCTCGTGCAGATGCTGCCCTCGGGCGAGACGCGCCTGCGCCCTGTTGCCTCGCGCGAGGACGAGTGGCGGTGGTCGGTCGAGGCGATGCGAAGCGTCGTGCCCGAGGCCGAGCGGTTGGGCGTTCGGATCGCGATTGAGCCGCTGAACAGGTATGAGGCATATCTTGTGACGACAACGCAGGACGCCCTGGCGTACCTCGACGAGGTGGGCTCACCGTGGGTCGGCATGACCCTCGACACGTTCCACGCCAACATCGAGGAGCAGAGCATCCCGGGAGCGATCCGGGCAGCCGGGAGGCGCCTGTTCCACTTCCACCTGGGCGACAGCAACCGCCAGGCCCTGGGGCGCGGGCACCTCGACCTGCCAGCGATCATGGGGGCGCTCCGCGCTACCGGCTACGGCGGTGCGGCGGTTCTCGAAGTCACACCCCCCGGGCCCGATCCGTTCCAGTCGATCAAGGACGCCCGGTCACGCGAAGTGCTCGACGCGTACCTGGCAGAGTCGCTGGCGAGGCTGCGGGCCTGCGCCGGCTGAAGCCAGGGCTGAACGAGGAGGAGAGAGCACCGTGCGCATCTACATCTCAGTGGACATGGAAGGGGTAACCGGCGTCGCGGCCGGAAAGCACGTGCAGCCGGGCGAGAAGGACTATGACCGCTTCCGCCGCCTGATGACGCAGGACGTGAACGCCGCGATCGAGGGCGCGCTCGAAGCCGGCGCGACCGAGGTCGTGGTCAGCGACGGGCACGGCCCGATGACCAACCTGCTGCTGGAGGAGCTGCACGCCGACGCGCGCCTGATTAGCGGCAGCACGAAGCTGCTCGGGCAGATGGAGGGCATTGACGGCGGGTTCGACGCGGCGTTCTTCGTGGGGTATCACCAGCGCGAGGGCGGCGGCGACGGGATCCTGAACCACACGCTCATAGGCAAGGTCGTCTACGAGGTGCGGCTGAACGGCGAGCCCTCGGACGAGGCCGCGATCAACGCGGCCATCGCCGGCGCCTTCGGCGTGCCGGTCGCCCTGGTCACCGGCGACGGCGCGGTGTGCGCGGACGCCCTGCGCCGCCTGCCCGGCGTGGTGGTCGCGCCGGTGAAGGAGGCCCTCGACCGCATGGTCGGGCTGAGCCTGACCCCGACGCGCGCGCACGCGCTCATCCGCGCGCGCGCCGCCGAGGCGGTGCGCGCGGTAAGGGACGGCGGTGTGGGGCCGTACCGGCCCGCGCCGCCGGTTGTCTTCGAGGTGGACTTCAAGCGCACCGCGCCGGCGCACATGGCCACGCTGTTCCCGGGGGTGGAGCGCCCGGGCCCGCGGACCATAAGGATAAGCGACCCCGACTACCTGCGCGCGTTCAAGCTGCTCTGGGGATGCCTGATCGTGGGGATGGCATCCTCGGAAGGGCTGTTCGGGTGAGCCGGCGCCGCGCCTAGCCGCGGTGCCAGAACGCGTCCCAGGCCTGCCAGAAGGTCTCTCCGGCGGCGCGCACGGTGCGCGCCCCGATCACCTCGACGCCGGCGCGGCCGCGGTATGCCTCTGCCCGGTCCGGGGTGGTGAGTTCGACCTGGAAGGTCACGGGGGCAGGGAACCGCAGTGGAGCGGGCCACGCCGGCCGGTGCGACAGGGCCTCCCGAGCCCCTGATTCTATCAGCGCGCGCGCCTCAGAAGGTGGGAGGTGCCGCGCGGAGTAGCGGCCCAGCCCCTTCTTCACCGGCGCGGCTATCAGGCCCGTACCGAGCAGGGAGCGGGCCTCGCGGCATGTCGCCTCGTCCCCTGAGACAAAGACAACCGGCGTGCCCCAGCAGCCCGCGATCGCGGCCATGATCCCTGACTCGCCGACCGTGGTCCCGTTGATCGTGGCCGCGTACCAGGACTCAGAAGACACGGTGTGCGCGAGAACGCCGTCACCAGTGCCGGCCATGGCGTGCGCGGCCACGAGCAGGACGGCGTCGCACCCCTGCTCGAACGGCTCGACGTGGCGCGTCCAGGTGTGCCCGAGCACGTAGCGGGCGCCGGGCTCGAGGCGCTCGGGGACCAGGCTCAGGAAGCCGCGCGCTCCTGGATGGCTGCCGCCGTGCCCGTCAATCACCACGATCTCCTCGGCCCCCGCTGCCCTGCAGCCGCGCACCGCGGCGTTGACCTCCTCGGTGTAGAGACGCCGCCCCTCCTCGTAGAGCGGCAGAGAGCCCCCTACCTGCTCCCAGGTGGAGATGCCGGCCACTCCTTCCATGTCGGCCCAGATGACGACGCGCATGGCTTCACCTCGCGGAATCTTGTGAGACCCCAGCATGGGTTCGGGCGGATGGGGAGTATTCCTTGCGATCCCTGGAAAGTTGCTGGTGGCCCCAGGGGGATTCGAACCCCCGTTTCGGCCTTGAGAGGGCCGCGTCCTGGTCCCCTAGACGATGGGGCCACGCCTGCGGTGCTTGCGCCGGGGGACCAGCCGGCCGGTTCATTATACGGGCGGAGCGGGTGTACGGCAACACACCGTCTCGCCAGACACCACCGTCTGGAGAACCTCGAAGCGCCCCTCCTGGTCCTGCCGCAGCAGCACGAGATCGGCGGGCGCTCCCTCCTCCAGCGCGCCGGCCTCGACCCCGAGCAGAAGCGCAGGGTTCGTGCTGGCCATCGCAACGGCCTCGGCCAGTGTGACGCCGGCGAACGACATCACCTTCCCGAGCGCGGAAACCAGGTCCAGGGCCGAGCCGGCAAGGTAGGGCGTGCCCGCCAGGTTGATGCGTTGGTCTGCGGTCAGGACAACGCGCTGCCCGAGCCAGGCGTGCTCGCCCGGGGGCATCCCGGCCAGGGCCACGGCATCGCTGACCAGTATGATTCGCTCCACACCCTTCGCCCGCACGAAGGCCTTGATGACCGACGACGGCAGGTGGTGTCCATCCGCAATGATGCTGGCCGAGAGCTCGTCGGCCGCCAGCTGCTCCCATATGTAGTTGGGATGGCGCGGGAGCAGCGCGTGCGAGCCGTTGCCCAGGTGCGTAGAGAGCCGCGCGCCAGCGGCGACCGCGGCACGTATGATCTCGGGGGACGCGGCGGTGTGCCCGATGGCCGCGATCACGCCCGATGCCACCAGCCGGCCAATGAATGGGATCGCCCCCGGCGCCTCGGGCGCCAGCGTGACGATCCGGATCCGGCCCTCCGCCGCCTCCTGGAACGCCTCGAACTCCTCCCAATCGGGTGGGCGGACGTGCTCGCGCGGGTGCGCTCCGCGCGGGCCGTCTTCCGGCGAGATGTAAGGACCCTCGACGTGCACGCCGGGCACCGCGTACGCCACCTGTGGCTCGCTTCGGCAGGCCATTGCCAGGGCGCGCAGCGCGCGCGTCATGTGTTCGCGGCTCTGCGTGCAGACCGTGGGGCAGAAGCGCGTCACCCCCACCGAGTGCAACTCGCGCACCAGGCGGGCCACACCGGATACGTCGGGATCGGCCGCGTTCAGATCGGTGCCAGCAAATCCGTTGATCTGGAGGTCCACCAGGCCTGGAATCAGCCAGAGGCCCTGCGGGACCGCGTGTTCTGGCAGGGCGGTGACGCGGGCGATCCGCTCGCCGGCGGCTGCAACCTCGACCGGCACTCCTCGCGCCGGATCGCGCCCGCTCATCACGACGGTGGCTGTCATCGCGATACCCCCGGCCCCGCCGCCGCTATAGCCAGTGAACGCGCGGCGCGTACCGCTCCACGAGCCGGCGGTTTGCCTCCTCGCCGCCCGGAACATTGGCGCTGGTCCACACCGGCGGTACGATGCCCCGCGCCAGCAGCGTCTCGACGGTCGCCGCCACAAGGGCCTGTAGCGCAAAGGCGTTGAGCACCGTTGATGCGGGGCCCACCAGCTGCTCGGAACCCTCGAACCCCAGGACCGCGTCGGGGGAGGGCATCTTCGTGTCAATCACGAGGTCGGCGAGATCGCATAGGTCCTGCCGCGACGGGTGGCGGGCAGGGTGGTCGTGCGGCGTTCCGCGCGAGAAGGCCGACGAGGTCACCCCGATCAATGGAATCCCGTGCTCCCTGGCCCACAGCGCCGCGTCAATCGTCACGGCGTTGATGCCGTAGGCATTGACCACGACCAGCGCGTCCTGCGGCGTGAGCGGGTAGCCGGCCAGCACCCGCTGCGCGTAGCCTGGGAGCCGCTCAACCGCGGTCGAGCGCCGCCCTCCAAACGACAGGGAAACGCCGGGATCCAGGATTGGATACACCGCGGCGAGCCCGCCGGCCCGGTAGAACATCTCCTCGGCCCCCATGTACGAGTGCCCACCGGTCCCGAAGACGAAGATCAGGCGGTCGCGCGCCACCACGTCGGCAAGCAGACCCGCGGCACGGGCAATGCTGTCCTTCTCTTCGCTCGCGACCCGCGCGAGCAGGGTGCCGATCGCGGCGTGATACCGTTCGAGCGCCCGCATCATCCCGTACCCCCTTTGCCGTCCGCGCGCTCGACGAGCGCGCGGATGTACGCGTGCGCCTCTCGGTACTGCGCTTCGAGGTCGGGGACACCTCCAACGTCAATCCCGACGTAACCGTCGAAGCCATGGCGGCGCAGCCCGCGGAAGAGCGCCTCCCAGTCCACGGTCCCGCGCCCGGGCGCAAGGTGATCGTTGTCGCGGCCGTCGTTGTCCGACGCGTGAACGTAGAGGATGCGCCGCCCGAGCTTCTCCACCGACAGCGGCAGGATCTCCTTCTGCGCGTGCAGGTGCCCGGTGTCGAGCACGGCGCCAAACGCGGGGTCGCCTACGTGCTCGATCAGACGCAGCAGCGCGTCGGTGTTGCTGACCAGTTCCCCTACCCGCGGCTCCAGGCACAGACGAAGCCCGGCGTCGCGGGCGATCGTCGCGCACTCGCGCACCGTCTCGACCAGGATGCCCCACGTGCGCTGCCATGAGAACCCTTCGGGCACGCGCACGTCGAACTGCCGCCGGAACTCGACCGCCTCGGCGTAGGGCTTGTGCGCAACGAACTCGACCGGGGCGGCGTAGCTGTCGACCTGCACCGTTGGCGCTTCGAAGTAGACGGCGAGCTCGACCGCCAAGTGAAACAGGTCAAGCGCCCGACGACGGCGCTCGCCGTCGGGGCTGACGAGATCGGGCAGCACCGGGCAGAAGTTCATCACGCGCAGCCCCAGGTCGTGGCAGTGCCGCCTCAAGTCGGCGCGGGCCGCGTAGACCGCCCGCATGTTCTCCTCGCGGACACCCTCCAGCTCGGCGGCGTCGAAGCCCAGGGCCGACATCTCGGCCAGGGCCTTGTGCGTATCCGGGATCGAGGGCGGGTAGCCGTACTTGTCGATGGCGTAGAGCCAGCAGCAGTTGATCCTCATGTGG
>JBBIOM010000036.1:0-17751 GCA_037443365.1 Armatimonadota bacterium
TAGTACGTCAGCACCGAGAACAGCTCCGCGCCTTCCAGCGCTCCCCGGCCGTTCAGGAACGTGAGCTCCACCAGGCAGGCCATCCCCACGACGATGCCGCCCAGGCGCTCGACAAGCCGGCGCGTGGCACCGAGCGTGCCTCCGGTTGCGATCACATCGTCCACAATGACCACGCGCTGCCCTGGGGCGATTGCGTCCTCGTGCATTTCCAGCGCCGCCACCCCGTACTCCAACTGGTACTCTTCGCGGATGGTCTTCCACGGCAGCTTGCCGGGCTTGCGCGCCGGCACGAACGCCGCGCCGAGTCGCAGCGCCAGCGGCGCGGCCAGGATGTAGCCGCGCGCCTCGATCGCCACGATCACGTCCGGGCGCTTGGGCCGGCAGTAGGCCTCGAGCGCGTCGAGCGCGTGCGTGAACGCCTCCGGCGAGCGCAGCAGGGGGGTGATGTCCCTGAAGATCACGCCCTCGATCGGGAATCCGGGCACGTCGCGTATGTAGGCCTTGAGATCCAAGAGTGCCACCTCCTCTAGGAAGCAGGTCGTCGAGTGTAGAAGGCCACGGTACGAGCCAGCCCTTCGCGGAAGGCCACTTGCGGCTCGTAGCCGAGGCGGGCGCGCGCCCTGGAGATGTCGGCCTGGGTGTGCCTTGCGTCTCCCAGGCGGGGGCCGGTGTGCCGCATCTCCAGACGGCGTCCGGTAATCCGCGCGATGGCCTCGGCAACCTCAAGCAGCGTGAAGCGCTCGCCGCAGGCGATGTTGAGCGGTTCGCCACCCAGGTTGGGTCCATCGGCCGCCAGGAGGCTGGCGGAGGTGACGTTGTCCACGTACGTGAAGTCCCGCGACTGCAGGCCGTCCCCGTGGATCTCCAACGGGCGGCCTGCCAGCGCCCATGCGATGAACAACGGTATGACAGCGGCGTACGGTGAACGCGGATCCTGGAGGGGCCCGAAGACATTGAAGTACCGAAGCACAACGGTCGGCAGCCCGTAGATCCGGGAGAACACCCTGCAGTAGTGCTCGCCCGCCAGCTTGGAGGCGGCGTACGGCGATGCCGGCAGCGGGACCTGATCCTCCTGCTTGGGCAGGGCCTCGTTGTCGCCGTACACCGAGGACGACGACGCGTACACGAACTGACGCACCCCGGCCCGGACGGCGGCGCGCAGCATGTGCAGCGTGCCGGTGACGTTGACGTCGTGGGCGCCGAGCGGGTCCTCAACCGAACGGGGGATCGAGCGCATCGCTGCCTGATGCAGCACGACGTCCGCGCCGCGGCACGCGCGCTCGCAGATCTCTGGGTCGCGGATGTCCCCGCGCACTATCTCAACGTTGCCGAGGCGTGCGGGGAACCCTTCGCCGGGCTCCTTGACCTCGTGGCCGAGCACGAAGGCGAGATTCGCGGCGGTGCCTGTGGAGAAGTCGTCCAGCACCCTGACGGGGTGCCCGCGACGCGCCAGGGCGCCCACGAGATGGGCGCCGATGAACCCGGCACCGCCGGTCACCAGGTAGAGGGGCATCTATCCGAGTTCGACCTCTGATGAGTCGCCCAGGTTGATCCGCGCCGGCCGGCCGGCCACCGAGGCGTGCTCACCGATGATGGAATGCTCCAGCAGCACGCCGTCCAGCGTAGCGTCGGCGTTCACGATGCTGTCCCTTATGACCGAGTGCGACACGCGCGCGCGCTGGGCCACCGAGGCGTACGGGCCTATCACCGAGCCCTCGATTAGGGCCGAGGGATCCACGTACGACGGGGGCAGCACGACCGAACCGTCGGGCACGTAGGCGGGCAGCAGCTCGCTGGACAGCAGCTCGCGGTTTGCCTCGAGCAGCGCCTCACTTGTCCCGCAGTCGTACCAGCCGGTGATGTGGAAGGTCTGCATGCGCTCGCCGGCCTCGACCATCATCTGCAGCGCATCGGCCAGCCAGTACTCGCCGCGCACCTGCCGGCGCTCGTCGATCAGGCGCTCGAGGCACCCGGCCAGCAGGAGGGGGTTCCTTATCAGGTAAACGCCCACAACGGCCAGGTTGCTCTGCGGCATCTCGGGTTTCTCGACCAGGCGACGCACGTAGCCGTCACAGACCTCCACGACCCCGAAGCGACGCGCATCGGCGACCTCGCGAACGCCTATGGCGGACTCCTCGAGCGCCAGCACGCAGGGAAGGTCGGCCTTTATGATGGTGTCGCCCATGACGATAAGGACACCGTCGCCGTCCAGGTGCTGCCGCGCCACGTAGATCGCGTGCCCATTGCCAAGCGCTTCTCTCTGCACCACGAAATGCACCGGGATCTTGTAGCGGCTGCGGACGAACTCCTCGACCTTCTCGCCCAGGTGCCCGACAACGAGCACCGCCTCGTCCACGCCCGCGGCGACCAACTCGTCGAGGATGTGCCCGAGGATCGGCCGGCCGGCCACGTGCATGAGCGCCTTGGGCTGAGTGTGGGTGTGCGGCCTCAGGCGGCGGCCGACGCCGGCAACCGGGACGATGGCCTTCACAGATCCGGCTCCCGCGCGACCGGGCTACCCGCGCCGCGCTGAAACAGCACGACGCCCTCGCGCAGCGCCCGCCGAATGAACCAGTTGCCTTCGGCTTTCATCCGTTCGACCTCCGCACGCGTGTAGGGGAACACCTCTACGGCTACTCCAGCCACCGGGGAAACGGCATATCGCACAAGCCGCTCCATCCAGGGAAGGTCGCAGCCCTCTAGGACGAGGAGCAGATCGGCATCGCTTCCCGGAACCGCCTCGCCGCGAGCAAGGGAGCCGAACAGCACAACGGACTCAATCTCCGGGTGCGTGCCCGGCAGACCTAGAACCGTCTCCCGCAGCGCCCGGAGCACCTCATGCCGGTCTAGAAAAGTGACCTGCACAGAACCGAAGGATATCTTCCGCAGCGCGGATCGCAACGTCGGCGTCCTCCCGCGTGTAGTAACGATGCGGCGCTCCCTCGGGATGGGCATTGGGATAGCGCGTACCTATGTAGTGTCGGTCGAGTGCCCGCGCAAGATCCCGCATCTGCCCGCTTACCGCAAGGTCACTCGGGAGAGACTCGAGCAAGCCCAGAACGGAGTGCCCCCGGGCCTCGGCACCGAGTCTCTGGAACAGGGCCTTGACCGCCTTCTCGGCCGCCTGCTGTGAAGCGAAGCAGGCCCACTCGTAGTATCCAGCCTCTAGCGCATGCCGGGCATGCTGAAGGTCACGTTCGGCCTGACTGAACCAGTCCTCGTGCCGCGCCGGCATGGCGCCACCCTCCCGCATCGCCCCGCGCCCAAGATCCGGCAAACCGGGTTACCCACTAAGCTTCGCCTTCCCGAAGGTGCTTCCTCCAGAGACAGGCGCCTCCGCAGGTCAATACTCATCGTCGGCCGCCGCCTCGGAGCACGTACCCCAAGGTCCGGATGAGGATCTGCGCGTCGAGCAGCACCGAGCGGTGCTTGATGTAGTACAGGTCGTAGCGCAGCTTCACCAGGGCACCCTCAACCGAGTCGGCGTATCCGAATCTGACCTGCGCCCATCCTGCCACGCCCGGCTGGACGCCGAGGCGCACCCTGTAGAAGGGAATCAGCGCCTCCAGTTCAACCACGATCTCGGGCCGCTCGGGCCGGGGTCCCACCACGCTCATCTCGCCGCGCAGGATGTTGACCGCCTGGGGCAGCTCGTCCAGGTGCAGCCGCCGCAGCACGCGCCCTACCCTGGTTACGCGCGTATCGTCAACGCCGGCCCAACGCGGGCCCTCGGGCTCCGCGTCGGCGACCATGGTGCGGAACTTCAGGAGGAAGAACTCACGCCCTCCCCTTCCGACCCGGCGCTGGCGATAGAAGGGCGACCCCCGGTCCTCCAGCCACACCGCCGCGGCCACGAAGGGCAATATCGCCGCCACCGCCAGCAAGCCGGTCGCACCCAGCAGGAGATCGGTCAGGCGCTTCAAGGTCTCGTAGAGCGCAGGTGGAGGGCGATCCAACGGCAGCGCTATGTGCAGATCGCCATCCGCCTGCTCGATCGGGACCTGCCCGGTGAGGTCCTCGATCAGGCGGTGCGCCGGTGTCACCGCAACGCCGCGCTCCTGGCAGGCAACCAGGGCGCGCACGAGATCGCCGTCGAACCCTCCGGGGCAGGCAACGATCACCTCGGAGGCCTGCGCCTGGTGCGCCACGCTTGGGAGATCGCGATATGTGCCCAGGACCGGAAGCCCGTCCACCTCCGCCCCCTCGCGCGCGGGTGCGCCGACAACGAACCCGGCAGGCACGTACTCCGTGCGCCCGTACTCGCGCATGGCCGCCAGCGCCCCGCGTCCTGCCTCGCCGGCGCCCGCGATCACGACCGTGTGACGGAAAGAAGGCTGAACCAGGATGAGCGCGTAGAAGGCCCGCCAGGCGGCAACGGCCGCCGTGGTTGCGCCGAAGAACCACAGCAGCGTCAGGCGCGACGGCAGCAGGTTCGGCGTGACGTAGGGAAGGGTCAGGTAGAGCGCGTCGGCCACAACCACGGCCAGGGCCGCGCGGATGGGCCCGGCCGGCAGGCGGGCCGCCAGCCGCAGGTCGTAGAGCTCGCCGACAGACGCCGCCAGCAGCCACGCCGCCGAGAGCAGGACGAACCAGGACGCCCGCTCCACGATCGTGCCCGCGGCGAGCGCATAACTCAGCCGCGCAGACAATGTGAGAAGCAGCGCAAGATTCAGCAGGACCAGATCCAGCAACCCCAGCAGGATCTTGCGCTCCGAGATCTGCAGCGGCCAGCGGAATCCGTGCGCGTCCCTCATGGCGTCCTCGGGGATGCGTCGCGCATTGGGCGCGCTGTCGCGGAGAGCGCGCGCTCGTAGACCGCCGCGGTCTGCGCCAGCATCCTCTCCTCGGTGAACCGCTCGAGCGCCCTGCGCCTGCCTGCCTCTCCCATGCGCTGGCGGAGTTCGGAATCACCCAGCAGCCGGGCCAGCGCCAGCGCGAGCGCGTCGGGATCCCCGGCCGGCACGAGAAGACCAGTCTCTCCGTGCACCACCGCCTCCGAGACACCCCCTGCATCAGTGGCCACGACGGGCAGGCCGCTCATCATTGCTTCAATCACGGAGAGCGGCATTCCCTCCCAGCGGCTGGACAGCACGAAAACGTCCGCCATAGAGAGCAGCGCGGGCACGTCCTGGCGCGTGCCGAGCAGCGTGACACGCCCGCCCAGCCCTGACCCCTGCACCAGGGCTTCGACCTGCTCCCGCATGGGACCGTCGCCCACCAGCAGGAGGCGGCGATCCGCGCCGAGTTGCGTCCAGGCCTTGACGAGCGTGATCGGGTCCTTGGGCTCCTTGAGCCTGCTGACCATGACGGCCGTGCAAGGTCTGCCGGTCCCTGCTCCGTCCTCTTGCACCGGGGCGCGCGCAAGCCAGGGATCAGGGGCGATGCCGTTGGGAATCACCTCGAGGCGCGTGGGCGGGCCTATCCCAACCCGGAGCGCTGCCTCCCGGTCACGCTGTGAGACGCAGATGATGGTTGTTGTGAGTCGAGCGGCCACCTTCTCTGCCAGCGCAAGGAGCATGCGTACCGGTGGGGGCCACCATGGTCCGGCAAACGGCCATCCATGGGCCGTGAAGAGCACTGCGGGAGTCCCGGCTAGCCTCGCGGCCATCCTCCCCAGCAGCCCTGCCTTGGTGCTGTGACAGTGCACCAGGGCGAACCGCTCGCTGCGCATCCAGCGTGCGAGCCGCACGAGCGTGGCAAGGTCGGCAAGCGGGCTGGGCGCACGGACAAGACGCGGGATCTCAACAACGCGGATGCCCTCCTGGCGGAGACGCCCCACGAGCGGCCCTCCCGGGCCGCATGCCACGGTGACATCGTAGAGGCCCCGGAGGCCCTGAGCCAGCGCAAGGACGTTTGCCTGGGCCCCGCCCCAGTCAGACAGGGTGATCAGCATCAGTATCCGGTGAACCACTCCAGCGCTCCGAAGGCCGCCACGCCCAGCAGCGTGGGAACCAGCCCGAGACGCGCGCCCGCGGGAAGGCCCAGGCGCTGGATCGCCATGCGTTGGAACTCCAGCTTCGTGCGCAGTCTGTGGCTGCGGGATCCGGATCGCGACAAGCTATTCGGCCGGAGCCGCCTTATTATCACCAGGGGCTCAGCCAGGTTCGCGACGGGGTAGGCGGCCGCCATTTGGACCAGGAGGTGGTAGTCCTCGAAGCGGGTATCCGCATACCCCCCGCATGCCTCCATCGCGGAACGGCGCATCATCATCGAAATGTGCACAAAGGGATTACCCCAGGCCATGGCGCGGCGAATCGCACCGTCCGAGGTGGGAACCCGGAGCAGCCGCTCGCGACCATGCTCATCCCGCAGATATGCGCTCGATCCGACAGCCGCAATTGCAGGATGAGCATCGAGAAACGCCACCTGCCGACTGCATCGTTCAGGAAGCCAGAGGTCGTCCGCGTCGAGGATGGCGATCAACCCGTGCCTCGCCGACGCGATGCCCTTGTTCAGGGCGGCGGCCCGGCCGATGCGGGCCTCGCGGAGAACCCGAACACGCGGATCCCCAACTGCCTCGGCCAGATCCGCGGTCCTGTCGGCGGACCCGTCGTCCACAACGATGACCTCGCAATCAGCATGCGTCTGTGCAAGGACGCTGGCGATTGCCTCACAAATGAGGTCCTCCTCGTTGTAGGCGGTGATGACCGCGGTCACGCCGGGCAATCTGATCTCCTCATGCCAGCCCAGCGGGCGATGCCGGACCGGCGCATCGTCTGTGCCAGCAGGCCATTGCGAGGGCGATCCACAGGTGCCGCCAGTGCAGGCTGTCAACTACGAGCGAGTCCACAAGTTGACCCGCGAGAACGGCCAGAGCCGTGCCACCTCCCGGCTCGACGCCCACGAAGTGCATTGCAACAAGCGCGGCGAAGAGCACGAGCGCCGGCAGCCCGTTCTCGCTCAGGATACGCAGGTAGAGGCTGTGGGCGGCGTAGCCGTACGCGGCCTCAAACTGCCCCGGGCCTATGCCTAGCACCCGCTCGGGAAGAAGACCGCCGGTCAGTGCCTTATGCTGCACCTCGAACCTCGTGCTGTCGTAGCTTTGAAGCGCGGCCCTACCAACAAGGGCAGGGGCGAGATCGTGCGCGAGGACGAATCCCCCGACCACCGCCAGCCCCAGAGCCAGCGTAAGGGCGCCGCGGCGCACCTGCGCATACTCGCGCCTGCGCAGGGCAATGACCGCCATGATCGCCAGCGTGACCGCTGCTGCCAGGACCGCTCCCCGCGAGAAACTCATGACGAGGCCGAGCAGCAGCAGCGCCGCAGAGAGCATCCAGCCGACCTGCCCCCCGACCATGGCCCGCTCCACGGACCATGCCAGGGGCAGGACAAGGAAAGCCCCGAGGACGTTTGGGTCTTTGAATGTGCCCTTCCAGCGAGGGCCTCTGTGGTATAGCAGGTGTTGCAGCCGCGGCACACGGTAGAACGCCACGAGCGTGAGCGCGGTTGTTGCCAGCGCAGCGACGACGATGCCGGTAGTGACAGCCTGCCGGGTATCCTGGCGCCGCAGCCCTGCCACAGCGAGATAGAGCACGGCCAGGTACCCGGTGATTGCCACGTACCTTATCGCCGCTTGAAGATCACCGGCCTGCGCCACCGAAGCGACAGAGAGCGTCAAGAACGCCACCAGGACCCAGAACCGCGTGTCGGTCTTGATCTGGAAGTGCCGTCCTGCCAGGCCGGCGACCAGCACCACGGGGACCAGCACATCGAAGGGCGCCGGCTCGATCCGCACTACGGCAATGGTCGAGAAAGCGGCAAGGAGGAAGGCGCGGTAGTCCGCCAGGGCCCATGCAAGGTACAGCGGGAGCCCCGATAGGGTGAGGACAACCACTCCCTGAGGGGGGAGCAGCCGGGCGATGGCGGTCGCGGTCACCGCCAGAAGATGCGTGACGGCAGCGCAGGCGAGCAGGCGCCTGTATCGCCCGCATATCGCCTGCAGAGCGGTCACCGTCGCCTCCTGGCAGGCCCTACCAAGCCACCTGGCCCACTTCGGGAAAGCGTGAGAGCACCCCCGCAATCACCTGCTTGATCCTAGCCAGGCCGGAGGGGGTCGCCGCCTCCGCCCGCACCACCAGGGCCGGCTGCGTGTTACTGGCCCGCACGAGGCCCCAACCATCATCGAACAGCACGCGCGCGCCATCCACATCGACTACCTCGTGGTCGAGCTTGAACGCCTCGACCACCGATGCCACGACATCGAACTTGCGCGCGTCGGGGCACGCCACGCGCACCTCGGGCGTCACCGGGTATCTTGGCACGTCGGAAGTGAGCACCGATAGCGGGAGATCGGACTGCGAGAGAATCCGCAGCAGACGCCCTGCGGCGTAGAGCGCGTCGTCGAAACCATAGTACTCGTCCGCGAAGAACATGTGCCCCGACATCTCGCCGGTGAAGACCGCGCCGATCTCGCGCATCTTGGCCTTGATCAGCGAGTGGCCCGTGCGGTAGAAGAACGGCTTCCCCCCCAGGCGCCTGACCTCGTCCACAAGCGCCTGCGAGCACTTCACCTCGACGATCACGTCGGCCCCAGGATGCCGCGGCAGGATCTCGCGCCAGTAGAGGACCATCAGGAGATCACCCCAGAGGATCTCGCCCTGATCGTCCACGACCCCTATCCGGTCGCCATCGCCGTCCACCCCGATCCCCAGGTCGCACCGCTCGCGGCGCACCAGCGCGATCAGATCGGACAGGTTGCGCGGATCCACCGGGTCCGGATGGTGATGCGGGAAGCTGGGGTCGGAATCGCAGTAGATCGGCACGACCTCCACGCCCCACGCGGCCAGCACCTGGGGGGCGATGAGGCTGGCCGTACCGTTTCCGCAGTCGAGCGCCACGCGCAGGCGCCGGGGGCCCAGGCGGATCTTCTCTTGCAACGTCTCCATGTAGGCCGGGACGATCGCGCGCGGCTGGACGCGGCCCTGGCCGATGACAAACGGCCCGGTCTCGGCCCGGCGCCGCACGGCCTGTATCTGCTCCCCGTGCAGCGTCCCGAACCCGCCGGCCAGTTTGAAGCCGTTGAACTCGGACGGGTTGTGGCTGGCCGTCACCATCACCCCGCCATCTATGTCCCAGTGCACGCGCGCGAAGTAGAACGTGGGCGTGATGACGGTTCCGATCCGGACCACATCGCACCCTGAATCGGCAAGGCCCTCGGCCGCGCCCGCCGCCAGCGCTGGGGAGTGCGCGCGGTTGTCCGCTCCCAGCACCACCGGGCTTCCGGACAGGTTCCGGTCGGCCACGTAAGCCCGGGCGATTCTCGCGGCGATCTCGGGGGTCAGGTCGGTGCCGACCACGCCGCGGATGTCGTACTCGCGGAAGATCTCGGGATTGATGACGGGCTCCACGCCTAGAGCTCCCCGGGGCGAGGCGGCGCGTCCTCCGGCAGCACCGGACCCGGCCGGGTGGTGCGCGGGACCATGCCCCGGCGCTCGGTGATGCCCACGAACCCGAACTCAATTGAGAACTCGTTGCGCATCTGACGATAGCGAGCCACGACATCCACGCAGTCCCGGATCAGGCGCAGCGTGTAGTCAACGTCGTCAAAGGCCGACAGGCGAAGGTTGTAGGATGCGGAGGCGCCGGCCTCCAGCGACGGCGTTGCGACAACCATGAAGGACGCCGTCAGCTTCGTCTCGGGAACGACGGTGTTGTGGGCGACCCCGGCCGATAGGCGGAAGCGGTCCGGCACGGTGCGCGTGACGCTCAGGCCCAGCGTGCTGGCCGGATCCACAACATCAATGCTAAGCGGCGTGCCCCCATGCACCGCCACGTAGAGGTAGCGAAGCGAGGTTGTCGTGTAGCGATCGAGACGGTAGTTCAGCGCCGCGCCCAGGGTTGTCACGGTGCGGGTCGTTCCCGTTCCGTACACCGAGACGCGCGCCGCGCCGCGCGCGGCAAAGGTCAGGCCCGGCGCGACGCGCAGGCGTTCGGTCTCGACGGCAAGCTCGCCGTCGAGACGCGAGGTGGCAACGCCCGAGGCAATCTCGCCGTACCATCCGGCCGCGGCGGACAGTGACCAGGACAGCGGCGCCGGGCCGATGCGGGCAGGGCGCGTTGTCATTCCGATCTCGGCCACGTCGTAGCGCAGCCCGCTGTAGGCCTGGCGGTCATCAACCAGTTGCGTCCTGCCCAGCTGCAGGGTCGCTGTGAAGGCCGGCCCTTCCCAGGCCTGGGTAAGCAGCGGCGCGATTCCGCTGATCGTGCCGTACTTGAGGTAGAGACGCCCGCGTCCCGATCCCATCCCCACTGGAATCCGGTAGTCCGCCCAGAAGCCGTCGAGGCTGTTGTATCCCAGGCCGGGGAGGATCGTCCCCTCCACCCCGGGACGCAACGAGAGGATGTAGCGAGGGAAGGTCAGCAGCCGGCGGTTGCGCAGGTACAGCGTGGCGTGATAGGCCACGATCTCCCGGTCGGGAATCAGCTCGATGCGCCGCGCGGTGACGTGGTAGAAGGGGCGGCGGGGATCGCAGTTGGTCACGAACCCCTCGAAGCAGACGAAGCGATCCGCCGTGAAGTCCAATCGGTCCCCGCGCACGTAGACGCGGCGATCGCGATCCACAATCCCTTCTATGGGTTCGAACCGCCCCTCATCGGTGCGGGCGTCGTAGGTGAGCGTGCGGCCTCGCAGTTCGTGGCCCCGTGCATCCACCATCCGCACATTCCCGGTGGCCACGATGATCTGCGTGCGCAGATCGTAGCGCGCGCTGTCGGCGAACAGGCGATACCGCCGTAGCGTCACGCGGACGTTGCCCGAGGCCACGACGACCTGGCCCGCGGAGTCGTAGACGATGCTGTCGGCCTCCACGGTCACCGGAGCCGGCTGGGCGCCCGCGGTCCCGGCGCAGGCCAGGATCACGGAAAGCACGGCGACCACAACATGCCGCACGCTGCGCCTCACACCATGCGCCTCCGACCGCTGTTCGTTCGCCATTCCTCCACTATTCCTCCGCGCCGGGCGGCTTCCCTGCGTCGTTCCAGTTGGCCACCAGGAGCAGTCTGGCCGGACTGATGAAGAGCTGTACCGGAGGCGGGACGAGCACGCGCGACAGTGTCTCGAAGCGTTCCTCGGGCACAACCAACAGCACCCGCTCACGGCGCCACAGGTCCGCCACCTGCCGGGCGTCCGTCGCGACCAGCACAGGCTCGTCGAGGTAGAAGCGCACGAAGTTGAGTCCGTCTCCGGCGCGCCCGAAGAGGATCACGCGATCGCTCTCATCCGCAAGCGGGGCGGCCGCCGTGGAGATCTCGCGCCACGGAGCCAGATGCGCGGCGTTCGCCATGATCCCGATCTCGAACGAAGCGAAGGCCAGAAGCGATCCGGCCGCTGCCAGCGCCACCGCCGCCGCTCCTCGGCCGCGCAACGCGGCCAGGCCGAGCGCGACCAGCCCGGCGGCAAGCGCAACCACGAACATGCCCGCCACGCCAACCCATGGCGCGCGCTCGACCGGGAACTGCGCCCAGAGAAACCAGAATCCGGCTGCGGCCAGCGCCGGGGCCGGGAGCAGGGCGGCCCAGCCGACCCGGCGCAGGCGCCCGGGCCTGTCGAAGAGGGTCGCGGCGGCGCACCCGGCCAGGATTGCCGCCGGCGGGAAGCAGGGCAGGAGGTACCGGGAAACCTTGTCTCCTGAGGAGAGCGAGAGGGTCACGAAGATCGCGAGGAACCAGACAGCGACGACTCTCATGCCAGGCGAGGCATCGCGCCACAGGCGGCGCGGGCCTGCCGACACCGCCGCCAGCAGCGGAGACCAGGGCAGCATCCCGATCAGGAGAAGCGGCAGATAGGCGAAGATTGAGAGCCAGTAGGGCGGAGGCGTGGAGATGGCCGGCGCGAAGTACCGCCCTATCCCAAGCGTGCCCGACGTGACGAAGGTCCTGACGAACTGCTCTCCTCCCCGTGCGATTCCAACCGCGAACCAGGGCACTGCCAGCGCCGCGAAGACCGCGACGGCCAACACCGCGTGTCCGAGCAGCGCGCGCCCCGCGTGCGGCAGCGCCGGGCGCACCGCGACAAGCGCCGCGAGCACCGCCACACCGAATAGACCGACCCCGGGCACGCCGCGTGTGAGCGCGGCGAGCGCCGCGCTCGCGGCCGCGACCAGGACCCAGCGCACCGCGCCGCCATCTATGTATCGCACCACCCCGTACATGCCCAGCGTCAGGAAGAACGTGAGAGGCAGATCCTGCTGGGGCACGGTGGCCTGATAGAGGAACTGCGCCGAGGTGCCAAGCACAAGCGATGCCAGCAGCCCTGCCTCGTGGGATGCGCCGGCCGCGCGCGCGGTCCTGTACGTAAGCGCAACGAGCGCCACTGCCATGACCAGTTGCCAGAGGCGCAGCGTCAGGTCCGAGACACCCAGCAGCCGGAAGGAAAGCGCCATCAGCCAGAAAGTGAGAGGGGGCTTGTCCACGAACCAGCCCGGATAGTGCATGGTAACCCAGTCCCCGGTGGCGAGGATGTTAGCGGCAATCCGGCCGTAGAGTGGGGCGTCGCCGTCGAGATGGGGCAAGGGGGCCGCGGCAAGCACTGTCGCGCCTGCCAGGAATAGCAGCGCGAGCCAGAGACGGGCGCGTACAGAAGCAGGATCGGGTGGCAGCGGGATGTTCATCGTGTACAGGTCTCGATTCGGCGGGTGGGGCTGGCGGCCCTGTAGGCGACCGGTGAAATTGCCGCGACGCCCCCTTGGACACTATAATGAAGCGTCGTGCGCGCGATGACAAACCACTTTCCTGCCCGCACCCTGATCATCGTCGGCAACAGCCCTGGCGAGGTAGCGGGGTGGGCCGTGCCCCTCGCCGCTGAGGCCCGCAGGATGGCGCAGGCCGGCGTGCCGTTCGTGGAGACGGTGCTCTGCCTGCCACCGTGCCAGTTCGCCAGCGGGCAGGAGGAGGCAGCAGCACACGCGGCCGGTGTGTTCGACCGGGTGCTGAATCCCGGCGCGACCCTGCGGCTTGCACTCGGGCTCCCTGGATGGACCCCTGCGGCGACGCCAGTGGTGCTGCATGTCGGCGGCGACTTCTGGTTCTCCCGACGCCTGGCCCGCCGGTGGCGTGCCAGCGCCTTCGCCTTCGTCGAGCGCGCGCACATCGCGCGCTCGCACAGGGGATACAACCGGGTCTTCGTCCCCACGCCGGCGCTGCGGGAGCGGCTCGTGGATCTCGGCGTCCCCTTCGAGAAGATCGAGGTCACCGGCGATCCGATCCAGGACGCGGTGCTCGAGGACCGTACCGCCCGCGAGACCGGTGACGGTGATGCCGATTACCCGCGAATCGCGCTTCTGGCCGGTAGTCGCGACAGCGTCTTCTCCGCTGTGTTCCCATTCTGGGTCAGAACCGGGGCGGCCCTGCGTGCACGGGCGCCCGAGGCCCGGCTGCTGGCGGTGATCTCACCGTTCGTGTCACCCTCGGTGAGGGAACATCTGCTGGCCCGATACCAGTCCGGTCTTGATGCCGCCGGGATCGAGGTCTGCTGCGGCGGCCGTCCCTGCTTGCGGGGTGCAGACCTGGCGTTGACGATTCCGGGCACCAACACGCTGGAGCTGGCGCTGATGCGCATTCCCACCCTGGTCGTCCTCCCGTTCGGTCTGGCCCCGCAGATCCCGGTGGAGGGCGCGATTGAGTGGCTCACGCGCGTGCCGCGAATCGGGCTGGCGTTCAAGCTCGCCCTGGCGCGCAGGTACATCAGCCGCAGGCCCTACCTGGCGCTGCCCAACATGCGAGCCAGGCGCCTGGTAATGCCCGAACTCGTGGGCGACGTGACGCCCGAGCAGGTGGCCGAAGAAGGGGCCAGGCTGATCCGCGATCGCGCCGCCCGGCAGGGGCTCGCAGAGGCGCTGGAGGCGATCCCGTTCGAGCCCGGTGCATCGCGCCGCATCCTGGACGCGATCGCACCCGACGGTGGCGCGGCCGCGCCAGGCGGAGCCGGCGAGTGAGCGACCTGCGCGGCCTGGCCGCCCGGGTGGCGCCCTACCGCCTGCAGATCGCGGGAGCCCTGGCAGCGGTGCTGGTGGCCACCGGGGCCAACCTCGCGGTTCCCAGGTACACGGGCTTCCTGATAGACCAGATCGTGGCCACGCGCTCCTTCTCCACCCTCAATCGCGGGGCCGGCATAATACTGCTCCTGTTCGCGCTCAACAGCCTGGCGCTCTTCGCCCAGATCTACCTGATGTACTACCTGGCGCATCGCATCGTGGCCGACCTGCGCCAGGACCTGTTCGCGCGCATCCAGCGCTGGTCGCTCGACCGGTTCGCGGTCTGGCAGAGCGGCGACGCGATCTCCCGGAGCCTCCAGGACACGCAGGTGGTGCAGACCGAGATGCTGATGGGAGCGGTGGACGCGATCTCCACCGCGCTCATGTTCGCGGGCATCGTGGGCATGCTGCTGTGGATCGACTGGCAGCTCGCGCTCGCGATCGCGGTGGTCATCCCGCTCGTCGGCGCGATCGCGCGTGCATTTGGCAGGGAGATACAGGGCACGGCCACGCGTGCCCAGGAGCACGTGGCGGGCCTGGCAGGCCTGATCCGCGAGGCGTTCTCCGGTGCGCGTGTGATCCGCGCGTTCTCGCGCGAGGATCGGGAGATCCGGCGGTTCCGTGACGAGAACGAGCTGACGTTCGGGGCGAACCTCCGCATCGGCCGGATGGTGGCGCTACAGGTGCCCGTGGTCAGCTTCATGACGGCGTTCGGCGTCGTAGTCGTCCTGTGGCTGGGAGGGCAGTGGGTGACATCGGGCCGGCTCACGATCGGGACCCTCGTCGCGTTCCTGGGGTACGTGGGCCTGGCCGTCCAGCCGGCGGTAAGCCTCACGCGCCACTACGCCGGGTTACGGCAGGCGATGGGCGCCTTCCGACGGATCCGCGCCCTGCTCGATGAGCCCCCGGGCCTGCAGGAGAGCCCGGGCGCGGCGGCGCTACCGCCGATCGCGGGCCGCGTCCGCTTCGACAACGTCTCGTTCTCGTACGAACCTGATCAGTGGGCCCTGCGCAACCTCTCGCTGGATATCTCACCGGGTGAGCGCGTTGCGCTCGTAGGGCTGAGCGGTGCAGGTAAGACGACGCTCGTGAACCTGATCGCCCGCTTCTACGATCCCGCCGAGGGGCGCATCGAGATCGATGGATGGGACCTGCGCCGTGTGACGATCCGGTCGCTGCGGCGGCAGATCGGGCTGGTCCCGCAGGAGACGGTCCTGTTCCGCGGCACAGTCCACGACAACATCGCGTACGCGCGACCCGACGCGCAGTTCGACGAGGTCGTGGCCGCGGCGAAGGCCGCCAACGCGCACGATTTCATCATGTCGTTGGCGGACGGGTATCGGACCCTGCTGGGTGAGGACGGCCTGCAGCTCTCGGGTGGACAGCGCCAGCGCATCGCCATAGCGCGCGCGCTGCTGTGTGACCCACGCCTCCTGATCTTCGACGAGGCCACGTCGGCCCTGGACAGCGAGTCCGAGAACCTGATCCAGGACGCGCTCAACCGGGCGACACGCGGGCGCACGACATTCATCATCGCGCACCGTCTGTCCACCGTGCGGGGGGCGGACCGGATAGTCGTGCTGGACCAGGGCGCGGTCGCAGAGGACGGCCGGCACGAGGACCTGCTGACGCGGGGCGGAACATACGCCAGGCTTCTCCGGCTGCAGTGGGTGGACGCGGCTCCGGCCGACGTGCCGGCCGCGCCGCCCTCTCCACCGTCCGCAACGTGAGATGCCGCAGCCGGCGCACGTCCCGTGCCTCAGCGTCGTCGTGCCAACCTACAACGATGCACCCGTGCTGCGACTGTGCCTGGCGCACCTGACCGCGCAGACGCTCGCTCCTGCCGCCTTCGAGGTAGTGGTTGTAGACGACGGCTCCACCGACGATACACCCCGGGTGGTGGCCGAGGCAGCCGCCGGGCGGGTCCGGATCCGGGGCGTCCGGCTCGACCGCAACCTGGGCAGGAGCGCGGCGCGCAACGCCGGGATCCGGGCCGCCGGGGCGCCATTGATCGTCTTCATTGACAGCGACGTGCTGGTGCTCCCCGACTTCCTGGCGCGCCACATGGAGATCCACCGTGCGGCCGGCTCTCAGGTGGTGGGGCGCGGGCCGGTCGTGGTCATTCCCTCGCCAGACATCCCTGCGCGGCGTCCTCGCATCGGGATCTCGCCGGCGTACATGGACACGGCCAACGCGTCGGTCCCGCGGCAGGTCCTCGTGGACGCGGGGATGTTCGACGAGGGGTTCAGGGTCTACGGATGGGAGGATTTCGATCTCGGGCTGCGCATCAAGGCCCGCGGCATCCCCAGGGTGTTCTCGCCTGCGGCCCTGGCGTACCATATCCAGCAGCCGCCGACGCTGGAGTCCCTCGACCTGCATCTGGCCAAGGAGGAAGATCGGGCGCGCACGGCCCTGTACCTGCTGGCGAAGCACCCGGGGAGTGAGACACTGATGCTCGTACAGGACACGCGGCCGCAGAGGGCGCTGCACTTCCTGCTGGGCGGGGCCGGGCTGATCGCGCCAGCGGCCGCCCTGCGCCTGGCGCGGTGGCTGCGGCGACGCAACCTGCACACGCTGGCGTTCCTCGTGACGCGCGGGATCCTGAACCGCCACTACCTCGCCGCGTTGGACCGGTTCCGCGCGGCCGCCGAGGGGCGGTAACGTGGAGGCCTGGCGCTGGAGGGAGTTCCTGCTTCTGCTGACGGTGTTCGTCTTCTCCGCGGGCTTTGCCTCAGGAGGGTTCCTCCTGTTGCTTGTGCTGGCGGCCGGCGAGGTCATGGCAGGCGAGCCGCTGTGGCGCCGCACCCCGGTGGATACCGGCCTGCTCGGCCTGATGGCGGCGGTGGTCCTGTCAGGCCTGTGGTCAGAGTGGCGGGCGACGGCCTTGTGGTCGGCGGCCGCGTTCGGGCTCTGCGCAGCGATCACGCTGCGAGCGGTGGTGCTGGCGGTTCATCGTAGCCAGGCGTTTGCCCAGAGGTTCATCGAGACATGGGCCGCGGGAGGGGTGGCGGCAGGGGCGCTTTGCATTGCATGGCTGGGGTCCGCGCCCGGCGCGCGGGCGCAGGTGTTCAACATGAACCCCAACGAGTTGGGCACGACCCTGGCGATCGCTGCGGTGCTGCTGCTGGGCCTGACGCTTGACGGGCCGCGACGCAAGCGTCTGTTCTGCCTGGCCGGCCTCGGCGTGGTGATGGTGGGCCTGGCGCTGACCTGGTCGCGCGGCGCCTGGCTGGCCGCCGCGGTGGGGGTGGCCGTGCTGCTCGCCCGGGTCGAGCGACCGCGACTATGGCCGGGCCTGCTCACAGCCGCGCTCGTCCTAGGCGCGGCTATGCCCATGTTGGGGCCGCGCTGGGCCTGGCATGCCGGTCGCATCCAAGAGATCGCCGCCGCCGATGGCCCGTTCAGTCGCATCCCCATCTGGCGCCTGGTCCCAAAGATGGTCGCAGACCATCCGGTGCTGGGCACCGGACTCTCGACCTTCCAGTTCGTGTACGAGAGGTACAGACAGGGGACCACGGCGGTTCCGTACGCGCCGCTGGCGCACAACCTCTTCCTTCAGTTCGCCGCCGAGACCGGTGTGGTGGGCCTGGCGGCGCTGCTGTACTTCCTGACAGCAGGGGTTCTCAGCGTCGCCAGGTGGCATGTCAGGAGCCCCCCGGGCGAGCAGCGCTACCTGAGCGCGACCGTGCTCGCCTCGCTGGCAGCCCTGCTCGCCCACCAGATGGTGGACGGCACCGTGCTGCGCGTGCACATATCCGTGGGACTCTTCGCCCTCGTGGCG
>JBBIOM010000037.1:0-17570 GCA_037443365.1 Armatimonadota bacterium
CCACGAACCGCCCAAAGGTGTTGCCGCCCAACCCCAGCACGGAGACCTTGAGCCCTGAGCTCCCAAGCCGACGGTAGATCATCGATGCTTCTCCTCCTGGCCTCTCCGGCCGCTACATTGCCTCGTTGAACTCATCCCGGTACTTCACCAACGCCGGATGCGCCCTCCATACGGGCCCGGTTGAGCAGAATGACCATGAACGCCTCGTCCGGAACGCCATCCCACCGCGACGGCAGGCCGTGTTGCGAGGCGGGCTTGAATCCGAAGCGCGGGTATCACTCGGGGTCGCCGATCACGATCACGAGCGTGCATGACTCCCCCTTAGGATGTCAATCCCTTACCAGGGCCGATCCGATCCCCTTGCGCCGAGACTCCGGCATGACGATCATCGGCGCGAGCACCATGCCGGTAAGGGGCCATGAGCCCGCCTTCGATGCCGGCTTCGTCGGGGTGTTCGAAGACGCTCTCGTTGACCGCCCTCATGGCCAACATGCTTTCGGGTCGCTCCTTGCGCACGGTGACTACGGCCGCCCTCCAGGCCGTACACCAGCAGCTCACCGCATGAGATCGTGACCGCCTGGCCCCCCATCAAGATGCGCTCCCCTCTCAGGTGGATGTGGGGCACGCCGCCGCGCTCCGAAGCCTGGAAAGCCACCAGGCGGCCCTTCTCGAGCCGCTTCCCCCAGAACGGCCCGGGGGCGCAGTGCGCCGACCCCGTGACGGGGGCCTCATCTATGCCCACCCAGGGCGCAAAGTAGCGGGAGACGAAGTCGTGCCGCGGCGAGGCCGAGGCGCTAGTGACGGCCACCCCTCTCCCTGGCATCGCCCGCAGCGAGGCGAAGTCAGGGCAGAGGCAGCGCACAGTCTCCTCGGAGTCAACCTCTATGAGGTGCTTGCTCCCAAACATGCCGACATACCTGGGCATCACGCCCAGGGCTGCGAGCAGCCCCTCGGGGGCATCAGATGGCTCCGCCGGGGTGGCGGGAAAGACGATCTCGATCAGACCGTCCCCCTTGCGTTCGGCCGTGAGCAACCCGCTGCGCGTGTGGAAACGGGCCAGCTGTCCGGGCCCGAGCAGATCCTCCTGCCAGGGCACTTGCGCGCCCGCCAGCGTGGCGTGGCCGCAGAGGTCTACCTCGACCTTCGGGGTAAACCGGCGCAGGGAGTAGCCGTCGTACTGCTCGAGGAGGAAGGCTGTCTCCGACAGGTTCATCTCGCACGCCACTTGCTGCATCCAGATGTCCGCACGCGGCTCGGGCAGAAGACAGACGGGCGCAGGGTTTCCCGCGAACGGCTCACTGGTAAACGCATCAACCTGAAACAGCCTGATTGCCAAGGTGTCCTCCTTCCGGGGGCTTCTTCGGTTCTTGCTCCCGCCCGCGCCATCAGCCCTGCCCAACGGACAAAGCCAGCACCGTCCGACATCATTGCCACCAAGTTCTTCCGCATGCCGTGGAGATCTCCCCTTGCGGTATCCCGCAGCCACGGTGGCAGTCGGCTTGACCTATCTCGCGGCGAGGCGGGGGCGCAGGAGGACCGGGCCTCCCTGCATGGCGCATGCAGAGATCAGCGGCTTGGGCACGAAGTACTCCTGGCGCTCGAAGCGGGCTCCGATCTCTGTCATGGTCGGGGTCATCCATCGAGAGATGATCTCTTCTGGGGGAATGCCCTCGGCAAGCGCAGCAGCCACCAGCTCTTTCCTCCTCTCGAGATCTCCCTCCACGATGGCGTCAAGGATGTCGTCGAGATCTGGTAGAGATATCTGTTGGGGCCCTCCGGTCTATTTGGAGTACGGGAAGTCAGTGCACGGGGCCGCGTCGCCGAGCTGTCTCCCTGGCACTCCTCGGCCAGGCACCCGGAGTGGTTCTTCGCAGCCGGTGCTCCCGATTCCTCAACTGCGGGCTCGCGGGAGACGTGAGCCGATGCTCGATCCTGATGGTTCTTTGGTCGCGGCCCTATGCGGGGCGGGATGCCTCCATCCCGCGAGTCATGGGCTCCAGCACAGAGCGCAGATCCCTCATCTCAGCCTCTGGAAGTGGGCGCAGCGGCGGGCGGACGTGCGGCTCGATGACCCCGCGCAGGCCTAACGCCGCTTTGATGTGGGGAACCGAAGCGCCGTTCTGCAGCATGCAGCATACCGCGGATACGTGTCGGTACGCCTCTCTTACGTCCAGCCAAGACCCGCGCTCGGCCGCCCGCCACAGCGCCACATAGGGCTCCGGCACTGCGGCCGCAGGCCCTGATATCGTACCGGCCCAACCCATTGCGGCTACCGAAGGAAGGAGCAGATCGGCGCCTACCAGGATTCGGAAGCCCGGGCCGCCGGCTTCGGACAGCAATCGTATACCATACAGGTCCCCGGTGCTGTCCTTCATGCCGACCAGGTTGGGGTGGCCGAGCAGCGCCCGGACCACAGAGGGAGTCAAATGGTTGCCCGTGTGCTGCGGGATGTTGTAGAGCAGCACTGGGTGATCGGGCACCGTGCTGGCCACCGCGGAGAAGTGAGCAATCAACCCTTCTTCGCTATGTCGGAAGTAGGAGGGCGTGATGATCGCCAGCGCGTCGGCGCCGGCCTCCGCTGCCAGCCGGGCGGTGGCGATGGTCCCAGCGGTCGTTATCCCGCCGACCTGCGCGACAACAGGTACACGGCCCGCGGATGCTGTCACCGCCGCACGCAGCACGCCCATCCGATCCCCATCATCGAGCAGTGGCCCCTCGCCGGTCGTCCCGCAGGCGAAGATCCCGTCCACACCCCGGTCCACCAGCCATTGGACGAGACGGCGCGCCCTCGGGGCGTCCACGCTGCCGTCGGAAGACATTGGGGTCGGGAGGGCAACGATCACCCCTCTCAGATTCTCAACGACCTCGCGCCGAATACCCATCGCTGTCAAGCATCCTCCCAGCGGCCGGCATGGCCCCTACATGTCACTTACGTGGCTGTAGAGCCCTCTCACAATCAGCACCCCCACGGTAGCGCCCGGGTCCTGCATGTCCCGGGATCGCTCTCCGTAGTAGGCAGGCCTCCCGTGTCTTGCGACCATCTGCTTCGTGGACTCCAGCCCTGCCTCCGCGGCTTCCAGGGCCCGCGCAAGGGCCAGCTCCATCTCCACGTCTCCGGCGGCGGCCAAGGCATCCGCGGCCGGCTTCAGGGAATCGACGATCGTCTTCTCGCCTGCCTGCGCCTTGCCCCTCTCCATGATTCCGTTGACGAATGCCTGGAAGAACGCCGCCAATTCGCCGGTGGCAAGTTCCTCCGAGCCGGCAATCGCTCTTCCACCTCGCATGAACCCTGTAGCAACGAGGGTACCCATCGTGGATGGCGCGGCTTTGGCCATGGCCATCCCGGCCCTGGTCAGGATCTTGCCAATGTCCGTCTCCTTGGCCCCCGCGACCTCTTCGTAGGCGGCG
The DNA here is from genome assembly GCA_037443365.1 of Armatimonadota bacterium. Taxonomy (GTDB): domain Bacteria; phylum Sysuimicrobiota; class Sysuimicrobiia; order Sysuimicrobiales; family Humicultoraceae; genus VGFA01. The sequence continues at coordinate 3,409 of JBBIOM010000037.1, forward strand.
CTGAATGCCCTGGGCATTGTGAGGCCGAGATCTCCATCGCCAAGAGCAGCGTCCAGATCTGTTAGGTGTTGCTTATGCTCCTCCATGAGGGCGGCGAGGCGCCCCAGGGCTGCAACCACGTCATCCTTGCGCAACGGCCTCATCGCCGGCGACCTAGGTGGGCAGTTGCGGCTGCACGAAGAACGGCGTGCTGGCCGGTCGAGCCAGGAGTTCTCTCATCTCGTCGTCCAGCCTCATCAGGGAGATTGAGAAGCCCGCCATCTCCATCGATGTGGCGAACTCCCCAACATAGATGTGATAGGCACGGATTCCACGCTCTGCCAGGACAGCATGTGCCTTCCGATAGATGATGTACAGCTCTTCCCTCGCCGTACCTCCGAGGCCGTTGACTAGCACTGAGACCTCATCGCCCGCCCGGAACGGAAGATCTTCGAGAACCGCTATCATCATCTCGTCCACCACATCGTCGGCTGGCCGCAGCTTCCCTCGCCTGATCCCGGGCTCGCCGTGGATACCCATGCCGATCTCCATCTCGTCTTCGCCGATGGTAAAAGTGGGTCTGCCGACCTCGGGGATGATGCAAGGCGTGAGTGCTACGCCGATTGTGCGCACATTCGCGGCGGCTTTGTCGGCGACCCGTTTGACCTCATCCAGGCCGGCTAGTTCGTCCGCCTTCGCTCCGGCCACTTTGTAGACATAGAAGATCCCGGCCACCCCTCGGCGCCGGCGCTCCTCGTCCTTGGGAGCGGAGGCAACGTCGTCGGTGGCCACCAGCGACTCCACACGGATGCCGTCGGCGGCCGCCATCTCGGCCGCGAAGTCGAAGTTCAGCACATCTCCGCCGTAGTTGCCGTAGATGTACAACACACCCGCGCCCGCATCGATCGCCTTCGTGACCTTCAACATCTGCTCTGCGCTCGGTGATTGAAACACACCTCCCACCGAGCACCCATCGAGGAGCCCGTCGCCGACGTACCCTAGGAAGAGAGGAAGATGACCTGAGCCCCCGCCGGTGGCAAGGCCTACTTTCCCTTCCCTCCTGGGGCCGGCCTTCACTATGCAGCGCAGATCGTCGGCCACATACGCGAGCTGGCCCGGATGGGCGCTTACAATGCCCTGTATCATCTCGTCGACGAATCCATCGGGGTTGTTGAGGAACTTCCTCATCGTCATCGCTCCTTGTCTTGCCTGGAACGCTGCCATGCGGCAAGCCCCAGGGCCACGACGCTGGCACCGAGCAGTGTAGCGGCGATCGGCTCCCCCACAAGAATCCCCCAATCTCCCGCCGACATCGCCAGCGACCGCCGGAGGTTGGACTCCGCGATCGGGCCGAGAATCAGCCCCAGCACCAGCGGCCCCGGCGGGAACCCCTGCCGCCGGAGCGCCACGCCAAGTACACCCGCAATCAGCATGAGCCACACGTCGTGCGCCGAGTTGTTTAGCGCGTAGGTGCCGACGGCGCACGAGGCCAGCACGATGGCCCACAGACGCCCGCGGTTCAGCCCAACGATCCACCTCACGATGCCCCGGGCGCGCACTACGCTAAGCAGGCCGCTGATGATGGTGGCGGCAATGCAGATCCCGACGATTTCGTAGAAGAGAGGCAGGTGATCCCGAAAGAACAGCGGCCCGGGCTTCAGACCCCAGATCAGCAGAATCCCGATCAACACAGCCGTGACCGTGTCGCCGGGCACACCCAGCGCAAGCGTGGTGGCCAGCGCGCCGCCGACAATCGAGTTGTTGGCGGTCTGCGCCGCCACCAGGCCCTCCAGACTGCCTTTTCCGAACTCCTCCGGCCGCTTGGAGATACGCTTCGCCTGATCCCATGACAGGATGCTGGCGATGTCCCCACCGGCCCCGGGAATCGCGCCGACCACGGTGCCGATTGCTGAGGAAAGGAAGAAGGCCGGCGCCACTTGTCGCACCTCGGCGCGCTTTGGCATCAGTCGTCCCAGGACGCCTGTTACCGCCGAGAGTCCGGCGACCAGAGTCCGCCGCTGCAACACCTGGTCGAGTACCTCCGCTACGCCGAAGATGCCGATCATGATTGGGATAAACGAAAGACCGCTCAGCAGTTCGGGCTTGCCAAAGGCGAAGCGAGGGTAGCCGACGATTGGGTCAAACCCTACGGTGGCCAGCAACATGCCCAACAGACCCACCAACAGACCCTTGACCACCGACATACCGGAGACGCTAACCATCATTGATAGCCCGAACAACGCCAACGCGAAGTACTCCGGCGGTCCAAACCGTAGCGCGAAGTTCGCCAGCGGGATAGCCACGAGCGCCAGTGTGATCAAGCCGAACAGGCTGCCGCCTGCGGAGGCGAGCGCATTGATCCCCAGCGCCAGGCCGGCCCTTCCCTGCTTCATCATGGCGTAGCCGTCGAAGGTCACGGCAATGCTGGCGGGCGTGCCGGGCATGTTTATCAGAATCGCGGTGATGTCCCCTCCGAACATTGCCGCGATGTAGACGCCCAAGATGATCGCCAGCCCCTGCGCGGGTGGGAATCGAAACGCGAGCGGGGTCAGCAGCGCCACACCCATAGTGGCGGTGAGACCCGGAACGATGCCGAAGAACATCCCCAGCGCCACACCCAGGAGCAGATAGGGCAACAGCGACGGCGAGAAGGCGGCCAGGAACCCGTCCAGGGGAGACATGAGGCGCTATATCCCGTCCAAGGGAACCCGTAGCACGTATCCAAACGCCACGGACAAGAACGCGGTCACGAGCGCGGCGAAGAGGAGCGCCGATCCCCAGCGGCCGGGGCCAGACAGACGTGAGAGTGCCGCTACATACAGCACGGTAGGCACGTCGAAGCGCCATCGGTGCCACGCCACGAGGTAGACCGCGGTTAGGCCCACAACGCCGACCGCGGCAGCGACATCTGTTCGCTCAGCAGCCGATATTGCCTTGCGTCTACGCCCCTCTACTATCAGCAAGCCGGTCAGCAGGGCAAGCGATGCTGCTAGCAGCCGTGGGTAGGACGCCGGGCTGAGAGAGCCCTCCGCGCCCGGAGGAAAAGGCACCGTCAATACGAAGACCGCAGCGGCGAGCAGCGTGAATGCCGCGGCCGCAAGCAGATCCTTCATCTCCTGCTACCGATGCGAACTAGCGCGCCAGCCCTAGGTCCCTCATCAGGCGACCAAACATCTCGTACTGAGCCAGGGCGAACTTCTTGAACTCGGCCGGCGGCAGGTAGCCCGGCTCAATCCCCCTGGCCACCAGGCCTCGCTGAACCTCCGAAGTCGTGTATGCCCGCCGGAACGCGCGGTGGAGGATATCGAGAACCTCTGCCGGCGTACCCTTGGGCAGCGCGAAGCCGCCCCAGGCCATGACGACCACGTCGTGCCCTGCCTCCCGAATCGTGGGCACATCCAGCATGAGCCCGAAGCGCTGCTCGCCCATCACGCCCAGGGTGCGGAGCCGTCCCGCCTCCACATGGGGCAGGACCTCGCTGGGGCTCACGGTCACCGCTGCCAGACGCCCTCCCAACAGCGCGGTGATAGCCGGGGCCGCACCATCGAAGGGCACATGCCTGAGGCGAGTCCCGGTAGCCCGCTCCAGTGATGCCGCAGCCACGTGCCAGATGGATCCAGGCCCCGAATTCCCAACGGTCAGCTCGCCCGGCCTGGCGCGGGCAGCGGCCACGAAGTCGGCCACCGTCCGGTATGGCGAGTCGACATGGACGGTAAGCCCGGCCGGCAGCACGTTTGCCCTCATCAGCAGGTCGAAGTCGTCGGGGTGAAGATCAGCCAGGCCCAGGTGCTTCAGCATGGACAACTCCACCGGAACGTACCCGATCGTGTAGCCGTCAGGACGGCTCGCCTTGACCGATCCCATTCCCACGGCGCCGCCGCCGCCCACGCGGTTGACGACGTTGATGCGCGCCCCCAAGATCGGCGCAGCCTGAGTTGCCACCAGCCGCGAGACGTAATCGGACGCTCCTCCTGGCGCGGCCTGCACCACCAACGTAATGTCCCGTACCGGATAGGTGACCTGGGCGCCGCTGGGGACGGCAAATAGCACGGCCACCAACAACGCCAGTAACGAGATGCCAGTCAGTCTCTTCATACCAACGCCCTCCTCGCTCCTTGAATGTCCCTACAATGGCGAACCCCGATTGAGTCAACTGATCGTTCAGGCGTGCCGTAGGTCTGAGAACGTTATCATACCCCAATACACTTCAGCGACAACATCGTCTTCCTCGATGGTGTGTTGCATTCTCACCGAGCGGGCAGGAATCCTCCCACCGGTCCAGGCGGGTCGCCGCTTCCACGTGCGGGTTCCAAGCGATCTGACAGGAACGGGGAGAACGCGGATGGAAGCTGGAGAACACTGGCGTACCGCTACTATCACATGCGGCAAGGAACCGAGGGGGCGGCGTGATCTCAGTCGCAGTAGTAGGTAGTCTAAACATGGACTTGGTTGTCCAAGTTCCACGTCTCCCTGCTGTCGGAGAGACGGTCGGTGGTGGTGTGCTCGGGCGCTTCCGTGGCGGAAAGGGTGCCAACCAGGCTGTGGCAGCTGCGCGCCTGGGGAGCCGCGTGGCCATGGTCGGCCGCGTGGGCGACGACGCCTTCGGCCGCGAGATTCTGGATGGACTGCGGGACGAGGGGGTTGACCTGTCGCATACGCCCGCGCAGCCAGGGGCTGCGACCGGCGTAGCCCTCATCGGCGTGGATCGCCAGGGGCAGAACATAATACTGGTAGCCCCTGGTGCCAACGCGGAGTTGACCACGCGCGATGTGCAAGAGGCCCGTCACGCGATCCTTGCTGCCGACGTACTCCTGCTTCAGCTTGAGATCCCCATGGAACCGATCCTGACCGCCGCGCACATAGCCCGCGGTGCGGGTGTTCTGGTCTGCCTGGACCCGGCTCCTGCGCTGGCACTGCCTGATGACCTCTACCGGATGGTCGATGTCCTGAACCCCAACGAGGTGGAAGCCGCAGCACTTGCCCGGCTGCCGGCGGGAACCATCGAAGAGGTGCGCAGTGCTGCAAGGTCCTTGAGTAACCTCGGGCCGCGAACTGTCGTTGTGACGATGGGAAGGCACGGCGCGTTCTACCTCTCCAGCGATGAAGAAGGCCACATGCCCGCGCATCCGGTGACCGCAGTGGATGCCACCGCTGCTGGCGACGCCTTTGCCGCGGCTCTGGGCGTCGGCCTGGCCGAAGGGAAGCCGCTGCCCGAGGCCGTGCGGTTCGCTAACTTGACAGCAGGCCTCAAGGTTGCCCGCATGGGTGCCCAGTCCATGCCCACACGTGCTCAAGTAGATGCCCTCCTGCGAGGGGCCTAGCGCGGCGGCCATGGGTTGAGAGGCGCGCGCCCCGCGCGCAACCGCTTCATGACCCCGGTCCCGCTTTCGCCGAAGTGTCGCGCCAGGTCCAGGTAATCCCGGTACAGTGCCTCGTAGGCATGCTGCTCTGCGGGCCGCGGCCTGTAGGCAACCCTCACCCGGCTGCCCATGCGCCTGACGGCTTCCTCCATCGTGGCGTACCCGCCGTGCCCCTCCCCGGCGGCGGCCGCGGCGTAGATCGCCGCGCCGAACGCGGAGGCGTGCGGCACGCGCGCGGCGAGCACCTCCCGGCCCGTGACATCGGCGGTAATCTGCAGCAGGAGCGGGCTGCGCTCGGCCAGGCCCCCGCACGCGTGCACCTCGCCGACCCCCACCCCCCCGGCCTCAAAGATGTCAATCACCCTGCGCGTGCCGAAGACCGCCGCCTCGAGCAGCGCGCGGTAGATCTCGTGCTGCCCGGTGGCGATCGTGAGCCCGACCATCACGCCGGAGAGGTCGGCGTCCACAAGTGGGGTCCGGCAGCCGTTCCACCAGTCCAGCGCCAGCAGGCCCGACGCCCCTGCCCCCAGACGCGCGGCCTCGCCTTCCAGCCGCGCGAACGCCGCGGCCTCGCCCTCGGGGTCGGCGGCGTGAGTGCGCACATACCAGCCGAAGATGTCGCCGAACGATGTCTGCCCGGCCTCGTATCCGAACAGCCCCGGGAGGATCCCGTCCTCCACGACGCCGCAGATGCCCTGCACGCTGCGCCGGTGCGTGTCAACCAGCAGGTGGCAGGCGGAGGTACCCATGATGGTAACGAGCTTCCCGGGGCCACCAACACCCACGGCGGGCAGCGCGGCGTGCGCGTCTATCACGGCTACGGCCACCGGTGTGCCCGCGCGCAGCCCGGTGCGCCCGGCCCAGGCCTCCAGCAGACCCCCGGCCCTGGAGGCCACGGGCCGGGGAGGTGGGCCAAGTTTCTCCAGGAATGACGGCAGGTCGGGATGCAGCGACGCCCAGTACGAGGCCGGTGGATGGCCGACATCCTTCTGCCAGTGCGCCTTGTACCCGGCCTGGCAGGCGCTGCGCGCCTCGACGCCGGTAAGCTGCCAGATGACCCAGTCCCCGCCCTCTATCCATCTGTCCGCGGCGCGGGCGATCCCTGGCGCCTCGTCCAGCACCTGCCAGCCCTTCGCCCACAGCCACTCGGAGGAGGTCTTCCCGCCGTAGTGCGCCAGGAACCCGCCCCCGGGCCGGTCCGCGGCGGCGTTGATGCGGTCGGCATAGGGCTGCGCGGCATGGTGCTTCCAGAGCATGGGCCAGGCATGGGGCAGGCCCCGGTAGTCCTCCAGCAGGCACAGCGGCGTGCCGTCCGCGAGTGTCGGGAGCACGGTGCACGATGTGAAGTCAATGCCGATGCCGGCAATCGCATCGGGTGGCGCGGCGGTCGCCATCGCCCGCAGGAGGGTCTCCAGCGCCAGCACCCAGTCGCCGGGATGCTGCAGCGCCCAGTCGGGCGGCAGCCGCGCTCCGGCGTCCGGCAGCGCGCGGTCTATCACGCCGTGGGGATACGCGAACGTGGCCGTGGCGGCCAGGCGGCCGTCGGAGATCCCGACCAGCACCGCGCGCGCCGATTCGGTTCCAAAGTCAAGGCCGATGGCGTACCGATCCATGCGCCTCGCCCCGTTCTCCCGCCGGAGGACTACGCGAACACGCGGCAGTCCATCCCCAGGATCTTGCTGATCCAGACGAGTTCCTGGACGTAGTCCCCGTACACGCCGTGTATGTGGTTGCTGTCGTACTCGCCGATGAACTCGTCTGGCGGCACGCGAAGCCGCGCGAACGCGTGCGGCCACTCGGGTGTGGTCGCGGCCGCCTTGCCCCAGGCCACCTCCTCCGGGAACTCGACGAACTCGGCAGGGATGATCGCCATCCAGTAGCGTCCCTGGCGGCGGGCCAGGCGGGCCAGCGTCACCTGGCCGGGGGCGGCGATGTGCGCCACCGAAGCGCCTCCGGCCGGGAAGTAGATGATCTCAGGGTAGAAGCGCACCCTGGGCAGGTTCACGGCCGGGTCGAACGAACGGCCGGCGAAGTAGGTGGCGTGCTGTCCGGAGTTGCACAGGTCCCAGACGTCATCCGCGGCATCGTAGTGGCGCACGTCGGCGAACAGCACGGGCGTGCCTGCGATGTGCTTGAGCAACTCCATGGTGAGCGCGCCGTCCATGTCGGCCTCGGTCGCGCAGACGATGGGATCGTGGGGCCCTTCCCAGTCGTAGGGGTCGTTCAGGAACGCCTCGGCCACGTCCATGGTGGCGAAGTGATCGGTCATCTCGGGCTGGCCCTTGATGCCGCAGAAGTCCAGGCGCCACTCGTCAACCAGGTCGCGCACCGCGTGGTAGGAGCGGATCTGGCGCTTCAGCAACTCGGGCGTCAGCTTCTTGCCGTCGTAGTGGATCTGTCCCACGTGCTTCTCGAGCCAGCGGAAGCCGGCCTCCACGCGGTCCGCCGCCACCAGCTCCGACCTGCGCACGATCTCGAACTGGTCTATGTGCTCGACGTCAATGCCAAACTGCCGCTGCCACTGGTCGAGCGGGCTCGCCGCGGTGTACATGCCCATGGAGCGGCCGCCGATGAGCCCGTAGGTCTCTCCGCGCAGCCAGCGGGTCGCCGCGGCCGCGCGCAGGAACTGCAGCACGCGCGTGAAGACCGCGTCGTCACCCGCGTCGCCCGAGACGCGGGCGCAGAATGTTCCCAGCTGGTCGAGCGTCCCGGCGCTGGCCAGCATGCTCACCAGGCCCGGGTACTGCGGGTTCACGTTGCTGAACATCAGGAAGGGCCCGGGCGCGAACTGGCTCGCGATCGCCGTCAGGTGCGGGAAGCTCCAGATGGCGAAGTTGAAGATCGTGGCGTCCACGCGCTCGGAGGCCAGGTACTGCGCCTCGCTCTTGGCCAGGTCGGTGGTCCAGACGATGTCGCGGCCGGTAACGACCTCCCATCCGGCCTCGCGCAGCCGCCGCGCCAGACGGCCTTCGAACTCGCGGGTCATCGGCAGCAGCTCCGAGTGCACGTGGCGCCGGCCGTCGGAGAACGTCAGAATGCCGACCTTAGGGGTGCGCATTTCCTGCCTCCCTCCACACGTGGCCAGCCGATTGTGATAACGCTCTCAGTAATCAGCGTTCGGCGGGCAGAGCGGAAATCCTGCCCACGGGCGCGTTCGTGCCCCGGGCCGCTCATGCCCCGGGCCCGGAAGGCCCTGGGGTCGCCCTTGCTCACCAGGAGGGACGTTCGCATGGGTCGAAGCCAGGGAGCGTGGTTACGATCCGCGACGTGGCCCGGCTTGCCGGCGTCTCCATGGCCACCGCCGCCCGCGCGCTGGGCGGCTACGGCTATGCGAGCGAGAGCGCGCGCGAGAGGGTCGCGCGTGCAGCCAGCGCGCTGGACTACCACCCCAACGCCATCGCGCGCAGCATGATCAAGGGGCGCACCAACACCCTTGGGGTGATCGTCTCCGACAACGCCAACCCGTTCTTCGCAGCCGTTGTGCGCGGGATCGAGGACGTGGTGCTGGCGCAGGGCTACGCCATCATCCTGTGCAACGCCGACGAGGACCCGACCAAGGAGGCGATGTACGTAAGGACCATCCGGCAGAAGCGGGTGGATGGCCTGATCATCTCGCCCTCCGGCGGGGGGGTCGAGCTGCTGCGCGGGCTGCTCTCCGGCGGCATCCCGGTCGTCCAGGTGGACCGGCACCACGGCGGCCTGAAGGCCGACGCGGCCCTGATCGACAACCGTGCAGGCGTGCGCGCGGCGGTGGAGCACCTGATCCGCCTCGGGCATCGCCGCATCGGCATCATCAGCGGCCCCCGGCGCCTCTTCACCGGCCGAGAGCGCCTCGAAGCGTTTCTCGACGCGCTGCGGCGCGCGCGCATCAGGCCCAACGAGCGCTGGATCCTGGAGGGGACGTTCAAGGCACACAGCGGATACGAGATGGCCGGCCAGATCCTGCGGCTCCGCCGGCGTCCCTCCGCCCTGTTCGTGGCCAACAACCTGATGACAATCGGCGCACTGCTGCGCCTCAAGGAGGAGGGCATCGCCATCCCAAAGGAGATGGCCGTCGTGGGATTCGACGACATGGACTGGGCACCGGTGCTCACACCCCCGCTGACCGCGGTCGCTCAGCCGGGGTACGCGCTGGGCACGGTCGCGGCGCAGTTGCTCCTGCGCCGGCTGGCGGCGCAGCGCGGGGGGCCTCCACAAACCGTGGTCCTGCAGCCGCAACTCGTCGTGCGGGAATCCTGCGGCGCGGGGGCCCGCGCCTGACTCCTTGCCGCTCCTTGGCGTAACCGGGCTATCCAAGTCGTACGCCGACCTGGGGGTACTCCAGGGCGTTGCCTTCTCATTGGAGGCCCGCGAGCGCGCCGCGCTGATCGGGCGCAACGGCACAGGCAAGACAACCCTGCTGCGCCTGCTGGCAGGGCTGGATGAGCCCGACGCTGGCCGCGTGAGCCTGGCCGGTTGGGCGCGCCTCGCCTACCTTCCGCAGACCCCGGGTGGGCCGCAAGAGAGCACGGTCCTCGCGCACGTGCTGGAGGGCTCGGCCGACGTGCGCGCGCTCGAGGCGCGGGCGCGCGATCTGGAGCGCCTCATGGCCTCGCCCGAGGTGCACGGCGACACCGACCGGCTCAACGCGGTAATGGAAGAGTATGCCCGCGTGCGCGAGCACTTCGAGCACGCTGGCGGGTTCACGCTGGAGACGCGCGCCTGGATGGTCCTCTCGGGGCTGGGCTTCCGCGAGCCGGACCTGGCAAGGCCGCTTGGCGTGCTAAGCGGCGGATGGCGCGTGCGCGCGGAGCTGGCGCGCGCGCTGCTGGGTGAGCCCGATCTCCTGTTGCTCGACGAGCCGACCAACCACCTCGACCTGGCCGCGACCGAGTGGCTGGAGGGCTACCTCAAGTCGTTCCCAGGAGCGTGCATCGTGGTGAGCCACGACCGCGCCCTGCTCGATGCCGTCACCTCGCGCACTCTAGAACTTGAAGACGGCCGCGTGACCTCCTACCCCGGAACGTACTCGGCATACGCCCGGATGAAGGCCGAGCGGATCCGCCTGCAGCAGGAGGCCTGGGCCCGGCAGCAGGAGGAGATCGCCAAGCTCGAGGACTACATCCGGCGCTACAAGGCGGGCCAGCGCGCCGCGCAGGCCAAGAGCCGCGAGAAGATGCTCGCCCGCGTCGAGGCCGAGTTGATCGAGGCGCCTCGGGAGCAGCGCGGGCTGCGGGTACGGGCTACCTCTGCGCCCTCGTCGGGAAAGATGGTCGTCCGGCTCAAGAAGGTGACCAAGCGGTTCGAGGATCCCACGGCGAGCGCGGCAGGCGGCCCCGATGCCGGGGGCATCGAGGTGCTCAGCGATGTGAGCCTCGAGATCTACCGCGGCGAGCGCATCGGGATGCTGGGGCCCAACGGCGCTGGCAAGTCCACGCTGCTGCGCCTGATCGCGGGCCTGGAGGCCCCCACATCGGGTATCGTCACGCTCGGAGCCGGTGTGCGGCCCCGGTACTTCGCCCAGGAGTCCACTGAAACGCTCTCCCCCACCAACACCGTGCTCGACGAGATCCTCTCTGACCGGCCGCTCAGCCCCGAGCAGGTGCGCACGTATCTGGGACGCTTCCTCTTCAGCGGCGAGGAGGTCTGGAAGCGCGTGGGGGCCCTCTCAGGCGGCGAGCGCCAGCGCCTAAGCCTGGCCAAGATGCTGCTGGACGAGCCCAACCTGTTGCTGCTGGACGAGCCCACCAACCACCTGGACATCCCGGCGCGCGAGGCGCTGGAGTCGGCGCTGCGCGACTTCCCCGGCACAATGGTCGTGGCCACGCACGATCGCTACCTGCTGGAGCGTCTGGCAACGCGCATCCTCACGGTCTCGGACCGCGGCATCGCCGACTTCGCCGGCACATATCACGAGATGCGCGAGCGCCGCGCTCGGGAAGCGGCGGCAGGGGCGCGCCAGCCCGCATCCCGCACCGGGAAGGGCGCGCGCAGGGGCGCGGTGCGCGCGCGCCAGGCCGCACCCACCTTCGACGAGGTGGCCGCACAGATCGCGGCCGCGGAGCGCGATCGTGATGAGGCCGCACGATGGCTGGGCGATCCCGACCTCTACCGCGACCCGGACAGGGCCAGGGCGATGCGGTTGCGGTACCAGGAAGCCGAGCGCAGGCTTGAGGAACTGTACGAGATGCTCGAGCGAAGCGAGGAGACGCACAGCGAACCCGGGTAGCGCCTGCGGCCCGGACCCGCTCGTTCAAGCGAGAAGCACGCGGTCTCCGAAGGGAGAACCGGTCGTGTCCGAATCGCGCGAAGCCGAATACGCCTTCTTCCAGAAGGGCGTCGCCCTGATGGATGACGCCATGCGGGGCTCGGCCCGACGCGTGCCCGTCTATGCCCAGATGCACGAGTTTGTTGCCGAGCAGTGCGGGATTCCTCGCCGAGAGTTCTTCGGGCGGCCCGAACTCCTGGTGTCGGCCACGCTCGACGTCCAGGCAAGATTTGGTCTGGACGTTCCAGCCATCACCTACGATGTCTACAACATCGAGGCCGAGGCGCTGGGGCAAGAGATCCAGTGGGGCGAAGCCGGGATGCCGGACATTGACCGAACCGCGCCCCTGATCCGCGACCGGTCCGATCTCTCGCGCATCCGGACGCCCGACTTCGATTCACAGCCGGCCTGTCGGCGCGTCCTGGAGATGCACGCCCACTTCCGGAGACTCACGGGGATCGAGCACGGGTTGAGCTTCTGCGCCCCCTTCACGCTGGCCACGAACCTGCGCGGCATCGAGCCGTTTCTCCTGGACGTCCGCACGGAACCAGGGTTCGCCCGAGAGCTCCTCTCCCGAATCACGGAGGATGTGCTGGCGCCCTGGATCGCCTACCTGCAGCGCCATTTCCCACGCACCACCAGCATCACGGGAGTGGATGCCACCGCTTCCCCGCCCATCGTCAACCTGACCTTGCTCCGAGAGTGGGTGGCTCCCTCGATTCTCCGGCTCCGCGAGCTGTGTGGCCCGAAGGTCTCCGTGGCGAACTGGGCAGGTGAGCGCTACCTGAAGCGGCCCGAGGAGATGCTGGACCTCAAGCTTCTTGTCGGCCCAGGAACCCTCCTGGGGCAGGACCCGGATGTGGAGGCGCTGGGCCCTGCCTTCTACAGGGCCTATGCCGACCTTCACGATGTGCCGCTGATCCTGGGGGTCGGTGCCGGCTTCCTGGCCCAGGAGCGGCCGGCGGCCGTCGCCGAGCGCGTGCGACGCTACGCCGCCGTGGGGGCGCGGGGCGGCCGGTTTGCCCTGTACCTCTGCAACCTGGGGGCAAACACGCCGCCGGAGAACCTCCGCGCAGCGATCGATGCGGCCCACGAAGTCGCCGTTGCGTAAGGCCGGCCAGGGGGCAGGCGACTAGAAGCGGTCGGGCCGGAACGGCTCGAGCGGCACCGACGGCGGCTGCCCGTCGGCGATCTCGGCCACCAGTTTGCCCGTGATAGGCGCCTGCGTGAAGCCGAGCATGGCGTGTCCTGTGGCGACGATGAGCCCTTCGATTCCGGGCGCCGCGCCGATGACAGGCAGCCCATCAGGGGCCACAGGCCTGAAGCCGTACCATGCCTCGGCCTGATGCATGGGCGGCGGGCTCGCCAGCACCTCCTGCGCGGCCCTCAGCACTGCCCGGTACCGCACCGGGTTGACACCGGGCGCGAGACCCGCCATCTCAAGGGTGCCGCCGAAGCGCAGCCGGTCACCCAGGGGTGTTACGACCACGCGCCGCTCCATCACGAGAAGCGGCACGCGGGGCGCACCTGAGTGTGCGGGGGCCTGGACGGTCGCAGGGCCTGTGGGAACCACGGGCACGGTGGCGCTGTAGCCCTTGGCCGGCTGCATCGGGATGCGCAGCCCCAGCGGCGCGGCCAGTGCCGGCGTCCATGCGCCGGCGGCGAGCACAACCAGGTCGGCGGGGATCTCCTCGCCGTGCGGCACGCCTCCCGGCGGCTCCAGCAGCACGCCGCGCACCCTTCCTCCATGCACCACTATCCGCGAAACGCCGCGTCCGGTGATCAGCCGAGCGCCGCGTGCCTCCAGTCCGGCTACAAGAGCCAGAACATATGCGTAGCAGTCGCCGTGCGCCTCGCCCTCGATGAACAACCCGCCGCGGATGCGCGGGCTGAGCGCGGGCTCGAACTCCAGGGCCTCGGCAGGAGGCAGGAGCCGGGCCTGGAACCCGGCTTCCCGCAGCGCCGCGTGCTCATCGCGGGCCGCGCGAAACGCTGCATCCGAGAGATAGACGTGCAGAAGGCCATCCCGCCGGTAGAAGAACTCTAGGCCCGTCTCGCGCGTCATATCCTCGAAGAGCGCCAGGCCGGCCCGGCTGAGTTCCAGCAAGGCGCGGAAGCCGCGCTCTGCTGCCAGGGGGCCGCAGGCGCGGCGGAACCGCCAGAACCATCCCAGCAGCCCAGGGACAGCGCTGGCTCGCACGTAGAACGGGCTGTCCGGCGCAAGCATCCAGCGGGCCGCCTGCCCGACCACCCCTGGCCCTGGAATCGGATGCGAGTGGCTGGGCACGATCAGGCAGGCATTGGCGTAGGAGCAGCCGCATCCGGCCTCGTCGCGATCCACGAGCGTCACCTGCCAGCCGCTTTGGGCCAGGTAGTGCGCGCAGGCGGCGCCGATGACGCCGGCTCCTACCACGACAGCGCGGCCGCTCATTCAGACCTCCCCGGATTCGCGCCGGCTGCTCCCGCAGACCGCCGGACGCCCGCCCCCTACTTCATCGAGTCGGATCACGGCTCCTGTCGGGTCTTCCGCCGCCTCCGCTCGCCCATCGGAGCGAACCACGCACCACGCGCCCGCC
>JBBIOM010000038.1:0-16667 GCA_037443365.1 Armatimonadota bacterium
GCACCACGGCGTTCTTGACACCATGGCGGTTTATGTCATTCTTTGGCAGAGGTGATCGTGGCGGCGATTACGAGCAATGTCAATCGCGGACGATCAAGCAGACGATGATCGAGCGAAGGCTGGGCACCATGCCGCTCCCTGATCTCGAAGCGATCGCCCGGGAGTTGCGCCGGTGTCTTGGCCTGTGATGCTGCCCCAACGCCGGCACACATCCAGCCTGCCGGCCTGCGCCGTCCCCGCCTGAGTGCCTCTGGGACGTGGCAGGGTACGCGCGCGAGGAGGATGTGCACCCCCCCAGCGGCCTGGCCCGCAACGCCCTGGTGCTCTACTGGGCCCACCTGGTCAACTACCTGCTGCCGCTGGTTGTCGTCCCGTACCTGACGCGCGTGCTGGGTGCGGCGGAATGGGGCCGCCTGGCCATGGCCCTGGCCATGGGCATCTACATCGGCTCCGCGATCGAGTACGGCTTCCACCTCTCAGGCACGCGCGAGGTGGCGCGCTCCAGGGGCGATCGCACCCATCTGGCCGACCTCGCCGCCGGGGTGCTCGGCGCGCGGGTGATCCTGGCGGTCGCCTTCCTTCCGGTTCCGCTGGCCGGGGGACGGCTGCCAATCCTGGGAGAGCATCCGGCGCTTCTCTGGGGAGCGTACCTCTGGGGGGTCGCGCATGGGTTCTCGTTCGGCTGGTACCTGATGGGGATGGAGCGCATGCGCCAGGCCGCGCTGCTCGACACAGGGACCAGGGTGCTCGCGACCGTGGGCATCTTCGCCCTGGTCCGAGCGCCCGCGGACGCGCCCCTGGTACTGCTGCTGCAGGCGGCAGGCGGCCTGCTCGCCTTCGGCGGCGGATGGGCGCTCTCCCGCCGCGACCTGCCGGCGCGCCGGCCTGGCTGGAGGGTGTCGCTTGCCGCCCTGCGCATGGGCTGGGCCGTGTTCGTCTTCCGCGCGGCGGCCGGGCTCTACACAGCGGGCGGCGCCTTCATCCTGGGCCTGTTCGCCCCGGCCCACGTCGTGGGCTACTACGCCGGGGCCGAGAAGATCGGCAGGGCCGTATCCGGGCTGCTGAACCCGGCCGGGCAGGCGCTGTTCCCGCGCGTGAGCCGCCTGGTCAGGGGGGCGCGCACAGAGGCGCTCCGGGTGGTGCGGCTGGGGCTGGCCGCGATGGGTCTGGGTGGAGCGCTGCTCGGGCTCGTCACCTTCCTGGCCGCGCCGGTCCTGGTGCGCATCCTTCTTGGCCCCGGCTTCCAGCCAGCGGTCGCGGTCCTGCGCGTGCTGGCGCTGGTGGCGCCGCTTGCGGCGGCCGGCAACGTCCTGGGCATCCAGTGGATGCTGCCGCTCGGCCTGGACCGGCAGTTCGTGCGTATAGTCGTCTGCGCAGGGCTACTCAACGTGGGGCTTGCGGTCTGGCTCGCGCCCACGCTCGGGGCAGTGGGGATGGCCTGGGCAGTGGTCGGGGCCGAGGCCGCAGCAGCGGCCGGGATGTGGCTCTTCCTGCGCGTCGGGCGGCTGGATCCGTTCAAGGGATGAGTGCGCGCCAGCGCACGAGCCCGGCAGGTCGCCGCATTGCCGTATATCTGGTATTATGGTGGGGCGATTGCTGGCTGTGGAGGTCGAGAAAGCCATGCGCAAGCTGACGATTGATCTGGGGGATGAGCGGCTCTACCGCGCCCTGAAGATCCAGAGCGCGCGGCAAAGCCGGCCGATGCGCGCGATCGTGGTCGAGGCGATCCGCATGTGGATGGCCGACCAGGGGATTCGTCTTACGGAAGATCAGCTTGAGACCCAGGCTGCCGCGGCACTTGCGCAGGCCGTTTTCGCGGACGACTGGGGGGATCCGCGCGATGCCGACTACGACCGCCTTTGAGCGGGGTGACGTGGTTCTCGTGCCGTTCCCGTTCACCGACGAGCGCACCGAGCGGATGCGCCCCGCACTTGTGGTGACGTCCGGTGAATACCACGCCGGGTGCGACGACTGCATCGTGGCCATGGTGACCAGCCGGGTCGAAGCGGCCCGAAGGCCGGGCGATCATCTTGTGCGGGGGTGGAAGAATGCCGGGCTGCTCCACCCCTCGGTGGTCCGCGCAAAGCTTACGACGATCTCGCGCCGGCTGGTACGCCGTCGGATCGGGCGCATGCCGGACGACGACCTGCGCGCGTTCATCCAGGGGCTGGTTGCCGTCATCAGCGGTGAACCGCGCGATGAGGCCTGATCACACAACACCCGGCTCTCCCTACCTCTCGGTCGTGGTACCCACGCGCAACGAGCGGGAGAACATCGCGCGCCTGCTCGTGGCGCTGCGGGAGGCGCTGGCGGGGTGCGACTACGAGCTGGTATTCGTGGATGACAGCACCGACGGGACCGACGCGGTCCTGTCCGAGGCCGCGCTCACCGACCCGCGCGTCAGGGTGCACCATCGTGCGAACGCGGACGGACTGGCCGGCGCGGTGGTGGCCGGGTTCTGCGCCAGCCGCGGGCAGGTGCTCGGGGTGCTGGACGCCGACCTGCAGCACCCGCCCGCGGTGCTCGCGGCCCTCGTGCGCCGCCTGGAGGAGGCGCGCGCCGACGTGGCCGTGGCCTCGCGCTATCTGCCCGGCGCCGGGCGTCCCGGGCTGAGTCCGGCCCGGCGGGTCATCTCGCAGGCCACGCGGCTGCTCGCATGGGCGATGCTGGGGGCCGCGCGGCGCAGCACCGATCCGCTCTCGGGCTGCTTCGTGCTGCGCCGGAGCGTGGTGGAGGGGGTGGCGCTGCGCCCGGTGGGGTTCAAGATCCTGCTGGAGGTGCTGGCGCGCGGCCGGTACCGCAGCGTGGCCGAGGTGCCGTACGTCTTCGAGGCGCGCGGCGCCGGGCAGACCAAGGCCACGGCCCGCCAGGGGCTCGACCTGCTGCGCCACATCGCGATGCTGGTCACGGACAGCCCCTCGGACTCGCGCCTGTGGAAGTTCCTGCTCGTGGGCGCAAGCGGTGTCGGCGTGAACATGGGCACCTTCTGGCTGCTCGTGGGGCCGCTGCGCGCCTACTACCTGCACGCCGGCATCGTGGCAGGCCTGGTCTCGACGTTCACCAACTTCCTGCTGAACAACGCCTACACCTGGGCCGACCGCAGGGACGGCGCCCTGACTACGTTCCTGCAGCGGATGGGCAAGTACTATATGGCCACGTGGCTCGGCTACCTGGTCTACCTTGGGTTCCTCTGGGGGCTGACGCGCCTGGGTCTGCTGCCCATGGTGTCGAACTTCCTGGCCATCGGCCTGGGCGGGCTGCTGAACTTCGTCGTGCACAACTTCTGGACTTGGCGGCAGCGGTGACGCCTGTGCTTGCTGACCAGATCGCACGTCTGCGCGAGAGCATCGGCCGGGTCATCCTCGGCAAGGGCGAGGTCATTGACCTGGTGCTGGTAGCCCTGCTCGCGCGCGGGCACGTCCTGCTGCGCGACGTGCCGGGCGTGGGCAAGACCATGCTGGCGCGGGCCCTGGCGCGCTCGATAGGCGGGGAGTTCACGCGCATCCAGTGCACGCCGGACCTGCTGCCCTCGGACGTGCTCGGCACCTCGATCATTGACCCGAGCACCTTCGAGACGCGGTTTGTGCCCGGGCCTATCTTCGCCAACGTGGTGCTGGTGGACGAGCTGAACCGCGCCACGCCGCGCACGCAGTCGTCGTTCCTGGAGCCCATGGACGAGGGGCAGGTAACGAGTGACGGGCAGGCGCGGCGCCTGCCGCATCCCTTCTTCCTGATCGCCACCCTGAACCCGACCGAACACCACGGTACGTATCCGCTGCCCGAGGGCCAGCTCGACCGCTTCGCCATGGCCACGTCGCTCGGGTACCCGCCGCTTGAGGCCGAGCGCGCCATGCTGGCCGGGTGGACAGGGCGGCACCCGATCGAGTCGGTCAGGCCTGTGCTGGCGCCCGCCGAGGTGGTGGGCATGCAGGATGCGGCGAGCGCGATCACTGTCAGCCCGGCGGTGCGGGACTACGTGCTGGCGGTGGTAGGCGCAACGCGCGGGCACCCTTCGGTCGTGCTCGGGTGCAGCCCGCGCGGCGGATTGATCCTGGTGCGCGCCGCGCAGGCCCGCGCGGCGCTGGCCGGCCGCTCCTTCGTCACACCCGACGATGTGAAGGCGCTGGCAGTACCCGTGATGGCGCACAGGATGCTGCTGCGCTCACAGGCCGGGATTGCGTCGTCGGCCGAGGCCGCGATCGGCGAGATCCTGGCGGCCACCCCGGTGCCGGTCTTCGAGGCGCCGCGTGCCGACGCGTGAAGGCACGACCACGGCACTGCTCGCGGGCGCGGTGTTCCTGCTCGCCACCAACCTGGCCTCCGGGCTGCTCTTCGTGCTGGACGCCCTTCTGGTGGCGCTGCTCCTGGTCGGCTTCGGCACGGCCTACCTGCCGGTGCGCGGGCTGCGCGCGCGGCAGCGCGTTCCAGCCCAGGGGGTAGAGGGCGCCGGGCTCTCGATCGAGATCACGCTCGAGTCGCGGCACGCAGGCCGCCTGCTCGTGGTCGAGGGCGGATGGCAGGGCGCCCGGGCGCGCGCCCTTGCGCCGCACGTCATCCCGGGCGTGGCAAGCCAGGTGTCCCTGGCGCTTGTCCCGCCCAGGCGCGGGAGGTTCGCGCTCGACGGCCTGGACGTGACCTCCAAAGGGCCGCTGGGCCTGTTCACCGCGCGCCGCCGGATCGCGGCTGGCGGCCGGATCACGATATGGCCGCGCACCCATCCGGTGCCCCCCGGTGTGCTGGCGCACCTGGTGCCGGTGGCCGAGGGCGGGTCCTCGGGTGTGCGCACGCGCGCGGCCGAGGACCTCTACGGCGTGCGCGAGTTCCGGAGCGGCGACAGCCCTTCGCACATCCACTGGAGGAGTTCGGCTCGGCGCGGGGCCCTGGTCGTGCGCGAGTTCGAGCGTCCGCACTCGCCCGGGGTGGCGATAGTCGTGGACCTCGACAGCCGGCAGGGCGCCGCGCAGATGGACGCGACCGCGCGTACCGCGGCCTCGCTCCTTCTGGCGGCGCTCGACCGCGGGGCCGACGTGGTGCTGACCGGGTGGGAGGAGGGACCGGTCGAGCACCGTGGCCGTGAGGCCGGCATGGACTGGCTGGCCGCCGTGGCACCCTGCGCGCCTCCACTGGCGGAGGTGCTGCCGCGGCTGCGGGTGGCCGGGCGGCACATGATGGTCGTGGCCGCGGGCCTCTGCCACCTGCCCGACGGGACGGTGCTGGCGTGCTAGGCTGGCGCCGCCTGGTGGAGACCGGCGCGCCCGAGCACTCGGTGCCGCTGCGCCTGTGGATCCTGGGCGCGGTGGTGACGAGCGTCCTGGCGGTGACCGCGCACGACGACTTCCTGGAGCACCGCCTGGCGGTCCCGGTCCTGGTGGCGGCGGGGTTCGCGTTCTCGTACTGGCGCCGCGGGAAGCGCAACTGGTGGGTCAAGCTGATCCTGGCCGCGCTATGCCTGCGCGTGGGCTGGCAGTTCCTGCGCGACGTCTACGCCGACCCCTTCCACACGAGCGTGCCGCTCACCGTGCTGCTGCTGTGGCTGCAGACGCTGCACTCGTTCGACGTGCCGGCACGGCGCGACCTGCTCTTCAGTTTGCTCTCGTCGGTGGTCCTGATGGCGGTGGCCGCGGCCTTCGGGCGCGACCTGACGTACCTGCTCTACCTCGCGCCCTATGCCCTGACAGCGGTGGCGGCGCTGGTGCACAACGCCCAGGCGGCCGCACAGGAGGCCGCTGCTCCGCCGCGCCTCGGCCTGGCGCCGGCGGTCAACCACCTGTTGATGGTGGTGCTGCTGGTGGCCGCCGTGGTCTTCGTGCTGACCCCGCGCTACGAGGGGATGCGCCTGGTCGCCCTGCCGTTCTCGCCGCAGCGCCTGCTGCTCGATCTCTTCGCCGGGCGGGTGTTCAACCCGGCCTACCCGGACGGCGGCGGGGAGGGCGAGGGGGAACAGGTCTGGAATCCGCGCGGCTACTTCGGGTTTGGCACCACGGTTGACCTGCGCATGCGCGGCCGGCTCGACGACGCCGTGGTCATGCGCGTGCGCTCCACGCACCGGTTCAACTGGCGCGCGCTGGTGTTCGACGCGTACACCGGGTCAGGGTGGAAGATGAGCGACGCGCACGTGCAGGAGGTGAACGCCACCTTCCCGCCGATCCACCTGGTGCACTGGAAGGACGAGATCCTCCGCTACGCGGAGCGGCCCATCCGGGTCGTGCAGTCGTTCTACATCGAGGCCGAGCAGCCCAACGTGGTGTTCGCCGCGCCGGTGGCAGCGAGTCTCTATCTCTCCACCGGGCGCATCTACCTCGATCGGTACGGCGCCGTCAGGCTGTCGAGCACGCACAAGCCCGGCACGGTGTACTCGGTGGTCTCACGCGCGCTCGTCCCTGACGCGGCGCGCCTGCGCGCCGCCTCGGGCGAGGTGCCATCCGAACTGCGCGAGCGTTACCTGGCGCTGCCGCCCATACCGGAGCGCGTGCGCGACCTGGCCCTGCGCCTCACCGCGGGCCAGCCCACGTCCTACGATCGCGTCATGGCGGTCAACCGGCACCTGTGGCAGCACTATGCCTACGATCTGCGCATCCCGCCGCAGCGCACGCCGGGCGACGCCGTGGACTACTTCCTGTTCGAGGAGCGGCGCGGCTACTGCGAGCAGTTCGCGAGCGCCATGGTCGTGCTGCTGCGCGCCGCAGAGGTCCCTGCCCGCCTGGTGACCGGGTACGCGCCAGGGACGCTCAACCCCCTGACCGGTCTCTACGAGGTGCAGAACAGCGATGCGCACGCCTGGGTGGAGGCGTACTTCCCTGGGATCGGCTGGGTGGAGTTCGAGCCCACCCCGGGGTTCCCGGACACGGCGAACCTGGGCGCGCCGGCGCTGCGGCGCTGGGTCTGGCAGGACCTCGCCGGCCTGGTGCGCGCGCGGCTTCAGGTCCTGGCCGCGCATTCCCCGGTTGCTGCGCGGGTGCTGGACGCGGCCTCGGCCCTTGCGCAGGGCGCTGCCTGGATCGGGCTCGCGCTCGCGGGCCTGGCGGCCGCGGCAGGTGCCTGGCGGCTTGCCGGCTCCAGGCCGCCTGCCAGGGCGCCCGGCGGCGACCTGGGCGCGATCTACCTGCGGATGTGCGCGATGCTCGCCCGCAGGGGATGGCGCCGCGCGCCTTCTGAGACCGTGGACGAGTTCCGGCAGAGGGTCGAGGCGTCGGGCCCGGCACCCGAGGTCGCCGCGCTGTCGGCGCTGGTTGAGGCGGCCGCCTACGGGCGCGAGGATCCGGGCCCGGACGCGCTGGAGGAAGCCCGGCGGCACCTGGAGGCGCTGGGCACGCGCCTGAGGAGAAGGCGTGCGGGACGCTTCGGATAGGCCGGACGGCGCCGCCCCTGAGCAGCAGGCGGCCCGGCGCGGCGTCCTGCTGCTGCTCGGGATAGTGCTCTTCGCTGGGCTTGTGCGCCTGCCCCGGCTGCATACGCCCGCGCACATGGTCTTCGACGAGATCTACTACGCCAAGGCCGCGGCGCAGATCCTGGCCGGCAGCGAGGTGACCGAGGAGCGCACGCACCCGCCGCTGTCGAAGCTCATCATCGCCGCTGGCATCCGGCTCTTCGGGGATGACGCCGTCGGCTGGCGCCTCCCCGGCGCCGTGGCCGGCACGCTGCTTGTGGCGGTCGTCTACGCGCTGGCCGCCACGCTCTTCCAGGATCGCTTCATCGCAGCGGTCAGCGCGCTTCTGATCGCTGCCGATGGGTTGATCTTTGTTGAGAGCCGGATTGCCAAGCCCGACATCTTCCTGGTCCTGTTCCTGTTCGGCTCCTACGCCGCGTTCTGGCAGTACCTGCGCGGCCGCCTGGACCGCCCCGCGGAGCCCTCTGGGCACGAGGTGCGCTGGCTCTACCTTGCAGGTGCGGCAGCGGGCTGCGCGGTCGCCACGAAGTGGACCGCGGTCGTGCCGCTCTCGGTGATCCCGGTGGTGCTGGTGCTGCTGCTGGGGTGGGGGAGGATCGCGCTGCCTGGGCGCGACCTCGGCCACTTCGCCCTGGCCTTCATCCTGGTGCCGGCGGCGATCTACCTGCTGACCTACATACCGTACTTCATGCTGGGGCACACCCCGCGCGAGTGGCTCGCGCACCAGGCCTCGATGTACGAGTTCCACGCCTCGCTCAGGGAGCCGCATCCCTACCAGTCGCGGTGGTGGTCGTGGCCGCTGCTGCTGCGGCCGATCTGGTACGAGTACTACGAGGTCGCGCCCGAGGTACGCCGGGGCATCCTGGCGATCGGCAACCCGATCGTCTGGTGGGCCGGCCTGCCGGCGCTTGCCCTGATCGCGTGGCGGGCCGTGCGCACGCGCGCCGCTCCCGAGACCTTCCTGCTGGCGGGGTTTGCGATCGCGTATGGCCAGTACGCCTTCATCACCAGGCCCCTGTTCCTGTATCACTACATGCCGGCGCTGCCGTTCCTGATCATAGCCCTGGCCGCGGTGATGGCGCGGATGCGCGCCAGGGCGGGAGGGGTCATGGTGTGGCTCCTCATCGCGCTGGCGGTCGGATGGTTCGTCGCGTACTACCCGGTGCTGTCGGCGCTGCCGATGAGCAACGAGCGGATGATGCGCCTTATGTGGTTTGGGACCTGGATCTAGGCCGGTGGCTGAAGAGAACGTAGAAGGCCGCGGGCAGCAGCAGCGTGGCGATCGCGCTCCACAGCCTCGTGGCGCCGTCTGAGAACAGCGTTGTCTCGATGAATCCCGGCAGGACGAAGGTCTGGGCATAGGGCCGCGTGTAGGCGTAGAGCAGGTTGAGCGCAAACACCGCCGACAGCCCGATGTAGATCCCTAGCATCCGGCGGTCAACCGCCGCGGCTGCGGCGAAGAAGGGGATCGCGGGCAGCAGGTACCGCTCGTGCATGCGCGTCGGCAGGACGAACACCGCCAGCAGCAGCACGGCCGAGGCCAGCAGCGCGCCGCCCTGCGCGGGTCGCCGCCACACCCAGACCGCCACGGCCACGCCTGCCGCCAGCGCGGCGGCGAGGCCCAGCGTGTGAAGGGGGACGCCCAGCCAGCGCAACCCGTCGCTCACCCAGAACCCCTGGGTGGCGCCCCAGAAGTTGAACGCGACAACACTGCTGTGCGGGTAGACCCCTAGCGACGTGCGCAGCACCCCGATCAGGCCGAGCGGGCCCAGACCAAAGGGCAGGATCGCCAGGACCAGGACCCCGGCACCTGCCGCTGCCGCCCCGAGCAGGAGATCCCAGCGCGCCGGGCCCTGGGCCGGACGCGCGCACCTGCGCAGCAGGTACAGCCCGGCCGGGATGACAACCGGCGCGGTCTGGGGCTTGACGATCGCGCCCGCAGCCAGCAGCGCCGCGGACCACAGCGGCGACGATGAGCCCAGGGCGGCAATCCCGGCCACCGCGAACACGGCGCCGACCGCATCCGCCTGCCCCCAGTAGGCGCCGTTGAAGATGATCCCCGGATTGAACAGGTAGGATGCCGCCAGCGCGAGCGCCCAGCGCGCGTTGAAGCGCCGCGCCACGACGAGGACGAGCCAGGCCGTGGCCACGTCCGCGATGGCCGACGGGAACTTGAGCGCGAACAGGTAGGCCTGATCGCTGAGCCGCACTGTGTTGTTGACCTCTCCGATGACCCACAGGACGTACAGATACCCTGGCAGGTAGTCGGCGAACCCGCCCCCGTAGAAGGCGGCCGGTCCCCCCTCGGCGAGCGCCTGGGCCCACGCCCGAAAGGTGCCCACGTCCACCGGGAAGCCGCCGTAGGGCATGATGAGGAAGCGCAGCAGCAGCCCGGCGGCTGCCAGGTTCCAGAACAGGCGGTAGTCCCGGGCGCCGCCGGCAGGGTCGGGCAGGGCAGAGGGGAGATTCTGCTCGGGCATCGAAAGGGAGTTCCACACCGTGGGCGCCCATTCCCGCATCATGGCCGGGCGGCATCGGCAGGCCGTCCTTCAGAACCCCGCGTTCTGGGCGGCTGTCGTGGGCGTTGTGGCGATCGCGGTGTACGCCGTCTCCTTCGCCGATCCCACGCCGTTCAACCACTACGTGTTGCTGGCGGACGCGTTCTTGTGCGGCCGCCCGCACCTGATTGACCCGCCGGCTTACATAGAAGCCACCCTGTTTGGGGGGCGTCACCACGTCATCCCGCCGCCCCTTCCGGCGCTCCTTCTGGCGCCCTTTGTCGCCGTCTGGGGGACCGGCTTCAACCAGTCCCTGGCCGGCTACGTAATCGGAGGGCTGGCAGCGGCGCTGCTGACACTCGTGGCAGCCAGGGTGGCGCCGCGGCGTCGCGACTACCTGTGGCTCGCGGCCATGGGGGCGTTCGGCACCATCCTGTGGACCCTGGCGGCCAGCGGCAGCACCTGGTATCTCGCGCACGTGATCGTGATCGCGGTCCTGTCCGCGGGGGTTCTCGAGGTCCTGGGACGGCGCCGGCCGCTCGTCATGGGCGCGTGCGTGGCCGCGGCCTACCTCACGCGCCAGGCCTCGGTCCTGGCGCTGCTCTTCTTCGTGGTGGCGACGGTGCCGCAATGGGCCCCCAGGGGCCTGCGCGCGTGGCAGGAGGTGCGTCTCGGCTACCTGAACCGGCTGGCAGCGCCGGTAGCCGCCGCGGTAGTGGCCTACGGGCTCTACAACTGGGTGCGCTTCGGCACATTCGCCGACGTCGCGGCGTTCGTGCGGCCCGGGATTCTCGATGAGCCCTGGTTCGCACACGGGTTGTTCCACGCGAGCTACATCCCGCGGCATCTGGAGGTGCTCCTGGCCCGGCTGCCGCGCCTTGTGCAGGGCCCGCCCTACGTGCTGGTCCCGCTCAGCGGGCTGGCGCTGTGGTTCACGACGCCGGCCTTCCTGTACGCACTGCGCGCGCCGCGGAGTTGGGAGACGCTGGCGGCCTGGCTGGGTGTGGGCGGCGTCCTGCTGGCGGTGTCCCTGTTCGGCAACCCCGGGATAGCGCAGTTCGGGTACCGGTTTGCCGCGGACGTGTATCCTCTGCTCTTCCTGCTCGCGGCGCGCGGGATGGGGGGCCGGGTCGGCGGCGCGGCCAGGATCCTGATCGTGCTTGGCATCCTGGTGAATCTGTGGGGTGTCATCTGGCAGCGGCTCGGCTGGGTGGCGCTTTGAGAAGGTCCTGGGTGGAGCCCCTGGTCGTCGCGGCGCTCGTGCTGGCCGTGTATCTTGCCGCGACCCCGCGCACCAATCAGGCCTACCGCCACTACGTCTACATGGGCTCGGCCTTCCTGCGGGGCCGCGTGGATCTGCAGGGGCTCCCGCCGCACTACCACGACATCATCCACCGGGAGGGCCGGGTATACACGCCCTTCCCGCCTGTCCCGGCTGTCCTGTTGATGCCCCTGGTCGCGCTGCAGGGTGAGGAGGCCGATCAGGGCCGCGCCGGGCAGGCCCTTGCCGCGCTCGCGGCCGGCGTGTTGGTTGCGGGGCTGCGCCGCATGGGCCACCCGTTGGGGGTGCGCCTGTTCTGCGCCGCAGCGCTGGCCTTCGGCAGCGTGCTCTGGCCGGCGACCGCGATCGGCTCCACCTGGTTCTTCGCGCAGGTCGTGGTGGTCCTGGCCATGGCGCTGCTGGTGCTGGAGATGGCCGGTCGGGCGCGGCCGCTCGTCGCAGGCGCAATCCTGGCCGCGGCGTGGCTGACACGCCTGAGCGTGCTGCCCGCGGTCCCGGCGGTGGCCGCGCTCCTCTGGATGCGGCATCGGCGCCTGCGCGCGCTCCTGCCCTTCGTCCTGGCCAGCGCAGCGGGCGCGGCCGTGTATCTGGCCTACAACGCGCTGCGCTTCGGCGATCCGCTGCAGACAGGGTACGGCCTGCTGTCCATGGCCTCGGTGAACGCCGAGGCCGTCGCCCGCTTCGGCTTCTTCAACGCGCGCTTCGTGCCCGAACACCTGGCAGTCATGTTCCTGCGCCTGCCCGAACTGGTCCCCCAACTGCCGTACCTGCGGCCGTCGCCCTGGGGGATGGCCCTGTGGGTCACCAGCCCGGTTGTCATCTGCCTGCTGCTTACGCGCGCGGACCGCCGGGCGTGGCTGCCCTGGGCGGGCGTGATTCTCTCCATGCTGGTGCCGATGCTGTTCTTCTTCTCGGTCGGCTGGGTGCAGTACGGGTACCGGTACAGCCTGGACTGGTGGGTGCCCGTGATGGTGCTGCTGGCCCATGCCCTCTGCGGCCGGCCGCGCCCGGGCGACTGGGCGCTCCTGGCTGCGGGCTGTGTTATTTGCGGGGTTGGTGTATACTGGGTCAAAGCGCTCGGCTGGTAGTCCTGTCCGGTCTGCCCATGCCTTCTTCTGGGTAAAGAGGATAGTACATGCCGACTGAGGAAGCGCTCGATCCTGGCGTATGCGCGGCCGCGCGCGGGCCGCTGGCCGTTCCCCGGACCTTTGACGAGAACACCTTCGGGCAGGACTACTTCGCCGGGGGCTCGAACTACGCCGGCCGCTACGATTGGTTCAACCCCCCCCACAAGATAGCCGGATACCTGCGCGAGATACGGCGACTGCGCCCGGCCGGGTCTCTGCTGGACGTGGGGTGCGCCTTCGGACGGTTCCTTCAGGCGGCACGGCGGCACTACGACTGCGAGGGCGTGGACATCTCTGCCTACGCCGCGGGGCTGGCACGCGAACGGCTCCCTGGCGTGCCCATACATCGGTGCGCGCTCCAGGCGTTTCGCCCGGGCCGCGGCTACGGCGTGGTGACCTGCTTCGACGTGCTGGAGCACATCCCGGACCTGGAGGCGGCCCTCTGGCGGCTGCGCGACCTGACGTCGCCCGCGGGCGTCCTGGCGATAGCGGTCCCGACCTACGACTCGCCTGCCGGGTGGATCTTCGACCTGGTTGATCGTGATCCAACGCACGTCCACCGGCTCTCGCGGCACGAGTGGATCCGCAGGCTGAAGCAGGCCGGTTTCCGGCCGATAGTCTTCAAGGGGATACTGCGGCTTCCCATACCGGGGCGCTTCATTCACGTCATAAGCCCTGCGTTCCGCTGGTGCTCCTCGGCCGTCTTTCTGGCATGCGTCCGGGGCGCCTAGCGAGCGGCCGGGCTGGGCATCTGTCTCACAGGAGGATGAGGACGGTCTTGGGCCTGCGGCGC
The DNA here is from genome assembly GCA_037443365.1 of Armatimonadota bacterium. Taxonomy (GTDB): domain Bacteria; phylum Sysuimicrobiota; class Sysuimicrobiia; order Sysuimicrobiales; family Humicultoraceae; genus VGFA01. Next base: position 13,088 of record JBBIOM010000038.1, read on the forward strand.
ATGCAGAGAGCAGATAGGCGAGGGGGCGGCTTCACCCTCACAGAGGTGATCGTCGCCCTCACGATCCTCGCCATGTCCATCCTGCTCATCACTCGCGCGTTCCTCATCCTGATTCAGGTCACGGGCCAGGGCGGGAACACCACCGTGGCCAGCGCCCTGGCGGTGCGGGTGCTGGAGGAGGTCAGGTCCCGGCCGGAGTCGCAGAGTTCCTCTGCCGGGTGGACCGCGCAATTCGATGCCATTGCGGCCCAGCCCCTGACGAACTTCGGGGCGCCCTACGACGGCTACGCGTTCCAGGTGCTGGTGAACCAGGTGGACCTGAACCCATCGTCCGCCGATCCTCCCTGGCTCGCCGAGTACAACCACCCCGACGCGCTGAAGTGGATAACCGTTCGGGTCGAGTTCCGCGGTATGACGCTGGCCAGGGTGAGTTCGGCCGTGGTGCGCGACATGTACAGGCGTCCGAGTCCATAGGAGTCTTCTGATGAGTAACCGATTCGCAGCAGCGCTCAGACGCCTTGCCAGGTACCCGCCCGATGCGCGCGGCCTCTCGCTCCTGGAGATCTTGGTGGCCCTGGGCATCCTGGTGTTAGCGCTGGTCGCCATATACGGCCTGGTGGTCAACGCCGTGCGCTCGTTCGGCATAGGCGAGGACTTCCTGGACGTCCAGCAGAACGCGCGCGTGGCGCTCGACAAGTTCTCCGAGGAGGCGCGCTGGACGACGCGCCTTGTAGGCGACGACGAGTTCTTCGCCAGGCCGCCCGCGGCTTCGCCCCCGGCGGCGTGTCCCGGGGGCCTGTGTCCGGGCAGCGTGAACCTGGAGATCCCGCGCAGCAACCCGGTGATCCCGGACTGCTCGTACTTCGTGCGGTTCACGCGTGACCCGGCAGGGGACACCTTCACCCGCCTCGTCAAGCCCGATCCGGGCTCCGCCAACCCCAACTACGGCACAGGGCAGTGTGTCGCCGCCCCGCCGCAGGTCCTTGCTGCGCTGGTGAGCGGGCTGGTGCTCGACTACTGCAACGCCGCCGAGACCTGCACGCCTCCCTATACCGCCGTGGCAAGGAACCAGGTGGTGCGCATAAACGGTGAGATCACGGTGACCAAGGTGAGCGTTGGCGCGCAGCGGCAGCGCTCGATCAGCGCCGTGGTGCTGCTGCGCAACGTCGGCGCCGTGGCCCCTCCGATGGTTGCGACCCCCAGCCCGACTTCGCCACCCAGGCCGACAATCGCGCAGACGTTCGCAACGGCTACCGCAACGGTGGCGCCTACCGCGACGGTGACACCCACGCGGACGGCTACGGTCACGCCCACCGCGACGGTGACGCCCACGCGGACGGCCACGGTCACGCCGACCGCGACGGTGACACCCACGAGGACCGCGACGGCCACGGCAACCGCGACCGTGACACCCACGAGGACCGCCACGGCGACGCCTACTGGCCCCACGCCAACGCGCACCGCGACGGCGACGGCTACGCGCACCGCAACACGAACGCCCACCGCGACCGCGACACCCACGCGGACCGCGACGCGGACGGTCACCCCGACCTTCCCGAGGTGATGCGAATGCACCGGTCTCATGGAACCGAGCAAGGCGTCGCCCTCGTCACGGTGATGCTGGCGATCTTCATCCTCACCATAGTCGTGGCCGCGATGGCCGTGGCCACGATGGGCGAGAGCGTGCTCTCGCAGGACCAGTTGAAGGGCCAGCAGGCGCTGGCGGTGGCCGAGGCAGGCGCCTACCGGGCCCTGGCCGAACTGCGCCGCCGGCTATCCGTGGACCTGGATCTGCAGATACGTCAGCCGTCGGTCAGACGAACCGACGTTCGGAACATCTGCCGCTCGAGGGACACGGCGCCGCCCGACCCGAACCTCGAGATGGTTGACATCCTGGCGAACTACGCCTTTCCGATTGCGCTTGGCGCAAGCGACTGGGAGCGGCCCGACCGGGCTACCGCGGCCCTGCGGATCGGGATCCCGTCGGCCCGCATCAGGATGAGCGACCGGGCCTCGGGTGCGGCCCTCGGCGACTTCTACGCCACGATTGCGGTCCGGCCGTCGGGCCGAGCCGCGACCTGCCGGACAGACCCCAACAACCCGGAGCAGTTCGTGATGTGGTTCGACTACGCCATCATGTCGGTCGGACGTTCGGGCAACGCCACCCGCACGGTTTGCCTGCGCAGCCAGGGCGCCGACCGGTGCACCAACTGGTTCCCTCAGGTGAGCGGCGGCTGGCAAGGCAGCTACGCGCGCAGCGGCGGCGCCTACTCGGGGTGGCCTGTTCTGATCGAGAACGCCTCGTTCGCCCAGAATGCGATTGCGATCCTGGGCGGCGGCGATGTGTGGCTCTTCACCGGCACAAGCATCTATGGCCCGGTGCACTCCAACACCCGGATCTGGATCGCGGGGAACCCCGAGCTGTACGACGCGGTCACGCAGCGCGACCCCGAGATGCGGTTCCTGAACTGCGGCATGCCCACCGACATCACCATTCCGTTGCCGTCGGATCCGCCGCCGAATCCCAACCTGACGCTTCGGACGGCGTGCGACAACACCGCCGGGAGCACGTTCCGCAGCACCGTGCGCCAACGCCTTAGCCGTATGGAGGTGCCGACCGACAACAACATGGCGCGCGTCGCGGCCGGCGTGTCGCCGCCGGGAGGCGCTAACCCCTCCGGCGCGCGGGTGCGGGAAAACACGACGGACGACGAGTACTTCGGGATGGCGTCGGGACCGCTCAGCAACGGGCTCTACGTCATGGATAACTGCGGGGCCGCGACCTGCGGCGGGATCTATGTTAGCGGCAACATAACGCAAATGGTGCTCTCAAGCGAGGGCGGGATGCAGGTGATCCGGCTCGCGGTTCCAAGCGACCCCAACCCCTTGAGGCGCAACCTGAAGCTTGTGATAGACCCGACGACCGGAGCCGTCACGCTCTTCTGGGACTACCGGGGCGGGGATACGTGGGCGCAGTCGCGCGCCTACGGGGCGGGCACATTCAACGGCGTGTTCTACACCAGCGGTGGCATCATCTCAGGCGGGCTGTACGGCACCGTGAACAAGGACATGCGGCTCACCATAGCCGCCGAAGGCGAGATAAGGATAACGCAGCACCTGGTCTATCAGACGCCGCCGGCCGGGCCCGGACACAACCCGACGAACGTGTTGGGGCTCTACTCGATTGGCGGAAATGTCACGATCGTCGGGTCCGTGACGCCCAACGACCTCTACGTGGATGCCGTTGTGATGGCGCCCGCAGGCAGGTTCTGGGTGGAGGGCTACGACACGCTGCCGGACAAAGGGGACGTGTACGCGCTGGGCGGGAGCATACAGGGTACGTTTGGCGCCTTCGGCCTGTTCGACCCGCTCCGGGGGTACGGGCGCAAGGCCACGTACGACTGGCGGCTGCGCTCCAACGTGGCGCCGCCGTTCTTCCCCATGATGGATACCTACACCGCCGTGCGCTACCCCAGCCCGGCCGTGGTGTTCGCGAACGGCGATCCGCTCTATGACAGGCCCCAGTGGGAGGAGATGGTCGGGCTGTGACCGCTCAGGGGGATCCTGCGGCGCGCAGGGG
>JBBIOM010000039.1:0-16198 GCA_037443365.1 Armatimonadota bacterium
GTCGGCCCGGGAGCTCCTGCCGCGCAGCACCAGGCGGCGCCGCGTCCTGCACGCAGGCGGCCAGGGCCTGCCGGGTCTGCTCGAGATCCTCGCGGGTCGCAAGCTCCAAGACCCAGGTATGCTGCCCCGCGGCCAGCAGCGCGTCGAGCGTCGGGCCGTGCTGTGCCGCGTCCTCCAGGGGGAGGTGCTGGCCCTCGGGCGTCTCCAGGGCGTAGACGTGCACGTTGGCCACGCGCGGCGCAACCACGGCGTAGAAGGCCTCAAGTGCCCTGCCCTCCCGCACAAACGCGCTGGCTGCAGCGTGCCCGAGATCGAACGTGATCGCGCACCCGGCCGCCTCAGCCATGGCCACCAGACGCCCGGGATCGCTGGTCCACCCGGCCTTGAGATTCTCCAGGCAGAGCGTGATCCCGCGCTCCCTTGCTGCCTCGGTGGCCTGACGCAGGTGCTCAATCGTGCGCTCCCATACAAGCAGTTCCATCGGGATCGTGCGCGAGCCGACGTGCACTGTCAGTATCGTGGGCGCCGCCTCGGCGAGGAGGTCGATGTACATCAACAAGTAGCGTAGCGACGCGTCCGCGATGCCATGGTCGCGGTGCCCCAACTCCACGTCCGCGGCGGGCGCGTGGAAGCGCGCGCCCAGCCCGTCCCCGCGCATGCGCCCGAGCATCCTCGCCCTGGCAGAGGGCGCGATGGGCAGGCGTAGCAGGTCGAGATACCACTCGACGCCCACGTAGGCGTGCTCGCGGGCGTACGCCGCGACCTCTCCCGGCGCCTGCCGGAACGCGGACGATGAGAGGAGAAGATCCGCCTTCATGCGCTTCTACCTATCCCAAAGCCGAGGTCAGGTTCCTGCCCGAGAGACGGTTGGCGGCGTAGACGGTCACCAGGACCGCCAGCACCAGCAGGGCGCCCAGGGCCGAGGCCGGTCCTGTCTGGTCGTAGCTGATGAACTCGAAGATCTTCACCGAGATCGTCTTCCACCGGGCCGAGTACAGCAGCAGCGTGGTGGTCAGTTCCCCGAGCAGCGTGGCGAACGTGATGACAGCCCCGGCGGCGACCGCGGGAGTGATCAACGGGAGCGTTACTCGACGGAAGGTCGCCCCCTGGCTGGCGCCGCAGACGAGCGACGCCTCCTCGAGCGCGATGTCGGTCTGTGTGAGCGAGGCGTACGCCGACCGGAAAGTGTAGGGCAGACGCCGGATGAAGTAGGCGATCAAGAGGATCGTGCCGGTGCCGGCGAGCTCGAAGGGAGGGATGATGAACGCCGAAAGGATCGCCACGCCCACCATGATGCCCGGGAGCACGAACGGGAGCATGATCGTGACATCCATCAGCCACCTGCCCGGAATCCGCTTGCGCGCCGCCGTGTGTGCCATCAGCGACCCGGCCACGATGCAGATCGCGGTCGTCCCGACGGCCAGCACCAGGCTGTTACGTACCGCGTCCATCGAGAGGGTGAACGCCTTCCTGTAGTTGACGAGCGAGTAGATGGTGGGCAGGGGCGTGCCGGCCCACCGCTCGGCGAACGACGCCAGCAGCACGGTGAGGTGCGGCAACAGCGAGACCCCGATCACAAAGGCGGCGAAGCCGAAGCCCAGCCATCGGGCCGCGGGCCGGCTGGCCTGCGCCACCTGGCGCGCCTGGGAGGTGATCGTGACGAACCCGCCCCTGCCGGTGACGTACCGCAGCGCCAGCAGCGACCCGATGGAGAACAGGGTGCTCACAAGCGCGATCGCCCCGGCGCCGTGCATGTTGTAGGAGCCGGTGACCTCGAAGTAGATCAGGGTGGGCAGGACGTAGAACTCCCCGCCCAGCAGCGCCGGGACCCCGAAGTTGCCGATCGCGCGCATGAACACGATGATCGCCCCGGCGCCGATTGTGGGCAGCACCAGCGGAAGCGTGACCGTCAGGATCCGGCGCAGCGGCGAGGCGCCCAGCGTCAGCGCGCTCTCCTCCACGTGCGGGTCCGCGGAGGAGAGGGCCCCGAGCAGCGGCAGCAGGACGAACGGGTAGTAGGAGAGCGACATCGTCACGATGACCCCGAACGGCCCGATGATGCTCGGCAGATGGATCCCAAGGCCGTCCCGGATCAGCGAGGTCAGCGCGCCCTGGCGGCCCAGGAGGAGTATCCAGGAGTAGGCGCCCACGAAGGGCGGGAGGATCAGCGGCAGGGTCGCCAGCGAGATGAGCGCCTCCCGGAAGGGCACCCTGACGCGGGCCAGGACGTATGCGAGCGGAACCCCCAACACGAGGCTTGCCAGCACGGTCATGCCGCTGGCCACCAGCGAGTTGACTAGGGCCTTCTGGTAGAGGCCGCTGGTGAAGAAGCGCGAGAAGTTGGCCAGGGTGAGGTGAGCCAGCGAGGTCGGATCGCCCGGCTTGATGAAGCTCTGCAGCAGCACGCGCGACAGCGGGTAGGCGACAAGCAATCCCAGGATGCCCGCCACCATCACGAGGACCAGGGCGGTGCCGGGATCAAAGGCGCGGCCCGGCCGCGCCCGCTGCGCAGCGACCGTCTCCATCAGCGCGTGCCCTTCGGGAACACCTGTGCCTGCTCAGGCGTCAGGGTGACCAAGACCTCCTCGCCGGCCCGCCGTATGCCGCCTGTCGGCGGCACGTCGGCCAGCACCGTCTTGTCTCCCTCCCCCGTCAGGGTGTAGCGGACCAGGCTGCCCAGGTACTCGGCATCGCGGATGCGCGCCGGCAGACCATCGGCGCCCGTGCGCGCGTCCGCGATCGCCGCGCGCTCAGGTCGGAAGAACAGCAGACCGTCGGCGCCTTCAGGGATGCGGGAGGAGCCCGCCGCCGTCCTGGCGCGCAGGCGTGCGCTGCCGCAACGGATGACGCATTCATCGCCGTCGTGACCCAGGACCGTGCACTCGAGGAAGTTCGCCTTGCCCACGAAGTCGGCGACGAAGGTGGAGGTGGGCCTCTCGTAGATCTCGGAGGGCGTGCCCACCTGCTCGATGCGCCCGGCAGCCATGACCGCGATGCGGTCGGAGATCGAGAGCGCCTCCTCCTGGTCGTGCGTGACGTAGACCGCGCACGTCCCGGCCTGCCGCTGGATGCGCTTGACCTCCCCGCGCATGTAGACGCGGAGCTTGGCGTCCAGGTTCGAGAGCGGCTCGTCCAGCAACAGCAGCTTGGGGTGGTAGACCAGCGCCCGGGCGAGCGCCACGCGCTGCTGCTGCCCGCCCGAGAGCTGGGCGGGCCGCCGGGCCCGCGTCCCGGCCAGCCCCACGAGCTCGAGCGCCTCCTCCACCCGCCGCGCGACCTCGACCCGGGCCAGGCGCCGCACGCGCAGCCCGTAGGCCACATTCTCGAAGACGCTCATGTGGGGGAAGAGCGCGTAACTCTGGAACACCATGCCGATGCTGCGCCGGAAGGGTGGCAGCGGCGTCCAGTCGGCCCCCTCGAAGACGATCCGGCCGGCGTCCGGATGCTCCAGGCCGGCTACCAGGCGCAGCGTGGTGGTCTTGCCGCAGCCGCTGGGTCCGAGCAGCGTGAACAGCTCGCCGTCCGAAACCTCGAACCCGACGTCGTCGGCGGCGACCACCTGCGCCGGGCCTTCGCCGAAGACCTTGCGGACCCCCTCGACCCCCAGCTTGACGGGCCGCGTGCTCACCGCTTGGCCAGCATCTCGTCGAAGATGATCAGGTTGATCCCCCTGTCCTTCCCGGCCTTGACCGCGTCGTAGGGGACTAGGTTGATGGCCGAGGTCGGGGGCATGCCCTTCGGCGTCGGCACGTCGGGCCGTACGCTGCGGCGGCTCCCGGTCCGCACGTAGATGAGGTGCGCCTCGCGGCTGTTGGCGAAGTCGTAGAAGAGGCGCGCCGACGTGGGATTCGGGCATCCCTTGATCAGCCCGGTCGCGTCGAAGCGCAGCCCGGTGCCCTCGATGGGGTAGACCACGTCCACCGGGTAGCCCTTGTTCCGCAAGTCGTAGACGTTGCCCTCACCGGTCATGCCGAGGGCGAACTCGCCATCGGCGACGCCCTGATAGGCCAACCCCGACGACGGGGTGATGACCGCGTTGGCGAGCACCGCCTTCACCAGGTCCCAGCCGCCTATCTTGACGAGCTGGAACAGCTGCGCGTAGGCCGAGGCCGAGATGCGCGGGTTGGCCCAGATGATCTTGCCCTTCCACTTGGGATTGGCCAGGTCCCTCCAGCCGCGCGGGTAGTCACGGCGCGCGACGAGCTTGGTGTTGATGATGATCACCTGTATGGGAAGGCTCATCCCGTAGTAGCGCGGCCCGCGGGCGTCCTTGTACTCCGCGGGGATGTCGGCGTCCTGGGTGCTGCGGTAGGCCTCGAGGAACTCGTAGTTGATGTCGAAGTTCTCGCTGCCGCCGCACATGCAGACGTCGCCCTGCGGCCGGGCTGCCTCGGCCCGTACGCGCGTCCAGACCACGCCGGTGCCGGCGTATATGGACTCGACCTTGATCCTTGGGTTGCGCTTCATGAACGCGGCCGCGAGCTCTTCCCCGATCTCCGCGCCCGCCGATGAGTAGACGACCACCCGGGGTTCCTGGGCCACGGTGGCCGGGACCATCGCCGCCAGGACGGCGAAGGCCACGCACGCGCACAGCCATGCCACTAAGAGCCGGTTCGTCCTCATGATCACTCCCTCCTGGTGTAGGGTTTCCTCAGCGCCGAGGTCCATCCTGCCGCCGCGCAGGACCCTAGCGCGTGCGCGCGTGAAGAGCGTCGAGCAAGCGCACGGCGGCGGCATGGATCAGGCCCTCGGCCTCGGGCGCTGCCCTGCTCCAGGGCGCCAGGCGCGTCTCGTATCCGCCTTCGGCGAAGGCCGCATCCGGCGGGACGTACCCGATCCCGCCGTTCGCGTACCCGATGACGCACGTGTGAGCGAAGGGCGACCGGCTCCGCAGGCGCAGGCCTGATTCGGCGAAGAACTCGCCCGGCAGCCCGACGAGTGCAATGTCGCCGATCGCGAAGGCCGCCACCTCGACGCCTTCCGACGCCACTGCCCCCGCGCGCCCGGCGTACTGCCGCGCCCAATCCAGACCGAGCCGCGCGTACAGCAGGTCCAGGCGGGCAGCGTACAAGGTCTCCTCCGGGGCGCCAGCGGCCTCCAGTGCCTCCAGGCGATCGCGGCAGGCCTCCGCCTCCGCTAGCGCTTCCTCCGGCGAGGGGCCTGACCGGAGCGGGATGGCTACGTGCCGCCGGTCTGCTGCAAGCAGGCCGGCTTCCACCGGGCGCGAACGCTCAAGCGCGCGTTGCGCCTCGCGCGCCAGGCGCAGGCCCAGCTCCTCGGCGCGGGCAAATGTGCGGCCCGGGATCGGCAGCCCGAGCGCCGATCTGTCTGCCGGGTGTCCGACGTTGATGTCGCCGCACGCCCCGTTCGCGAACAGGACCCATCCGCCGGTGGCGCGCTCGAGGGCGTCTACTGCGAACCCCACGAGGTCGCGCGAGACCAGCAGGTTGTCAGGCCCCAGCACCGTGGGATGGCATGGGTAGTGCAGCAGGAACACCGGCGGCGCGCCGGTGCGCTGGGCCCCAAGCACGGTGACCGTGGGATCCACAGGGCCGCTGGCGCGCCTGCGATTCCTGGCCACCGTGTCCTCGCGTCCCAGTCCCAGGATAAGCGTCGCCGGCGCCAGGTCCGCCACTGCCCCGGCCGCCGCATCGGCCACCCTGTCCGCGAGCCCGTTGAGCCACGCGGGCTCGGGCGCAGGGCTGTAGAGCGCGAAGGTCGCGGGCGCGGCGTGCGTGTGCGTGGCCGCGAGCATGACCGATGCCGCTGGGATTCCAGTCCTGGCCTGTATGCGCAGGCGCGCATCCGCCACGAACCCGGCGTCGAGTTCGCACAGATCGCAGACCACCAGCGCTGCGCGCTCCCTTGCGTGCTCAAGGACGAGCGCGCGCGCGTGCAGGTCGTCGTGCACCCCGCGGGCGCGCTCCTCCCTGGCCCCGAACCCGGCCAGGAAGGCTCCGGGCGGAGGGGTGATCGTGGCGTGTGAACAACCCACGCGCATGGGGGAGGATCTCCTACAGGAGTTCCCTGTGGTGGCGGGCGATCTTTGCGACGGCCCGCTGGATGTCGGCAACATCCTCGTGTGTGCCCAGGAGAACGTACTGGGGCAGCCAGATCCCTTCGTGGGCCCAGGCCCGCTCGGTGTGCGGGAGCCCGTCGCCTTCGGGGACCGTGCGCAGGGACAAGCCCCTGGCTTCGAACGCCCGCCGGATCGCTGGCATCGTGTGCAGAGGAGGGTATCCCGCCATGGCGGGAATCCCTTCGGCGACGAGCGCCTCTATGAATCGCGACTTTGGCAGGCCTCCGAACGCCTCGGCCCTGTGCTTGAAGACGTACAGGTAGCGCGCGTGCCGGGTGACCTGCGGGGGGGCGGCGAGCGGCTCGATGCCCTCGACCTGGCAGAGGAGGGCATCGAGATGCGCGGCATTCTCGGCGCGCAGGGCGATCTGGTCGTCGAGGCGGTCTATCTGCGCAATCAGGATCGCAGCCTGGAACTCCGTCATGCGCAGGTTCCAGCCCAGGCGGTGGTGTTCATACCACTCCCCGCCCGGGATGCGCCCCACGTTCTGCAGCGACCACACCGTGTCGGCAAGCGCCGCGTTGTTGGTTACGACCGCGCCGCCCTCGCCGGCGGTGAGGATCTTGGTGGACTGGAAGCTGAAGGTCCCGAGATCGCCGATGGCGCCGACGCGCCTTCCCCGCCACTCAGCCCCGTGGGCCTGAGCCGCGTCCTCAATGATGGCGATTCCCTGTGTCCCGGCCAGCGAGGTGATGCCGTCCATGTCTGCAGGAGCACCGGCCAGGTGGACAGGGATGACCGCGCGGGTCTGTGGCGAGACCGCGCCCGCGGCGGCCTGTGCCGAGATGTTGTACGTCTGCGGGTCAATGTCCACGAAGACCGGGACCGCGCCCAGGTGCAGCACCGCGCTGGCCGTAGCGATGAACGTGTAGGCGGGAACGATCACCTCGTCCCCGGCAGCGACGCCGGCGGCGCGCAGCGCCAGCTCCAGCGCAACGGTGCCGTTCACGCAGGTGACGGCGTGGGCGGCCTGCTGGTAGGCGGCGAACCGCCGCCCGAACTCGTCGTTCAGGCGCCCGGTCGTGCGGCCCCAGTGCCCGCTGCGCAGCGCTCCCAGAAGGGCTTGCTCTTCTTCGGGGCCGAACTGCGGCCATGTGGGGAACGGTTTTGACCGCGTGGGGGTGCCGCCTAGCAGCGCGAGATCCGACATGCTACGGGCGCTCTCCTGCGTGCTCGCCGTTGTCCAGCGTCTCGAGCATTGCGTCCCACCGGTCGAGGCAGATTGTGCTGGCCTCGAGCCCACCTTCAGAGAAGCCCGTCCCGGCGGGCAGCCGGGCCGCGTCGGCACTCAACGTGCGGGTGACGCGGTAGTGAGTCTCGAGCGCCATGTATCCGACGTACTGCTCCTGACGCAGCCGCACGAAGATGTCGCGGTAGGGGATTTCCCCATCGCCGAGCGCCACGGCGGCAATGCTCCCGGTCTCCGGATCCCTGCGGGCGTCCTTGATGTGGACGTGCAGGATGTACGGACGCACCGCCTCATACCCGTCGGGATACGGCTGTTCGCCCACGGGATCGTAGAGCGCGTTTCCCGGATCCCACACCGCGCCGAGCGCCGGATGCTTCAAGCGTGCCAGGAGATCCGCGACCTTCTTGCAGCTGGACCCGTACACGCTGGGCTCGTTCTCCACGCCCAGCCGGCAGCCGAAGTCCAGCGCGACATCCGCGGCCTCTGCGAGATGATCCGCGATGGCAGGCGCGACTTCGCGCCAAGCCAGCACATCGCCGGGCAGTGCTGGCGCTCCGGGCGCGCGCGGCTTCCAGAACGTGAAGACCCGCGCGAGGCCGGTCTCCAGCTCGCAGCACACGTCCAGGCAGCGCTTCAGGGTCTCGAGATGCTCGTGCACCTGCCGATGGTCGTCCAGTTCGCACTTGAAGACCGGTGTGGCGACGGCACAGATCGCAAGCTCCGCGGTGCGGGCCATGCCCCGGAGCGCGCGAACTTCAGAACGGGAGAGTTCGTGCGGCCGCTTTTCCCAGACCGACCGGATCTCAATGCCGTCGAGACGAAACCGCCGTGCCAGCCCGATTGCGTCGGCTGGATCCTGTGAAACCTCGTCGGTGATGATTGCCCGACGGAACATCACATCGTCACAGGCCGTCCCGACCGCGACGACTCGTAGATGGCCAGCACCGCGGCCACCGCGCGGCGTGCCTCCTCACCGCCCACCGGCGGCGGCCGGTGCTCGCGCAGGCTGTCGACAATCGCCTTGTACTGGCTGGCAAACTCCTGGGATCCGAGGGCGGTGGGCGCATTCGCGGCGCCGATGGTCGCGGCGTCGGCGGTGACCCGCTCGGGCTCACCCTGGATCTCCCACTTCACGACGCGCGTCTCTTCGAGCACGATCGATCCGCGCTCGCCGTGGAGCGCCAGGCGCCGCGGGAAGCCCGGCGTCACCGACGTGGTGCCGGTGATGGTTGCCAGGCAGCCGTTTTCGAGATCGGCCACGGCCACCGCGGTGTCCTCGACCTCGATCTGCCGGGCCAGCGTGCGCGCGTACCCGTAGATCGTCCGGGGCGCGCCGGCCAGCCACAGCAAGAGGTCGACCCCATGGATGCCTTGGTTCATCAGCGCTCCGCCGCCGTCCATGGCCCAGGTGCCGCGCCAGCCCGCGGAGTCGTAGTACGCCTGCGACCGGAGGTACTTCATCGAGAGGTCGGCCAGCAGGAGCCGCCCCAGACGGCCGTCGGTGATCGCGCGCTTCACCTCGACCACGTCCGGCGCGAAACGAAGCTGCGAGATGACCGCCAGCGTCCGGCCGGTCCGGCGCGCGGCTTCAATGGCGGCGTCGGCCTGCGCCAGCGTGATCGCCAGCGGCTTCTCGATCACCACGTCCTTGCCAGCTTCCATCGCGGCCACCGCCATCTCGGCGTGCAGGCCGCTGGGGGCGCAGACCGCGACGGCATCAATATCCGGGCGGCGCAAGAGGGCATCCAGATCAGGTGCCCAGTCGAGGCCGCGCGCCGCGGCGAAGGCCTGCGCGCGCTCGGGTCGGCGCGACGCAACGGCTACCAGCGTCGCCCCGCCGGTCCGCCCAATCGCTTCAGCGTGAAAGGGAGCGACCGTGCCGCAGCCCACAATCGCAAAGCGGATGGGCATCCTATCCTTTCATGCCGGCCAGCGTCACCCCGCGGATGATGCTGCGGCGTAGGATAAGGAACGCGATCAGCACGGGGACCACCGTGAGGACCGACCCCGCCGTGATCCGACCGTAGTCGACGGTGAAGGCCCGCTGAAACATCGCCAGCCCCAGTTCCATGGTGAACAGGGTCCGATCGCTGGTCACGATCATCGGCCAGATGAAGAAGGCCCAGGCGTTGGTGACGGCCAGGATGGCCAGCGCTCCCAGCGCCGGTTTGGAGAGCGGCAGTACCACTCGTCGAAAGATGTAGAACTCCGTCGCGCCGTCGATGCGCGCGGCATCGAGCAGTTCGTCGGGGATCGTCATGATGCTCTGGCGCATGAAGAAGATGCCGAAGCTCATGATCAGCAGGGGCGCGGCGATGCCCTGGTACGTGTTGATCCACCCCAGCGCCTTGATCTGCAGGTAGAAAGGCACCATGTAGGACTCGAAGGGGATCATGGCAGTGACCAGCACGATGATGAACAGCAGATCCCGTCCGGGGAACCGGTACTTGGCAAAGATGAACCCGGCCAGCGACGATGTGAACAGGATCGCGAGGGCGGAGGCCGTCGAGACGACCGCGGTGTTCCAGACATACCGTAGCCACGGCGCCGCCTGCACCACATCGGCGTAGTGGGCAAGCGTTGGATGCGCAGGCCAGAGCCGCAACGAAGGGTTGAGGATCTCCGCCGAAGGCGTGAGCGACGTTGTGAGCATCCACACAAATGGGAGCAGCATGAGACCTGCGGCGGCCAGGAGGATGCCGTGGAGGGCCAGGCTCCGGAGCACCACGCGGGCAGTCGCCACGGCTAGCGGTCTTCCCGGAACAACCGCATGTGCATCAGCGTCAACACCAGCACCAGGCCCAGGAGAATTGCGGCTTCGGCAGAGGCGTATCCCACCCTGTAGTAGCGAAATCCATTCTCCCACATGTCGTAGACGAGCGTGCGGACCAACCTCGCGGCCGCCCCCTGAATGTCGCTGGTCATCATGAAGACCGGCGTGAATACATTGTAGGAGTTGATCGTCGAGATCACCACGACGAAGAGGATCATCGGCCGCAACAGGGGGAGGGTGATGTGCCGGAAGATTCTCGAACCGGAGGCGCCGTCCACCACTGCTGCTTCATAGTACTCCTGAGGGATATTGTTGAGGCCGACGAGGAACATGATGAGATTGTAACCCAGAGTCTTCCAGACCATCACAATGAGGATCGAGATGAGGGCCAGCCGCTCGTCCACGAGCCAGGCCTGGGGCGCAAGTCCGAGGACCACCATGGCCTGGTTGAGTGGCCCGTACCGGGTATCGTAGATCCATTTCCAGACGACCGTGACAGGGACCCATGGCGTCACGACCGGCAGGAAGTAGATGAGTTGGTAGATCGGCGCGCCGCGGACCTGCGCGTTCACGGTCACGGCCAGCAGCAGCGCCAGGACCGTTCCGAGAATCACGCTTCCTGCGGCGAGAACACTGGTGTTGACGAGCGCCGTCTGAAAGTTCGCGTCTCGAATCAACTCCAGGTAGTTACCCCACCCGACGAAGATGCGGATCGGGCGGATCATGTCCCAGTTGTACAGGCTGGCCGCCAGCGTCGTAACGATGGGGACGATGCGCAGGTAGGCAAAGAGGAGCAGCGTCGGAGCCAGGCCCAGGTAGCAGAACAGGTAGATCCCGAGCTGCCGCCGGCTGACGCCTCGATAGAGCCATTGCGCGTTCGCAGTCAGCTCTCGCACGGTTTCACCGACGCCCGATGTCTTGCGTTGTAGCCTGATGTCCTGGGCGCCGGGGCCCGGCCCCTGCTGGGGCCGGGTCCCCTGATGGGGTCGCGCGCGGACATCCGCCCTGCTACTCGGCGAGCAACCCTTCTCTTCGCAGGATGTCGTTCGTCTCCCTCGCAGCCTCTTCGATGAACCTGGCGATGCCTGCCGGGTTGTCCACCAGCGACTTGTCTGCGAACGCCCGCTCCAGCCGCGCGGCGAGCTTGGTCAGAATCTCGTCGAACGGGCCGATCGGGAGGTACCAGTAGAACTCGAATCCCTCAGGGGCTTCGAAGAACGCCTTGAACTGCGGCGCCTTCCGGATCTGGGCGGTGTAGTCCACGTCCTGCCGTGCCGGCATCCAGCCCACCATCTCGAGGAGCAATTGCTGGTTCTCCGGGCGCATAATGAAACTGACGAAGTCCCACGCCACCTCCGGATTCTTCGCCGACCGGGTCACGAAGAGGTTCACAGAGTTGATGATGGTCCCGGCCCGCCGATGGCGAGGCAGCGGAGCCGTCGTGTAGAGCAGGCCCGGATTGTTGGCGCGGAGGAAGCCGATCACCCAGGATTCCCGGGTGAACATGGCTGACTGTTCGAGGGCGAAGGCCTCCGCATCCCGCTTCAGCGTGGGGTCGTCGCACTTGTACTTGTGAACGAGATCCACATACAGCTTCAGCGCGTCGCGTCCGGCCTGGTTATTGTAGCCGGCTCGATACTTCCCACCGGGGCGAGCTTCAATGATGGTCCCACCGGCCGGATAGAGCCAGAACCACCACTTCTCGCCCACGCCGCTGCCACCACCAAAGAGTCTGAGCCCGATACCCCCTTGCGCGATCCTGCCGGTCGCGTCCCGCTTGGTGAGCTTCTGGCAGTACTCGATGACCTCGTCCCACGTCTGGGGCGCACGCCTCAGCCCGGCTTCCTGAAACATCTTGATGTTCCAGAACAACACCTGGCGGCCCTGGAAGAACGGCACCCCGTAGGTCTTGCGCTGGTAGGTGTTGATGATGCGCATGGCGTCCGGGAACGCCTTGCCCTGCAGGAAGGTTTCCTGCGCATGCGGGTTGGGCGGGATGAACCCCGCCTCGATGAACCGCTGCAGTGCGTAGGTTGAGATCTCGAGGATGTCGGCCGCGGTGTCGGCAGGGATAGTCGCGGCCAGTTTGCGCTCGAAGTCGCGCAACGGATGCGTGAGGATCGAGATCTCCACCGTTGGATTGGCGCGGCGGTAGTCCGCAGCCATCCTCTCATAGAAGGGGCCGATCTCCGGGAAGCCGCCCCAGAGGCTCAGCCGGACGGTAGGCGCACCATAGGCTGGTGCCACGGCGAGAAGGCCGGCGACCAGCAGGACGCACAACCCCAGGATGCCGGGGTGGCGAGGTTGTCGCGTGCGCATCGCAATCCCCCCTGTTCTCCAAAGTGCCGGGAGGAAGGCGGTGGCCTATCCGGTGCCCGCCCCACTCTCCGGCCTGACGTAGGACACGACGTAGAGGTATTCCAGCGGATCCGCCGGGCTGTCGTTGGACACGCCGTGCTGCGTGCCGAGGGGAATGTAGACGGCGTGGCCGGGCCCGATCGCGCGGCGCTCCTGCCCAAGGGTCACCGCGCCGTGGCCCCGCAAGATGTAGTAGACTTGCTCTTCGTCCTTATGGACGTGCGTTGGGACCTCGGAGCCGGGACGGACGCTGACCAGGCTCATCGCCATGCAGGCGGTGTCAAAGACCCGCCGGTAGGCGGCATAGGTATAGTCCTCGGTGCCTAGCGTTGCGGTATCGATAACGCCTGCCACGCCGTTCCCTCCCGACCGCCCCAGGGCTGTCACTGCCTCCACAGGTCCGAGCATGACAACGCTGGCAGGACATTACTGTGGAATTCGCTTCTGACATGGGAACTCCTGCTGGTGGGGAAGCGCACCACCACCAGGGAATCCCTCCCTGGTACGGTAGACGCTGTCAGGAACCGGGGGGTAAGGTGCCACAAGGAACCCGGGACTCTCCACCAACCATCAGGGAAGAGTGCGTGCACGAACAGACCCGGCACCGGGCGATGCGTGCACTCCTACGGCGCCGCGGAGTCCAGGGCGAGGACCTTCCTGGCCATCCGCACCGCCACGGCGGCGCTCTCACCATACCCATCGGCGCCAACCTCGGCGGCGAACCGGGCCGTTACCGGCGCGCCACCAACCAGCACCCTGACATTGTCGCGAAGCCCTGCGTCGACGATCGCGCGGATCACCACACCCATCTGGAGCATCGTTGTGGTAAGCAGGGCCGAGAGTCCGAGAACGTCCGCCTGGTGCTCTCGCACCGCCTGCACGAACTGCTCGGCCGGTACGTCGACCCCCAGGTCCACAATCTGGAACCCGGCGCCCTCTAACATCATGGCGATCAGGTTCTTTCCAATGTCGTGGAGGTCTCCCCTGACGGTTCCGATGACCACGGTAGCCACCGGCCTCACCTCGCGTTGGGTGAGCAGCGGCTTGAGCAGGGCCAGGCCCGCCTGCATCGCCCGTGCTGACACCAGCATCTCTGGCACGAAGTATTCCTGGCGTTCGAACCGTGCGCCAACCTCGGCCATGGCCGGCACCATCCAGCGGCTCACGATTTCCTCCGGGGGCGTCCCCTGATCGATAGCTCTCTGGACGAGTCCCTTCGTACGGGCGAGATCGCCATCTATGATGGCGACGGAAAGAGCCTCTAGGCCCAATGGGGGCATGCCGCGATTCCTCCCCGCACTGCGATTTCGCGGTGATGCTTCGACAGCCGTGCGCCATCATCCAAGGACATCACATGGCTCCTACCGACTTTAGGGTCTCATCATAGACCGCCAATAGATTCGCCAGCGGCACATCAGGCTGCACGGCGTTAGACGGGGCCAGGATCAGGCCGCCGTCGTGTCCCAGCTCTCTTATGCGCGCTCTGACTTCAGCCCGCACATCCTCGACGCTTCCAAATGGCAGGGTGCGCTGTGAGGAAAGCGTCGAACGGAACGTTATGTGGGTTCCATACTGGTGTTTGAGTGCGAAGACGTCCATGCATTCCGGCTGCAGAGGATCGATGATATCGAAGCCAATATCAATGAGATCAGGAATCACCGTCTGCATGGCACCGTCGCTGTGGAAGTAGTAGTAGATACCAGGGCGACGCGTTGCGGTGATCACCCGTGCGAGACGTGGTTTGATCTCAGCACGCCACCATGCCGGCGAGATCAACATGCCCTGACCGCTTGCGATGTCGCCGGCCATCTGAATGATGTCGGCCCCGGCCTGGATCATTCGGCTCACGTCGGCGATCTTGTGGTCGGTGATGCGGTCGAGCAGCCGTGTGGTGAATGCATGGTTGAGGCGCGTGTCCATCAGGAATTGTTCGAATCCGCGCAGCTCCCACGCATCACGGAAGATATTCCCGGTCTCCACCTGAACCATGTAGCGATCCTTGAACCGCTGCACCTGAGCGGAGATATGCGCGTATCGCTCAGGGAGATCAGGATTCGGGAACGTGAAGGCGTCCGGGCTCTCGGCTCCCCGGAGGGGATGATGAGTGAATCTGAAGTAGGTATTCGTGCTATCTATGACTCGGCGAATGCCGCGATCATCTTCGAACTCGCCGGTTGGTAAGATCCGAACAAGGTCCCGCGACCCGACGCCCACGTAGGCCTCAACTGGGCCGGGCACCGCCGTGGAAGCGAATTCGGCAGATGGCTCGATGACGGCCTGGCGGAAATCGAAGCCGAGCATGTCCTTGATCTGGTCATCGTCGTGCATGCCAAGGTAGGCACGAAGACTCCTCCATACTTCCGGGCGGAAGGCTCCATCCAATGGAGGACGGTCGGGAGCAACTTGGCTCAGCGTCATCCGTACCCGGTCACACGGTCTCATGGCCTGGCCCCCGGCCGCAATTCCCATTTTCGGTTCCTAATGCCCCGGCAGCGCCGCCGACCGACGCAGCATTACCCCGGCCGCAGGTCCGGACATGACAACGCTAGCATAGCGCCGCAGGTATTTTCGCCTCTGACATGGGAACTCCTGCCGGCAGGGAAGCGCGCCGCCGCCGGGGAATCCCTCCTTGGTACGGTAAACGCTGTCAGGAACCGGAGGATGCAGTGCCGCGAGAAACCCGGAACCCCCCACCTACCATCAAGCAGGTCGCTATCCTCGCCCGCGTCTCGATCAAGACAGTCTCCAGGGTCATCAACGGGGAAGAGTATGTGCACGATGATACCCGGCGTCGGGTGACGCGCGCGATTCGGCGCCTGAACTACCGCCCCAACGCGCTTGCGCGGAGTCTGGTCACGCGACGGTCCCGCTCGATCGGTCTGGTGATCGCCGACATCGTCAATCCCTTCTTTCCGCCGCTGGTCCGGGCGGTAGAGGACGCCGCGGCCGCCCGGGGGTACAATGTGATTCTCTGCGACACGGATGAAGACGCGACCCGCGAGCGTGCGGTGATCTCTGTCCTGCTGGAGAAGCAGGTTGACGGCCTGATCCTCTGTGCCTCGCGCGTTCCGTCGGGCTATTTGAAGGGGTTGGCTGGCGAGGGAGTGCCCCTGGTCCTGGTCAACCGTGTGCTGGCCCACCCGCGGGCTGCCGCTGTGGTCGTCGATGGCGCAGAGGGCGGGCGACGGGCCACCACGCACATGCTCGATCTCGGGCACCGGCGCATCGCCTACCTGGCGGGCCCGGCGGGGTCGTTCTCGCACCGCAGCCGGCTGCGAGGGTACCGCGAGGCGCTGGCGACCCGAAAGATAGTGTTCGATCCAAGCCTGGTGGCTGGCGGCATCGCCTCGATTGCGGCCGGCCGCCAAGCCATGGCCGCGCTGCTCGACCTGAAGCGGCCGCCGAGCGCGGTGTTCGCCTTCGACGACCTGATGGCGATCGGCGCGATAGAGGAGGTCCACCGGCGCGGGTGCCGCGTCCCGGAAGACGTTGCGATCGTCGGGTTCGACGATATTGATCTGGCGGCGTTTGTTGATCCCCCGCTGACGACGGTGGCGCAGCCCAAGGCCGAGATGGGCCGGCTCGCGGCCCTCCGCCTGCTGGAGATGGTCGAGAACTCATCGCCTCCCAGAGCCCGGACCATGACGCTGACTCCCGAGCTGGTCATCCGCCGCTCCTGCGGCGCCCGCAGCATCCCGACCATCCGCGCCCCCGGCACGCCCGGCCCATCACTCAAGGAGGCCTCCACATGAGGATCAACTGCTGCTGGCTCTACGCCATCGACAAGTACGGCTACCCG
>JBBIOM010000040.1:0-1279 GCA_037443365.1 Armatimonadota bacterium
ACCGGCAGCCGCCTTGGTCGGCGCGCCCGCACGACCCCTTCGATCTGGCCCAACGGACGACGCAGCACGCTCCCGTACAGGAACAACAGGGCAGCCAGGGCCTGGTTCTGGGTCGAAGCAGAGACGCGGCCCTCCACGGCCAGGTGTGTCAGGAACCGGTTGACCTCCCCCTCGCCCATCTCGTCTGGAGCGCGCCCGCCGTGAAACGCAACAAACCGCGTGATCCATGCCAGGTAGGCCTGTTCGGTCCTCCGGCTGTAGTGCCGAGCGCGGAGGGCCTGATGCGCGCGATCAAGGAGACGGGTGGGCGGCGACGCGTCCAAGACCTTTGCATCGGCTGGCGCTTGTTGATCGCCGTTGACCCCTGCGGTGCGAAGCGCTGGATCGACCTCGACCTGGTTGCCGCCAAACAGCGACAGCAGGCGTGCCAGGGCCCTATCAGTGTAGGGGATCGTCCAGTACTTGCCGTCAGGATGCCAGCGGCGCCCGGGGAGGGTCTTGATCTTCGCGACGGCCTCGGGGCTGTAGGGAAGGCGTACGATTAGCCTACCCGGCTCGCCGGGCTCGATCCGGATTGCACCCACAGCCGCCCTCGATTCCACGTCCCCCTCAAGAACTTCATCGGCAGCGGCCGCGCGGTTCTCGGGGGTGAGCGTAGGGAAGGGGTCACATCCGGAAAAGCCAGCAGCCCGCTCCAAGTGGAGCGGGCTGCTACCTTAACAACCTCATAGTGGCAAGGAGTACCGCCGGTGCCTGACACGAGGACCGCGCCCCGTGGCAGGCCCATTTCTCCCTAGAAAGGAGGTGATCCAGCCGCACGTTCCCGTACGGCTACCTTGTTACGACTTCACCCCAGTCACCAACCCCACCTTCGACGCCTCCCTCCCTTGCGGGTTAGGCCAGCGGCTTCGGGCGGAACCAGCTCCCATGGTGTGACGGGCGGTGTGTACAAGGCCCGGGAACGTATTCACCGCAGTGTGGCTGACCTGCGGTTACTAGCGATTCCGGCTTCACGCAGGCGAGTTGCAGCCTGCGATCCGAACTGAGACCGGGTTTACGGATTAGCTCCCCCTCGCGGGGTGGCAACCTTCTGTCCCGGCCATTGTAGCATGTGTGTAGCCCAGGGTATAAGGGGCATGAGGACTTGACGTCATCCCCGCCTTCCTCCGGCTCGTCGCCGGCAGTCTCCCTAGAGTGCCCGGCCGGACCGATGGCAACTAGGGACAGGGGTTGCGCTCGTTGCGGGACTTAACCCAACACCTCACGGCACGAGCTGACG
>JBBIOM010000040.1:1426-4296 GCA_037443365.1 Armatimonadota bacterium
GGGCCCCCGTCAATTCCTTTGAGTTTCAACCTTGCGGCCGTACTCCCCAGGCGGCTCACTTAATGCGTTAGCTGCGGCACTGAGGGAGTAACCCCCCAACACCTAGTGAGCATCGTTTACGGCTGGGACTACCGGGGTATCTAATCCCGTTCGCTCCCCCAGCTTTCGCGTCTCAGCGTCAGGGACGGCCCAGGTGACCGCCTTCGCCACTGGCGTTCCTCCCGATATCTACGCATTTCACCGCTACACCGGGAATTCCGTCACCCTCTACCGCCCTCAAGCCCGCCAGTATCCCGCGGCGTTCTCCGGTTGAGCCGGAGGATTTCACACGAGACTTAACGGACCGCCTGCACGCGCTTTACGCCCAGTAATTCCGGACAACGCTCGCCCCCTACGTCTTACCGCGGCTGCTGGCACGTAGTTAGCCGGGGCTTCCTCCGGAGGTACCGTCACCTTGCGGCTTCGTCCCTCCTGACAGGGGTTTACGACCCGAGGGCCTTCGTCCCCCACGCGGTGTCGCTGGGTCAGGCTTGCGCCCATTGCCCAAGATTCCCAACTGCTGCCTCCCGTAGGAGTCTGGGCCGTGTCTCAGTCCCAGTGTGGCTGATCGTCCTCTCAGACCAGCTACCCGTCATCGCCTTGGTAGGCCGTTACCCCACCAACTAGCTGATAGGCCGCGGGCTCCTCCTGAAGCGGACCTTGCGGACCTTTCCTCCCCAGAGGATGCCCCCCGAGGAGGGTATCGGGTATTAGCCCCGGTTTCCCGAGGTTGTCCCCGTCTTCAGGGCAGATTGCCCACGTGTTACTCACCCGTTCGCCGGTAGAGTTGAAACGTCTGGCAAGCCAGACGCCAACCCTCCCTCGACTTGCATGTTTGAGGCACACCGCCAGCGTTCGTCCTGAGCCAGGATCAAACTCTCCGTCAGAATCCTCAAAGGATTCGTAAGGCCTTGCGTGCGGCTCCTTGCCACTATGCGGTTGTCAAGGTGCGGGCACAAGATGCAACACGATGGTTGTCTTGCGCAGGGCATCTACTCTTATACCAACAGGCCTCTCGTGTGTCAAGGGGGGTGATGCTGCGCCTGCCTGTGCAGGAAAGGCGTGGCCCGGCGCCCAAGGTTCGGGCCGGATGGTCGCCCTCCTTGCCGCAATCGCAGCCGCCGCTCTGGCCTGGCGCTGCCGCTGGCTGACCCCAGACGGTGCCGTGGCCGCTGCGGTCGTGGGCGCGTCGGTGCTGGGGTTTGGCGGGTGGGCCTGGGCCGGGGCGCTGGTGGCGTTCTTCGCCTCGGGGAGCGCCCTGACCGCGCTTGGACGCGGGAGGAAGGCCCAGCCCGAGCATCAGGGCAGGGGGCGCGACGCGATACAGGTCCTCTGCAGCGGCGGGGTGGCCGCGGCGGTCAGCGCGCTGTGGGGGTCCGGCGTGGGTCCTGAGCACTTGCGCGCGCTGCTGCCGGCAGCGTTCCTCGGGGCCCTGGCCGCGGCCGCGGCCGACACATGGGCCACTGAGGTGGGAATGCTGAGCCCTCACCCGCCACGGATGATCACGACATGGCAGCGGGTGCCCCGGGGCACCTCTGGCGCCATCTCGCTGGCAGGGTGCGCAGCGGCAGCGGCCGGCGCAGCGCTCGTGGCCGGGGTAGGCGCGCTGGGCGAGGTGTTCGTCATCACCGCGGCCTGGACCGCGGGGGTGCTGGCCATGTTCCTCGACAGCGTGCTGGGCGCAACCGTGCAGGCGGTGTTCGTCCGCCCGGACGGGAGCGTTGTGGAGACCCGTGGATCGGGCGCCGGGCTGATCCGGGGTGTCTCCTGGATCACCAACCCGGTGGTCAACCTGTTCTCGACGTCGGCCGGCGCCCTGATCGCGGCAGCGATATACTCCGCCGCGCGGATCTACCTGCCCTGAGGCCGCGCGCCGGCGATGGCGCTGCCTAGTGGCGGAAGTGTCGCTCCCTGGTCAGCACCATGGCGAGGCCTAACCGCTCCGCCGCCGCGATCACCTCGGCGTCGCGCGCAGAGCCGCCCGGCTGGATGAGCGCGGTCACCCCGGCCCGTGCCGCTGCCTCCACCCCGTCGGCATATGGGAAGAAGGCGTCGGAGGCCGCGACCGCACCGCGCGCGCGCTCCCCGGCCTTGCGGGCAGCCAGATGGACGCTGTCCACCCGGCTCATCTGCCCTGCGCCGACGCCCACGACCTGCCTGCCGCGGGCAAAAACGATAGCGTTGGACTTGACGTGCGCGCAGACGGCCCAGGCGAAGCGAAGGTCCTCCCACTCGGCGGACGTCGGCGCACGCGACGTGGCCACGCTCCACGCGGTCTCGCCCGATGCGAGGGCGTCCTCAGACTGGAGCAGCATCCCGCCTCGGATACTACGGAACGCCAGCCCGGCAAGCGGATAACTTCCCGCGGGGCGCGGGCCGCCGGCGCATCCGCCCTCGCCCCCGCCCCCAACCGCGAGCAGACGAAGGTGCTTCTTCGCCAGGAGCAGCTCGGCGGCCGCCGGATCGAACGACGGTGCGACAATCGCATCGAGGTGGAACTGACCGATGGCCTCTGCCGCCGCGCGGTCCAGCGGAGCGCCCACCGCCAGGATCCCGCCGAAAGCCGAGAGAGGGTCGCCGTCGCGCGCGCGCACGAAGGCCTCGAGCACGGTCGGCGCACAGGCGGCCCCGCACGGGTTGGCGTGCTTGATCACCGCCGCGCCCACCGGCGGCAGATCGCGCACGAGCGCCCACGCGGCCTCCAGGTCGGCGATGTTGTTGTAGGAGATCTCACGGCCCCCCAGCACCTCGCCCGCGATCACCTCGCCCGCTGCCGCCTCGCCCGCGAACCCCCCTGCGGCGGCGTAGAGGGCGGCCTGCTGATGAGGGTT
>JBBIOM010000040.1:4396-15978 GCA_037443365.1 Armatimonadota bacterium
CCTCGCCCGCGAACCCCCCTGCGGCGGCGTAGAGGGCGGCCTGCTGATGAGGGTTCTCGCCGTACCGCAGGTCCGTGCGCTTGGTGAACGTGAGCGTCAGGCGGTCGGGAAAGGGCAGGAGGCCCGCTGCCCGCTGGAAGTACGCGGCGATTGCCGCGTCGTACGCCGCCACGCGCGCGAACGCCTGGGCTGCCAGGCGCAGGCGCAGTTGCTCGGGCAGGGCCCCGCCGCCCTCCATCGCGGCGATGACCTCGCCGTACTGGGCCGGGTCGCACAGCACCGCGACGCGCGCCCAGTTCTTGGCCGCGGCGCGCAGCAGCGTCACGCCGCCGATGTCCACCTCCTCGATCGCCTCGAGCATGCCGGCGCCGCGGGATGCGGCCTCCTCGAAGGGGTACAGCGTCACGGCCACGAGGTCAATGGGCGCTATGCCGTGCCGCTCGATCTCGGCCTGGTCGCCGGGCTCGTCGCGTGCCAGCAGCCCGGCGTGCACGGCCGGGTGCAGTGTCTTGACGCGGCCTCCCAGCATCTCGGGAAACCCGGTCACTTCCTCCAGCGCCACGACGGGCAGCCCGGCGGCGCGCAGCGCCGCGGCCGTTCCCCCGGTGGAGACGATCTCTGCCCCGGCCGCGCGCAGCGCGCCTGCCAGCGCTATCAACCCGGTCTTGTCCGCGACGCTGAGCAGCGCTCGACGCACCCTTGTCATGCGCGACCCTCCTGTGGCTGACCCAGCAGCACCCTGCGCCCTTCCACGCGCACGCGGCCTTCCGCCCACCACCGGACAACCCGCGGGTAGAGCGCGCGCTCCTCGGCCTGCACACGCGCGGCCAGGGCGGCGGGCGTGTCACCATCGAGCACCGGCACCGTGATCTGCGCCAGGATGGGGCCTCCGTCTGGAACCTCGTCCACGATGTGGATGGTGCATCCGCTCACGGCCACGCCGGAAGAAAGCACCGCGGCGTGCACGCGCTCGCCGTACATGCCCTTTCCGCCGAAGGCGGGCAGGAGCGCCGGGTGCACGTTCAGGATGCGCCCGCGGTGCCCGGCGATGAACTCGGGCGACAGGATGCGCAGGAAGCCTGCCAGGCACACGAGATCGGCGCGGTGCTCGCGGATCAAGAGCGCGATCTCGGATTCGAATGCCTGCGGGCTCCGCCCGCGGTGATCAACCAGGAACGTGGGCACGCCGGCCCGGCGCCCGCGATCCAGTGCCGGAGCGCCCGGGGTGTTGACGATGACAACGGCGACCGCGGCGCCCGAGCGCCCCGGGCCTTCGCCGGAGATCCCATCATCTGCCTGCTGTGCATCTGCTCGTCCTGGGAACGCGTCCAGCAACGCCTGCAGCGTCGTGCCGCTCCCCGAGGCCAGGACCGCAAGGCGCGTCACGCCAGGTCCACTCCCCTCGGGCCCTCAACGATCTCGCCGATCTTCCATGCCGAGACGCCGGCGGCCTCGAAGTGCGCCAGCGCGGCGTCGGCATCCCGGGGAGCGATCACCACCACCATGCCGATCCCCATGTTGAACACCCGCAGCATCTCCTCCTCGGCGATCCCGCCTGCGCGCCGGAGCCAACCGAAGATGGGCGGGGCGGGCCAGTTGCGCACGACACTGGCACGGCGGCCCTCGGGCAGCACGCGCACCAGGTTGTCCGCGAGGCCGCCGCCTGTGATGTGCGCGGCCGCGCGCACACGCGCGCGATCAAGGCGATCAAGCAGAGAGAGGAACTCCGCGGCGTAGCAGAGGTGGGGCGCAAGCAGCGCGTCGCCTAGCGAGGCGCCCAGCTCCTCGATGCGGTCGTGCAGCGATACGCCCGCGGCCGCGACGACGCGCCGCGCCAGGGTGTAGCCGTTGGTGTGCAGCCCGCTGGAGCCAAGGCCCACGAGCACGTCCCCGGGCGCGGTCCCTGCGCCGGTCAGGAGGCCTCCTGAGGGGGCGTGCCCGATCATGGTCCCCACGACCTCATAGGCCCCGCCGGCGTAGATGTCGGGCATCTCCGCGGTCTCGCCGCTGACAAGCGGCACGCGCAGGTGCGCGCAGGCGCGGGCCATGGATCCAACCAGCACCTGGGCGAGCGCCGGATCCAGTTTCGGCATGCCGACATAGTCGAGGAACGCGATCGGCCTGGCCCCGCAGACCGCGAGGTCGTTGGCGCAGTGCGCGACGATGTCCCACCCGATGACCTCATCACGTCCCATCTGCCGTGCTATCAGCGTCTTCGTCCCGACGCCGTCCACCGTGGCCAGCAGGAAGCCCTCTCCTGCCGGAGCCAGGCGCACCGCGCCCGCGAAGGCGCCAAGCCCGGCGCCCACGGCCTCGGTGTAGGTGGCGGCAAGGGCCGGCGCCAGCCCTGCCAGCAGCCGCGCCTTGGCGTCCACGTCAACGCCCGCGCTCCGATAGGTGAGCCCGCGAGGCGAATCGCCCTGAGTCAACGCCGGCTCCTCAGCGGATTCCTCACGGCGAAGCTACACCGGCGCGCCGGCGCGCGCCGCAGGCATCGCATCAAGGGCGGCGCGCCCGGCTTCGGCCTCTGAGGGCACGCGAGTGGGGTACCGACCGTCCAGGCAGGCCATGCAGAGCACATCGTGGCGCAGTGCCACGGCCTCCACGAGCCCGGCCTGGCTCAGGTAGCCCAGGGAATCGGCGCCCACGAACCGGCGGATTTCCTCCGCCTCGAGGCGCGAGGCCACGAGCTCGCCCCGGGTGCTGGTGTCTATGCCGTAGAAGCAGGCGTGCCGGATCATGGGGGACGAGATGCGCACGTGCACCTCGCGCGCGCCCGCGCTGCGCAGCAGGCCCACGATACGGCCCGAGGTGGTGCCTCGCACGATCGAGTCGTCCACGAGCACGACGCGCCTTCCGGCGATCACGTCCAGGTTGGGGTTCAGCTTGAGGCGGACGCCCGTGTCGCGCGAGGCCTGGTCGGGCTGAATGAAGGTGCGACCGATGTAGCGGTTCTTTATCAGGCCGATCTCGAAGGGCAATCCGGCCCGCTCAGCGTAGCCCATGGCCGCCGAGGTGCCCGAGTCGGGCACCGCGATCACTATATCGGCGCGGGCCGGGTGCTCGTGCGCCAGCACCCTGCCCATGCGGCGCCGGACCTGGTGGACGTTCCGGCCGCACAGCACCGTGTCGGGTCGCGCGAAATAGATGTACTCGAAGACGCAGTGGGCGTGCCTGCGGCCGGATAGAACCTGCTTCCTCTGCATGCCCTCCTCGTCGAACCAGACCATCTCCCCGGGCGCCACCTCGCAGACCGCCTGGGCGCCGGTGTGGTCGAACGCGCACGTCTCCGAGGCGACCGCCCAGAAGTCGGGGCCGCGGCCAACCGCCATGGGCCGGATCCCGTGCGCGTCGCGGAACGCGATCAGGCACCCGCCCACCAGGGCCGCGACCGTGTAGGCGCCCTCGAGGCGGCGCATGCACCAGGCCACCGCGTCCCGTAGGGTGGCCGCCGGCGCGCGCGCGATCAGGTGGGCGATGACCTCGCTGTCGGTCGTTGCGCCGAATGCGACCCCCTGCGAGGCCAGCTCGCGCCGCAGCGACGGCGCGTTGATCAGGTTGCCGTTGTGGCTGATGGCCACCGGGCCCCAGGACGAGGGCGCGATGAAGGGCTGCGCGTTCTCGATTCGAGCCGATCCCATCGTGGCGTAGCGCACGTGCCCCACCGCCGCCGCGCCCGGCAGCAGGGCGAGGCGGTCATCGTCAAAGACGCGGGAGACGAGCCCCATCCCCCTGTGATGCCGCATCACCGTGCCGTCGAAGGCCGCGATACCGGCGCTCTCCTGTCCGCGATGCTGCAGCGCATAGAGCGCCACGTGGACCAGCGGGCCGGCGTCACCCCCATCGGTGCGCAGGACGCCGCTCACGCCGCACTCTTCCTTCCAGACCGCGCCGCCGCAACGCACCATGTGCCTAGACCTCCATGCTCTCCCAGGCCTGGGCCATCCCGGCCAGGGACAGTTCGATCGCGCCGCCGGGGTCGGCGCCGCTGGCGTCCCCGGCGTCCGCGGCTTGGGAGATGCGCAGCACCGAGCCGCCAGCGCGGCCAAGCACCCGGATGGGCACGTCGTGCCGGTGCGCGAGCGCCTCCAGCGCGTCCAGGGACTCCCTGGGAAGCGAGGCGACAAACCGCGCCGGGCCTTCGCCAAACCAGACCTCGGATGCAGGACCCGCGTGCAACGTCACCGCAGCGCCCATCCCTCCTGCGATGCACGCCTCGGCCAGCGCCACGGCGATCCCGCCGTCGCTGACATCGTGCAGCGACGAGACCACCCCTGCGCGGGCCGCCTCGCGCGCGCAGGTGATTGCACTCACCGAACGCGGAAGGTCGGGTGGGGACGGGCGGCCCCGAACCTCGCCCTGCAGCGCGTGCTGGTAGAGGCTCGCGCCCAGAGTCCCGCCCGGCGCGCCCAGCAGCACCACGAGGTCGCCTTCCCGGGCGAAGCCCATGCGTCCGGCCCGCGCGACGTCTTCGAGCAGCCCGGCCATGCCCACCACCGGCGTCGGGAAGACCGCGCGGCCCGGGCCGTCTTCGCTCTCTGCCTCGTTGTAGAACGAGACGTTGCCTCCGATCACCGGAACCCCCAGGGCTTCGCACGCCTCGGCGATGCCCTCGACCGCCTCGCGGAACGTCCAGAACACCTCGGCCCTCTCCGGGTTGCCGAAGTTGAGGCAGTCGGTGACGCCCAGTGGCTCGGCGCCGGCGCAGGCCAGGTTGGCCGCCGCCTCGAGCACCGACAGGGCGGCCCCGCGCCGCGGGTCGGACGCGCACCACCGGGCGCCCCCGTCGGATGTGAGCGCCAGCCCGAGCGGCGGCGCGTCTATCAAGCGCAGCACGGCCGCGTCGGATCCCGGAGGAGTGACGGTTCTCACCCCTACCATGTGGTCGTACTGCCGGTAGATGCAGCGCTTGCTCGCCACGTCAGGATGGCGCAGGAGAAGGAGCAGGGCCTCCCCTGGCGGAGGCGCAGGGTTCGGCGCGGGATCACACCGCCACCGCGCCTCCAGCCCTTCTGGCGCCGCTGCCGCCGGGGCATAGATGGGCGCGTCCGCGAGGATCTCGGGAGGCAGGTCTACTATGGTCCGTCCGCCGTGGGTGATGCGCAGGCGCGCCTCTTCGGTCACGCGGCCTATCACCTCGGCGGCCAGACCCCACCGGCGATAGGGCGCGGCCGCGCGCTCCACCTCACCGGCGCGCACCACCAGGAGCATCCGCTCCTGCGACTCGCTGAGGAGTATCTCGTCGGGGCGCATGCGGGCCTCGCGCAGCGGCACGCGCTCCAGATCCACCTGCATGCCCACGCGGCCGCGCGCCGCCATCTCGCTCATCGCGCAGGTGAGCCCGGCCGCGCCCATGTCCTGTATGCCTGTCACGGCGCCGGTGGCAAGGGCCTCCAGCGTGGCCTCGATCAGGAGCTTGCCCGTGAACGGGTCGCCCATCTGCACCGAGGCGCGATCCTCCTGCGCGCGGCCCTCGTCCAGCTCGGTCGAGGCAAACGACGCCCCGCCTATGCCGTCCCTGCCCGTGCGCGCGCCGACGTACAGGACGGCGCTCCCTGGCCCGCTCGCCGCGGAGCGGGCCACCTGGTCCTCGCGCACCAGGCCCAGGCAGGCGACGTTCACCAGCGGGTTGTCCCGGTAGCACTCCGCGGTGTGCAGCTCGCCGCCCACCGTCGGCACGCCCACGGCGTTGCCGTAGCCGGCGATGCCGGCCACGACCCCGGCGCACAGGCGCCTCGCCCTGGGCTCCTGGAGCGGGCCGAAGCGCAGGGAGTCGAGCAGGGCCACCGGCCGCGCGCCCATGGCCAGGATGTCGCGTATGATGCCGCCCACACCGGTGGCGGCGCCGTTGTAGGGATCCACGGCGCTGGGGTGGTTGTGGCTCTCCATCTTGAAGGCCAGCGCCCAGCCGGCCCCGATCGAGACCACGCCGGCGTTCTCCCCGGGGCCGCCGAGCACGCGCGGGGACGAGGTCGCAAAACGGCGCAGGACCGCGCGGGAGTGCTTGTAGCCGCAGTGCTCCGACCACATGACCCCGAACATGCGCGCCTCGATTGGGTTGGGGTCGCGGCCCAGGCGCCGTGTGATCTCGCGGTAGTCCGACAGCGGAAGCCCGCACAGCGTCGCCGCATCAAGCGCGGCGGCGCGCGTCATCGCGCGCCCACCAGGGCGGCCACCGCGCACTCGAACACGCGACGGCCGTCGGTCGAGCCCAACAGCGCCTCCGAGGCGCGCTCGGGGTGCGGCATCAGACCAACGACGTTCGGCGCAATGCCTGCCACACCGGCGATCCCTGCCACCGAGCCGTTGGGGTTGGCTGCGGGCGTAACCCGGCCGCGCGCGTCGCAGTAGCGGAACACCACGCGCCCGGCCGCCTCCAGCGCCGCGATCTGGTCGCCCGGCGCGAAGTAGGCGCCCTCGCCGTGCGCCACCGGCATCGCCAGGACCTCGCCGGGCCGCAGGCCCGCGGTGAAGGGCGTCTGGTCGGTCTCCACGCGCACCCATGCCGGATGGCACCGGAACTGCAGCGAGGCGTTTCGGAGCAGGGTGCCGGGAAGCAGGCCTGCCTCGGTCAGGATCTGGAAGCCGTTGCAGATGCCCAGCACCGGCGCCCCGCGCGCGGCGATCTCGCGCACCGCGGGCATCACCGGCGCGGTCGCCGCTATCGCGCCCGACCTCAGGTAGTCGCCGTAGGAGAACCCGCCCGGGAGGACCAGCGCGTCTATCCCGTCCAGCGAGCGGTCCTCGTGCCAGACCTCCTCCACCCGCTGCCCCAGGACCGACCGCAGCACGTGCACGCAATCCCTGTCGCAGTTGGAGCCCGGGAAGAACACCACGCCCCAGGTCACCGGGCGGCCTCCAGGGAGATCTCCTCGACCGTCCACGTCTCGACCAGCGGGTTGGCCAGGAAGCGCGAGCACATCTCCTGCACGTCCGCGCCGTCGGGCAGGACCAGCTCGATCACCTTGCCCATGCGCACCTGCTCCACCCGATAGCCCAGCGCGTCCAGCCCTCGCTCCACGGCCTGGCCGGGCGCGTCCAGCACGCCCGGCTTGGGCATGATGACCACGCGAAACGAGCGCATTTAGGCGACCTCCTCCCCGGTGATGCGGCGGCATGTCTCCGCATAGCGCCGCCGCGTCGCCTCGATGACCTCATGAGGCAGTTCGGGCGCGGGCGATGAGCGGTCCCATCCGGAGCGCGTCAGATGGTCGCGCACGATCTGCTTGTCGAACGCCTCGAGCCGCCCGGCGGCGTACTCCTGCGCGTCCCAGTAGCGCGACGAGTCCGGGGTGAGCGCCTCGTCTATCAGCAGCAGCGCTTCCCCCGATGCGTCACGGCAGATACCGAACTCGAACTTGGTGTCGGCGAGCACCAACCCGCACGCCTCCGCGTGCGTAGAGGCGTGCGAGTACAGCGCCAGGCTCAACTCGCGCAGGCGCCCGGCCAGGGCCTCGCCTGCAAGGCGCGCAACCTCCTCGAACGCGATGTTCTGATCGTGCCCACAGCGCGCCTTGCTGGCGGGCGTAAAGATCGGACGCGGCAGGCGTGAGCCCTTGGCCAGGCCGCCGGGCAGGCGCACGCCGCAGACCGCGCCCTCCCGGCGGTACTCCTCCCACCCTGATCCGGCCAGGTAGCCCCGCACCACGCACTCCACGTCAATCCGCTCGGCGCGGCGCACGAGCATGGCCCGGCCGTCCAGGGCCGTCACCTGCGCGCGGGCTTCCGGGAGCAGGGGCATCTCCGCCACGTCCGTGGTCACCAGGTGGTTAGGAACGATGTCCCGCGTGCGCTCGAACCAGAACGCCGACAGGCGTGTCAGGATCCGGCCCTTCCCGGGTATCGGCGTCGGCATCACGTGATCAAAGGCCGAGAGGCGGTCGGTGGCCACGATGAGGAGGTACTCGCCCAACGCGTAGACGTCGCGCACCTTCCCGCGCGCGTACATTGGCAGCGGGAGGTCCGTGGTCAC
Source organism: Armatimonadota bacterium (assembly GCA_037443365.1). Taxonomy (GTDB): domain Bacteria; phylum Sysuimicrobiota; class Sysuimicrobiia; order Sysuimicrobiales; family Humicultoraceae; genus VGFA01. The sequence continues at coordinate 12,369 of JBBIOM010000040.1, forward strand.
GACGATCCGCGCAGCCGGGGGGATCATCGCGGGATTCCGGCGCGCTCCAGGATCAGGTCGGCGTGTCGCAGGTAGGGCGCCAGGTCGAAGCACGCATCCCGTTCCGCTGGTGTGAGCGCGCCCGAGGCCACGAGCAACTCTCCGAACCTGCCCCGTCCCTCCAGCGTGGCGGTGGCCGCTTCCTTCACGACCTTGTAGGCCTGCTCACGCCCCTGGCCCTTTTCCAGCAGCGCCAGCAGCACTCGGTGGCTGAAGACCAGGCCGCCGGAGGCCTCGAGGTTGCGCCGCATGACCTCGGGGCGCACGCGCAACCCGGCTAGCACGCGGCGCAGAAGGAGCAGCATGTAGTGCACCAGCCCGGTCGTCTGGGGCAAGATCAGCCGCTCGGCCGAGGAGTGGCTGATGTCGCGCTCACCCCACAGCGCCTGGTTCTCGAGCGCGACCGGGGCGGCGCCGCGCACGACGCGCGCCAGGCCTGCCAGCCGCTCGCAGAGGATGGGGTTGCGCTTGTGGGGCATGGCCGATGATCCGGTCTGATGCTCCCCGAAGGGCTCCTCGACCTCTCCCACCTCGGTGCGCTGCATGAGGCGGATCTCGGTGGCGATCTTCTCGATGCTCCCGGCCAGTATGGCGAGGGCCGCGACGTACTCGGCGTGGCGATCGCGCTGCAGTATCTGGCTGCTCACCGGCGCCGGCTCCAGCCCTAACCCGGCGCAGACCGCTGTCTCTATCTCGGGAGGGTTGTGCGCAAAGGTGCCCACCTCGCCCGAGAGCTTGCCCACGCGCACGGCCTCCCGCGCCGCGCGCAGCCGGGTCTCTGCGCGGCCCAGCTCCGCGTGCCAGAGCGCCGCCTTGATCCCAAAGGTGATGGGCTCGGCATGCATGCCGTGCGTCCGGCCGGGCATGACCGTGTAGCGATGGGCCGACGCGAGGGCGGCCGTGGTGCGGCGCACCTCGGCCAGCGCGTCCAGGATCAGATCGGCCGCGCGCACCAGCAGCACCGACAGGGCCGTGTCAACAACGTCGGACGAGCCCAGCCCCCGATGGAGGTATGACGCATCCGGACCCGTCAATTCGGTCACCGAGCGCAGGAACGCCACCACGTCGTGCTGCGTCTCGGTGCGCTCGATCTCGTCAATGCGCGCCGGGGTTCCGCACCTCGCCTCACGGCGCAGGCGCGTCGCGATCTCCGCGGGAATCAGGCCGCGCGCGGCCTGGGCCTCGGCGACCAGCAGCTCGATCTCCAGCCACACCGCGAACCTGGTCTCGCTCGCCCACAGCTCCCGCATCTGTGGGGTGGAGTAGCGTTCTAGCACGGGCGTCCCCCCGCACCTGCCGGAGCCCCGAAGCGCAGCAGGGCATCGCGCTCCTGGCCCACTCCCACCATCGTCACCGGAACCCCGACCAGGGAGGCCAGGCGGTCCAGGAACAGGCGGGCTTCCACCGGGAGATCGCGAGGAGCGTCGAGCCGCTCGGGAAGCCGCCAACCCGGCAGCGTCTCGTAGACTGGCTCAACCTCCTGCAGCGTGGGCGCATCCGGCATACCGTCCAGCAGAACACCGCGCAGCCGGTAGCGCGTGCAGATCCTGACCTCCTCCAGTCCCGAGAGCACGTCAACCTTCATCACGGCCATCTCGGTGAATCCGGCCACCTCGGCCGCAAACCGGGCCGCCACGGCGTCGAACCACCCGCACCGCCGCGGCCGGCCGGTGGTCGTGCCGAACTCCCTCCCGGCGTCACGGATGCGGTCCGCTGTGGCACCGTGTATCTCGGTCGGCATTGGCCCGGCCCCCACAGCGGTGGTGTAGGCCTTGACCACCCCCACGACGCGCGTTATGCAGGCGGCCGGAATGCCCGCGCCCGCAGCCGCTCCACCAGGCAGGCACGTGGACGACGTGACAAAGGGGTAGATGCCCCAGTCCAGGTCGCGCATCACGCCCAGGTGCCCCTCCACGAGGATGTGCGCCCCGGTGCGCAGCGCGCGCTGCACGATGCCGTGGCCATCCACTATCCGCGCGCCCAGCGCCTCGCGCCACCGGGCGGCGCGCTCCAGCAGGGCATCCGCGTCGGCCGGTTCGACTTCCCCATAACCGGCCAGCGCACGGTTGGCGCGGGCAACCTGGTAGCGCACGGCCTCTTCCAGGTACGCGGGATGCAGAAGATCACCCACGCGCACGCCGACACGCCCGACCTTGTCCGCGTACGCCGGCCAGATGCCCTGCTTCGTGGTGCCGTGGCTGCCCTGACCGCGAAGCCGCTCCTCGCACACATCCAGCGTCACGTGGTGGGGCATCACGAGGTGCGCCCGGTTGGATACGAGCACGTTGCGCGTGGAGACGCCGCTGGCTTCCAGCGTCGCCAGCTCCTCGATGAGCGCGTCCGGGTTGACCACGACGCCCGCTCCGATCAGGCACACCACCGAGGGGTGAAGCACGCCTGAGGGCACAAGGTGCAGCCGAAACACACCGCGGCCGTCCGCTATCGTGTGCCCGGCGTTGGTTCCGCCGTTGTAGCGGATGACCAGGTCCGCCTCCGCGGCAAGCGCGTCGGCGACCTTTCCCTTGCCCTCGTCACCCCAGTGGCCTCCCACGATTGCGGTTACCGGCATCGAACTCTACCTCCTGCCCGCGGGCACAGCGGCGTTGTGGGCCAGGGCTGCGGCTTCCAGCCTGGTGCCGATGTCCCGCCGGTATTGCATCCCATCGAACCGCACTCTGCCGGCGGCATCGTAGGCGCGTGCACGCGCCTCGCCCAGTGTCCCGCCGTGCCCGACCACGGTCAGGACGCGACCGCCCGCGGTGGTCAGGATTCCATCCCGCATGGTCGTGCCGCTGTGGAAGACAAGAGCCCCTCCGGCGGCCAGTTCGAAGGCGGCCTGCTCGCGGGGGGTCTGTTCAAGACCGAAGACTGGAACTCCGGCCTCAGAACGCTCCGGGTAGCCGCGGGACGCCAGCACAACCCCAACCGCCGCGCCGCTTACATCGAGCAGGATGTCAGGAACCAGGCGGCCTTCCCGCAGCGCGGCGAACGCATCCGGCAGACCGGCCTGCAGGAGCGGCAGGATCACCTGCGCCTCTGGATCGCCCAAGCGGCAGTTGAACTCCAACACCTTGGGGCCGTCGCGCGTCAGCATCAGCCCTGCGAAGAGGATGCCGCGATACGGCCTGCCTTCCGCGCACATCGCCCGCGCGGTGGGATGCACTATCTCGTCCAGGATGCGCGCGCGCATCCCTGCATCCAGGGGCACGGGCGCGGCCGCGCCCATTCCTCCTGTGTTGGGGCCGCGGTCGCCATCGAGCGCGCGCTTGTGATCCGCGGCCGCGGGCAGCAGCGCGACGTCCTCGCCGTCCACCATCGCGAAGACACTGACTTCTTCGCCCTCCAGGCACTCCTCGACGACGACCTGTCTTCCGGCATCGCCGAAGGCGCGGTCCACCATCATCGCCAGAACAGCGCTCCTCGCCTCTGCCGGGTCGCCGCAGACGACCACGCCCTTGCCCGCGGCCAACCCGTCGGCCTTCACTACCACCTGGCCGGCGGTGCGGGCCACGTGCCGGAGCGCCGACGCCGGATCATCGAAGGCGGCATAGGCAGCCGTGGGAATCCCGTG
>JBBIOM010000041.1:0-15911 GCA_037443365.1 Armatimonadota bacterium
GGCTCCGCGGTCCTAGCGCGCCTCGGCCCGGCCCCTCCCGACCAGCGCCGCCGCCCCGAAGAGCGCAAGCGCCACCAGCACGATCGCCCCGCCCGCGGCGACGTCGAGGTAGAACGCCGCCACCAGCCCCAGCAGCACCGCGGCGAGCGCGAAGACGACCGCCCCGGCCAGCGTGCTGCGGAAAGAAGACGCAACCTGCATCGCGGCGAGCGTCGGCAGCACGAGCAGCGCGCCCACCAGCAGTATGCCCACTATCCGCATCGCAAGCACGACCACCAGCGCGGTGAGCACAGCGAACAGAAGGTTCAAGGAGCGTACGGGCAGCCCGCTCGTCCGCGCCGTCTCCTCGTCGAAGGTGATCGCGAACAGCTCTTTGCGGAGCGCCAGAACGACCGCGCCCACCACTACGCCCAGCGACGCGACTACCCACAGGTCGAGTTCCGTCACCGTCGTGATGCTGCCGAACAGGTAGCCGAAGAGGTCCACCGTGAAGCCGCGCGCCAGCCCGATCAGCACGATCGCCACCGCGAGCCCTCCCGAGAGGAACACGGCGAGCGCCGCGTCTCCGAACAGCCGCCCGCGCGCGCGCAGGGTCTCGATTCCCACGCCCCCGGCCACGGCGACCACGAGCGCCGAGACGATCGGGTGCAGCCCGGCGAACAGCCCGACCGCGATGCCGGCCAGCGCCACGTGCGCGAGCGTATCGGCTATCAGCGAGAGGCGCCGCAGCACCAGGAAGACGCCTATCAGGGGACAGACCACCGCGACGATCACCCCGGCGAGCAGGGCGCGCTGCATGAACGCGTGCTGCAGCATCTCGGGCATAGGGGCCTCAGTGCACGTGCGACACGACGCGCACGCCGGTGTGGTAGACCGCGCGCAGCGCGTCGCTCTCCAGGAACGCGCGCGGGTCGCCGTGGTATACGAGGGTGCGGTTCATGCAGGCCAGCGTGGTCACCTCTGATGCGATCACGCCGACGTCGTGGGATATCATCACCAGCGTCACCCCGAGATCGCGGTGCAGGTAGCGGAGCAGCTCGTAGAACCGCTCCTGCGCGCCCGCGTCCACGCCGACGAGCGGCTCATCCAGGATCAGCAGCTCGGGCTCGCTGACCAGCGCCCGGGCGATGAACGCGCGCTGCTGCTGGCCGGTGGACAGGTGTCCTATCATCCGAGCGCCGAACTGGGCGACGCCGACCGTCTCCATGGCGCGCTCGACCGCCAGCCGGTCCTCCTTCCCTGGAACCCTCAGCAGGCCGGTCCGTGCGACCCGGCCGCTGGATACGACCTCGCGCACCGTGGCCGGGAACCGGGGGTCGAAGGCGGTGACGCGCTGGGGCACATAGCCGATGCGCCGCCATTCGTTGAAGCGCCCGATGCTGGTGCCGAACAGCAGCACCTCGCCGCACGACGGGCGCAGCAGCCCGACCAGGATGCGCAGCAGCGTCGTCTTCCCAGACCCGTTGGGGCCGATGATGCCGAGGAAATCCCCGGCGTGGATGGCAAACGAGATGTCCTCGATCACGCGCTCGTGGTCGTACGCGAAGCAGATGCCGCGCACCTCGACAACAGGGACGCGTACTGCGCCGCCCGCGGGAGGGCAGCCGTCCGGGGGCCTGCCAGGGGGCCCGGCTAGCGGCATCCCAGTCCCTCGCGCAGGACGCGCAGGTTCTCGTCCATGACCTTCACGTAGTCTCCTCCGGCAGCGATCTCCTCGCGCGTCAGCCCCTCGAGTGTGCGCAGCATCATGGTGCCGGCCCCGATCTCGCGCGCCAGGGTGACGGCGGCGCGCGGCGCGGGCAGGTGCTCGATGAACACCACGCGCACGTCCCGCTCGCGCAGCTTCCCTGCCAGGCGGGCGAGCGCGCCCGGAGTCGGATCGCCCTCCGGCACCAGCCCGGCCAGCCCGATCTGCTCGAGGCCGTAGCGCCTGGCCAGATACGCGAACGCGGTGTGCGTCGTCACCAGCAGCCGCCGCTCGCAATGCGCCAGGCCCTGGCTGAAGCGCTCGTGCAGCCCTGCCAGTTCCCGACGGAAGGCGTCGGCGGCCCGCAGATAGGCCTGTGCGCCGGCAGGATCGGTCGCCGCGAGCGCGATCTGGATCGTCTCGAGCATCTGTGCCGCCAACAGCGGGTCCAGCCAGGCGTGGGGATCCGGCGCGGCCGGACCGCGCCGGTGGCCGCCCTCGTCGGTCCCGCCGGATGTGACGATGAGCGGCAGGCCCGCGGTGGCGCGGATCACGCCTACCTGGGGCGGCAGCGACGGGAGCAGACGCTCGACCCACGGCTCGAACCCCGCGCCGTTGAAGATGAACAGGCGCGCCCGGCCGATCGCGGCCACGTCCTGTGGGCCGGGTTCGAAGTCGTGCGCCTCGGCGCCCGCGGGCACCAGCGTCCGCACCTCGACGCGCGCGCCGCCGACCCTGCGCGCAAACTCGGCCAGGGGATAGATCGTGGCCACCACTACCGGGCGGGACGCGGGCGGTGTGGCCGTGCGTGACCTCACGACCACAAGAGCAAGCAGCGGGATCGCGACAACCAGGAGCACGGCCCCGACTCGACGGTTCATCGCGCTCGCCTCACCGGCACCGCGCGCAGTAGCCGAGGAACTCGAGCCGATGCCCTGTGACGCGGAACCCCGCCGCCGCGCCACGAGGCGCGCGCGGCGCCGGACAGCGATCCAGCGGCTGCCACCGGCCGCAACCCAGGCAGACCAGGTGGTCGTGGTGCTCGGTCGCCAGGCCGTATCGGACCGCGCCGCCGATAGAGGCGGTCTCCACGAGGCCGGCCCGCGCGAACGCTCCCAGCGCCCGATAGATCGTGGCGAGCCCCACGGCGTGCCCATCGCGCCCCACGCGACGGTGGATCTCCCTTGCGGTCAGGTGGCAGCCGGCGGTCTGGAGCACGCGCAGGATGCGCCGGCGCTGGGTCGTGTCGCGCGTCCGTCTTGGGCCGGTCAACGCGTGCCTCCGCGAGAGTAAGTGAGAACCCTTCTCACTTGGTTGGCGCAGTGATTGTACGGCTCGGGCAGGGAAGCCGTCAACAGGGGATGAGTGCCGGTGGCCGAGACGGAAAGAGGGCGCGGCCGGGACGGGGACGACGGTGGGGATGCAGCGTTGCGCCTGCGGGCGCCGGATCGCCGTGCCGGATGCGGCGACCGGCGTGCCCTCCCCGGTATCCCGGCCGCGCCACGGTCGGGCTTGAGTGAACGCGGCAGAGCGCCTTCCGCGGACCGACCCGGAAAACAAAAACGCGAGCGCGAATGGAAGCACTCGCCTCGCGGTGCTTCCTCTTCGGCAACCCAGCCGGCCACCTTTCTTCTGTGGCCCTGTGGCTTTGCGTCCCCGGATCACTCCGGGTTTGCCCGTTCGGAGGTGAGTCCGTATTCGGTTACATCAAGCGTACCGCTACCAACCACACTTGGCAATACCCCGAATCGAGTCACCTAGAGGGGCTCCGCCGGCTCTCGTGTGGGTAGAGATCCAGGCGTCCACAACCGTCACCTGTCGGCCAGGGAGGTCCAGGTCCACGCTCACCACCCACCAGGGCGGGGCGAGTCCCAAATTGCGCGAAACAGCTCGACGTCGCGCACGCTCGCGGCCTCCTCTCATCCTGTAAGACCACGAGCATTCGGAGACGGGGTAGGAGCGGCTCCCACGGGAGCAGGTTCGAGTCCTGCAGGACCTACCAGAACCGTTCGGTCACTTCAGCCTGGGGTCCAGCACGTCGCGCAAGCCGTCGCCCGTCAGATTGAGCCCTAGCACAGCCAGCAGGATAGCCACGCCAGGGAACAGGCTCATCCACCACGCGTCCCTCACGAAGGCCCGTCCCGAATAGGCCATCGCACCCCATTCAGGCGTGGGGGGCTGTGCCCCCAGCCCCAGGAAGCTGAGGGCGGCTGTCGCCAGAATCGCGCCTCCGAACTGAAGGGTGGCTATCACGATTACTGGTGCGAGGACGTTGTGCAGCACATGGCGCAAGAGCAGGCGCAGGTCAGAGGCTCCCAGCGCCCTTGCGGCCTCGATGTAATCGTACTCCTTGATTGCCAACACCGCTCCGCGGACTACGCGGATGAACGTTGGAGCAGCAGAGATCCCTACGGCAATCATCGCGTTCCGCAGCCCCGTACCGAGCACAGCGACAATGGCGATGGCCAGCAACAAGGTGGGGAACGCGAGCCAGATGTCAACCAACCGCATGAACACGGCGTCGGCCCGGGGATAGAAGCCGCTTGTCACCCCGATCGTCACGCCCAGGAAGGCGGAGATGCTCACCGCGATGATCCCCGCTATCAAGGAGGGTCTGCTGCCCCAGATAAGCATTCTGAAGAGATCACGTCCGAACTCGTCGGTACCCGCAGGGTACTGTCGCGAGGGCGGCAGTAGCCGATCCTCGAAGTGCATGGAATAGGGATCGTATGGCGCCAGGATCGGCGCTAGCAGCCCGACGAGAACAAGCAGGCAGATGATGGTGAGGCCCACCATGGCGCTGCGGTGCCTCCACAGGCGGTTGGCCACGACACGTGTGGGGCTGGGAGCCGCTATTCGGTCCGGGTCGTGCGCGGGCTGTGCCAGCGCGGGGGTGTTGGCCATCTCCTCACTCGTACCTGATCCGGGGATCAAGCAGGCCGTAGAGCAGGTCCACAATCAGGTTCACGACAACGAAGACCATGGCAAAGATCAGGACCACCCCCTGGATCACGGGGAAGTCGCGCTTCGCGATTGCCTGAACCGCGTACTGCCCAACGCCGGGCAGGGCGAAGACTGTCTCTGTTACCACCGCGCCAGACAACAGGCCGCCGAACTGCAGCCCGATCAAAGTGACAACAGGAATCAGGGCGTTGCGCAAGGCGTGACGGTAGAGAACCCCGAAGCGCGTCGCGCCCTTGGCGTGGGCGGTTCGGACGTAGTCCTGCCGGAGGACCTCGAGCAGGCTACTCCGCGTGAGGCGGGCGATGCTGCCCCCGGACAGCAGCCCGAGCGTCACGGCGGGTAGCACGAGCGAGTGCAGCCCGTCGAATCCCGATACCGGGAAGAGCGCCAACTTGACGGCGAAGGCCCACATGAGGAGGAATGCTATCCAGAAACTCGGCGCGGAGATGCCGATGAGGGCGCCTACCATCAGCGCGAAGTCGGCCGGGCGGTTGTGACTGACGGCTGCCCCAACGCCGGCCGAGAGCCCGATAGCGACGCCGACGGCCAGGCTCATCAAGGCCAACCGGAGCGTGACCGGAAACCTCGCCTTGATCTCTCGCGATACGGGCAGGTTGGTAATCAGCGATCGACCCAGGTCACCCTTGGCGACTCGCCATACGAAGCCCGCGTATTGCTCGTGCAGGGGGGCATCCAGCCCCATGCTCCTTCGGAGCTCGGTAACGGCCTCCGGTGGGGCAAACTCGCCCAGCATGTAGCGGACGGGATCCCCCGGGATCAGGTGAAGGAGCCCAAACACAAGCGCCGAAACGCCAAGGAGCACAAAGATCGTGCTCCCCAGGCGTTTGGCGACGTAGACCTGCATATCCCAGAAGTCTACCTACGAGCGATGTAGGCGTCTTGCAGGTACACCGCGTTAGTGAATGGATGTGCCTTGACGTCCCTCACCTCGCTCCGCACGGCTATGACGTGCTCCCTCACGTATAGAGGCACCCACGGGGCGATCTCTACCAGCTGCTTCTGGAGCTCGAAGTAGACCTCCATTCGCTTCCGCTCATCCATCGTGGTCCGCCCCGCGTCCAGCAGCCGGTCCAGTTCTGGAGTAGAGTAGTGCACACGGATCGAGCGGCCTGTGTAGAAGAGCGCGTGCAGGATGTCAGGATCGTACCATCCGTAGGGCCAGACAATCATCTCGTGAAGCCCCCGCGGGGTGTTGGCACGGATCGTTGCATCTTCCAGAACCTCCAGGTCCACATGCATTCCGATCGCGCGAAGCTGGGATTGCAGGATCATGCCGATCCTGTGATTTACGGGGTCGGTTGTAACCCAGAGACTGGAAGCAAGGCGCTTCCCTTCCTTGACCATAATGCCGTCTGGGCCCGGGTGCCACCCTCCCTCGGCTAGTATGGCACGAGCCTTCCGGCGATCGAATGGGTAGAGCTGCCTGCTCATCTCCTCGATCCGCTCGGAGAACCCGGGGATCGTCGGCGGAAGAGGCCCGTAAACGGGCTTGGCCAGCCCTTCCAGGGCGAAGCGGATCACGTGATCACGCTGGACCGCAGTAGAGATCGCCTTGCGAACCTTGGCATCGGTGAAGGGCCACTTCTTGTTGTTGAAGCCCAGGTATGTGATCCCATTCTCACGTGTTCGCAGCAACTGGATGTCCTGGCGCTCTCGCAGCCGCCGGACTTCCTGCGTTGGAACGCTCATTACGACGTGGACTCCGCCCCGGTCCAGCTCAAGCATTCGCGTCGCCTCGTCCGGAATGATGCGCAGGCGGACCGATTCGACATAAGGGGCCCTCTTGTTCGATGCATAGCGCGGGCCCCAGGTATAGTCGTCGAACCTCCGGAAGACCAGATGCGACCCGCGCACCCTCTCCACGAACCTGAACGGCCCCGCGCCGCTTGGCCGCTCTCCGAACTCCAGCCCCTCACGTTCCATCACGACCGGATCGAAGGGGGCGAGATACGCTGTTACCATCGGGGCCCAAATGGGGGCGTAGGGCTCGCGGAAGCGCAGTCGGACCGTTCGGCTATCCACGACATCAACGGCATCAAGCGGGCCCAGCATGAAGGCGGATGCGGGCGACCTGACCGCAGGGTCACGGGCTCGATCGTATGTCTTCTTCACCGCCTCAGCGGTGAGCGGTGAGCCGGAATGGAAGCGGACATCCGTACGCAGCGTGAGAGTGATTTCCTTGCCGTCTGGGGAGACGCGCCAAGACTCCGCCAAGTGCGGGATGATCTTCCCCTTCTCGTCCATTACGACGAGCGTGTCATAGGGGAGGTAGTTCCCTATGTCCACCCAGGTTGTCTTGTGAATGTCCAGCGTATCGGGGTCACGAACAATGGCCATCGTAAGGGTCCCGCCGCGGACTGGCTGACCCAGGGCAGGTATGCTCAGGGCAAGCACCAGCAACAGGGTCACAGTAACGAGACTCTCGAGGGGTCTGCGCGCCATCTGACTCCTCCCTCCGGTGTTGTCCTTCTGTTATCCTCCCTTGAGCCTTCCCTATTGTCCTTGAAGTTAGGAAGATGCTAGCGTGAGGGTGGTGTCAGGTCAAGAGGGTGTCCCGGGACCAGACGGTCGGTCCAGCAGTTGAGGATCTTGACACCGAGATCCTGCTCCAGAGTTACCAGCGTCTCCGGACGCTACATCCGGGCCGCGGCCCAGGTCCAATCTCCACTGGCCCTGGGAAACCCTCCTGGGTAAACGATCCGTGAAAGGCGGTTAGGCCCCGCGGTTCTCCGCCGTCTTTCGGAACAAGTATCGCTCGAACAGCAGGTCGACACCCCCCTGTGTCAATCTGAACTCCACCGGCAGGCACTGGCCGCCGGCGTGAGTGTGGAAGATCGCCGCATCCTCACTGGAGGAGCTCACCCACATAGGCACCAGCTGCTCGGTATGCCGGTCACGGATCTCGAGGACCAGGAAGTCGCCCGCGCGCCGTACGGATGCCCCGAATGTCTTCTGATAGGTCTCGTAGGTGCCAGCGAGCTGATCGAGCAGGCGTTCCACTCGAAGCCCCGGTACCCGCCAGGGATCCTCACCGAGCATCAGCGCGAGCGCGTAGTAGGCGAAGTGCTGCATGGGGTACCCACTGCCGTTTGCGAGCATGACCGTGCCGATGCCCCTCTCCGGCACGAAGGCCATGTAGGCGGTGCTCACCAGCACGCTGCCGCCGTGGCCCACCAGGGTATGGCCGAAGAAGTCCGGATAGATGGACAGACCGTAGCCATAGTAGCCAGTGGGGGGACTATCGCGACGCTCACCGCGACGTAGGGGTAGGGGGACGGCAGGGGTTTGCATTGAGCGAAGCGTCTCTGCCTCTACCAGGCGCCCGTTTGGCCCCACACCCCCTGACAGGTACATCATCACGTAGGAGGCCATGTCCTCGACGTTCGAGACGAGGCCGCCGTCGCTCGTCACGCGCCCGTAGAGATACTGGCCGCGCAGGTGGGTCTTGTCCTTGGTGATCAGGTACGGGGTCGCGGCATCCCCGTCGCCCTCGACATCCGCCCGACCGAAGTAGCTGCGCGTCATTCCCAGCGGGGTCAGGATGTGATCTCTTATGTAGTCCTGATACGGCTGGCCCGACACTCTCTCGATCACAGACCCGAGCAGAACATAGCCCTCGTTGAGATAGAACCAGCGCTCCCCGGGCCGACCCAGTGTCCAGCCGCCGGCACCGTTGACGAAGCGCAGCATGTCCTCGTACCCGCCTAGCGGAAGCCAGCGATCGCTGCTCCCCTGGCGATGCCGGATTGTCGCCTCGGCATAGGCCAGCGCTGGAATACCCGAACTGTGCGACATCAGGTGTCGCAGGCGTATCACCTCCCTGCCGGGGCGAACTTCCAAGGGGACGTACCGATCAACGGGGTCATCGACGCTGAGCAGGCCCTTCTCCTGCAGCTGCATCATGGCCAAGCAGGTGAACGACTTCGTGACGCTCCCGATGCCGAAAAGAGTGCGTGGGGTAGCTGGCAAGCCTTGTTCCAGATCCCGGAATCCAAACCCTCGGCGATGGACCACCCTTCCGTCTTGAATCAGGGCAAGGCTCAGGCCTGGAAGCCGGGTCTCACCCATCTTCTCCAGAACGAAATCCTCCAGTCTGGGCACCAATTCCAGCATAGACGCGACCTCCCAGGAAACGGTTGTTTCTTCCCGATTCGCCTCGCTGTCGGGACGCCCCTTCACGGCCTCCAGCGGCAGGGGGTGCTCATCCAGAGAGGCCCCAGCGTCTCTGGCTCTTCCGGAAACCGGGTGGGTAACTGAACCCGGCCGCATCGCGTTCAAACCCACACCAACAGAAAGGGACCCCGGAAGGAGGTTGGCCCGACCGCTGCGAAACGGCCTAGCGATGCCGCGAAGATCCCCGGAAGAGACATGCGAGCGCCTGGTCGCGTGGCTGCGCGAGCGCGCCGGTGAGGCCGGAGCGCTGGGCGCGGTCGTGGGCGTCTCTGGGGGGGTGGACTCCGCCGCGGTCGCGGCGCTGTGCCTGCGCGCGTTCCCGGAGACGACGCTGGGGGTCATCCTCCCGTGTCACAGCGACCCGCAGGACGTGCGCGACGCCGAATCGTTCTGCGCGGCGATCGGCCTGCCCTGTACAACGGTCGTGCTCGACGCGGTCCTGGACGCGCTCGCGGCGTCGCTGCGGAATGCGGGGCAGTACGCCGACCATCCCATGGCGCTGGCCAACCTGCGGCCCCGGCTGCGCATGGTGACGCTCTACTACTTCGCCAACCGGCTCAACCGCCTGGTCGTGGGCACGGGCAACCGCTCCGAGGCCTACGTCGGCTACTTCACCAAGTACGGTGACGGCGGCGTGGACCTGCAGCCCATAGGCGGGCTCGTCAAGTCCGAGGTGCGCGATCTGGCCGCCTTCCTGGGGGTGCCCCGCGCGATCGTGGAGCGCATCCCGAGCGCCGGCCTGTGGCCCGGCCAGACCGACGAGGGCGAGATGGGATTGACATACGCCTCCCTCGACGCGTACCTCACCACCGGAGCGGCGCCGGATGACGTACGTGCGCGCATCGAGCGCATGCACGCCGCAAGCGAGCACAAGCGTCGCCCGCCGCCTGTCCCTGAGTCTCCGCCCTAGACCAGGCGTGCGGCATCACGGCAGGATCGCTCTCGGGCCAGCCCTCCCGATTGCTTTAGGACCTTAATGACCTTATCATGAGACCATGAAGGTCATCAATGTGAGTGAGCTGAAATCCCATCTCAGCAAGTATCTTCGCATGGCCTCGCGCGGATCACGGATCATCGTGAGGGACAGGGACGAGCCGGTCGCGGAGATTGGCCCCCCGGCCGCCGCCGCGCTGTCGTGGCACGACCGTTTGACGCGGGCGGGGCGACTACGGCCGGGCACCCAGAACTGGAGCGTCCTCAAGATCTCCAAGCTCGACCGGCGCGTCGACATCCAAGCATCGCTGGGTGCGGTGCGTGAGGACCCCAATGAAGTACGTCGACGCTAGCGCCGTCCTCCGCGTGTTGTTCTCCGAGCCCGGACCCGCCGTCCCGCTCGACGCCGGGGACAGGATTGTCTCTTCCCAACTCGTGGAGGTGGAGGTCTTTCGAGCGGTCGACCGCGCACGGTTGCTCGGGCACCTCGACGATGTCGAGACGGCGACGAAGCGCAAGGAATTGATCGATGTGCTCTCCATGATGGATCTTGCGCCGATCGACGAACTCGTCATCGCGGGCGCGAAGAGCTCGTTCGCCGTGACGGTCCGCGCGATCGACGCGATCCATGTTGCGACGGCAGAGATCCTCGCTGCGGAGGCGGCGGGGGAACCGCTGGAGTTCTGGACCCACGACGACCGTCAGGCCACTGCGGCGCTCTCGCGCGGTCTCACCGTGCGCGGCGTGTAAGCAGGATCCATGCCGTTGACAGACCCGCTGGACACTACCCCTCCTGTTCACCGCCGCCGTCCTCTTCGATACAATAGAGGTTACGGTCTGTTGACATGCCCCTGGTCCTGCGGGGCCTCCTGGATCTGGTCCGGGCGGCGCCCGCCTTCACAGAGATCCGCCGGGCCCTCGGTGAGGGCGGGGCGCCTCCGTGCGTGCTCGGGCCCGGGGGAAGCGCGGCCGCGTGCCTGCTGGCCGCTGTCTCTACCGATCCCGAGATAGCCGGCGCAGGCCCGGACGGGACCGGACCCTCCACGCCCGTCCTGGCCGTCGCCCCCAGCCGTGAGGCCGCGGCGCGTCTGGCCGACGACCTGCGCGCCGCGCTTTCCGGCGCGCCGATCCAGGTGGCGCAGTTCCCGGACGACCCATCCGCGGTGCGCGAGCGCCTCGAGGCCCTCGACGCGCTCGCCGCGGCGGCGCCCATCGTGGTGGCTTCCGCGGCAGCGTGCGCCGAGCCGCTGCCTTCCCCCCAGGCCCTCGCTGCCGCAACCCTCCAACTGCGTCCCGGACAGACGCTGCCGCGCGACCGCCTGGTCGCCGCGCTGGAATCCGGGGGCTACCAGCGCGTCGGGCTGGTAGCCAACCCCGGCGAGTTCGCGGTGCGCGGCGGCGTCGTGGACCTCCACCCGCCCGATGCCGACCTGCCGGTCCGGATCGACCTGTGGGGCGACGAGGTGGACTCCCTGCGCACGTTCGATCCCCTCTCGCAGCGCGGCCTGGAGACACTGCCCGAGGTCAGGGTGCCTCCGGCGTGGCTGCGCGCGGAAGGCGACGCCGCCGCGTCGCTCGCGGCCTATCTTCCGGCCGGCGGGCTGCTCGCGCTGCTGGAGCCGGCCGAGGCCCAGGGCGCGGTGCGGCTGCTGGGTGAGCGGACCGACGCCCCAGGGCGCCGCCTTGCCATTGCGGCCGCGCACGCGCCCGAGGGGGCCTGGCGCGAGATCCGGATGGGCGTGGGAGGCCTCGAGGCCCAGGGCGGGCAGACGCACCTCTTCGCCCGGATGCTGGCCGGCCTGGCCGACGAGGGCTTGAGCGTCGTGCTGGCCTCGGCCCAGGCCGCGCGCCTCGTGCGCATCCTGAGTGACGCCGGAATCGAGGTGGCGTCATCCGAGCGCCTGGAAGCGGCGCCTGCCCGAGGGCGCATCGTGGCGGTGCCGGTGCCGCTGGCGCGGGGGTTCCGCCTCGACGCGTGCGGCCTGGCCGTTGCGACCGACGCCGAGATCATGGGCTGGAAGCGGAGAAGGCCCCGCATGCGCTTCCTGCGCGAGGGCGAGCGCCTGGCGTCGTGGGTCGATCTCTCCCCGGGCGATCTCGTTGTGCACCTGCACCACGGTATCGGGCGCTACCAGGGCCTGGTCCGCCTGGCGTACGGGGGTGCCGAGCGTGAGTACCTGCGGCTCGAGTACGCCGCCGAGGACCGGCTCTACGTGCCCACCGATCAGATCGGCCTGGTGGCCCGATACATCGGGGCCGAGGGCGCGCAGGCCAGGATCCACCGCCTGGGCGGCGCGGATTGGGAGCGCGAGAAGCGCCAGGTAAAGGAAGCAACGCGCGAGATGGCGGCCTCGCTGTTATCGCTCTACGCCGCGCGCGCCACCGTGGCAGGCCACGCCTTCGGCCCGGACACGCCCTGGCAGCGCGAGATGGAGGCCGCGTTTCCCTACGAGGAGACCCCGCACCAGCGCCTGGCCATCGAGGAGGTCAAGCGCGACATGGAAGCCCCGCGGCCCATGGATCGCCTGGTGGCCGGCGATGTCGGCTACGGCAAGACCGAGGTGGCGCTGCGCGCGGCGTTCAAGGCGGTCATGGACGGCGCTCAGGTGGCCGTGGTGGTCCCGACCACGGTACTGGCGCAGCAGCACTACAACGTATTCTGCGAGCGGTTCGCGCCGTTCCCCGTCACCGTGGAGCTGCTCAGCCGCTTCCGCTCGCCCGGCGAGCAGAAGGCGGTGCTGGAAGGCCTGGCCGCGGGCACGGTGGACGTGGTGATCGGCACGCACCGCATCTTGGGGAAGGACGTGCGGTTCCGCAACCTGGGGCTTCTGGTCGTGGATGAGGAGCAGCGCTTCGGCGTGGCACACAAGGAGCACCTCAAGACGCTGCGGCGCAGCGTGGACGTGCTGACGCTCACGGCTACGCCCATCCCGCGCACGCTGCACATGTCGCTGGCCGGCCTGCGCGACCTCACCGTGATGGAGACGCCTCCGGAAGCCCGGCTGCCCATCCACACCGAGATCCGGCCCCACAGCGACGACCTGGTGCGCGAGGTGATCCGCCGCGAACTGGCGCGCGGCGGGCAGGTCTACGTGGTGCACAACCGGGTCGAGACGATCGGGCGCGCCGCCCGGCGCATCCAGCACCTGGTGCCCGAGGCACGCGTCGGCGTGGCGCACGGGCAGATGCCCGAGGAGCGCCTCGAGGCCGTGATGCTCGACTTCCTCGGAGGGCGCTTCGACGTGCTCGTCTGCACGACGATCGTCGAGATCGGCCTCGATATCCCCCAGGTCAACACGATCCTGGTCGAGGACGCGCACCTGATGGGGCTGGCGCAGCTCTACCAGTTGCGCGGCCGCGTGGGCCGCGCCGACCGGCAGGCCTACTGCTACCTGCTCCATCCGGGCGCGGCGCCGCTGGCCGGCGAGGCCGAGGGGCGCCTGCGGGCGATGGCCGAGTTCGTGGATCTGGGCTCAGGCCTGGGGCTGGCGATGCGCGACCTCGAGATCAGGGGGGCCGGCAACATCCTGGGCCCGCAACAGCACGGGCACGTGGCCGCGGTGGGCTTCGACCTCTACTGCCGGCTGCTCGACGAGGCGATCCGCGAGGCGCGCGGAGAGATGGTCGAGGAGGCGCGCGACCCGACGCTCGAGCTCGGCGTGGACGCGCACCTGCCGGCGGCGTACGTGCCAGACGAGGCAGAGCGCATGGCCTGCTACCGCCGGCTGGCCGCGGCCTGGACCGACGACGAGGTGGAGGTCGCCGCCTCTGACATGGAGCAGCGCTATGGTCCTCCTCCGCCTCCGGCGCAGGCCCTGCTCGACGCTGTGCGCCTGCGCATCGTCGCGCGCGACGCGGGGGTGGCCTCAATCACGCGCCAGGGTAGCGGCTTCGTCGTGCGCTTCCACGAGGGCAGGATCATCAACGTGCCCGCCTCGGGCCCGCACTTCGCACAGCAGGCCGCCGCGCTGGCGGCTGCGATCCATCGTGCCGGGGAGGAGAGGTCCGCGCCGCCGCACGAGGGGTAAGCGGCGCGGCCAGGGAGGTGTGGCGGGGTTGACGCGCCCACCCGGCCCCTGGCACCCCTCCCCTGCCTGAGGTATGCTGTACCCGTTGTCTCAATCCAGGAGGTTTCTGCAAATGGAGATCCACGGTTCCGAGCCGACAAGGGGCCGCAGGGGCCTGCCCGAATGGGCCCGCTACGCCCTGATCGCCCTGGGCGTGGCCGTGCTTGTGGCGGCGGGAGGCACGGGCGCCTGGGTGCTGACCTCGAAGGCCCGGCAGGGGTCGGCCGTGGCCGCCCGGGTCAACGGCGACGCGATCTACTGGTCGCAGGTGGACGCCGAGGTAGCCCGCGCCGCAGCCCAGTTCGGCCTCGACCCGGATAGCGACGAGTTCAAGAAGCAGCGGGACCAGGTCGCCAAGGTGGTGATCGACCAGCTCGTCGCGCAGCGCATCGTGCTGCAGGAGGGACGCAGGCGCAACATCACGGCAAGCGATAAGGAAGTCGATGAGCAGCTGGCGACGATAAGGCAGCGCTTCCCCGGCGAGGCCGAGTTCAACACCGCCCTGGCGAAGAACGGCCTGACGCTCGCGGGCCTGCGCGACATGATACGCATCAGCGCCACGCAGCGGCACGTGGCCGACGCCGTGGCGACGGCCACCGTCTCCGACGACGAGGTGCGCAAGCAGTACGACTCCAACCCCACGCTCTACGACAAGCCAGCCCAGATAAGGGTCAGCCACATCCTGCTGCGCATCGCCGAGAAGAGCGCCGAGCCCATTGCCGCGGCCAAGGCCAAGATCGTCCAGGCGAGGCTGGCCGACGGCGCCAGGTTCGAGGACATGGCCAAGCAGTACTCCGAGGATCCCGGGAGCGCCGAGCGCGGAGGCGACCTGGGGTTCGTCTCCAAGGGCACCCTGGTGAAGGAGTTCGAGGCCGTCGCGTGGGCGCTCAAGCCCGGGGGAACCAGCGAGCCGGTGCGCACGCAGTACGGCCTGCACATCATCCGGGTGCACGAGGTGCGCGCGGCCGAGAAGGGCTCGTTCGAGAAGGTCAGGGAAGAGATCCGCGCGCAACTGCTCGGGGCCAAGCGCGAGAAGGCCTTCGACGCCTGGCTCGCCGCGCAGCAGAAGGCGGCCAAGGTCGAGCGCTTCGAGAGGCTCGAGAGGAAGTAGCGGCCCGGCCGGAGATCTTCAAGCGCATGCGCTACACCTTCGACGACCTGGTGGCGGTCATGGCCCGCCTGCGCGGGCCGGGTGGCTGTCCCTGGGACCGCGAGCAGACGCACGGCTCGCTTGCGCCCTACCTGCTGGAAGAGACGCACGAGACCCTCGACGCGATCGCGCGCGGCGACCCAGGGGCGCTGCGCGACGAACTGGGCGACCTGCTGCTCCAGGTGGTCTTCCACGCGCAGATGGCGCAAGAGTCCGGCGCCTTCGCGGCGGGCGACGTGGTGGACGCGCTGGTGCGCAAGCTGATCGCGCGCCACCCGCACGTCTTTGGGGACGTGCGCGCCGGCACGTCTTCCGAGGTCCTGGACCACTGGGGCGAGATCAAGCGCCGCGAGATGCCAGAGCGGGGGATCTTCGACGGCATCCCCGCCTCGCTGCCGGCGCTGGCGCGGGCGCAGAAGCTGCTGGCGCGCGCGGCCGGGGTCGAGGGAATCGCATCGCGTGGGCACGCTGCGGCGGCGGACGCCACCGCCCAGGTGCGGGACGCGCTGGATGCGGCCACAGCCGCGGTCTCGGCGGATCCAGCGGCGGCTGCGGCGGAAGGGGCGCCAGGGCCTACCGCCGCGCTGGGCGACCTGCTGCTGGCGGTCGTGGCGCTCGCGGCCGCCGCGGGCGTGGACGCCGAGTCTGCGCTGCGCAGCGCGTGCGAACGGTTCGTCGCGCGGGCTACCGAACGAAGCGAGCCCTCGGTATGTTGATCGTCCTGGTCAGGTGGGGTTTACGGGTCCGGCCGAACTAGGTCCGGACCGAGTTGGAGAACTCATGCGCCAGGGTGTCGGTCTTCGAGGCGATCCCGAACACCGCATGACAGGAGGAACGCAGAAGACCCCAAGGGCACGCCTCCGCTTCGACCTCGGCTCGCTTCGCCTCGAGGCGTCGAGGTCCGCGCGTCTGCCGG
>JBBIOM010000042.1:0-14251 GCA_037443365.1 Armatimonadota bacterium
AGAAACAGCGATGGCTGGCGACGGTGCTGCTGGAAGTCGAACCGCGGCTGCGACGGCTGCGTGGCTATCGGGCCTTGCCGCAGTTACGAGTGGCACTGCAACAGGCCCTCAAGCAGGGCACAGAGGCGAGGGCTGCGTAATGTACGCTGGAAGTTGCTCCCCGAATTTCAACTCGGATTGGGACACCCCCGGCGAGCGGGCCCACTATAATGGGGAAGTCATGAGCACGCCAACGGCTCCCTCCTGCCTGGCCCAGAACCTCGCGGACGAGATCCGTGGGGTGACCGGGGGAGGACCGGTCGTGGTGGCCTACAGCGGAGGGCTGGACTCGTCTGTTGTCGCGTCGCTCGCGCGCGAGGCGCTGGGCCCGGCCAGCGTGCTGTTGATTACGGTTGACCTGGGCCGGTACGCCTACCGCCGCGGCAGGGCCATAGTGCAGGAGATGGCGGCCCGGCTCGGCCTGGAGCATCGCTGGGTGCCGGCGCAGGAGCGGCAGGAGGTGATCTTGCGCGGCGGCCCGGCCTGCAACCGGTGCGCGCGTGAGGTCAAGCTGGGCCTGGTCCGGGCTGCGGCAGCAGGGCGCCTGGTGCTCACCGGCGCGAACCGCAGCGATTCCTGGGGGCAGATGGGGCTGCGGCTGCACGACGGGTACTACTCGCCGCTATTCGACCTGGACAAGCCCCAGATCAGGGAACTGGCCCGCGTGCTCGGGCTCCAGATCCCGCGCATCGGCGAGCACTGGGCGCGCGAGGGATGCAAGCTCAAGCACCTGCTGAAGCCGCTCATCAATCCCGACTACCACGGTCGCGCCGCCAGTGACGCCAACGAGGTCCTGCTGCAGGTGCTGGAGGAGGCCGGGTTCACCGCCCTGCTGGCCAACGTCAAGGTCATCGGGCCGCTGCGGCGCAACCTGGGGCTTGTCAACGTCCGGCCCACGCCCCCACCGGAACTGGCAGCCGCCGTGCTGCGGGCGCTGGGAGGACTGACATCCCTCGACGAGGTGCGCTTCATCGAGGGGCCGGTGCGCCTGGTGGTCAGGGCGGGCCCCGCGCTATCCGGCGACGCCGCGGGGCGCGGTTGGGTGGGGCGCGGGCGCCTGGCGCCGGATTTCGCCCACCCGATCGAGGTAGAGTGGAAGCCCAGCCCTGATGGGCGGCTGCGCACGTTCCACGTTCTCGACGCAATCCTCCTTTGATCGCAGGCGCTCGCGCCGCTCCCGTGGGGCAGGTGCAGCAGGATTCCCTTCGCGGGCGCCCGAACCAGCGTGGCGATGATGCGGCCAAGAACCGGTCTTCCACTGTGCTGCCTTATGCCGGCCCTCGTGCTGCTCTGCCTGTTGGCTCTTGCGTCCCCCGCCGGCGTGCGCGGCGCGCCTTCCATCACGCTTGAGTTCTGGACCATCTCGCTCCAGCCGTTCTTCAACGACTACGTGAACGGGGTCATCGCCGCATACGAGCGCGCCAACCCCGGTAGACGGATCCGCTGGGTGGACGTGCAGTTCGCCGCGGTTGAGCAGAAGCTGCTGGCCGCCCTGGCCGGGGGCGTGCCGCCCGACGTCGTCAACCTCAACACCGAGATGACCGCCCGGCTGGCCGAGCGGAACGCCCTTGTGGACATGGACGAGGCAGTCCCGGCCCAGGCCCGCGCCCGCTACTTCGACGGGCTATGGCGCTCCGGGCAGGTGCGCGGCCGCACCCACGCGCTGCCCTGGTACGTTGTGCCCAATGTGATCGCCTACAACACGGCGATCTACCGGCGGGCCGGCCTCAACCCTGTTGAGCCCCCGCGCACCGAGGAGGAGATGATCGCCCACGCGCGCACCATCCGGGACCGCACCAAAGTGTACGGGTTCATGCCCAACGTGGACGGGGTGCGCCTGCTGCACCGGTTCCAGGAGAACGGCCTGCCGATCTTGAGTCCCGATGGGAAGCGGGCCGTGTTCAACTCGCCCGAGCACGTGCGCTACCTGACCCGCTACGCCGAGCTCCTGCGGGACGACTACTTCCCCGAGGACACGCTGCGGCGAGGATACCTGGGCGCCACCGAGCGCTACAGCGGCGGCCAACTGGGGATGCTGGTCACCGGCCCCCAGTTCCTGCTGAGAGTGAAGAAGGACAACCCCGAGGTGTACGCGCAGACATTCGTGGCGGCCTACCCCAGGGGAGCGGGCAACACCCTGCACCTGTCCACGATGACCCTGGCGGTGCCCAGGTCGAGCCGCAACGCGGCCGCGGGCGTGGACTTCGCGCTCTTCGTCTCCAGCGACGAGAACCAGCTCGAGTTCTGCAAGCAGGTGGTTGTATTCCCCTCGACCCGACAGGCCGCCGCGGATCCGTTCTTCCGCCGCGGGGGCGCCGGTCCCGAGGACGTCGCCCGCAAGGTGGCCGCAGCCGACCTGCCCTATGCGCGCGACCTCAGCGTGATCGTCCCCAATGCCGGGGATCTCTTCCGCGTCTTCCGGGAGGCCGTGGAGAGCGCGTTCTACGGCAAGCGCACGCCGAAGGACGCGCTCGACTGGGCGGTCAGGCAGTGGAATGCGCGCCTCTAGAGGTGCGATCCAGGGGCTGATCGCGTCCGCGCTCGGGATCGCCCTGGCGATCCTCCCGGCGCCCGTGCAGGCCCTGTCGGGGAGCGTGTGGCCCAACGCCTACGTCACGCCCCTGCGCGACGCGCGCATCATCCCGCTCCCCAAGTCGCTGCGGTATCTGGAAGAGGGCTTCGAGATCACGCCGGCGACACGGATCATAGTCGGCGACGATGCCGCCGCCGAGGATCTCTATGCCGCGCGCGAGCTGAACGAGGAACTGGCGGCCTGGGGCGCGCCGCCGCTTCAGGTCGTGCGTGCCTCTGCCGCGGGCGATCCCGCGCGCGCGGGAAGTGGACCGGGCTCAGGCGGGTGGCCCGCCGGAGGCGCCATCCTGCTCGGCGAGCCCGCGCTCAACCCCCTGGTGGCCGCGTCGCTCGCCGCGCACCGGATCACGGTGGACCCGCGTGATCCGGGGCCCGAGGGCTACCTGCTGCGCTCAAGCCCCGACGTGATCATAGCCGCCGGCGCCGATCGGCGAGGCACGTTCTACGCGGTGGCGACCCTGCGCCAGATGATTGAGCGCGATCCGCGCGTCCCGGGCCGTCTGATCGTGCGCGGGGCCGAGGTGCGCGACTGGCCCGACCACCCGATTCGCGCGGTGCACGTCGTGCTCGACGGCCACTCCGACGTTCTCCACACCGCGCTGGTGGACCGCGTCTTCGGCCGCTACAAGTTCAACATGCTGATCGCCGAGTCCCAGTATGTCAGGTGGGAGAGCGCGCGCAACATCTGGCACCCCGGGGGCGCGACTCGAGCCCAGGCCGCGGCGGTGATCGCATCTGCCCGTGAGCACCTGATCGAGCCGGTCCCGCTCATCCAGACGCTCGGGCACTCGGGCTGGCTCTTTCACAACGACCAGAACCTCGACCTGCTCGAGATGCCCTCGGAGCTGGCACCGGCGCGGTTCGCCTACGACCCGCTCAATCCACGGGTCTACGAGGTCGTGCTGCCGGTGCTGGACGAGGCGATAGCGCTGTTCGGCGCGCGCTTCCTCCACATCGGGCACGACGAGGTGCGCAACGTTGTGCCCTTCCCGTGGTCGGAGGAAGGCCGGCGCCTGGGCTTTGCCGAGCTGTTCGTGCGCGACACCGTGCGCCTCTACGACCACCTCAAGGCCCGGGGCGTAGGGACGATGATGTGGGGCGATGTGCTGCTCACCAACGAGTTCGCTCCGGAACTGGCGCGCCTGCCGCGCGACATCGTCGTGGTGGACTGGCAGTACCACGCCGCGGCCCGCTATCCGAGCCTGGACCGTATCAGATCCTGGGGATTCCCGGTCCTGGCCGCCGCGTGGGACAGCCACGAGGGCATCGCGTCCCTGGCGCGCGACGCCCGACGCGCCGGCGCCTCCGGCATGGTCAGGACCACCTGGACCGGGTACTTCGGCAACCGGGGCGCGCTGGAATCATCCTACCAGCAGATCTACAGTTACCTGCCTGCGGCCGACCACTTCTGGACGGCCGGCAGGGAGGGTCCCTCGCTGTCGCGCGTGGAGGCCGCGGCCAGGTTCCGCGAGGCCTGGATTCCGGTGCGCGAGGAACCGCGGGCAGTCCCCGGCCGCCCGCTGGACATCAGGGGCGTCGCCAACCACGCGCACACGGACGACGACGGCGCCGGGTGGCTCGGGAAGGGGCCCGACTACGATCTCCGGAATCTTCCCGCAGGAGAGACGCGCTTCGCCGGCGTGCTGTTTCGAGTGCTTGATCCCGCAGAGCGCCAAGGCCGCAGCATCGTGCTGCTGCGCGGTGCACGCCCCCCTGCCCGCGCCAAGCCCGAGCGCGTGGCGGTCGGCGCCGGGTTTGCCGCGGGCGCGTTGTGCTTCCTGCATGCCCTTCCCTACCCGGCCTCGCGCTTTGGCGAGGAGGTCGCCACCTACCGCGTCCGGTTCGCCGACGGCGGGGCCGCACAGATCCCTATCCGGTACCGCGTGAACATCGGTACGTGGCTGGATGATCCCATCTCGATCGGGCACGAGATCGGCTGGGCCGGCAAGACCCGATCAGGCGTGGATGTTCGGCTCTCGCTTCTCTGCTGGTCCAACCCGGACCCGGCGCGCCCCATGGTCGCGGTGGAACTGCAGGCCGCCGACGTCGCTTCGGCGCCGGCCGTCTTCGCCATCACCGCGCTGGAGCGCGACCGCGGCCCAAACATCAGGTAGGGAGGGACGGCATGGCGCTGGCAGGACGCGTTACAATCGAGCAGGTCGAGAGCCGGGCGCTGCAGGGCAACCCCCTGGGCGATCCGCACGTCCGCGAGATCCCGGTCTACCTTCCGCCGGGCTACGACGCCTCGGCGGCTTCCTACCCGGTCGTCTACTGGTTGCACGGCTTCACCGGGATCGGCCTCTCGGCCATCAACGCCGGCCCGTGGGTGCCGTCGCTCCCGGAGTGCATGGAGCGGGTCATCGCGTCGGGCGCGCCGCCCGCGATCCTGGTCATGGCCGACGGGTTCACGCGCTTCGGCGGCAGCCAGTATCTCAACTCCGAGGCCACGGGCCGCTACGAGGACTTCGTCTCTTCGGAACTCGTCGCTCACACCGATCGCCGGTTCAGGACCCTGGCGTCGCGCGCGCACCGCGGCATCGCCGGCAAGTCGAGCGGCGGCTACGGCGCGCTCGCACTCGCGATGCGCCACCCCGACATCTTTGGCGCCGCCGCGTCCCATAGCGGCGACATGCTCTTTGAGGCCTGCTACATGCCCGACTTCTGGAAGTTCTGCAACATCACGGCCAGGTACGGCGGGGTTGACGCGTTTCTGCGGGCGTTCCTCGAGATGCCGAAGAAGACCAACGATGCGGTCACCGCGGTCAACATCGCCGCCATGGCCATGGCCTACTCGCCCAACCCGGCCCGGCTGCCGTGGCGCTTTGATCTCCCCTTTGACCCCCATACCGGCGCGATCAACGAGGCGGTATGGACGCGCTGGCTTGCCTGGGATCCGGTGCGCATGGCGGAGCAGCACGTCGAGGCCCTGCGGTCGCTTGGGCTGCTCTACTTCGAGTGCGGCTCTCGCGACCAGTACAACCTGCACCTGGGGGCCCGGCTCCTGCACCAGAAACTGGAGGCGCTGGGCGTCCGGCATGAGCACCAGGAGTTCGATGACGATCACGCAAGCATCAACTACCGGTACGTTGAGTCTCTGCAGCGGCTCTGCCGCGCGCTGGCAGGACAGCATGGGGACTGACCCCGGACCAAGGCCGGCCGGCCCAAGGCCCGCCGGCTGGCCAGGGGTCAGCCGGCGCCGGTGGCGGAGGGCCGCCACCGCGTACCTGTTCCTTGCGCCGGCGCTGCTGCTGCTGGGTGTCTTCACCTTCTACCCCGTGGCGTTCGGGACCGCGCTGAGCCTGTTCGAGTACGACGTCATCTCCCCGCCGCGCTTCGTGGGGCTGGAGCACTTCCGCGGGCTGTGGGACGACCGCTTCCTGTGGATATCGCTTGCCAACTCGACCAAGTTCCTCCTGGTCGTGCCGGTGCTGCAGGCCCTCTCGATCGGGCTGGCGGTGGCGGTCAACGTGCCGCTTCGGGGCATCCGGTGGTTCCGCGCGGCGTACTACCTTCCGGTGGTCACCTCGATGGTCGTGGCCGGCCTGATGTGGCGGTGGCTGCTCGAGCAGGACGGCGTGGTGAACTACCTGCTTCGGGCGGTCGGGCTGCTCGACCGCCCGATCGCCTGGCTGGGGCACCCCGACCTGGCGCTCTACGCGGTCATGTTCGTGACGCTCTGGAAGGGCCTGGGGTACTACATGGTGATCTACCTGGCCGGGCTTCAGGCGATATCGCCGGAGTACGAGGAGGCGGCGACGACCGACGGCGCCTCTCGGTGGCAGGTGTTCCGCTGGGTGACCCTCCCGCTGCTGCGCCCCTCGATCCTCCTGGCGAGCACGATCTCGGCCATCGCGGCGCTGAAGGTATTCGAAGAAGTCTACGTAATGACCGCCGGGGGGCCGATGTTTCGGACCTACACGATGTTCTTCTACATCTTCGACAAGGGCTTCCAGCAGCTCGACCTCGGATACGCCGCGGCCCTGGCCGTTGTGCTGGCCGTCCTGGTGATGGCTCTCTCGACGGCCAACTTCCTCGTGTTCCGCAAGGGGGGGTGGAGCTATTACTAACGCGGTGCGGTATGCCGGGCTCGGGGCCCTGGCCCTCGCCACCACCTTCCCGCTGCTCTGGCTGATCTCCATAGCCCTGCGCACCACCGGCAGCGTCTTCGGGTACCCGCCTCAGTTGCTGCCCTATCCCGCGTCGCTGGACAACTTCGTATCGGTTTGGCAGACGATGCCGCTCCCGCGCTTCTTCCTCAACACGATCGTGCTTGCCGGTGCCGCGGTGGCGCTCAACCTGGTGTTGTGCTCGATGGCCGCGTACCCGCTCGCGCGGATGGAGTTCCCAGGCCGGCGGGTGGTCTTGGCGCTGCTGCTCTCCACGCTGATGCTGCCCGGGCACGTGGGCCTGATCGTCAACTTCGTCACGCTGCTGCGCCTGCGCCTGATTGACACCTACCCCGGCGTGCTGTTGCCCGGCGCGGTCAGCGTCTTCGGGATCCTCCTGCTGCGGCAGGCGTTCCTGACCGTGCCCCGCGAGATGGAGGACGCCGCGCGCATGGACGGCGCCTCCGAGTGGACCATATGGTGGCGGGTCATGCTGCCGGTGATCTCCCCGGCGCTGGGAGTGCTGGCCCTCTTCGAGTTCGTGGCTGTGTGGAACTCGTTCCTTTGGCCGCTTATCGTGCTCAAGACACCTGACAAGTACCCGCTGGCGGTCGGGCTGCTCTACCTCTCGGGCCTGTTCGCGCACAACACGCGCGCCGTGGCAGCCGGCGCCGTGATGATGACCGCCCCGATCATCGCCGTCTTCCTGTTCACGCAGCGCTACTTCATGCGCGGCCTGACCATGGGGGCGATCCGGTGAGGCGCGTCCTGTTCCTGCCGCTCGATGACCGGCCGGCGACGCGCGAGACCGTGCTGGACCTGCTGCCGCTGCTGGGCGCACCGTGGGCTACGCCACCTCGCGACCTGCTTGGGCACCGACGCCGCCCGGCCGACCTGGACGCCCTGTTCCGCTGGGCCGAGCGCGAGGCCGCGTCTTCGGGTGCCATGATCGCCTCGGCCGAGATTCTCATACACGGAGGCCTGGTGCCCTCGCGCCTAAGTGCGGACCCGATGGAGGTCCTCTGGCGGCGGCTGGACCGGCTGGCCCGGCTGGCGGCCCGCGTGCCGACCTACCTCGGCGCGATCGTCCCGCGCATCCCTTCCGGGGGCGCGGCCGAGGAGCCGTCCTACTGGGAGCCGTACGGCGACCTGCTGCGCACTTATTCGGCCTGCCTGGATGCCGGCGAGCAGACCGGCAACGAGATCAGATACCGGCGGGCCATGGAAGCGCTGGACGGCGTGCCCGCCGCCGTGGTGGACGACCTGCTGCGCCGCCGCCGCCGGCAGTTGCTGGTGAACCTAGAGCTGCTCGAGATGGCCTCGCGCGGCGGCCTGGCAGCGCTGCTCATCGGGCAGGACGACGCCGAGCCGCACGGTCTCGCGAGGGCCGACCTGGCGGTTCTGCGCCGGTTCTGCGGGCGCCAGGGCGGCGGCCGCGCCCAGGTCTCGGTCGGCGCCGACGAGCTCGGCGCCCGGCTGCTGGCGCGCCTCGCCAACGACGCGGCCGGCCGCGCGCCCCGCGTGTGCGTGCGCTACACCTTCCCCGAGGCGCGGCGCAGCGTGCCGCGCTACGAGCCGGCTCCGATCGAAGAGACCGTCGCCGAGCACCTGGCCGCATCCGGTTGCGAGATCACGGACGACTCCCCGGAGATGCTGCTGTGGGTGCACAACTTCTCGGGCGCCGCGCAGCGCGAGGCGTCAGATCAGCGGGGCGCGCCTCCCGCGCCCGTGCGCACGGTGGCCGCCGCGCTGGCCGAGGCCGCATCGCGCGGAATCGTCTGCGGATGCGCTGACGTGCGCTTCGCCAACGGCGCCGACGACTCGCTCGTCCGCTCGCTGCTCGCGCGCGAGAACCTGGCTGGCCTGGCCGGCTACGCCGGGTGGAACACCTCCAGCAACAGCCTGGGCACCGTGATCGCGCAGACCGTGCTGTTCTGTCACGCCCGAGGACAGCTCGGCGAGATGCGCCTGCGCCAGCTGCGGCGGCGCTACCTGCTGCGGCGGCTCCTGGATGACTGGGGATACCAGGCGCTCGTGCGTCCCTACCTGGCGCGCGAGGTCGCGCCGTCGCTGGGCGCGAACCCATCGAGCCTGGGCCCGCACGCGGCGGCGGTGCGCGAGGCGGCGATGGCGCGCCTGCAGGAAGAGGCACTGGCGCCGCTGGGCCGCGCGCTCGGCCCCTGCGCGCTTGAGAGGGTCGCGTTCCCGTGGGACCGGCTGTTTGAGGTGGAGATGGTGCTCTCCGATGACCTCCAAGGGCCCTGATGTCGCGGTGATCGGAGGCGGGCCCGCGGGCATCGTGGCCGCCGTGGCCGCGGCGCGCGCGGGCTCCCGCGTTACCCTGGTCGAGCGCTACGGCTTCCTGGGCGGCGCGCTGACAGCCGCGCTCGTGGCGCCGATGATGGGCTTCCACGCCGGGGATCGGCAGGTGGTGGCCGGCATCCCCGAGGAGATCGTGGGACGGTTGCGCTCGATCGGCGCCTCGCCTGGGCACGTGCCCGACCCGATTGACTTCTGCCACACGGTGACGCCGTTCGATCACGAAGGCCTGCGGCGCGTGCTGCTGGAGATGGCCGCGGAGGCCGGTGTGGAGCTGTGGCTGCACAGCGTGTTCCTCGACGCCCAGGCCGACTCAGGGGTCGTGCAGGCCGCCCGCATCTGGCAGAAGGACGGCGCGAAGGAGCTGCGCGCGCGGGTGTTCGTGGACGCCTCGGGCGACGGCGACCTCTCTGTGGCCGCCGGGGCCTCTGCCGAAATCGGGCGCGCCGCGGACCACCTTACTCAGCCGATGACGCTTGTGTTCCGGCTGGGCGGGGTGGACTGGCCCGCTGTGATGGAACACCTCGAACGGCATCCCGACGATATACAGCACGGCCAGGGAGTCCGCGATCGCATTGACATCGAGTGGCTTGCGGGGCTGCCCTGCCGCGGGTTCGCCGGCTTCGGGGCCGCCGTGCGCGAGGCGCGCGAGTGCGGGGAGTGGACCGTCCCGCGCGACCGGCTGCTCGTCTTCGAGGGCAGGCGCCCCGGCGAGGCCATCGTGAACACGACGCGCGTGCTTGACCGGAGCGGGATCTCGGGCGAGGATCTCTCGCGGGCCGAGATCGAGGGCCGCCGACAGGCGTATCAGGTAGCGGAGTTCCTCCAGAGGCGGGTCCCCGGCTTCGCGGACGCGTACATCCTGGAGACACCGGCGCAGATCGGCGTGCGCGAGACGCGGCGCATCAGAGGCGACTACGTCCTGACCGCGGAAGACGTCCTGGGCGCACGCAAGTTCGACGACGCCATCGCGGCCGGCGCCTATCCGGTGGATATCCACGATCCTGCCTCGGACCGCCTGCAGGTGCGGCGTCTGCCCGAGGGCGAGTACTACACGATCCCCTACCGCTGCCTGCTGCCCCGCGGCGGAGCGA
This sequence comes from Armatimonadota bacterium, assembly GCA_037443365.1. GTDB lineage: Bacteria > Sysuimicrobiota > Sysuimicrobiia > Sysuimicrobiales > Humicultoraceae > VGFA01. Next base: position 10,151 of record JBBIOM010000042.1, read on the forward strand.
ACTGGCTGGTAGCCGGCAGGTGCATCTCGGCCACGCACGAAGCGTTCGCCGCGCTTCGCGTGTCGGCCATCGTGATGGCGATCGGCCAGGCCGCCGGCACCGCGGCAGCGATGGCCGCGCTCGGGGGCATGCCCCCGCGCCAGGTGGATCCACGCAGCCTCCGCCAGGCCCTGCGAGATGCAGGGGCATTCGTGTAGGCCTGGTGCAGCCGATGACTGACCCGCTAGCGCGCCGCGGCATCCTGATCGTCAGCCTGCCGCGCAACGACGGCGGGCTTGCGCGCGCGGCCGCCGAAGCAGGGGCCGACATGCTCAAGGTCCACGTAAACGTCCACCACCGCGCCTCGGGGGAGCGCTTCGGATCGCTGGATGAAGAGGAGGAAGGCCTGGAGGCGGTTCTGCGTGTCGGCCTTCCTACCGGGCTCGTGCCCGGGGAGGAGGCGATGGTGGCGCTTGAGCAGCTCCCGCGGCTGCGCCGGTTCGCGTTTCTCGACGCCTACGTCACGCGGCTGCCCCTGTTCCTCTACGATGCCGGCGTGCCGGTGATCCCGGCGGTGCCGCACGACTATCCGCCGGAGATGCTGGGGTCGCTGGGCGCGCTGCCCGGCGACTGGCTGGAGGCGGCGCTCGTTCCGCCGCACTGCTACGGCCTCGACCCCACAGCCGACGACCTTGTCGCCCTCGCACGCTTGGGGGCGCTCACCCGCCGGCGTTTGATCGTGCCCAGCCAGCGCCGCATCCGTCCCGAAGACCTGGTACGTTACCTCGAGATCCCGGAGGTGTGGGCGATGATGATCGGTGTCGTGGTGACCGGTCGCACGGCGCGGGGCATCGGCCGTGCCACAAGTGCGTTCCGGCTCGCATTGGACGCGCTGCTCCGATGATAGTCGAGGCCACATCACCCACCCGCGTTGACCTGGCCGGCGGCACGCTTGACATCCATCCGCTGTACCTGATGGAGGAGGACGTCTGGACGCTGAACGCCGCGATTGAGATACCGGTCCGCGTGCGCCTCGCGCGGGCCCGGGCCGGCTTCCTGATCGTCTCGACGGACCTGCGGGAGCGCATCGAGGCCCCGGATCTGGACTCCCTGCCGAGCGGCGGGGCGCTGGAACCGGCCTGCCGCGCCTTGCGCTTTGTTGCGCCGCGAGCGGGCCTGGCCGTGACGTTGCGATCCGCGGCGCCGCCTGGTTCAGGGCTAGGCGCCTCGTCTGCGCTCCTGCTGACGCTGCTGGCGGCACTCCACCGGTGGACGCGGCGTGCGTTCAGCCGTGACGGCCTGGTTGGATTGGCCTGGCGCCTGGAGGCGCAGTCCCTGCGCACGCTGACCGGCCGCCAGGACTACCTGGCGGCCGCGTACGGCGGCGTCAACGCCATACGGTTCGGCGCCGACGGAGACCATGTTGAGCCCCTGTTCCGCGGTGCCGCGGCGCGCCGGGCGCTGCAGGACCGCCTGGTCGTAGCGTACACCGGCCTGCCGCATCGCTCAGGGCCGACCAACTGGGAGATCGTGCGCTCGTACCTGGACGGGACCCCACAGACCGTTCAGCATCTGCGCGCCATCGCGCAGACGGCGCGCGCCATGCGCGACGCCCTGCGCGAGCGCGACCTCGACGCCGCCGGTGGACTCGTGGCGCGTGAGTGGACGCACCGGCGCGAGCTATCGCCGGGCGTTTCCACCCCGCGAATAGAAGAGGCACTCGCGGTTGCGCGCCGCGCCGGCGCGATCGGGGGCAAGGCGTGCGGCGCGGGCGGCGGCGGGTCCGTGCTCATCTTCACGCGCGAGGGCGGCAGGCAGTCGTGCGAGCGTGCGCTGCGCGCGGCCGGATTCACCGTGCTGCCCGCCCGGATCGCTTCACGCGGTCTTCACGTGCGCACCGTGCTATAGTGGGTGCGGCATGTCCCTGCGTACCGACCGCACGCTCCACCTGATCTTCGCCTCGCTCTTCTTCTGGATGTTTGGAATTGGGCTCTACGAGCAGCTCATACCGATCTACGCCCGTCAGCTCGGCGCGTCGCCCGTGCAGCTAGGGACCCTCTTCACGGTGCGCCACATCGCCCTGGCCGGGGGCTTCCTGATCGGCTGGATGATGGCCGATCACCAGAACCGCCGCGCGGTGGTCGTCGCCTCGTGGCTGGCCGCGACCCCGGTGCCGCTGCTGCTGGCCGCGGCGCCGACCTACGGGTGGCTGGTGCCCGGGCTGCTGCTCTACGAGATTACCTATTTCGGGATGCCCGCGCTGCAGGCGTTCATGGCGCGGCGCGTGCCTGCCTCCGAGCTGGCCTCGGCGTTCGGAGCCATGGGCACCATCACCTCGCTCGGATTCCTCGTATCGCCGACCGTCGGCGGGGCCCTCGCCGACCGCTACGGTATCAGGGCGACCCTGCTCATCGCAGCGGCGTTCTACGTGCTGTCCACCTTTCTGATCCTCCGGGTCAGGTGGAACGATGCCGGTGCCCCGGTCCCCGAGGCACCTGGGCGTCTTTCGATGGCGCAGGTGCGCGATCTATTGCCTCTACTCTGGATCTACTCGCTGATGCTGCTGGTGGTGCTTATCACCATCCCGTTCGGCACGCCGTTCCTGCGCGAGGTGCGAGGCCTGTCGCTGGCCGAAATAGGCTTCCTCGGCTCGATGGTGGCGCTGGGCGCGGTGCTGCTGACCCCGGTGGCCGGCCGGCTCGGCGACCGGATCGGGCTGCTGCCCACGCTGTCCGGGAACCTTGGCGTGTTCGCGCTGGGGATGCTCCTCACGGTGTACGGGCCTGCCGGGCTCCTTCCGGCCGCGGCCATGATTCGCTGCCGCTCTCCCCTGCAGACCCTGGGACAGGCGCTGCTCGGGGCGCGGACCCCGCCTCGCGTTCTTGGGCGGGTCTTCGCCCTGGGAGGAATCCTGTCCTCGATACTGGGCGCGGCCGCGGCGTTCTTCGGGGGGTACGCCTACCGGGCGGACCCGGCGCTGCCGTTGTTGATCTCTGTGGGGATGGCAGGGGCACTCGCCGTGGCCCTGGTCTGGTGGCGCCCTCGTGTCTCCCGCGCCGACGCCGCGGACCCGGCGTGACGACAGAGGAGCGCATCAGGTCGCGCGCCCGCGAGCTGGGCTTCGATCTTGTGGGCATTGCCCCGCCCGGATCACTGCGCCCTCCGGTGCGCTCGATCGTCTCCGTGGCTATGAACTACCACGCCGGTGGGCCTGCGCTCCCCTGCGGAGGCGACCTGCGTGGGCGCATCGCGCGGTTCGCCCGGGGTGATGATTACCATCTGGTGGTGGGCGCACGCCTCAGGAAGTTGTGCGGCTTCCTCGTGGAGTGCGGCGCGCGCGTGGCGCGGCCATATGTGGACGCCGGACCGCTGTTCGAGCGCGCGATCGCCCAGCAGGCCGGCCTGGGCTGGCGCGGCCGCAACTCCTGCCTGATCACAGGGGGGTTTGGCTCATGGGTCGTGCTCGGAGAGATCACGACCGACCTGGCGCTGCGGCCCGACGCGTCGGCCTCGGGCGACTGCGGTTCCTGCGAGGCCTGCATGCGTGGAGAGGCGGCCTGTCCCACCGGCGCCATCTTCGCGCCCGGGATCGTGGACGCCCACCGGTGCATCGCCTACTGGACCATCGAGCATCGTGGCTGGATCCCGCTCGATGTGCGCCCAATGCTGCAAGACATGATCTTTGGATGCGACATCTGCCAGGAGGTCTGCCCCCGTAACAGGGCGCCTGAGTCCGTGGCGGCGCATCCCGAGTTCGCGCCTCGCCCCGAGATCGGCGCCCACCCGCGCTTGCTGCCGTTGCTAGGCATCGGGGAGGATGAGTTCCGCCGCCTCTTCCGCCGCAGCGGGATCAAGCGCGCCGGCAGGCGCGGGCTGCGGCGCAACGTCGCCGTTGCGCTTGGCAACGCCGGCGATGCCAGAGCCGTCCCCGACCTGGCGCTGGCGCTGCGCGACCCCGAGGATCCGGTCCTGCGCGGGCATGCGGCCTGGGCCCTGGGCCGCATCGGCGGGTCCTGTGCGTCGGATGCGCTCCGCGACGCGCGCGCCTGCGAGGAGGACCCCCGGGTGCGCGAGGAGATATTCGCGGCGCTCGAGGCGTCGAGCGCCGCGGGGCAGCAGCGA
>JBBIOM010000043.1:0-13447 GCA_037443365.1 Armatimonadota bacterium
CGGCGGGCGGCTCTTCCTAAGGAGAGACCGAAGCCCTGCCCCCGCCCGCGGCCTTGCTCTGGTAGAGGAGCGCGTCCACCCGCTTCAGGAGCGACTCGGGGGTGTCGTCCGGGCGGGTCATCGTGGCGCCGGTCGAGATCGCCAGCGCGACCTGAGCGTTCCCGGTCCGAGCGTTCTCGGCCCGCAGGCCGGCGGCCCTTACCAGGGCGGTCAGCTTCTGCGCGACCCGCGGCAGGGCGCGCGCGTCGAGCCCGGGCAGGAGCACCAGGAACTCGTCCCCGCCCCACCGACAGACGAGGTCGGTCTCGCGGATGGCGAGCCGGATCGTGTCGGCCACTATCTTGAGGGCCTGGTCGCCGATCGGGTGGCCCCAGGCGTCGTTGATGGCCTTGAGGTCATCCACGTCAACCATCAAGACGCCGGTGTCCACGCCCAGCCCCCAGGACTCCGAGAGCGCCGATATCACGCGCGACTCGCCCAGATGCCTGTTGCCCACGCCCGTGAGGGGATCCTGCAGGGCGGCCCGCTCCAGGTCGGAGGCGCGCCTCTGGGCAACAAGCGTCCTGGAGTTGTCACTGAACGTCTCGACCGCTCCGGTGATCCTGTTGTCGCCATCGCGCAGGGCGACGGTGCGCACGTGCACGGGCACCCTGTGTCCGCTGGCGTGCTTCAGGTAGATTGAGGCCTCGCGGGGCTCTCCATCGGTCAGGGTCTTGGCCAGCGGGCAGTCGGCCTCGCACAGGTTGTCGCCCGCATCATTGGTGTGGTTCAGGATGTCATCCGAGCACCGCGTTCCGATGATCCGATCACCCGGGAACCCGGTGACGCGCTCGGCGCCCGGGTTCCAGTAGACTATTCTTCTCTCGGTGTCCGTGACGTAAACGCCATCGTGCACGTGATCGAGCACCGTCTTCCAGAACCCATCGGTCTGGCTCGTGCGTCGTGCGCCGCCAGTTCTCCTCGCTGCCATGTCGCCAGCGTCCTTTCCCCGTGAGGGTGCTCTAGCCGCTTTGCCTGCCTGATCTGCGCGACCTGCCGCCGCGGTTCTCCCATGGCCGGAACCCGGTTTCGTACATCGCCTTCGACAGCATGTGCGCGCCCACCGGGGCGGTGAGCAGCACGAAGAGCAGCGTGACGATCTCCCGGCCGTCGGTGCCGTGCGCCAGGATCGCCGAGGTCAGCACCAGCGCCAGCCCCAGCGTGGCCGCCTTCGTGGCCGCGTGCAGGCGCGCAAAGGCGTCGCCGAAACGGTGCAGCCCCAGCGCGGCGATCAGCGCGAGACTCGATCCCGCCAGCAGCAGTACGGCGATCGCGGCGTCACGCAATGGGAGGCCTCCCGCGCACGTAGCGCGCCGCGGCCACGGTCCCTATGAAGCCCAGTATGGCCACGACAGCGGCGACGTCCGCGTAGAGCCGCGTCCCGGCGCGCATGCCCAGCACGGTCACCAGGATGATCAGGATCGTGGCGATCGTGTCTCCGGCCACCACGCGGTCGCCCAGGTGCGGCCCGCGTATCATGCGCAGCAGGCACAGCGCCATGGCGATGACGAGCATGGCCAGCGCGACGGTCACGGCCGTCATTCCAGCAACCCCCGGATGGGACGCTCCAGCGTGCGCTTGATCTCATCCACGGTGGCCGCCGGATCGTCCAGGGCCAGGACGTGCACGAGCAGGTGCGACCGATCCGCCGCGACGTCCACGGTCATCGTGCCCGGTATGAGCGTGATCGAGTGCGCCAGCATGGTGATGCCCGCGTCGGTCTTGAGGTCAAGCGGCACCTGCACGATGCCCGAGTGGATCGCAAGGCGCGGCCGCAGCACCACGAGGGCGGCGACCGCGATATTCGCCATTACGTTCTGATAGATGAACGTGACCAGCCAGGTGATCCCCCACCTGATCCGTCGCAGCGGTGCCAGTTCGCGCCTGCTCACCGCCTCTGTCCCCACGTGACCGCCACTCCCCCTGGGCTGCTACTTCTTGAGAATCGCGGCCACATACCTGGCCGGTTGGGTCAGGTGCTCGGCCGCGGTCGAGGTGAGCGAGTACAGGACCTGCGCCCGCAGCCCGACGGCGATCGTGATGAGGGCAAGCGCGGCAGCAGGCACGACCAACCGAGCCGGCGCGCGCCGCGGCTCCCCCGGTCCCCAGAAGGCGGTCGCGTAGATCTTCAGCATGGACATCAGCGTCAGGATGCTGACGATGACGCTTACGGCCACCACGCCGTACTCGCGCGCCTCCAGCCCGGCGCGTATGAGCAGCAGCTTGGCGAAGAAGCCGGAGAACGGCGGGACCCCTGCCAGCGACAGCGCGCACACCACGAAGACCAGCGCGAGTGTGCCGTTCGTGCGGGCCAGGCCTCCGAGCCGATCCAGCCGGTCCGTGCGCTGCGTCTCCTCGATGGCGCCGCCGACCAGGAGCAGGCCGGACTTCACGACGATGTGGTGCAGGACATAGAAGATTCCGCCGGCGATCCCTAGCTGGCTGGCCAGCGCCAGGCCCATGATCATGTACCCCACCTGGCTGATGATGTGGAACGAGAGGATCCGCCGTATGCTGTCCTGGGCCAGGGCGCCCAGGACTCCGAACAGCATCGTGGCCGACGCCGACCACAGCAGCAGCGGGTCCGGCCCGCTGCTTGGGAAGACGATCGTGAACACCCGGAACAGCGAGTAGACGCCCACCTTGGTGAGCATCCCGCCGAAGAACGCCGCCAGGCCTCCGGGCGGTATGGCATAGGCGTGGGGCAGCCAGAAGTAGAAGGGGAAGATCGCCGCCTTGGTTCCGAAGGCCACCAGCAGCATCATGGCGCCGGCGCGCACGGTGGCGGCGGGCGCCAGCGGCACCCGCTCCACCAGGTGGGCCATGTTCAGCGTGCCTGTGGCCGAATAGATGAGCGCGACCCCGAAAAGGAAGAACATCGAGGCCACAAGGTTGATCGCGACGTAGCCGAACGCCTCGCGGGCCTGCCGCTGTGTGGTGCCGTGCGTCAGCAGGAAGTAGGACGAGATCAGCATGACCTCGTAGGCCACGTACAGGTTGAACAGGTCGCCGGTCAGAAAGGCCCAGTTGATGCCGCTGAGAAGGAACTGCCAGCCGGCGTGCACGAAGCGATCGTCGCGGCCCGCCGCGATCGTGAAGGCGAGCCCCACCAGGCCGATCAGCGACGCGATCAGCACCATCAGCGCACCCAGCATGTCGGCCACCAGGGTGATGCCGTAGGGCGCGGCCCACCCCCCTGCCTGTATGGGCATCACCTCCCCGCCGCGGGTGAGCAGAACCAGCGCGATGCTGGCCGCCAGCGTCGCGATGCCCCCGGCTATCCCAAGGGTGCGCTGCGCACGGCGCGATTGCCAGACGATCAGCAGTATCGCCGCCAGCATCGGCACGATGATCGGGAGTACGGGCAGCGCCGCGATCAAACTAGCGGTCATCGCCCTTCTCCCCGCCGCCGAAGAGGTGCATCCGGTATCCCAGCGCCAGTAGGAACGCGGTCACGCCGAACGAAATCACGATCGCCGTCAGGATGAGGGCCTGAGGCAGCGGGTCGGTCATGGGACCCCGTCCGGCGCCGATCACCGGCACCCCGCCGCGCAGCCCGGCCGAAAGCAGGATGGTAATGTGAGCCGCGTGGGAGAGCAGGGAGAGGCCGATGATCTGGCGCAGCAGCGACCTCCCAAGGAGCAGGAAGAACCCCGTGGCCACCAGGACGCCGACCAGCAGCGCAACCAGAGGCGCCATCATTCCCCCCCCGCGGCTTCCACCAGCGAGCGCATCGCCGCGAGCACCGCGCCCGTCACCAGCAGCATCACCCCGAGGTCGAAGAACAGCGAAGAGGGCAGCCGGTGCCCCGCGACCACGAGCAGCGTGTGCTGCAGCAGCGGCTTTCCCGCCACAAGGGGGATGGCGGAAGAACCGGCGGCCAGCGCCAGCCCGGCGGCCATCAGGATGTCCCAACGTCGCGCCAGCAGGGCGGCGCCGAATGCCTCCGAGCGCAGAACGACCGCGGCGGAGATCATCAGGCCGGCCACAAACCCGCCGCCCGGTCCGTAGTGGCCGGTCGCCAGCAGGAGTAGCGCGTAGGCCACGATCACCGGGGAGACGGCGCGCGCGATCGTCCGCAGGATCAGCGTGGTGAACGGCCCGCCCTCCCGCGCCTCACCCCGCTTCCGGCGCTCCGCGCCCGACCCGGCACGACGCCACGGCGCCAGGGAGACGATCCCGAGCGCGGCGATGGCCAGCACGCTGATCTCGCCCATCGTGTCCCATCCGCGGAAGTCCACGATGATCAGGTTCACGAGGTTCTTGCCGCCGGCCTGGGCGGCGTGCGTGAAGAACTCACCCGAGATGCGCTGAAGGGCGGAGGGGGCGGCCACCATCGCCGCCATCACGGCGCCGGCCCCGCCCGCGGCGGTCGCCGCCAGCCAGTCCGTTGCCGGGCGTGCAGGGGGATGTGCGAGGTCGCTCTTGCCGAGCGCCGATATCGCCACGAGGAACAGCACGAGCGACACCGTCTCGATCACCGCCTGAGTGATGGCGATGTCCGGCGCGCTGAGCAGCAGGTAGATCAGGCTGACAGAGTACCCCGCAGCCCCCAGCGCCAGCACCGCCCCCAGCAGCAGCCGCATGCGCACGGCGGCCACCGCCGCGGTCATCGCGACGAGCACGGTGATGGTCGGCCCCAATTCCATCTCGCCCGGCAGGAGACTCGCCGCGATCCCGGTCCGGGCGAACCCGAAGGCCACAAGCGCGACGGCCGTTCCCGTGATGTAGATGAGGTAGTCGCGCAATCGGCCGGTGAGGTACAGCCCTGTCAGGACCTTGGCCCCGCCGAGCGTGGCGGCATACGCGCGGTCATATAGCCGCCCGGCGCTCATCCACCGCAGGCGCGTCTCCAGCTGGGCTGCCAGGGGATGCAGCCTGAAGAGCAGCCATCCACCGCCCACGGCGGTGGTCAATGCCACCACCGCGACAAGCGTCGGACCGTGCCAGAGCGCCACACGCTGCGGCGCCCCGGTGATCGCCGCCGCCGCGAGGCCTGCCAGGCGCTCTACCGCGCCGGGGGCCAGCCCGAAGGCAAGCGCCACGACCGCCAGGACGCCGGCCGGCGCGTACAGCAGCGCCGGGGGCTCGTGCACGCTCTCCGGCGGCGGAGGCGCGTCTGCGCGGGCCTTTGCGCGACGCGGCTGCGGAGGGCCCCCCAGGAAGATCCACATGTACCGTGCCCCATACGCCAGCGAGAGCGCTCCCGAGAGGATCACCGCGCCGGTCGCGGCCCAGGGGCCGTGCAGGAAGGCTTCCACCGCCGCTTCCTTGCTGAGGAACCCTCCGAAGGGAGGCAGCCCGGCCATCGAGAACGCGGCCAGCGCCGCGACGCCGAACGTGAGCGGCATCCCCCGGCGCAGTCCTCCCAGGCGGTCAATCACGCGCGTGCCGGTCTCGTGCTCGACGGCGCCCGCGACCAGGAAGAGCGCCCCCTTGAACGCGGCGTGGTTGAGCACGAAGACCATGGCCGCCCCCACCGCTGCGGGTGTGCCCCATCCCAGCAGCGCGGTGGCCAGCCCCAGCGCGCCCACGGTGGAGTAGGCGAGCAGGCCCTTCAGGTCGGTAGCCACCAGCGCAAGTGACCCGCCCACGAGCAGCGTCGCCAGGCCGGCGGGCGTGACCGCGGCCACCCACAGGGCCGTGCCGCCGAGTACGGGCAGCAGGCGCGCCAGCAGGTACACCCCGGCCCATACCATCGTGGCGGCGTGCAGGTAGGTCGAGACCGGCGTGGGAGCCACCATCGCCGAGGGCAGCCAGAACTGGAACGGCACCTGCGCGGACTTGGTGAATGCTCCGGTCAGCACGAGCGCCAGGATGACCGGGTAGGCGGGATCCGCCTTGATCGCTGCGGCCCTGGTCAGCAGCGCGCTTATCTGCCAGGTTCCTCCGGCCTGCGCCAGCATCACCAGGCCGACCAGCAGCGCCACGCCGCCGGCCACGGTGACGACGAGCGCCGTGGTTGCGCCGGCGCGCGCGTCGGGGTCCTCGTTCCTGTATCCGATCAGGAAGAACGAGGCCAGGCTGGTCAGCTCCCAGAAGACGTAGAGGACGACGAGGTCATCCGCGAGCACTACCCCGAGCATCGCGCCCATGAAGATCAGCATGTGGGCGTAGAACCGGCCCAGCTCCTGGCCCGCGTGCATGTACGCGACCGAGTAGACGAAGACCAGCACCCCGACGGCCAGGATCAGCCCTGCGAAGAGCAGCGCCAGGCCGTCCAGCGCCAGCGCGTACCGCAGTCCTACATCAGGGAACCAGTCCAGCGACAGCCGAGGCGTCTGCCCGCTCCACGTTGGCGCCGCGAGCGCGGCGAGCGCCGCCAGCAGGCCTGCTGTGACCGCGGCGCTGATCCAGCCCGGATGGGCCCGGAGCCGGTTGGCAATCGGGCCGGCAAGCGGGGCTGCCAGGATGGCGATCAGTGGGAGAGCGCCGAGCAGGAAGGGCACCTGGCGCCTACCGAATCCAAGATACCTTGAATCTCGTTCTTACCTGGACCACGCGACTTAAGGTACAAGAGCCGCGTGGTGCGGTCAAGCCGACAGAAAGGGGTTCGCCATCCGCGTAACCTTCCACGGGGCCGCCCGCACCGTCACCGGCTCGCTCCACCTGGTCGAGGCAGGCGACACGTGGGTCTACCTTGACTGCGGCCTCTTCCAGGGGCACCGCGCCGAGGCGCTTGAGTGGAACCGGTGCTTCCCTTCCAGCCCACGCGACCTCGACGCGGTCATCCTCTCGCACGCGCACCTTGATCACTGCGGCAACCTGCCCACGCTGGTGGCTCAGGGGTTTCGCGGCCCGATCTACTGCACGCCGGCCACCCGCGACCTGGCCGCGCTGGTGCTGCGGGACAGCGCGAAGGTGCAGCGGCAGGATGCGCGGGTCGTGAACCAGCACCACCGGCGCCAGGGACTGCCCGCGGTGGAGCCGCTCTATGACGCCCGCGCCGCAGAGAGGGCGATCGCCCGCCTGGCGGCCGTGCCCTATCGGCGGCCGTTTCGCGTTGGCTCCCTGACCGCCACCTTCCACGACGCGGGGCACATCCTGGGGTCGGCGATGGTGCTGCTCGAAGCGGACGATTGCCGCATGGGCTTCACCGGCGACCTGGGCCGCCCCGGGACCGCCATCGTGCGCGACCCCGAAGTGCTTCCAGCGGTGGATCTCCTGCTCATCGAGTCCACCTACGGCGACCGGGAGCACGCCCCGCGCGCCGAGGCTGAGGCGCACCTGGCTGCCGTTGTGCGTGAGACCGTCGGCCGCGGCGGAAGGGTGCTGATCCCGTCCTTCGCGATCGGTCGGGTACAGGAGGTCGCGTACACCCTGCACCGCCAGAGGGAAGAAGGCCTCGTCCCGGCGGTCCCCTTCTATGTGGACAGCCCGATGGCGACCGACGCCACAAGGATCTTTCGCGCGCACCCCGAGTGCTTCGACGAGGAGATCCTGGCGCACCTGAGGCGGCACGATCCCTTCGGGTTTGGCGCTATGCGCTACGTGCGCACCCCTGCCGAGTCCAGGGCGCTGCGCGCCTCGAAAGAGCCGTGCGTCATCATCGCTACCTCCGGGATGGCGGAGGCAGGCCGCATCCTGCCGCACCTGCGCGACCGCATCGGCGACCCGCGGTCCACGCTTCTGTTCGTGGGATACCAGGCCGAGCACACGCTGGGCCGCCGACTGTCCGACGGTGCGCCGGAGGCCAGGATCTACGGTGAGCCGCACAAGGTGGCGATCCGGATCGAGCGGGCCGACGCGTTCAGCGCGCACGCCGACCGGAACGAGCTGCTCGCATGGGCGGCGCGCGTGCCACGGATCGGCCGCGCGTTCTGCGTGCATGGCGACGAGGCCGCGGCAGAGGCCCTGGCGGGTGCGCTGACCTCGGCCGGGATCCCCTCCGAGGTGCCGGTGGAGGGGCAGACTGTCTAGGAGGGCGAGGGGCTTTCCGCGCGCCGCGCTTCGACGCCGGGCTGCCGGCGCGCTACGGTGAGCTACGCCAGCACGATCTTGCCGTCGCTCATGTCGGTGACGACGGCCAGCGCCACGATCGGCACGCCCAGCGGCGCCAGCAACGCGCGACCCCCTTCCACGACCTTCTCGATGACCGCGCCGATGCCCACGACCGACGATCCCGCGGCCTGGGCCAGGCGCACCAGGCCCAGGATGGTCTGGCCGGTCGCCAGGAAGTCGTCCACGATCAGCACCCGCTCGCCGTGCGCCAGGTACTCGGGCGAGACGATCAGCTCGATCGTGTGACCCTTCGTGTGCGAAGGGGCCAGGGTCAGGAAGACCTGGTAGGGCATCGTCACCGGCCGCGTCTTGCGGGCGTAGACCACCGGCACTCCCAGGTGCATGGCCGTTGTGAACGCCGGGGCTATGCCCGAGATCTCCGCGGTGAGCACCTTCGTGGCCCCCACGCCAGCGAACCGGGCCGCCAGCTCGCGCCCGCACTCGCCCAGCAACGCGGGATCCACTTGGTGGTTGAGGAAGCTGTCCACCTTGAGGATGCCGTTGCCCAGGTTGCGGCCCTCACGCAGTATCCGTTCCTTGAGCGCGTCCATCCTGCCCCCCTATCCGCAGGGCCGCCAGCGTCATTGAGTCGGGCGCGACAGCACCCCCCGGCACTACGGGGCGACGTACTCGACTATCAGCCGCGGGCGGTTGGCCAGGACGTCCTCCCCGTGCCCGAAGTAGACCAGGTTGGCGCCCCCTTCCATGTTGCGTATCAGCAACCCGTAGTTCGGCAGAGTTCCGGCGACCCATGCCCTGACTATCTCAGTCACGTCCCACTCGACGGAGATGCGCGTGGCGCCTCCCGCTATCGTCACGGGACCGGCAGGCCTCAGCACCGCGTAGCTACCGGCCAGCAGGTTCCAGGTAGCATCCGCCTCGGTCCAGGGCCGCGTGACAGGAAAGACCGTGTACAGATCGGCGCCGCCGGACCTGTATCCGTACAGGAACAGGCGCAGCGTGGCCCGGCGCACGGTCGCGCCGGGAGGAAGGGCGATGCTGAAGCTCACCACCGAGCGGTACCTGCCCGTGGCGTCGCGCCCAACGAAGAGGGCCTCGGTTGGGTGCGGAGCCGCCGGCGCCGCCTCGACGAGCGGCGCGTCGGTGCGGCTCCTGAACTCCTGTGTCCGGACCGTCGGAGCACCTGTCGGCGTGGCCGCCGGCGTGGGGGTCGCGGCCAGCGGGCTGATCACGGCCAGCTCCCAGGCCTCGTTGGAGGACGGGTTCATCCGCACGGTGATCTCGTCTCCGCGCCGCACGCGCGCCGGCGCGTCACCGAGCGGGACCGGCGCGCCGTTGATCGTCACCACGGCGTCATGGTTGATGCGTACGACCTGCCCGTCCTGCAGCGCGATCGCGGTCGGGGTCAGCACGTCCACGCGCCCACGCACCTGCCGGAACGAGGCCCTGACACTCGCCGCGTCGTTAGAGGTGCCCACGGCCTCGACCCGCACCTGGTCGCCGATGCGCAGCGCCGCCAACGCCGCGGATCCGCCCGCACCCGTGCCCGCGTCGAATCTCAGAATCGCCGTCTCAGGAGTGATGGTGAAGATGTAGATGACCGCGCCCACGCTGACGTGGATGCGCGGCGGGGTCGCGGCGGTGACGACGGCAACCAGCACTCCATCGGTGACCCTTGGGGACGGCGTGATGATTGGGGTCGGGGTAGGGGCGGGAGTCGGCGCCGGCGTCACGACCGCTGTTGGCGTCGGGAGCGGCGTGGGCCGGGGCTGCTGATAGCCCGGAGGAGCCGGCTCGGCCGTCGGGAGCGTGATGAGCACGGTCCGCGTGGCCGCCTGCCACTGCACGTAGGCGCCCAGTGCCTCGCTCACGAAGCGCAGCGGCACCATGGTGCGGCCCCCGACGGACATGGGCGGGGTGTCCAGGATAACCATCTTGCCGTCTACGGCCGCCTCTCGACGCCCCATGACCAGCTCGATCTTCCGGGTGGCCGTGGTGGCGGTGATGCGCTGCGCGGCCGGCTCCCACAGGACGGTGGCGCCCAGGCGCTCGAAGACGCCTCGTAGGGGTACCAGCAGCCGCCCGCCCACCTCGACGGGCGGGACATCGAAGGCGAGTTCCTCGCCGTTGACGATGACCCGGATCGCCCCCTGGCCGGCCACCGGGACGAGGTTGAGGCCCAGCACGCAGAGCAGCAGGCCTGCTACGAAGGCTGGACGCATCTTTCCCTCAGCTCCTTTCCCTGGCACCCCGCTTTGAGAGTTGATGCCCTATTCGGCGGCCGCGCCCTGTCCTCCTGGGATGCCCCCGCCCGCTGAACTGCGAGGCGGCAGGAGCGATTGGCAGGGGGTCGAAGCAGGCACCGATGGGCTTGGCAACCTAATGGTGGAGGTGGGCCGCGTGCTTCGGGAGTTCAGGGAGTTCGCCGTGAAGGGCAGCATGCTCGACCTTGCCATCGGATTCATCATGGGCGCGGCCTTTGGGTCGGTCGTGAACTCGCTGGTCAACGACATCATCATGCCGCCGATCGGTGCACTGCTCGGCAAGGTGGACTTTGGCAGCCTGTTCCTCAACCTGTCGGGCCAGGCCTATCCCGGTTTGAAGGCGGCGCGGGAAGCCGGCGCGCCCGTGATCGCCTACGGAGCCTTCCTCAGCGCCGTCGTGAGCTTCCTGATCGTGGCCCTCGTGGCCTTCCAGGTTGTCAAGGTGGCCAACCGTCTCAGGCGCGAGGCGCCCGCCGCCCCGCCCACAACCAAGGATTGTCCGTACTGCGGGACGAGCATTCCGATCGTGGCGACGCGTTGCCCGCACTGCACGTCGCAGCTGTGACCCGGCAGCCCCGTGGGTTGCCGGTAGATCCGTCAGTCGGAGGTTTGATCATGCCAGCGGCGGATTTCGAGAGACTGGGCATCTTCTACATTGGGCGCGCGTACGATGCCGAACAGGCGAAGCCCCGGGATGAACTGATACTGTACGATGCGAAGGACCTGGTTACCCACGCGGTATGCTTGGGCATGACCGGGAGCGGCAAGACTGGGTTGTGCATCACGCTTCTCGAAGAAGCCGCGCTCGACGGCGTGCCCGCGATCGCCATTGACCCCAAGGGCGACCTTACCAACCTGCTGCTGACGTTTCCGGAACTACGGCCCGAGGACTTCCTGCCATGGGTGAACGAAGACGACGCGCGGCAGAAGGGTCTCTCGGTCGAGGAGTATGCCCGCCAGCAGGCCGAGATGTGGGCGAGCGGCCTGGCCGCGTGGGGACAGGACGGCGCGCGCATCCGCCGGATGCGCGAGGCAGCCGAGTTCACCGTCTACACGCCGGGCAGCACTGCCGGAATGCCGGTGTCCATCCTCAGTTCGTTTGCGGCGCCACCTGCGCCGATTCGTCAGGACCGGGAACTGCTGGGCGATCGCGTCAGCATCACCGCCACCAGTCTGCTAGGCCTGGTAGGTATCGAGGCCGACCCCGTTGTCAGCCGCGAGCACATCCTGCTCTCGACGATCCTGGACGCCGCCTGGCAGGCCGGAGAGGACCTCGATCTCGCATCACTCATCCAGCACGTACAGACACCACCCGTGTCCAGGGTTGGGGTCATCGATCTGGAGACGTTCTATCCCTCGACAGAGCGCTTTGCGCTGGCCCTGCGCCTGAACAACCTCCTGGCCGCTCCGGGGTTCTCGAACTGGATGGTGGGGGAGCCCATGGATGTCGAACGGCTCCTCTACAACGACCGGGGCAAACCGCGCGTGTCGGTCTTCTCGATCGCGCACCTATCCGACGCCGAGCGCATGTTCTTCGTTGCCTTGCTGCTGAACCAGGTGCTCGGGTGGATGCGCGGGCAGTCCGGCACCACGAGCCTGCGCGCGATCCTATACATGGACGAGATATTCGGCTTCTTTCCCCCGGTGGCGAACCCGCCGGCAAAGCGACCGCTGCTCACCCTACTCAAGCAGGGGCGGGCCTTTGGCCTGGGCGTGGTGCTGGCCACCCAGAACCCCGTAGATCTCGACTACAAGGGTCTCTCGAACGCCGGCACCTGGTTCCTGGGGCGCTTGCAGACCGAGCGCGACAAGGCCCGTGTGCTCGATGGGCTGGAGGGGGTCTCGGCCGCATCCGGCGAGGGCTTCGACCGCGGCGGCATTGACAGGTTGCTCTCACGCCTGGGCAGGCGGGTCTTTCTTCTGCACAACGTTCACAGGGCTACCCCGGATGTCTTCGAGACGCGCTGGGCGATGTCGTACCTGCGGGGGCCGCTTACGCGCGACCAGATCAAGCGCCTGGTTGATCCGACGCGAGCGGCCGGAGTGGATGCTGCTCCCGTGTCGGCGGCAGTGCCCGCGGCGGCTCCGTCCGTCCCCCTGCCAACCGTTGCCGCTCCAGCCGCCGTGCCCGCGGCTGCACCCACGCGCCCTGTGCTGCCACCCGGTATCCCGCAGTACTTCGCGCCGGCTGCGGCCGCGCCCGAGGGCGGCCAGGTCCGCTACGAGCCCATGCTGCTGGGCGCGGCGCAGGTGTTACTCCACGACGCGAAGGCAGGCGTTGACGCGAGGCGCGACGTGGTCGTGCTGGTGCCCTTTACCACCGGCGTGGTGGCCGTGGACTGGGCCGCGGCAAGAGACGCAGGATTCGGCGCCACGGATCTGCAGGCCTCCCCGGCGCAGCCCGGTCTGTTTGGGGGGCTGCCACCGGCCGCAACCAGGCCCAAGAGCTACGAGGCCTGGAGCAAGGAGTTCGCTGGCTGGCTGTTGCAGGAGCAGCAGATTGAGATCTTCCGGCATCCTGGCTCAGGCCTGCTATCACAGGCCAGCGAGTCTGAGCGCGATTTCCGCATACGGCTGCAGGGTGCGATGCGCGAACGACGCGACCAGGCCGTGGAGCGCTGGCGTCAGAAGTACGGCCAGAGGGTGACCACGCTGACCGAGCGCCTGCGCCGCGCCCAGGAGGCCGTCGAGCGGGAGAAGCAGCAGGCGCAGCAGCAGCAGGTTCAGACGGCGGTATCGGTCGGCGCAACGATTCTGGACGCGTTCATGGGACGCAGGGCGATCCGCAGCGGTACCATCGGGCGCGCGACTACCGCAGCGCGCGGCGCGAGCCGGTCCTACAAGGAAGCGCAGGACGTGAAGCGGGCGCAGGAGACCGCAGAGGCGCTCCAACAGCAACTGGATGCCCTGGAAGCAAAGATTCGCAGCGAGATCGAGACGGCTGTCGCGGCGTCCGACCCGGCCACCGATCCGCTTGAGAAGGTGGTGGTGAAGCCCAAGCGCACCGGCGTGACGGTGCGCGCCGTAGGGATCGCCTGGATACCCGGCTAGGCCAGCAGCACCGCTTGCGCCTGTTGGTGTG
Organism: Armatimonadota bacterium; assembly: GCA_037443365.1. GTDB lineage: Bacteria > Sysuimicrobiota > Sysuimicrobiia > Sysuimicrobiales > Humicultoraceae > VGFA01. The sequence goes on from JBBIOM010000043.1 coordinate 13,348, forward strand.
TAGTTGTTGGCGTAGAGCATAGTCGCGCCTGGCAAGGAGGTCGGAACCCCCGGGGGTGCGGAGGTGCCGAATCGGGCCGGCCGCGTGGCTGCATGGGCGG
>JBBIOM010000044.1:0-13371 GCA_037443365.1 Armatimonadota bacterium
GGGGGCGCCTACGAGGCGGAGATTGTTCGGGGCCTATCCTTCCTCCTGGCAGAGGCCCGTCAGATGCGCGGTGCTGTTGAGCGCTATCACGCGGGGCGCCGGGGTGCCCATCTCGATGACGTTGATGCACGCGCTGCCCTGCGCGATCCGGGTGTGATGTGAGAGCGGCGCGCCCAGGCACTCCAGAAGAATCGTCTTGTTGACCCCGCCGTGCGCGACCACGGCGATCGCCTGGCCTGCGTGCCGCGCGGCCAGGGCCCCGATCGCGGTCACCGCGCGCGATTGCACCCCTGCCATGGTCTCGCTGCCTGGAAAGGTGGACTCAACGGGCGAGTCGCGCCTGGCCTGTATGGGCCGGCCGTCGTTGTCCCTGACCTCTGACATCAGGCGGCCCTCCCATTCTCCCTGGGACATCTCCCGCAGTCCGGGCACGGTGTGTAGGAGCAGCCCGTGCGCGGCGGCTATGGGCTCGGCCGTGGCACGGGCCCGGCCGAGCGGGCTGGAGTAGACCGCAACAAGAGGAACCGCGCGCAACGCCTCGACCAACCCGCGCACCTGCTCTCGCCCGCGAGCGCTCAGGGGCGCATCCAGGGTTCCCTGCAGGCGCCCTTCGGCGTTCCAGGTGGTCTCGGCGTGGCGGATCAGGTAGATGACCGTGGAATGCATGCGACGCACATCATGATAGCAGGTTCTTACCCCTCGGCGGCGTATAGAAAGGCAACTCGCACCGCCGGCCCCGAGCACCCGGCGCCTTTGGAGGGATGTCGCCTGGCCTCATACCTGACCCGACGGCTGTTGCTGGCCGTTCCTACAATGCTGGGTGTGCTGATTGCGGTCTTCCTGCTCATCCGGCTGGTCCCTGGCGATGTCGTGACACAGATGATCGGGCTCGAGGGGAGCCTGCGCGAGGGGCGGGTGGAAGAGCTGCGCCAGCTGTTTGGCCTGGACAAGCCTCTCCACCACCAGTTCGCGGAGTACATCGCGAAGGTCGGACGGGGAGACATGGGCAAGTCGCTGCGGACCGGCCGACCCGTCGGCGGCGAACTCGCGCGGCGCTTTCCGGTGACGGTGCAGCTGGCGCTGATGGGCCTGCTGGTCGCGCTGACAATCGGCATCCCGGTTGGAATAGCGGCCGCTCTGCGGCGCGGGAGGGCCGGTGACTACCTGGCCACGGGCTTTGTCATGCTGGGACTCTCGGTCCCCTCGTTCTGGCTCGGGGTCCTGCTCATCCTGCTGTTCGCCCTTCGCCTGGGCTGGCTCCCGCCCACCGGCTACATCTCACCGGCCGAGAGCCTGGTGGCGAACCTGCGCCACATGGTGCTGCCGGCGTTATCGCTGGGCATGGTGCTGGCCGCGGCCATCACCCGCATCGTGCGCAGCAGCCTGCTCGAGGTTCTGGCACGGCAGTACATCCGGACCGCGCGCGCCAAGGGCCTGGCGGAGTCGGCGGTCATCCTGAGGCACGGCCTTCGCACCGCCCTGATCCCGGTCGTGACCGTGATCGGCCTTCAGTTCGGCACGCTGCTGGGCGGCACGGTCATAATCGAGCAGATCTTCAGCCTGCCGGGCATCGGGCGGTTCGCGCTGGAGGGGATCAACCTGCGCGACTACCCGGTGATCCAGGGAGCCGTGCTGTCCATCTCCCTGTCCTTCGTGCTGGTCAACCTGTTCGTGGATCTCCTCTATGGCTTCCTCGACCCTCGTATCCGATACCAGTAGCTGGTCCCCGACGCCGCGGGCTAGCGCCGGGACGCGGCTGGCGCGGCATGTGGGCGCCCGCGTCGGCGGCGCGCTGCTGCTCGCGGTCCTGGTCGGGGCGGTCGGTGCCCCGGTGCTCACCCGGCACGACCCGGTGGAGATCGCTCCAGTCCGCAGGCTGCAGGGCCCCAGCGCAGCGCACCCATTGGGCACCGACATGTACGGCCGGGACACGCTATCGCGCGTGCTGCACGGCGGGCGCGTCTCGCTCGCGGTCGGAGCGCTCGCGGTCGGGCTGGCGCTCGCGGTGGGAGGGAGCATCGGCGTGGCGTCGGGGTTCCTGGGCGGCTGGGCAGACACGCTGGTGATGCGGCTGTCGGACGTCCTGCTGGCCTTCCCGGCGATCCTGCTCGCTATCGCGCTGTTGGCGTTCCTGGGGGGCGGTTTCTGGAACGTGGTGCTGGCGATCGCCATCGTTTACACTGCGCCGTTCTCGCGCGTGGCGCGGGCCGCCGTGCTCACGGTGCGGCACGAGGAGTACGTGGACGCGGCCCGCGCCATCGGGGCGGGGAGCACCCGGATCCTGCGGCGGCACATCCTCCCAAACGCGATCGCGCCGCTGATCGTGGAGTGCACACTGCGCCTGGCGCTGGCGATACTCGCCGAGGCCGCCCTCTCGTTTCTGGGGCTGGGCACTCAGCCGCCGACGCCCACCTGGGGGCAGATGATCGCCGAGGGCCGCGCTGTGATGACCTTCAGCTCGTGGCCGGCGATAGGACCCGGGATCGCGATCAGCGTAACGGTACTGGGATTCAACCTGCTGGGAGACGGCATTCGTGACGCCCTTGATCCTCACACGCACGGTGCTTAGCAGTAAGTAGAAGGACACACCACACAACGAAGGAGGAGACCGCAATGCGCACCATGGTTATGCTTCTCTGTGCAGGCCTGTTGGTTGCGGCCGGCTTCCAGCCGTCCGTGGCCCAGACCTCGGGCCCGCGCTACGGCGGAACGCTGCGCGTCGGGATGCAGGGCGACCCGGTCGGATTGGACCCGCACCTTACCACGGCGACGTTAAGCCGCAACATGATGGAAAACGTCTATGACACGCTGGTGTTCTACAGCGCGGACGGCCGGTTCGTCCCGGGCCTGGCCGAGTCGTGGACGGTGTCGCCGGACAACCTGGTGTGGACCTTCAAACTCCGGCGCAATGTGAAGTTCCACAACGGGAGACCGATGACGTCCGAGGACGTCGTCTACACCATCAACCGCATACGCGATCCAAGGACACGGGCGCCGCGCGCCGGGGACTTTGCGGACGTAGACACCGTGACCGCGCCGGATCCGTACACGGTGGCGTTCAAGCTCAAGAAGCCCTACAGCCCGTTGATCGCCAAGCTCTCCCACTCTGTGTGGGCCGCGATCGTGCCGCGAGAGGTGGTAGAGAGAGACGGGGACCTGCACACCAACCCGATGGGCACCGGGCCGTTTCGGTTCATCGGCTACACCCCGCAGCAGCGGCTCACCCTGGTACGCAACGGCGACTACTGGGGCTTCGACGAGACGGGACGACGGCTTCCATACGTAGACCGGATCGAGTTCGTCTTCTACCCGGATGCGATCGCACGCACCACCGCGCTGCGCACCGGTACGGTGGATTTCATCGAGTACGTTCCCTCATCGGAGGTGCGCGCGCTCCGGGCCGACCCGAACGTGGAAGTACTGGGCGGGCCCTCGGCCAACTTCCGCGCGATCTACATCAACTGCGCGGTTGCCCCGTTCAACAACGTCAAGGTGCGGCAGGCCCTGGCCTGGTCGGTCAACCGCAAGGAGATCATCGACACCGCCCTGTTCGGCGTCGGCGGCATTGAGGCGACCGGCAGCGTGATCCCTCCGGGCAACTTCTACGCGCTGTCGAAGAACGTCTACGACAAGCCCGACATCGACCGTGCGAAGCGTTTGCTGGCCGAGGCCGGGCACCCCGGTGGGGTTGACGCCGAGTTCTACGTCACCACCACATACGACTTCCTGCGCACGCCCGCGGAGGTCATCCAGGCGCAGGCGGCCCGCTCGGGCTTCCGGCTCCGCATCGTGGCCGCGGACTGGAGCGTCTACCTTCCCACGGTGTTCGCAAAGCGGTACGTGCTCACGCTCCTGGGCACCTCCGGGCAGGTTGACCCGGACGACTACCTCTTCAACAACTTCCGGACCGGCGATGCGCGCAACTACGTGAACTTCTCAGACCCCGTCTTCGACAGGCTGGTCGAGGAGGGCCAGACCGTATCCGGCGAGGCGCAGCGCAAGCGCATCTACGACCAGGCGCAGATGCGGCTGCAGGAGATGGTACCGATGGTCTTCCTGTTCCACTCGACGACATACGAGGCGGTGCGGAAGTGGGTCCAGGGCTTCGAGCACTGGCCCAACCAATCGTACTACGGCCTGCGCCGCACCTGGATGGTGGCACGATAGACATAGAAGGAGGGAAACGGACGTGAGGATCGTCGCCGTCGTGGCAGCAGTGGTGGCACTGGTGCTTGCCGGCTCGCTGGCGGCGGCCGTGGACGCGGCCGCCCCGAAGCTCGTCGTCAAGGGCGATGCCAAGGCCTGGGCGGAGATCGCCGCCGCGATGACCAAGCTACAGAAGCTCAAGTCCTACCGGGCCAAGGGAACGGTAGCGGGTCCAACAGGCGCCATGGTCACCCTGATGGAAGTGATGAACCCCGGCAGCTTCTACTCCAAGACGACGGTGGGCGGGAACACCGTCGAGGTGATACAGGTTGGGACCGCGGTCCGCATGCGGACCGGGAGCGGTGCGTGGATCTGCGACACTCAGCAGCGAGACCAGCTCGGCGCGGATCCCGAGAAGATGTGGGGTGAGGTAACCGCGGCCCGGGGCCCGGCGGAGACCATCGCGGGCATACGGACCCAATCCTACACCTTCGTGTGGAAGAACGACATAATGACCACGAAGAACCGGCTGTTCGTGGCGACCACCGACGGCCTTCCCCGGCGCGCGCAGGTTCTGGGCGACGACGGCTCGGTGACCATGACAACCGACTACTACGATTTCGACGCGCCCATCAAGATAGCGCTGCCGCCGTGCAAGTAAGGCCTTGAAGCCAGCGGGGCGTTCCTGGGACTCGCCGTGCCCGGGACGCCCCGGCTAGCCTCCACCCGTGGTGCCCCGGGCGCCCCCGGCATCAGGGATTGCAGCGTGCTCCTCGATGATGCGCGCCACCAGGTCCATGGGCACGTCGCCCCGCACCTCTCCTTCCCCGACCCTGACGGGAAGCACGAAGCGCAGGCTCGCTCCCTGCCGCTTCTTGTCGCGCCAGAGCGCCTCGGCCAGGCGGGAGGTCGCCACGCCCGAGAAGTCGGTGGGCAGGCCGAACCGCCTAAGGAGGGCGGTCTGACGGTCCTCTAGAGATCCGGCGGCGATCCCCATCGCCACCGCGACCCGGGCGGCCAGCGTCATGCCGATGGCCACGGCCTCGCCGTGCGTGTACCGATGGAACCCGGTCGAGGACTCGATCGCGTACCCGAAGGTGTGCCCGTAGTTGAGGAGCATGCGCCGGCCCTCTCCCTGCTCGTCCTCCTCCACGAAGCGCGCCTTGATGCGCAGGCACCGCTCCACGAGTTCGGGCATGAGGCGGCTGCCCTCGTCCAGCAGGTCCGCGGCGTGTGCCTCGAGGAACGCGAACAGGTCGGCATCGGCGATCACACCGTACTTCACGGACTCCGCCAGCCCCGCGCGCAGAGACCGCAGGCCGACACCTCGTATCGCCGCCACGTCCACGAGGGCCACCCGTGGATGGTGGATGATCCCAATGAGGTTCTTGGCGCGGAAGTGGTTGAGGGCCGCCTTGCCGCCGACGCAGCTATCGATCTGCGCGAGGAGCGTGGTCGGGACGTGCACGATAGGAATGCCTCGCATGTAGGTGCCGGCGACGAAGCCCGCGGCGTCGAGCACCTCCTCTCCTCCCATCGCGACCAGGCATCCGGTTCGATCAACCTCCTCACGGACGAGCCGGCCGTAGAGCCCTCCCGCGCTCTCCCAGGTCTTGACGCCCTCCCCGGCGGAGACCTCGATGAGGACTGGGTCCAGGCCTGCTCCATTGAGCGCGTCGCAGGCCTGCTCGCCGTAGCGGCGCGCCGCAGCGGGAGAGGCCAGAATCGCGGCTCGCCCCGAGAGATCGGCCTCGCGGGCGTAGTACCCCAGGAGGCCGAGGATGCCGTCTCCTACCACCGCGCGGTACGGACGCGCCCCGCTCGGGCTCACGCCGATCGCGGCGACGGGCTCGCGTTCGGCCAGGAACGCCAGGACACGGCGCATGACGCCGTCCAGGTCTTCGTTGCCCACGTCGATCACCAGGTCGGCCGACATGTACTTGCCCGAACGCCTCCCCCAGAGCCGCTCCAGGTTCTCCAGCACCCGGCCCCTGAGCAGCGGCCACTGATCGGCGCGGCCCACTCGCCGGGCGATGACCTCCGGAGACGCAACGAGCGCCACAAGCCAACCCCAGGCCCGCAGGGCAGCCAGGTTCTGCTCCCGCTCCACGACCCCGCCCCCGGTGGCGACCACGCCGGGTGACTGCGTCACCTCGGCGATCAGCGCCTCCTCGAGGGCGCGGAAGTGGGCCTCGCCGTGCCTTTCGAATATCGAGGAGATCGCCGCGTCCTCGCGGCTCTCGATCAACTCGTCCGCGTCCACGAAGGGCAGACCCAGCACGAGCGAGAGCTCCCGGCCGACCGTGCTCTTCCCGGTGGCCGGCATCCCTATCAGGGCGATGTTCCTCACGACGAAAGCCCTCCGGGACCGGGGCCTCTGGCGCATGGCCACCCCGTTGTTGCGAGAGAGTATACCACGCGCGGCGGTCAGCCAGGGCCGCGCTATCCTTGGGGAGGCTCCGTGAGGTCTCGCTTCGGGACGCCCGTGTAGGTGTAGCCGGCCTCGGGCGGGACCGGCCCCTTGATGCGGCCTCCCTGCTGTCTCTGCTCCCAGGCATGGGCGAGGATGCCCGCGGCCCGCGAGAGAACGAAGAGGCCGCGGCCGAGTGCCGGCGGAAAGCCGAGCTCGGAGAAGACAACCGCGGTGACGCCGTCTATGTTCATTGGGATCCGAATGCCCTTGCGCCTCTCGATGGCGGCTTCGACGGCGCGGCCGATGCGCGCGAACCTGCCTGTGACCGTGCCCCGCTCCTCGGCCCTGGCGATGAGCTCCAGCAGGCGCACGGCACGGGGGTCGGTGTGGTGAAAGCGGTGTCCAAACCCGGGCACGAAGGCGCCTGAACCCAGGCGGTTCAGCTCCTCCTCGACCACCTCGTCCAGGAGGCGTCCTCCGCCGCCCGGACCCCGCTGGTCGCATCCCGCCGCGATGGCGGCGTAGAGCTCCATCGCCTGCTGCCCCGCGCCGCCGTGGATGTCGCCCAGGGAGTTGACCCCCGAGGCCACGGCGTTGTTGAGGGGGAGTCCGCAGGTGACCGACATCCGCGCGATCGCAATGGACGGGGCCTGCGGACCGTGGTCCACCGAGGCCACGAGCGCGGCCTCCAGCAGCGCGGCCTGGTCAGGGGACGGCAGCTCTCCGCCGAGCAGCAGCCAGATCATGGCTGGGAAGCTGATCGAGCCGATGAGCTGCTCGATCGGGTACCCCCTGATGGCTATCTGGCCCGGGGCGATGTCGATGATCGCCGTCTGCCACCACGCACGTGATGGATCGTTGGCCTGGTCCGTCATATCGCCCCCTCCACACGCAGCCCGGCGATCTCATCTTCGGAATAGCCGAGATTCCTGAGCACCTCGTCGGTGTGCTCGCCCAGGCGCGGCGGCGGGCTCCCGGCAGTGGGGCGCCAGCCCGATATCCTGAACCCGGTGGTCGCGATCGCGATGCCGCACCCGACGCCGGGCGCCTTGTCGAACTCCTGTATGAGCCCCCGCCCTGCGATCTGCGGGTGGGCCAGGATCTCGGGCACCGAGAGCACCCGGCCGGCCGGAACCCCGGCCTGGTTCAGCAGTGGCTCCCACTCGGCCGCCGTGCGCGCGGCCAGGGCGGCTTCGATCTCGGCGCTCAACACGGCGCGGTGGCGCAGGCGATCTTCCCTCCGCGCGAACCTGGGATCCCCTACCAGGTCCGGGCGCCCCACCACGCGGGCGAGAGCCTCGAACTGCTCCTGCTTGTTGGCGGCGATGTTGAGCAGGCCGTCCCGCGTGCGGAACGCGCCCGACGGGCTCGCGGTGAAGTTGTCGTTGCCCATGGGCCTGGGGTGCTCGCCGGCGATCAGGTAGTTCGAGACGATCCACCCCATGGACAACAGCGTCGCCTCAAGCATGGAGACATCAATGAAAGCGCCCCTGCCGGTCTGCCGGCGCGCGAGCAGCGCCGAGGTGATCGCGAACGCCGCGGTGAGCCCTCCGATGGTATCGCATATCGGAAACCCTGTCCGCAGCGGCCCGGTCTGCTCGCTGCCGGTGAGGCTCATCGCCCCTGAGAGCCCCTGGATGATCTGGTCGTAGGCGGGGTTGTCCCGCATCGGGCCGTCGCTTCCGAATCCGGAGATCGCGCAGTAGACCAGGCCGGGGTTCGTGCGGGAGAGATCGTCGTAGCCCACGCCCAGGCGCACCATCGCCCCGGGCCGGAAGTTCTCCACCAGCACATCCGCGGTCGCCACGAGCCGCTCGAACACGGCGCGGCCCCGGGCGTGCTTGAGGTTCAGCGTGACCGACCGCTTCGCGGCGTTCTGGGCCAGGAACGACGCGCCCATCAGCCGCTGGTTCAGCGCCGCGTCGGCGCCGAGCTGCCGGGCCAGATCGCCCGTCCCGGGCACTTCCACCTTCATTACCTCGGCACCCACCAGCGCAAGCTGGAAGGAGCAGAACGGGCCTGCCAGCACGTTCGTGAGGTCGAGGACCCTGATGCCCTCAAGCGGACGCTGCACGGGCGGAAGCCCTTTCGTCGAATGGCTTTCGGTCGCCGCCCAGCGCGGCGGTCAGGTCCGCTGCGGCGCGCATGAGCGCCAGTGACATGCGCTTCACTGCCGCCGGTCGAAACCGGTAGAGCGGACCTGACAGCGACAGCGCCCCGACGAGCTCCTGCCCCACGCGGAAGACCGGGCAGGCGACAGCCGCGGTCTCGGGGTTACGCTCTCCGAAGGAGGCGGCGATCAGGTCACGGCGGACGAGTGCGAAAGCAGCGCCCTTGGCCCCGCCAAGCGCCAGAAGCACCCTCCCCGCCGCCCCGCGATCCAGCGGAAGGTGGTCGCCCTCGCGCACGTGATCGCGGATCGGCGCCGGGGAGTCCACGCGGTGGAGACAGACGCGGACCGCGCCGTGGCGAACGTAGAACGAGGCGCTCTCGCCACTGTCGTTGGCGAGATGGCGCAGGACCGGCACGACACGGCCGGCCAGGGAAAACCCGCGCTGGTAGAGGCTACCGAGGCGCATGGGCGTGGGGCCCAGCCGGTACCTGCCGTCGGAGACCCGCCAGAGGTAGCCGTACCTCTCCAGCGACGCGCACAGGCGCAGGATGGTGCTCTTGTACATCCTCGTGCGCGCGGCGATCTCGGCCAGGGTGAGGCCGTCGTCGCCCTCGCGGAAGGCGTCGAGGATGGCAAGCGCGCGCTCCACCGCCGCCACGCCGCTCGTCTTCACGGCTTCAACCGTGCCCTCATCCTGGAGTAATGAGGCACGCCGTCACCAGCGGTAGATGTCGTTGATGTCCCAGTGACCAGCGGTCGGGACTGGATCGTTCACCATCGGCACGTCTATGACCGTTGGCCTTCCACTTCCTAGCGCTGCGGCAAGGGCCGGGGCCAGGTCGTCGGCCCGCTCTATCCGCACACCCTCCGCGCCGTAGGCGCGCGCGAGCGCCGCGAAGTCCGGGCTGTAGGGCTGCCCGGCGCACTGGAACTCGCAGCCGAAGGTGCGGCCGTAGTGGGAGCCCATCAGCCCGGCGATCGTGCCGTGGGCGCTGTTGTTCATCACCACCCAGACCACGCCGATGCCCTGCTCGACCGCCGTCGCGAGTACCGACGGGTTGGCGCTGAAGGCGCCGTCGCCCACCATCGCGAGGCACGGAACGTCGGGCCTCGCCAGCTTGGCGCCGAGTGCCGCCGCGGGGCCGTATCCCATGGTCGCCAGGCCGCCCGGCGGAAGGTGGGTCCGCGGCAGGTAGATCGGGAACTGCTGGCCGACCCCGTTCTTGTTCCAGCCCACGTCGGTGACCAGGACCCCCTCCCTGGGAAGGGCGGAACGGATCTCGGCCAGGATGCGCTGCGGCGCCAGCGGAAACGACGAGGAGCGCGAGGGGCCCTCGAGGCCGGCCAGCCAGGCCTGCCGCTCCGACTGGATGCCGGCGAGCCCTGCGTGGCCGTCTCCTCCGCCCGCCGATTTCTCGCGCAGCGCGGAGAGGATCGCGCGCAGCCCGGCCCGCGCGTCCGTGACTGCCCCCACCGCCACGGGGAACGAGCGGCCGATCTCCTGGGGGTCTATGTCAAGGTGTATCAACTCGGTCGGAGGGATGGCGAAGGTGAATCGCGGATCCCACGAGCTGGAGTCGGCCTCGGCAAAGCGGGTCCCGACCGCCAGGATCAGGTCGGCCTCGCGCGTCACGCGGTTGGTCAGCTCGGTCCCCCAGAACCCGGTCATTCCGAGAATGAGCGGATGGTCGTCAGGCAGCGCGCCCTTGCCCATCAGGGAATAGGCCACGGGCGAGCCGAGATGCTCGGCAACGAGCCGCAGCTCCTCCGAGGCCCCAGACGAGATCACCCCTCCTCCGGTGTAGATGACCGGGCGGCGCGCTGCCAACAGCCGCCGCGCGATCTCCTGGGCGGCGCCGGAGTCCAGCCCTGGAGGAGCCAGCGGGGCCGGTGGCTCAGGGGCAGGCCCCTCGGCAGCCATCGAGAAGACGTCCATCGCCACGTTGATCAGCACCGGCCCGGGCCGGCCGCTGGTGGCCAGGCTGTAGGCGCGCGGCAGGATGCGCGAAAGCCCGCGCGGATCTGCCACCCTCCAGGCCCGCTTCACGAACGGACGGAAGACCTCCCACTGGTCGCCGTCGGTGTGGTACTGGATCTCCTGGTGCGGGTGGCGGCCGTAGAAGTAGCCGGGCACATCGCCCGCGATCACCAGCAGCGGGATCGAGTCCAGCGCCGCGTTTGCCACGCCGGTGGCGGCGTTGGTCAGGCCTGGTCCCAGATGCGTCATCAGGACACCGCAGCGCCCGGACGCCCGCGCATAGCCCTCGGCCATGTGCGCCGCGATCTGCTCGTGGCGCGTCATGACAAAGCGCATCCGGCTGTCGGCGAGCGCGTCGAGGAGCGCGATCACCGTGTGACCGCAGAGCCCGAAGACGTACTCGGTTCCTGCACCCTCCAGGAATCGCACAATCTGGTGCGCGACGTTGTGCTGCTTGGTTCCCATTGATACCAACCCTCCGAGCTAACTGACGCGTATGACTGCCTTGGCGAACTGGGCGCCGAGAGCGGCCTCCAGCCCGGCCCCCACTTCGTCCAGCGGGAATTCCTGCTCGACGAGGTGGCCTGCCCGTAGTCCTCCCTCAATCAGATTGAGCGTCCGGCGGAAGTCGCGGGGGTGGTCGTAGATCAGTGAGCTGACCAGCGTGACCCCCTCCCGAACAAGGCGCAGCGGCGAGAAGGGCACATCCTCCGCCGTCAATCCCAACAGCACGACGCGCCCGCCCCGGGGAGCCGACCGGAGGCACCACGCCGCCCCTGCCGCGGCCCCTGAGCACTCGAATAGCGTCGCCGGCTCCCCGGTATCGCGCATGCGCGCTGCGACCGCCTCCCCAACCTCCTGGCTCATCGGCATCGCCTCGGCCGCCCCCAGCGCCCGAGCCTTCTCCACCCGCCGGGTATCCAGGTCCAGCGCGGTGACCGAGATGCGCGCGGCGCTCAGCAGGTGCGTGAGCAGGAGCCCTATGGCGCCGCACCCCAGCACCAGGGCGCGGTCTCCCGGGACCAGCCCTGCTGTGGCAAGCGCGTGCACCCCCACTGCCAGCGGCTCGGTCATCACAAGGTCCTGGTCTGGGATGGTGTCCGAAGCGACCCAGGCGTGGCTGGCCGGCACGGCCGCGAACTCGGCGAACACCCCGTCCACATTGACACCCAGGACGCGCTTGTTCGGGCACACGGTGCCTTGTCCGCGCCGGCACAGCGCGCACTGGGTGCATGGTATGTTGGGTTCCACCACGACCCGCCGGCCCGCCAAGTCGCTAGTGACACCGTCGCCGACCGCGGCAATCCGGCCTATCGCCTCGTGTCCCAGGATCAAGGGGTAGGGCGCTGGCCGGTGGCCAGCGTACAGGTGCACGTCCGACCCGCAGATGCCAACACGCTCAACCCGGACCAGCACCTCGCCCGGCAGGGGGGCGGGGATCGGAACCTCGTCCAGGCGCAGATCTCGCGGCCCGTGCAACCGGGCGGCGCGCATTGTGCTCACGGCTCAACCTCCCGTCTTAGGCCTACGACGCCAAGCAGCCTGTCGGCGAGAGCCATCTCGATCTGGCCCGGCGCCGAGGCCGCGATCCCAACGGCGAATGTGAGATCTGATCCGAAGTACCCCCCGCCTATCCGGCTGATTGCGCCCTCGGCGCCCATCGACATCAGAATCGCGGGGATATCGAGGAACGTACGGCGGGCCTCCAGCCCTGCCCCCAGCAGCACAAGGACGTCCTCTGGGGACCTGGGCATCACCGCTACCTTGGCGACATCGGCCCCTGCTTTGTGCATCGCCCGCAGCGTTGTCAGGAGCGCCTCAGCAGGGGGCGTTCCTTCAAAGTCGTGCCAGGAGCGTATGACCCCCACCTCGGATCCCATGCACGTTGCTGCAACCTTCTCGGCCAAGGCCGGCTCCGTAGCCATCTCAATATCCACAAGGGCAGGCCGCCCGGTTGACGCCGCGGCCTCAAGTATGGCGAGCCGATGCACCTCGTCCTGGGGACGGGCCCCACCCTCTTCGTGCCGCCGGTTCGTGAAGATCAGCGGGCGGCGCGCAGAGGCAGAGAGATCGGCGAGGAGCGCCGGCACCTCGGCGGGCGCCAGGTCCGGGATGAAGTCGGCGCGCCACTCGATGCAGTCCGGGCCGAGCGCCCCCAGATGCGCGGCCTGTGGGGCCAGCGCCGAGCGCTCTGCTGCGGTCAGCGGCACGCACGTCAGCACCGCCGGCCCGCCCAGCACGCGGTCACCTACCCGGATCGGCCTCCTGGCCTGCAGTCGCATCGGCTCGCCCCCTCACGGGCCTGCCGCTACCGGCTGGGGTTCTCTCCCGGAGGAGTGTAGGCCCACAGAAGCACCAGCGGCTCAGTGCCCGTGTTCACGTGCTGGTGCTTGAGGTCCTTCGGCACGAATATCATGTCGTGCTGTCCGAACGGCTGCCGGTTGCCGTCGGCGTCGACCGCCTCCCCGCTGCCCGAGAGGACCACGTTGATCTCCTCGGACCCGGGATGCTCGTGCAGCGAGCTCGACTCGCCCTGCGGAAAGACGGTTATCCCGGCGACCAGGAACTCGGAGCCGCAGATCTCACGATCCACGGTCCGGAACACCTTGCGGCGGAACCCTGGGTTGTCGAGGCCGATCCAGGACTGCTTGCCCTCGGTGAACGTGCGGATCACCTTGACGCCGGGCTGCTGCTTAACGCTCATAGCGCACCCTCCTTAGT
>JBBIOM010000045.1:0-13302 GCA_037443365.1 Armatimonadota bacterium
TTGAAGCCCAGCGCCAACAGGACCCCCACCAGGCCCAGCACAACCACCAGCTCTACCACCGAGAAGGCCCGTTCGTTGCGACTCCCGCTCACCGTTGGATCTCCATTGTCCCCACCGCGACAGCCCGCGCCACGGCCTCCTTCACAAGTAGCCACAACGCGCGCGACCCGGTGTTTGTTCCTGCCTGGTAGTTTTCCCTGGCCGGACCGGTCCTAGTCGCGGCTGAAGGAGAACAGCTTCTCACTTGGAACGACGATCCGCACGGCCCCCCGGGGGAGCGGCGTCCGGTGGTCGGCCATAACCACCTCGTCGCCGATGCGCACATAGGCGCGGTAGCCCGCCCCCAGGAAGAGCACGTCCACCACTTCTCCCTCGGCCCATGCAGAGCCCGGCGGGGGCGTCTCCTCTGGAGGAATGATGCGAATGTCCTCCGCCCTTGCGATCAGGGTGCCTCCGGGCGCCGGGCGAATCCTGCCGTCCTCACCGACAACCGCCGCCAGCACGTTCGTGGATCCCAGGAACTCGGCCACAAACGGGCTGGCGGGCCGCGCGTAGACCTCTTCAGGGGGGCCCGCCTGCGCGGTGCGTCCGCCCTCCATGACCACGACCACGTCGGCGATGCTCATCGCCTCCTCCTGGTCGTGGGTGACGTAGATCGCCGTGATGCCCGTACGGCGCTGCAGCGCCCGTATCTCCACGCGCACGCGATGCCGGACCTTGGCGTCGAGGTTGCTTAGGGGTTCGTCGAGCAGGAGCACCTGGGGACGCACGGCGATGGCGCGGGCCAGCGCCACGCGCTGCTGCTGCCCGCCCGATAGCTGCCGGGGCCGCCGCCGCTCGATCTCGGGCACGCGGTCGAGCTCGACCAGCTCCAGCGCCTCGCGAACCCTCTGCTCGACCTCGCCGCGGGGAACCCTGCGCAGCCGCAGGGCGAAGGCCAGGTTCTCGAATACCGTCATGTGCGGCCACAGCGCGTAGCTCTGAAACACCATGGCCGTCCCCCGCGACTGCGGTGGCAGGTAGGTGACCTCGCGGTCGCCCATCCATACCCGCCCGCGGTCCGGGACCGCGAACCCGGCCAGACAGCGCAGCAGCGTGGTCTTGCCGCAACCGGATGGGCCGACGACCGCGGTCAGGGCCCCGGCGGGGAAGGTCTGGCTCACCCCGTCGAGCGCGGCCACCTGTCCGTAACGCTTGATCAGGCCTTCGACGCGTACTTCCATCGCCTCTCGATCACCCTCTGGGCGCGCTCACAGGCGCCCGAAGAACGCAAGGTACTCGGCTCTCAGGAACCGCTCGAGCAGCACGAGCAGCAGAATGCCCGGCACCATCAGGACGAGCGCGGTGACCGACGCGATCTGCAGTTCATAGCCCAGGCTCGCCGTGTACATGTAGACGGGCAGCGTCGTCACGTACGGGGCGCCCACGAGCAGGGTGCCAGTGAACTCGTCGAGCGAGTAGATGAAGACCAGGATCGCGCTGGCCACCACCCCGGGCAGCGCCAGCGGCAGCGAGATTCGAAAGAAGGTCCGCGTCACCGAGGCGCCCAGGTTGATGGCCGCCTCCTCGACGTCCTCGCCTATCGCGCGGAAAACCGCGGTCATGGTCCAGACCGTGTACACCAACCCGCCGACGAGGTGGATGAGCACGACGCCCAGGAAGGTGCCTGCCAGATTCCACCGGTAGAACAGCACCGTGGCGCTGGCGAACACCGGAAGCTGCGGGAAGGCCTGGGGCAGCAGGAACAGCATGAGCACGACCGGGCCGAGCGGGAGGCGGGCCCGCGCCGCGCCGTACGAGACCGGGATCGCGGCGGCCAGCGCGGCCACGGTGGTCACGGTGGCGATCACGACGCTGCGGTTGAGGGCCTTGAGGAGGTCTCCTTGTGTGATTCGGATCCAGAACTTGAGCCCGATCTGCTGGGGCAGCGCCGCCGGCCAGTGCCAGCGCTCCGCCACCGACCAGAGCACCAGCCCGGCAAGGGGCCCGACAATGGCCACCAACAGCACGGTCACGAGCGCAGCGCGCAGGACGAGCGACGACAGCCCCCTGGGCCGATCCTGCGCGCTTCGCCTGCCGGAGGCGGCCATG
The DNA here is from genome assembly GCA_037443365.1 of Armatimonadota bacterium. Taxonomy (GTDB): domain Bacteria; phylum Sysuimicrobiota; class Sysuimicrobiia; order Sysuimicrobiales; family Humicultoraceae; genus VGFA01. The sequence continues at coordinate 2,092 of JBBIOM010000045.1, forward strand.
CGCGTCACCGCGTCACGCCCTTCAGGTAGTAGTAGGCCGCGCCTGCGGCGAGGATGTAGGACACAACGCCGATCGCGCTGGCGACCCCGAAGTCGCCGTGCTGCCCGTACCGGTAATACAGGTCGATCATGAGCATCTGCGGTCCGGACCCCTTCGACATCATCAGGGGGATCGAGAACGAGGCCAGCATCGAGGTGAGCGAGAGCACCACGGCAAGCCCGATTGAAGGCGCCGCCATGGGCACCAGCACCGCCCAGATCTGCCGGAAGGTTCCGGCGCCGAATCCGCGCGCGGCCTCCAGGTACTCCTCGCCGACGCCCCTGAAGGCGCCCATCAGGAGCAGAACCACGAGGGCCAGGTGCTTCCATGCAAGCGCCACGGCAAGCCCCAGCGCCCCCTCGCCGATGCCCAGGGTGGCATCCTGAGACGCCAGCCCCAGCGCGTGCAGCCCTACCAGAAGCGTGCCGCGCGGCGCCAGGAAGATGCGCATGGCGTGGCCCACGACGACAAACGGCACGAAGAGCGGCACCTTGAGCAGGAACTCGGCGGTCTGCGAGCGATGCAGCCGCAGGTAGCCGCTGAGGGGGATGCCGATCCCAAAGGTCAGGGCCAGCCCCGCAGCGGCCACCTGGATCGTGTAGGCGACATCCTGCCGGTACAGCCGGTAGACCAGCTCGTAGTTCGCGAGCGTCAGGACGCCCTCGCGCGTGAACGACGCGACAACCGACTGGACCAGCGGAAACCCGAATCCAACGACTATCACCATGGTGGCCGGCACGGCGGCCAGCCACCACAGCGCCTGCTCCACCGGCCGTGTCGCGTTCACCTAGCGGACGATCTCCTCGTACGCCAGCAGGATGGCGTCGTAGTAGTCGCCGATCGGCATCTGCTGGGAGTACCGGGCCAGGTCTTCGGGCGTGACCCCCTTGAACAGCAGCGCCCTTGCCGCGGGGGAGACCAGCGGCATCACGCGGTTGGGATCTATGCCCGGGTACCATCCGAACTGCTCGACGATGACCTTGGCCTGAATCTGCGGGTTGGCCACGAAGTCAATGTACTTCCCGGCCCAGTCGCGATTGGCGGCCTCGCGGGGGACCGTCAGGTAGAGGGGGTAGATGGGCAGCCCGGGCGCGATCATCACCGGGGTGATGTCGGGGTTCATGCGGCCCTCGTTCTTCCAGGCCACGAGTTGATCCACCCATACCGCGCCCATCCAGATCTCGCCGCGGTTCAGGGCATCCAGGGTGCCGGCGTTTCCGGAGGTTACCGTGACGTTGCGGTTGAACTCGCGGAGCTGCTCGATGGCGGCGCGAATGATGCCGTCGTTGGCCCTATCGAACGGCCCCTGGGCGAAGAGGTCGTAACGGCCACTCTTGTAGTAGACCCATCCCATCACGAACCCGATGCCGGACACACCGCCCTTGATCCCGTTGTAGCCGAACCGCCTGGGATTGGCGCGCACCCATGCCTCCAGCTCGGCAAATGACCGCGGCGGCTTCGACACGAACTGAGGGTTGTAGGCGATGGCTATCTGGTTGCGGAACATGGGAACGACGTAGCCCTTGATGTTCACCCCGAAGGCGCGCTCGGTGTCCGGGCCCACGACGTACGGGGCGAACTGCATGTCGGAGACGAAGCGGTGCAGGAGGTTCTCCTTGGCCATCTGGGAAGCGTAGCGCATGGACACGAGCGCCACGTCAACGTCCCAGTTGCGGCGGCCGACATCCGCCTGGGCCTTGAGTTTCGTGTAGATGGCCCTGCTCGCCGCCTCTCCGGTGCCCGTGCCGACCGCGTTGACGCTCACGGCCGGGTGGTTCTTGTTGAAGGCCACGCCCAGGTAGTTGCGGTGAACCTCGACCACGTTCACGTCCGCGGCGATGGCCACCTGCAGCGTCACGCGGGACTGCCCGTATCCTGCCGAGCCGGTGGCCGCGACGGCCACCAGCGCAAGCAGGGCTGCTGCCGTTCTCCTCATGGTTCCTCCCTCCTCCCCTTTGGGGAACTTGCCTGATTCGATGCACTAACCCCCATGCGCGCGCCGGCGCAGGACCGCGGCGTCCCATGCGAGCGCCACTGCCTCGGCGGGCCCGTCCGCGCGCACGATGGGGTCGGATTCCATCCCCTCGCGCCGGAGCACCCAGGTTCTGCAGCCCACGACCGCAACTCCCAGCTTGAGCGCGTAGGCGATCTCCGACAGGGTCCCGTAGGCGCCGCCTATCGCGATCACCGCCTCGGCGGTGCGCGCGATCAGGACGTTGCGCCCCTCGCCCATGCCCGTGACGATCGGAATGGTCACGTGGGGGCTTCCACCCTCGGCCCCAGACCCCGGCATGATGCCCACGACGATGCCGCCTTCTAGGGCGGCGCCGCGCGCGGCGCCGGCCATCACGCCTCCCATGCCGCCGCAGACAATCACGCCGCCCCGTCGCGCGATCTCGCGCCCGACCTCCTCGGCCGCCGCAACGAGCGCCGGGGTGGCGTCCTGCTCGCCGATCACGCCTATGCGCAGCGGCCTATTCACGATAGACCTCGTAGCAGTAGTCAATGGGTACGTCCCCGTCCACGAACGTCGTGCCCTCCACAACCAGCACCGGGTCGCCCGGCGCGACACCCAGCAGCGCCGCCTCTGCGCGGCCGGGCCTGGCCGCGCGGTAGGTGCGGTCGCCCCGCGTGAACCGGTAGCCGTACCGGCTCTGGATGATCACGTAGAGCGAGTCCTCCTCGAGGTCGCAGCGGTCCAGGTCGGGACAGCGGGACAGCGGGACGTTGGAGACGTTGTAGGCCACGGGTTGACCGTGCACGGCGCGGATGCGGCGGATCTGCAACACGCGCTCCCCGGGCCCGAGGCGCAGCGCCTTGCGGACCGGTCCCGGCGGGACCACCCGCCGGGCCCCCAGCAGCCTGTTCTGCACCTCAAGTCCCCTGGAACGCATCTCCTCCGTGAACGAGAGCACGGTCCAGAACCGGCGAAGGGCGCGCGGCCGGGTGACGAAGGTGCCCCTGCCGTGGTCGCGACGCAGGAGGCCGTCGCCCACCAGCCCGGCGATGGCCTGCCGCACCGTCATCTTGCTGACCCCGAGCCGCAAGACCAGCTCCTGCTCGGAGGGGAAACGGGCGCCCTCGGGCCACCTTCCCTCCCGAATCTCGCGCGCAAACTGCGCCTCGATTTGCAGATACTTGGGGATCCCTGAGCCCGGGTTCATCGCGGACCGATCTAGACGACTAGACGACATCGCTTCTCCATGGTGCCCCACGAGGGTGGGGCCTGTCAATCGGGGGGCTGCCCGACGCCCTCCGCGCGCCGCTAGATGAGAAACATGTCCGGACAAAGAACAGGATCCGGGGGGCGAAGCGCCGTGCAGCATGTCATGCCGCTTTCACCCGAGCCCGCCCGGTGCCGCATCTGCGGGACCGAGTCTGTGCTCGTCGCGCGTCAGTTGCGCGTCTGCGGGGCGTGCCTGCGCTCCAACCCGGATCGCGCCCTTCCGATGACGCGGGCGGCGCACCGCAGGGCGCGCCGCCTCTTCAATCTGCCAGCGGAGCCCCCGCGCTCGGCCGGGGGGATTCTTTGCACGCTGTGCGCCCGCGCCTGCCGCATGGCCGAGGGAGAGCGCGGCTACTGCAACCTCCGCGAGAACCGAAAGGGACGGATGGTCACCCTCGCCGGAGGTCCTGGGGCCGGGGTCCTGCGCTGGTACTACGATCCGCTCCCGACCAACTGCGTCGCCATGGAGGTCTGCGGGGAGCGCGGCAGCCAGGGCAGAGACAACCTGGCGGTCTTCTACGGCTCCTGCTCGCTGGGCTGCCTGTTCTGCCAGAACTGGAGCCACATGCAGGACGCGGCGGCGCTCGGCCCGCGGGTCAGCGCGTCCGAACTCGCAGACGCCGCAGGAGGTCGCGTCGCCTGCATCTGCTACTTCGGGGGCGATCCGGCCCCGCAGCTCCCGCATGCCCTGGCCGCGTCGCGCCTGGCCCGAAGCAGGCGGCCGGTCCGGATCTGCTGGGAAACGAACGGCACGATGCACCCCAGGCTCCTGCGGCAGGTCATCGAGGTCTCGCTGCAAAGCGGCGGCACGATCAAGTTCGACCTGAAGGCCGCAAGCGAGCCGCTCCACGTGGCCCTGACTGGATTCTCCAACCGGCGGACCCTGGAGAACTTCGCCGCCGCGTCGCTGCGCGCGCGCGAACGCCCTGATCCGCCGCTGGTGGTGGCCAGCACGCCGCTCGTGCCGGGTTACGTGGACGAGGAAGAGGTGGCGGCCATCGCAGGACTGATCGCCTCGCAGGACCCCGAGATCCCCTACAGGCTGCTGGCGTTCTGCCCGAACTTCCTGATGGAAAACCTGCCCACGACTTCGCGGGCACACGCCGCGCGCTGCCTGGCCGCGGCGCGTGGGGCAGGCGTGCGAAACGTGGGGCTGGGCAACGTGGGGCTGCTCAGCAACCTCTACTGAGCGCCGGAGGCCCTTACGCGCGCGCGAAGACGGCGACGATGTTCTGCCCGCCGAAACCGAATCCGTTGGCCATGGCGACGCCCACCTTCGTGTTGCGGGCCACATTCGGAACGCAGTCCAGGTCGCACTCGGGGTCCTGGCGCTCCAGATTGATGGTAGGAGGAATGACGCCTTCGTGGATCGCCCCTACCGCGACCAGCGCGTTCAGCGCGCCGGCCGCGCCCATCAGGTGCCCCACCATGGACTTGGGCGCGCTGACCGCGACGCGGTCCGCCTGGGCCCCGAGTGCCTTCCGGATCGCGCGGGCCTCGGCGATGTCGCCGGCAGGGGTAGCGGTGGCATGGGCGCACACGAGGTCCACGTCCTCCGGTGAGAGCCCGGCGTGCTGCAGGGCGAGCGTCATCGCGCGCGCCGCCCCGTTCCCGTCGGGATCAGGGGCGGCCACATGGTAGGCGTCGCCTGTTACAGCGCCGCCCCGGGCAGCCGCGTAGATGCGCGCCCCGCGGGCGCGCGCGTGACCCCCTCGCTCCAGCACCAGCGCGACCGCGCCCTCCCCGAACACGAAGCCGTCCCTGTCCAGGTCGAAGGGCCGGCTGGCACGCTCGGGTTCGGCGTTGCGCCGGGACAGGGCCCGCATGTTCGACATCGCGGCAAACGAGAGGGGGGTCAGCGCCGACTCGCACCCGCCGGCCACCACGACGTCGGCCTCTCCGTTGCGGATCAGCCGGATGGCGTCCACGACTGCCAGCACGCCTGCCGCGCACGCCGCGGTCGAGGTGAGCACGGGCCCGCGGAGACCCAATGATATGGAGATCTGGCACGAGGCGATGTTGGGCATCATCATCGGGACGAACAGCGGGCTTACGCGACGCGGGCCGCGCTCGTCCATGAGGCCCTTCTCCCTCTCGACGAGACCCACCCCGCCGCCGCCGGTGTTCATCACCACGCCTATCCGGTGCGCGTCGGCCGCCTGCGGGTCCAGGCCCGCGTCCGCGAGTGCTTCGACGGCGGACGCGAGCGCGAACTGCGCAAACCGCTCCAGGCGGCCGGCCATCTTGCCCTCCGCGCACCGCGAGGGATCGAACCCCCGGACCTCGGCCGCGATCTGCACCGGCAGGTCCGAGGCGTCGAACTGCGTGATGCGCCCGACCCCGGACCGGCCCGCGCACAGGGCCTGCCAGGTGTCGGGCCAGGTCAGCCCCACCGGGGTGATGGCACCCAGACCGGTCACGACTACTTCGAGCGGGTGAGGGCTCATACGACCATGGTAGCAGACCATGGTATGGGTGAGTATTCCTGAAGGCATGCTGGCGGTGCTCGGAGAAGTGGATAGGTGGAAGTGTGCCAGGGCAAGCACGCTGGCGAGATCCGGAACAGGGAGAGGCGGATGAGCATATCTGTTGGCATCGTGGGGATCGGGTGGACCGGATTCAGGCCGGCCACGCCGGAGGTCTCGTACAAGGAGATGATCTACGAGGCCGCGACCCGCGCCTACGCCGACGCCGGCGTGGACCCGCGGCGCGACGTGGACAGCTTTGTGACCGTGTCCGAGGACTTCCACGAGGGCACGAGCATCTTCGACGAGTACGTGCCCGACCAGCTGGGCGGGGCGCAGCGACCCGTGCACACCATCACCGGCGACGGCCTGCATGGGCTGGCCGCGGCGGCGATGCAGATCCTGACCGGGCGCTTCCGCGTCGTGGTCGTGGAGGGGCACAGCAAGGCCAGCAACATCCTCACCCTCCCGCACATCACGCACTACGCCCTGGACCCTATCCTCAACAGGCCCCTGGATGTCAACCCCATCGCCGTGGCCGCTCTGGAGGCCTGCCGCTACCTGCACGAATCCGGAACGACGCGCGAGCAGTGCGCGGCCGTGGTCGCAAAGAACCGGCGCAACGCGCTGCGCAATCCTGCCGCGGCGTACGGGGCCAACCTGCGCGCCGAGGATGTGCTTCGATCCGAGATGGTTGCCTCGCCGCTTGCGCGGCTGGAGATCAGCGATCAGGCCGACGGCGCGATCGTCATGGTCCTGGCCGACGCCGAGACCGCCCGGCGTCTCTCACCCCATCCCGTGTGGATGCGCGGGATCGGTTGGGCCAACGACAGCCCGTCGCTGGAAAGCCGTTGCTGGGATAGGGCGGTGTACGCGGAGCAGGCGGCGGCCATGGCGTACAGGATGGCAGGCATCGGTAACCCCGCAGACGAGATCCAGTTCGCAGAGGTGGACGATACTTTCGCGTACAAGGAACTCCAGCACCTCGAAGCGCTGGGGCTCTGCGCCTGGGGAAGGGCCGGACCGCTGACCGTGGAAGGCGCGACTGCCCCGAATGGGCGCCTGCCGGTGAACGTCTCCGGCGGGAGTCTGGGGCTCGGCCACCTGCTCGAGGCCTCCGGGCTGGCGCGCGTATTAGAGGTCGTGCTGCAACTCCGAGGGCAGGCGGGCTCCCGACAGCTCGGCGACGTCAATACCGGGCTCGCCCAGTCCTGGCGCGGGGTGCCCACGACCAGCGGCGCCGTGGCGGTGTTGAGCAACCAGTTGAGTGGGGGGGAGTCATGAACATGCGCCGCGTTGCCGTGGTGGGCGCCGGCATGACCCGATTCGTACGGCGGGCCATGGAAACTCCCAAGGAACTGGCCTGGCACGCTGGTCGTATGGCTCTCGACTCCTGCGGGCTCACGCTCAAGGATGTCGGCGGCGTGTGCATCGGAAGCGCGCCGGACGCCTTCGACGGCGTGCACATGAAGGGCGAGTACCTCGCGGATGGGAGCGGCGCGTGGGGCAAGCCCGTGATGCGCTCGTTTGTCGGGGGCGGAACCGGGGTGTTCCTTGGCCCGCACGGTTGGTACCACGTCGCCAGCGGCCTCTTCGACGTGGTGCTGGTGGTGGCCGAGGAGAAGATGTCGAGCTTCTACCCGCACGCGCAGGCGGCGTTCGTCACGATCTTCGATCACACCACCGAGCGGCCGCTGGAACCGAATCTATTGTGGATCTTCGCCCTGGAGATGAACCGTTACATGCAGACCTACGGCATCTCCAAGCGCGACATCGCGCAGGTCGCGGTGAAGAACAAGCGCAACGCCGCCGACCACCCGTGCGCGATGCTGGGCGAGGCCAACATCACGATCGAGGACGTGCTGAACTCCGAGGTGCTGGCCTGGCCGGTGCAGCGCCTCGATGTCAGCCCGGTGAGCGACGGCGCGGTCGCCATCGTCATGGCCGCCGAAGGGGTGGCAGAGCGGATCACTGATAGGCCGGTCTGGGTGCAGGGCGTGGGCTGGAACCTCGACACCGCCTACTGGACCAACCGCGACCTGGCCTACCCTGAGTACGTCGAGCGGGCCGCGCGCATGGCCTACGATATGGCCGGCGTGCGGGAGCCGCGCAAAGAGATACACATCGTGGAGCCCTACGACCCGTTCGACTACAAGGAACTGCACCACCTGGAAGGGTTGCTCCTGGCCGATCGCGGCAAGGCGCCGGAGCTGACCGCGCAGGGTGTGACCGCGCGCGGGGGCGCCATGCCGGTCTGCCCGTCAGGCGGCCTGCTAGGGGTCGGCAACCCGATCACCGCGGCTGGCCTGATGAAGGTCGCGGAGCTGTTCTGGCAGTTGCGCGGCGAGGCAGGAGCGCGCCAGGTGCCGGGGAAGCCCGAGCGCGGCCTGGCCCAGGCCTGGGGAGACCTGATGCAGGTGGGGACAGTCACGATCCTGGGCACGCGGCGGCCCGCGTGAGCGAGGGGTGAGGAGATGACCCAGCGGATTGCATCCTACCCGGGCACCGCCCTGAGCGAGGAAGATATCGAGCGGGGGCGCGTGCTCTCCATCCACGACCGGCTCCGGGCCAACTACGCCTGGGATGCGGGCCTGGCCATCGGCCGGTACCTCGATGGCCTGAAGGAGGGCCGGATATTGGGGGTCCGGTGCGAGCGGTGCGAGCGCACGGTCGTGCCGCCGCGCGCGTTCTGCGAGCAGTGCTTCGCCCCGATGGACGCCTTCGTGCCCCTGGCGGGCATTGGAACCGTGAACACCTTCTCGCTGTGCTACGTCACCTGGGACGTGAAGCGGATCGTCGAACCCTTGATCCCGGCGGTGATTGACCTGGACGGCACATCGCCGCCCGCGGGCATCATGCACCTGCTGGGTGGGATCGCCCCGGACCAGGTGCGCATCGGCATGCGCGTCGTGGCCGTCTGGAAGCCGCCGCGCGCGCGCCGCGGCGCCATTACCGACATCCGGCACTTCAAGCCGTACAGGAGAGGATAGCCATGCCGCTAGAGCCTGCAATGCACGCCACCGATCTGCGGACATGGAAGGGAACCATGCCCGTTACCAGCCGCTACACCTACGGGCCGGCGAACGAGCGCTTCTTCCGCGCCATCAAGGACGAGGCGAGTATCCTCGGCGCCCGCTGCGGCGGGTGCAGCGTGACCTACGCGCCCGGCCGGCTGTTCTGCGAGCGGTGCTTCGACGAGTTGACCGAGTGGGTTGAGGTGGGACCCGCGGGCACCGTGGAGGCGGTGACCGTGGTGCACGTGGACATGGATGGCGTCCGCCTCGACCCTCCTGTGCTGATGGCGCTGATACGACTGGACGGCGCCGACACCGTCCTGTACCACCGCCTGAGCGGCGTCACCGCCGCCGATGCGAAGATCGGCCTGCGAGTTGAGGCCTCCTTCAGACCCGCGGAGGACCGAACGGGCTCGATCCTAGACATCGCCGGCTTCCGCCCGCTCGATGTGAACGGGACCTAGCGCCCACTTAGACACGGTAGTCACCAATCCGGATGCGGTAGAGAGCGCCCGCGCCCTGGAGCTCTCGGCTCGCCGACCGTGCTAAGGTGACGACGTACTCAACCATCACTTGGGGAGCTTACCGAGCCTACGCAGCCTGTCTTTGACCGCGTAGAGGGACACGCGCGGCTCCCTCGCCCGCCGGCGTGCGACGGCCCTGTCGTAGATGTCCTCCCAGAGCTCGGCATTGTTCTTGAGGTCGATGACGACGCCGGTCTTCTCACTCTTGTCGTCCACGATGAACCTGACGCCTTTGAGAACCGCGGCTCCGGGCATCTCCCGAACCTCCTTCGGGATCCTCCTCAGTATACGGCAACCTCTGTCGCCGTGTGGCTAACGGTCAGCGTAACCCGCGGGATTGCCGGGCGCGGGCCGTGCTCCTCATGCACGGACCGTGACCGGCCGGACCGTCGGGTTCACGCCTTTGTTAGCGAGCGCTTCACGAGTCATCCACTCCGATCAAAGTGCATATCTTCCCGAGCGCCTCTCGGATCACTTCTTTGGGGGCTTTCGAGATCCGTTTCGCCCTGCGGACGCGCCAATCGAGACTCTTGACCTGATCTGAGAGAATGGCCCCAGACGGCTTCTCCCCACTCGGCAGGACGACCTCGAACGGGTACCCCTTGACTCGAGACGTGATCGGGCAGAACAGAGCCAAGCCCACCTTTTCGTTGTAAGATCTCGGAGAGACCACAAACGCTGGCCGATGGCCCGCTTGCTCGTGACCTGCCTGTGGGTTGAACTGAAGCCACACAATGTCTCCACGATCGGGTACATACCGCCGGGCCATCACCAGGCCTCCCGCCCAACCGGACCACCCGTTGGTATTTCCTCGTGAAGGTTGTCCTTTCGAATCTGCGAGACAAGGTCCGCCAGTTCGTACCTTGCCGGGCGAACCGGTTGAATAACAAGGCGATCCCCCTCGATCGAGATGTCGACCGGAGAACCCTCTTCGACCCCCGCATCTTTCGCGAATGACTTTGGGATCCGCAAACCTAGGCTGTTGCCCCAGCGCCGGATTCTTGTGACCATTCGACACCTCCGTGTATACAATGAATATACACGAGGGAGCAGGATTCGTCAATCGTCAGAATCGCTCGCTAACGATGCAGGTCAGGCGCGCTGCAGAGCGTCGCCTGCATCTGCTGGTTCGGCTCTCATCCTGTCTTGACACAGGCGAAGGCCGTGTACTCATCATCGCCCGCGTTGTATCGTCCCTCATGCACCTCGAAACCCGTTTCGCGCAGAACACGCCTCCACATGTCCAGAGAGAATACCCCCATGGTCCAGTGATCGGTCTCAATCCGAAGGCGTCCGTGTTCGCGAATGAGATACAGGATCGTCGTTTCATACTGCTCATCCGTGGGGTCGGGATCATACACGTTCTCGATGAAGACAACGTCCACTCCGCCCCGCGTGGCCTGGGTGGTGCTGGTCTTGTTTTGCTGGAACGTCTCGGTCGTCACGTCCGGAGTAGCGACCAGGATGCCGCCAGGGTTCAGATGGGCGTGTGCGGTGCGGAACGCTGCCACAAAATCTGTCCGGCACTTCATGTGTGAGATCGCATCGTCCATGAGCACGGCGTCAAAAGCCCTGCCGAGTCTGCACGTCCGCATGTCGCCTTGGACGAACGTGCACTCGGGATTCAGTTCCTTCGCCTGCGCAAGCATGGCGGCACTCAGATCGACACCGGTGACGTTGAACTGCCGCTTCAGGTTCAGGACGTTCTTCCCACCCCCGCACCCTATGTCCAGCAATGTGGTTGCCGGGCGCCTGGCGTGCTGACGGATCAGACCTGTGACGTGTTGGCAGTAGTGCGCGTATTCAGTGGCGGCATCGCCCCACATAGGCCAAAGCCACGCCAAGTCCGTATAGAGCCGGCAGGTATCTTGCATCTCTCTTCTCATGCCTAACTCGTGATTAGACTGGTCAGTCTAACATCCCGCCCGTATCAGTCTAGCACG
>JBBIOM010000046.1:0-12774 GCA_037443365.1 Armatimonadota bacterium
AGGGCGATCCGCCGCATCCTGGGCGGCCAGCTCACGGAGGGCGAGCTGGCCGCGCTCCTGCTCCTGCCCTGCTTCCTGTTCCTGGCGACCTTCGCGGTCTATCCGATCTTCAACGCGCTGTGGACGAGCCTCCACACGCTGCGGCTGGACCAGCCTCACGTCGGGTTTCCCTTCGTGGGGCTGCGCAACTTCGGACGCGCCTTCGGCGACGCCAACGCCTGGCACTCGATAGGCGTTACCCTGCGGTACACGGTCGTCACGGTCGCCGCGCAGTTCGCGCTCGGGCTGGCGATAGCGCTGGTGATCAACAGGCTGGTGAGGGCGCGCGGCCTCGTGCGGGCGGCGGCCCTCCTGCCCTGGACCATGGCCCCGGTGCTGGCCGGCCAGATGTGGCGCTGGCTGTTCAACGACCAGGCCGGCGTCATCAACGACCTGCTGCACCGCGCCGGGCTGGCGAGCCAGCAGATCATATGGCTGGGGAGCCCGGCCCTTGCGTTCTTCGCAGTGACCGTGGCGGCGACGTGGGGCGCGGCATCGTACATGGCGCTGATCCTCCTGGCCGGCCTGCAGGGCATTCCCGAAGAGCTGTACGAGTCCGCCAGCCTGGACGGCGCGTCCCCGTTCAGGGCCTTCCTCGCGGTCACCCTTCCGCTTCTGCGCAACGCCATCATGGTCTCGCTCGTGCTCAGGACGCTGGGCGCGCTGCAGGCCCTCGACCTACCGTTTGCCATGACGGCCGGCGGGCCGGGCAACGCCACCGAGACGTTCGCGCTGTTCATCTACAAGAACACGTTCGAGTTCCTCGACTTCGGCTACGGCGCCACGCTCTCGGTGATGCTCGTGGTGATTGCGCTCACGTTCGCCGGCACCTACTACAGGCTGCTGGCCTCGAGGGATTGAGACGATGGCCGGCCGCCGACCCCTTGCACGGATCGTCCTGGCGCTCCTGGTCACCCTCGTGGTGGTTTGGTCGCTTGCTCCCTATGTCTGGACCGTCTTCACCTCGCTCAAGACCGAGAGGGAGCTCTACCAGTTTCCCGTCACCTACTGGCCCAAGGCGCCCACACTGATCAACTATGTCAACGTCTTCGCCCAGAACCCGTTCGGGAGGTTCCTGCTCAACAGCGTCATCGTCACCCTCTCGTCGACAGCGCTGTGCCTCTTCATCGCCTCGCTCGCGGCGTACGCCTTCGCGCGCCTGCGCTTCAAGGGCCGCGAGGTGCTGCTCGTGGGCCTGCTCGTGGTGGCGATGATCCCGCTGATCACCGTCATCGTCCCCCTCTACATCCTGGTGCGCGGCCTGGGCCTTCTGAACAGCTACGCGGGGTTGATAGCCCCGTACGTCACCTACTCGCTGCCGGTAGCGATCTTCATCCTGACCGCGTTCTTCCGTGAGATCCCCCGCGAGCTCGAGGAGGCCGCGCTGATCGACGGCTGCACCCGGCTCAACGCCCTCTGGCGGATCATCGCGCCGCTCTCGGCCCCGGGGCTCATCACGGCAGGGATCATCGTCTTCGTCTATACTTGGAACGAGTTCCTGGTGGCCCTCACGCTGACGAGCACCAACGCCGCGCGGACGATCACGGTGGGGATCGCGCTGTACCGCGGGGAGTTCGCCTTTCCCTGGGGCGTGATCACGGCGGCCGTGACGCTGGCGACGATACCGATCATGGTGCTGATACTTCTCGGGCAGCGGCTGGTGATCAAGGGGCTGACCGCGGGGGCGATCAAGGGATGAACTCCGTCGTCGGCGCGATTCGAGTGGGCCTGGTGCCGCTGGTCCGTCCGCTGTTCCGCGGCGCCAGGATGGGGCTGGCCGAAGCCAGCCTCGAGGCGCTGAAGGGGCTTGAGGCACTGCTCGGGTTCAGCCTGACCTACGTCTCTCCCCCGGTTGGCGAACTCGAGGAGGCGCTCAGGCGGACCGCCGAGGTCAGGGATCTACACGAGAGCGGATCCCTGGACCTCCTGCTCGTGGAGCACGTGACCTTCTCGTCCGGCGACGTCATCGCCCCCTTCCTGGACCTCCCGATGCCGCTCGGACTCTGGGCCCTGCCCGAGGCGACGACCCAGGGCCCGCTGCCCCAGAACGCCCTGTGCGGGCTGAACCACGGCCTCAGCCTGCCCACGGCGCGCACAATCCCGGTGAAGTGGCTCTACGGCAACGCGGAAGACAGCCAGTTCCAGGCCAGGCTTGGGCTGACCCTGCAGGCGCTGCGGGGGCGGCGGGCCCTGTGCACCGGCCGTGTATTGTGGGTCGGCGGCACGGCACCTGGCTTCTCGCGGCTGGAGGCTTTCCCGGACCTGCCGCTGCGCGTGGACCGGGTTTCCCTGGGCGAGCTCTTCCGGGCGGTCGGTGCGATCGGTGAGGATGAGGTGAGCGAGGCCCTGGCCGCGCTCGATGAGCCGCGCGGCCTCGAACTGGAGGCCCTCCGCCAGACGGTGAGGCTCGAGCTTGCGATCGAGCGCCTGGCGGCCGGGTACGATGGGGTTGCGCTGCGCTGCTGGCCCGAGGTTCCCGACCGCATGGGTGCGATGGCCTGCGCGGCGTTCGCCCGTCTCTCCGACCGCGGGCTCGCGCTCGCCTGCGAGGGCGATGCCGCGGCCGTGGCCTCGATGATCGCCGTCGCGGCGGTGAGCGGCGCGCCGGCCATCACCCTGGACCTGTCGCACGCGGCAGAGGACGGGCTGCTCTTCTGGCATTGTGGAAACGCGGCCCGCGCCTGGGCGCGGGCAGGTGAGACACGCCTCTCCCCCCACTTCAACCGGGGCCTGCCCGCGGTGCGCGACATGCGGTTGGAGCCGGGGCCCGTGGGCGGCCTGAGGTTTCTCGAGGGGCGTAGGGCCGTGGTCTACGGCGGCGCGGTCACCGGGCGCGCTGATGCCTACGATGGCGTGTCCGGATGGATCGGAGGGCTGCGTTGGGCAGGGCAGGAACTGCCCCCGGTGGAGTTCCTGGCCAGCGTGCTCAACCACAGGCTTCCCCACCACCTGGTATGGGGGCGCGGCGAGATCGAGGCGGCCCTGATCGAGATGTGCGCCTGGATAGGGTGCAGGGTTCTGCCTCCCGATCCGGAGACGCTCCTGCTGAGATGGCGCGGTCTTGAGGGCGCAGATGAGCGCTGACCTGGGAAGGATGCGCCGGCTGGGGCTGCGCTGGCTGCGGTCGAGAGCCGATCGCGAGGCGGTCTTCGACCTTGACTGGGGTACGCTCACTGTGGCGGCCTACGCGCCTGGGGTGCTGCGGCTGCGCTTCGAAGGGCCGGCGACCGATGCCCCGCCGCGCCACGACTACGACCTGATCGCCGCGCCGCCCGGTGGCGAGGCGTGGGATCTGGTTGAGAAGGACGGCCTCTACCGGTTCGAGAGCGGCGGCCTCTGCCTGGATATCAGCAGGAACCCGTTTGGGCTTCGACTGATTCGAGACGGCAGGGCTCTGCTGGAGACCACCTGTGACGGGCACATCAGCGGCGGGCTGCGCATCCCCTCCTTGGCGATCTACGAGCGTTCTGGGGAAGGCGCCTGGTGGATCGCGTTCGGTCTGCGCAGCGGCGAGGCGGTCTACGGGCTCGGCGAGAAGTTCGGGCGTCTGGACCGCCGTGGACAGCTGGTCATCTCGTGGAACGAGGACGCGCTCGGCGTCAACAGCGAGCCCTCCTACAAGAACGTCCCGTTCGCGTGGAGCACCGAGGGCTGGGGGCTGTTCGTTCACACGACCGCGCGCGTATCTCACGGCGTCGGCTATCCGCAGTGGTCGGCGCGGAGCTATGCGCTGCGGGTCGAGGAGCCGGTGCTCGACCTGTTCCTGCTGGTGGGCGACTCCCCTGGCGCGCTGCTGGAGCGCTACACGCACCTTACTGGCCGCACGCCCCTTCTGCCCCGCTGGAGCTACGGCGTCTGGATGTCACGCTGCTACTACGCCACCGCGGACGAAGCCCTCGCGGCCGCGCGTGGGCTGCGCGAGCGGAGCATCCCCTGCGATGTCATCACCCTCGACGGCCGCGCGTGGCTGAAGGTGGAGACGAGGTTCGGGTTCGAGTGGGATCGGGACCGCTACCCGGATCCCCGCGGCTTTGCCCGGATGCTGAGGGATTTGGACTTCCGCCTCTGCGTCTGGGAGTACCCATATATCTCGGTCCACAATCCGCTGTTCGCCGAGCTTGCCGGGAAGGGGTACCTGCTGCGCACGCCCTCGGGAGGGCCCTACATCTACCAGTGGGATCCAGGCCCCTTCGGCGTGATCCTGACGCCGCTGCCTCCCAGCGGGATCGTCGACTTCACCAACCCGGAGGCGTATGCCTGGTTCCGCGACGCGCACCGCCCCCTCTTCGAGGCAGGGGTGGACGTCATCAAGAGCGACTTCGGCGAGCAGGTCCCGCCCGAGGCGCTTGCGGCCAGCGGCGACGATGGTAGGCGCCTGCACAACGTCTACCCGCTGCTGTTCAACCGGTGCGTCTACGAGGCCACGGCGCGCCACTCGCACGGGGGCGCGATCGTCTGGGGCCGGTCAGGGTGGACCGGAAGCCAGAGGTATCCCATACAGTGGGGTGGCGACCCGCAGGCCGACTGGGAGGGACTGGCCGCCAGCATCCGCGGCGGGCTGTCGTGGTGCATGAGCGGCGCGGCGTTCTACGCCCACGACATAGGCGGCTTCTACCACCTCAAGCCCGGGATGATGCCCGACGCGGAGCTCTACGTACGCTGGGCGCAGGCCGGCGTGATGTCTTCCCACACCCGCTTCCACGGCACCAGCCCCCGCGAGCCGTGGTACTACGGCGACGAGGCCGAGGAGATAGTTCGCCGCTGGCTGCTGTGGCGCTACCGCCTGATCCCCTACTTGGAAGCCGCGGCCTACGAGGCGCACAGGACCGGGATGCCGGTGATGCGCGCGATGCCGCTGGCTTTCCCCGGCGACTTAGCGGCCCAGGCCTTCGAGCATCAGTACATGCTGGGGCCGGCCCTGCTGGTGGCGCCGGTACTGGGGCCCGGCGGAGGGGTGCAGGTCTACCTGCCGGCAGGCGGGTGGTACGACGTCGAGTCGGGTGAGCGGCAGGAAGGGCCGCGCGTGCTCGATCTCAAGATGCCGCTCGACCGGATCCCTATCTACGGCAGAGAGGGGCAGGTGCTGCCGCTGGGACCTGCCGTGCGGCATACCGGAGAGCTCGAAATGGGCACGCACCTAGAGGAGATGTGGGTCTTTGGCGATCCCTGGTGCTCCGTGGAGTGGCCCGATCTGGCAATCGGCGCCGACGACATGAGGCAGGGCCGCCTTCCGGCCGGACTGAAGCTGCGCCGCCTGGGCGTATCCAGCGCCTGACCCAGAGACAGCCCTGACGCCAGCAGGAAGGCACGCCCGGCGGGCGAAGGAAGGCAGGGCTCTATCGAACTGGCCGCAGCCGGCCCACAGGAGGCGCGAGTGCGCTGCGTTCGGGCGGCCATATGGGCCGCCGCCGTGATCTTGATGGCAACCGCAGTAGCCCCGGCCGAGGCGCAGGGCGCGCGCCCTGTCCCGCAGCGCCCTGCCGCGCCGGCACCCGCAGTTGCCTACTACCGCATCCAGGCAGGCGACACCCTCTGGGCCCTGGCCCGTCGCCACCGCACGACCCCCGAGCGCTTGGCGGCCATGAACGGCATCGCGCTCTCCTCCACGCTCCAGATCGGGCAGCGGCTGAAGGTCCCGGTAATCCCTGCCGCCCAGGCCTCCCCGGTGAAGGCCGGCGCGACCGGGCGGCCTGCGCGTGAGGGCGTGCTGCCCTCGCGCGGGCAGAAGTGGGCCCTCGCGCTGACCGGACTTGCCACGCGCTACGTGGGCGTCCGGTACCGGTGGGGAGGCAGCAGTCCGGCGGGCTTCGACTGCTCGGGGTTCCTGTACTACCTGTACGCACGGAACGGGGTCGCGCTGCCGCGCACGACGTTTGCGATGTTCCACTCAGGGGTGCCGGTGCCGCGCGAAGCGCTCCAGCCCGGCGACATCGTGTTCTTCCAGACGCTTCGGCCCGGTCCGTCGCACGCCGGGATCTACCTGGGCGACGAGCGGTTCGTGCATTCCTCCTCGGGATATGGGCGAGTGACCATCACGCCGATGAGGCACCGCTACTACGGCCCGCGCTACCTGGGTGCCCGCCGCTTCTAGCCCGACGGACGCGGGTATGGGGCCGCATGCGTGAGACCGCGGCGATCACCGCCGCACGACTCGTTGCATCGCTGTGCCGCCTGACGCGGCTCGGGGGAGGGACCACCCTGCCCGGCCGCGTCGCCGCGATGCTGTGGCCTGGCCTGATTCCAGGGTTATCGGCGCGCCTCGCAGGCGGTGTGGTCCTGATCTCGGGCACCAACGGCAAGACGACCACCGCCCGGTCCCTGGCCGGGATCCTGGATGCCGCCGGGATCTCCGTTGTGCACAACCGCGCCGGCGCCAACCTGCTCTCGGGCATCGCCACGGCACTGGCCGCGCACGCGTCGCGCCGCGGCCAGACGCGCGCCGATGTCGGGCTCTTCGAGGTAGACGAGGCGACCCTCCCTGCCGCGGTCGAGGCGACCCGGCCCCGCGTCGTGGTTCTGCTCAATCTCTTCCGGGACCAGCTCGACAGGTACGGCGAGATAGACCTCGTCGCCGAACGCTGGCGGCACGCGTTGGCAGCGCTTCCGCCCGAGTCCGCCCTTGCCTACAACGCCGACGACCCCATGGTGGCCGACCTGTGCCGGGCGCGCGAGGGCAGGGTTCTGGCGTTTGGCCTGGAGGATGTTCCGCGCAGCGATACCCGAACCCTCGAGCACGCCGCCGACGCGCGCTACTGCTACCGGTGCGGGCGTCCCTACGAGTACTCCCTGATCACGCTGGGGCACATGGGGCACTACCGCTGCCCGGGGTGCGGCGCGGCCCGGACGGCGCCCCAGGTGCGTGCGCGAGAGGTGCGCCTCCACGGCGCAGACGGCGGTGCCGCCGCGATTGTCCACGACGGCGCACAGATCCCGGTTGCCACCGTGCTGCCCGGGCTCTACAACATCTACGACGTCACGGCGGCTGCTGCCGCAGGACTTGCGCTTGGGATAGCCCCGGAGGCCGTGGCGCGCGGCATAGCCGCCACGGCGCCCGCCTTCGGGAGGGGCGAGCGCGTCGGCCTGGAAGGACGCGACGCGCTCATGTTGCTGGCCAAGAACCCGGCCGGGTTCAACGAGGTCCTGCGCACGGTCCTGCTGGCGGAGGCGGCCCCTGTAGTGCTTATCGCCATCAACGACCTGATCGCCGACGGAAGGGACATCTCGTGGCTGTGGGACGTGGACTTCGAGATGCTGGCGGAGCGCGCCCGCGCAGTGGTGACGACCGGGCTGCGGGCCGAGGACATGGCGCTGCGCCTAAAGTACGCGGGACTGGAAACCGGGCGGATGAGCGTGGAGAGAGATGGAGAGCGGGCGCTTGCGGCCGCGCGCCAACTCCTGCGCGAGGGCGAGCGACTCTACATCCTGCCCACCTACACGGCTATGCTGCACCTGAGGGAGATACTGGCGCGGCGGGGAGCCGTGCGCGGGTTCTGGAAGGACTAGGATGCCTCCGTCGGTGGGAGCGGTGATGGAGCTTCGCATATGCCATCTCTACCCTGACCTGCTGAACCTCTACGGAGACCGGGGTAACGTAATGACGCTGATCAGACGCGCGCAGTGGCGCGGCATCAGGGCCCTCGTGCTGGAGGCGCGTCTGGGCGACCCGGTGGACCCCCGGGCCGGCGACCTCTTCTTCATCGGCGGCGGTGAAGACCGCCAGCAGCGCCTGGCCGCGCCCGACCTGCGCGAGGTGAAGGGGACGGCGCTGCGCGAGGCAGCGCAGGATGGCGCGGCGATCCTGGCGGTCTGCGGCGGCTACCAGCTCCTGGGGCGCTACTACAGGCCCGCGGAGGGCCCGGACCTGGAGGGGCTGGGGCTGCTCGACCTGCACACCGTGCACCCGGGGCCCGGAGCCCGCAGGCTGATCGGCAATATCGTCGTCAGGGAGAGCGGCACCGGGCGCATCCTCGTGGGTTTTGAGAACCACGGAGGCCGGACCTACCTGGGGCCGGGCGCGCGCCCGATCGGAACCGCGGTCGTGGGGTTTGGCAACAACGGCCAGGACCGCGGCGAGGGCGCGGTCTGGCGCTCTGTCTACGGGACATACCTGCACGGTCCGCTGCTGCCCAAGAACCCGTGGCTGGCCGACGAGCTGATCGCATCGGCGCTTCGTCGCCGGTACGGCCAGGTCGAGCTGGCACCGCTCCCGGATGTCGAGGAGCACGCCGCAGCGGTCGCCGCGGCAGCGCGCGCCGGCGCCCGCGGTCTTACATGGCCCGGCACGCGGAATCCGGAGGCGGCGGCGTGAACAACGAGCGCGCGCCGCGACGCATCGCCTTCATAGTCGGCCTGGCTCAGCTCGGGTTCGCAACGGTCATACCCCTGCTGCCGCTCTATCTGACCGGATACCTTGGAGCCAGCGTCAAGCTCGTGGGCTTGGTTGTGGCCACGTTCGCGCTTGTGGAGACCTTCTTCAAGACGGCATGGGGCGGCGTCACGGACCGCATCGGGCGCAAGCCGGTTCTGATCGTCGGGCTGCTGCTAAGTGCCCTGGCGCCGCTCGTCATGGCGGTGCTGCGGACGCCGGTCCTGTTCGTGCCGCTGCGCCTGGTGGACGGCCTCGGTTCGGCTGCGCTCTGGCCGGCGGCTGCGGCAGCGGTGGCCGATGTGACCACCCGAGACCGCCGCGCCACTGGCATGGGCATGCTCAACCTGGCCTTCCTGGCAGGCCTGGCCGCAGGGCCTTCGCTGGGTCTGTTCGTCGCCGGGTTCACCGGCGAGGTGCGGGCCGGCTTCTACCTGTCGAGCGGCATCATGGTCCTGGCCGTCTTCGTGGCGGCGCTCTACTTCCCCGGGCGCAACGACGGCGGCGGGCAGGCCGACGCTTTCGTCGGATACCACACCACAGCGCCCCGGCCAAGCCTGGCGAGCCTGGCAGGCAGCATCGCCGCCTCGCCGGTCCTGTTCGCGCTCTACCTGGTGGCATTCGTGCAGATGTTCGGCGTGGGCCTGCTGGTGCCGATCGCTGCCATCTTCGCCAAGCAGGTCGTGGGCCTGAGCGAGCAGTCCATCGGCGCCCTGTTCATGGCCATCGTTCTGGCCGTGGCCGTCGCCACGGTTCCTGCCGGACGAATGGCCGACCGCATCGGCAAGCGCCGCCTCGTCGCTGTGGGCATGCTGCTGGGCGCGCTGGGCATGTGGATGATGTCCGCGAGCGGCCGCCTGACCGAGATGCTCATAGCCGGCGCGCTGCTGGGCGCAAGTTACGCGCTGTCGGCGCCGGCCTGGCTGGCCCTGGTGAGCGAGCTGGCGCCGCCCAGCCACCTGGGCCTGGCCGTGGGCGCATCCGAGACCGTCCAGGGCCTGGGGCTGGTCCTGGGCCCGCTGCTGGGCGGCATCCTGTGGGATGCATTAGGGCCGCGCGCGCCGTTCGTGGCCAGCGCGATCGTGATGACCATCGGGACCGCCATCGCCCTGGCCGCGTTGCGCATCCGGAGGCGCTAGCGCGCCCGGCGCAGAAGCGCGCCTCCCTGCACAAGGATCACGCCCCCCAGCACGAGCGCGGCGCCTCCCCACTGCGCCGCGGACATGGGCTCGCGCAGCAGCAGCGTGCCGGCCAGCGCGGCTACGACCGGTTCCAGCGTGGCCACCACGCTGGCCCTTCCGGCCTCCACGTGACGCAGGCCTGCGATGTAGAGGAGATAGGCAGCGCAGGTGGGGGCGGCGACCATGTAGGAGATCGCCGGGAAGGTGGCGGCGCGCGCCCCGGGCAGTCCGCCCGCGGCCGCCACCAACAGGACCGCCCCGAACCCGCTGGTGTAGAGCACGGTAGTCATTGGCGAGTGCCGGCGCAGCGCCGCCTTGCCGAAGATGCTGTAGAGCGCGTAGGTCAGCCCCGCGCCCAGGCCGGCTGCCAGCCCCCCGGTGGAGAGGCGCAGCGCCCCGGGCCCGAACGCCCCGACGACCAGCGCGCAGCCCGCGAACACGAGCATCACGGCCGCGGCCTTCGTCGGCGTGATCGCCTCGCCGTAGATTGCGCGCGACAGGATCACGACCCATGCCGGTGCGGTGTACAGGAGCACCGCCGCGGTGGCCACGGTCGCAAGGTCGATCGCCGTGAAATAGACGGTCATGAACCCGGCGACGCTGACCGCTCCGAATGTGGCCAGCAGGGGAAGGTCCCCGCGCCGCACACCGAGCGACGACCGGTCCGCGAGCAGGCAGTAGAGTAGCAGGACCGCCGCTGCGCCGCTTGCCCGCCAGGCGGCGGTCTCCAGCGGGCTCATGCCGGACGCCAGCAGGCTCCGCACCGGCACGCCAAGCGTCCCCCACAGCACGGCTGCGGCCGCCACCTGGAGATACCCGCGCAGGGCCGGGCTCACAACAGCCCCGGGTCAGGGTTCTGTTTCGGCGAACAGCTCGTTCTGGCGCAGGAAGCTGCTGAGCAGCAGCCGCAGGTACGGGCTATCGAGTTGGCTCTTGTAGCCGCGCAGTGCCGCGTGCTTGACCGCGAGCTCCTCGGGCTGGAGGTCGAGCCGCAACCAGCGGTAGCCGCTCCTCAGGGACTTGGGGGGCAGCAGGGCCTCATCCGGCGCGTACCGCAGGGGTCGCGGGAAGTCCCAGGCATGCACCAGGAACGTGTAGAGGCGCGGCTGAGCCAGCGCTCCTTGCCGCGAAAGCAGCAGTATGGCCTCGCGCACGAAGCCGTTGAGGGCACGGTGGTCGCCGTGCTTGTCGGCCTCGTGGTGCGTTACGACCACCGTGGGCCGCACCTGCCGCATGATCTCCACGAGGTCGCCCTGCAGATCAGCGCCGGTGTACGGCGCGCGCGCACGGAACGTATCCCGGTACGGCGAGGCGGACACCCTGGTGAAAGGCGAGGTGTAGGGCCGTCCCCTCTCCCGCCGCTGTGTGGCCAGGGCCGTCAACCCGCGGTCGGGATACCCAAGGAAGAAGAGGTTGCCGTGCGGCACGCCGAGCCGGGCAGCCACGCCGCTGGCCTCCTGCTGCCGCGCGCGGCCCTCGGCAATGAAGTCGGCCGGCCTCGCCAGCAGCCGCCTGCCGCCCAGCGACGCTGCCAGGCGGTTGGCGTCGCCGTTCGTGGCGAAGACCATCCAGACCTCGGCGTCCGCGGCCAGCGCGCGCTGGATCAACCCGCCTGCCGCGAGCAGCTCGTCGTCGGCGTGCGCGGTGACGACCAACACCCGGTCGGCGTGCTCGGGCTCGGGGAGCGCATCGAGCGCGCTGCCCACCGCGCGTTGCGCTGAGAAGAGGCCCATGCTAAGGTACACGGCCGCCAGGGCCAGGCTGGTCAGAGCCAGCAGGGGCGCCTTCTGCGGCGATGGGCTGCTGCGCCGCCGGCGGCCGAGCCCCAGCACCTCGACCGTCATGCGCGCCTTCCCGCACCATCCCCGAACCAAGCCGTACTTCTCTTCCTTTCGAAGATGCGTCACACCCGTGAACGGTAGCCGCTCGACCTTCCAGCGCTCGCGCCGCGCCAGTTCGGTCAGCGCGCGCTCGAAGCCGAACCGGGTTACGGCCAGGTGCGGCCGGTCGAGCAGCAGGCTCTTCCGGATGGCTCGGATGCCGGAGAGGTGCGGCAGCACCGTCTGTACGAGATCCGCCTCCAGGACGCCCACCGCCATGTCCGCGCGGCCCTGCCGAACCGCCTGCACGAGATCGCGGATCTCCTGGGGCTTGAGGTTGGCCAGGTCGGCGTCGAGCAGGAGCAGGATATCTCCTCCTGCCCGCCGCGCGCCGGCCAGGATCGCTCCACCCTTGCCCAGGTTCCTGGGAAGCCGGATGACGACGTCGGCGCCCGCCGCCGCCGCCTCCTCCGCGGTGGCATCGGAGGAGCCGTCCGAGACCACGATGATCTCGCTCACATCGCGCGTGCGGCGCGCGGCCTCGACGACACACGCCACCGTGCGCTCCTCGTTGTAGGCGGCGATGACGCATGAAGTCGTCATGCATGAACCGTCCCGCCCGGGCGCAGCGCAAGGAAGTACCGCCCCGAGCCGACCTGGCGGGTATCCACATCCTGGCAGCCCAGCGCGTAGAACTGCTGCCGGAGCGCGCGCACGATCCACGGCAGAACCGCTCCGCCGGCAGAGTAACTCAAGATTACCCATCCCCCAGGGCGCGTGACGCGAACCAGTTCGGCGGGCACCGGGAAGGCGTTCTGCACGGTCACCAGGTCGAAGCTGCCCTCGCGGAAGGGAAGGCGTCCGGCGTCGCCCGCGACGAGCCGGACCGGCCAGGCGCCCGCGCAGGCGTGCCGTGCGGCGCGGGCCAGCATCTCCTGCGACAGGTCAACGGCGGCTCCGCGGCACCCGGGGAACCTGCGCACGAGAACGCTCACCACCGCGCCGGTGCCCGTGCTGACGTCCAGCACCTGGGCCGGGGCCGCCGGCAGACGATCCAGGGCGGCCTCCAGCGGCGCGAGATAGCCGTCCTGGGGGAGCACGTCGGCCTCGTAGTTGCGCGCCAGGGCTCCGTATCTGGTGCGGGCGACGGCGCGCTGCAGGGGCGAGCCCACGAGCCGCGACGACCACGCGCCCACGGTCAGGTAGATGGTGTCGGTTACAAACGAGCTCAGCCGGGTTGCCCGCATCAGGCGCTCCAGGAGATGGCGCTACAGGGTCTGCTGCTATGCTCCGGTGTGAAACGTTACGTTCTCCGTCGGCCCGGGAGCTCCTGCCGCGCAGCACCAGGCGGCGCCGCGTCCTGCACGCA
>JBBIOM010000047.1:0-1184 GCA_037443365.1 Armatimonadota bacterium
CTCGAGGGCGCGAGCCAGAGCGCTACTGGACGCATTGCTCTAGCCGGCTCCCTCGACTGCGGGAAACCAGTGCCGCGTGCGGTTGCACACCGAGCACACTGAAAGCATCACCGGCACCTCAATCAGAACCCCCACGACAGTGGCCAGCGCGGCTCCAGACCCGGGGCCGAACAAGGCAATGGCCGTGGCGACGGCCAGCTCAAAGAAGTTGCTTGCCCCTATCAGCGCTCCTGGGGCTGCGACCGCGTGCCTGACCCGGAACAACCGCATCAGCCCGTAGGCCAGTGAGGAGTTGAAGTAGACCTGGATGAGGATCGGGATTGCAATCAGGAGCACGTGCAGGCTCTTGCTGGTGATGTTGTCGGCCTGGAACGCAAAGATCAGCACCAGCGTCGCCAGCAGCGCGCCCATGCTGACGGGCGCAAACCTGGGCAGCAGCGTATCCACGAACCACAGGACGCCCCGCCGTCGGATGAACCACATTCTCAACGCGGTGCCCACCGTCAGGGGCACCACGATGAAGATCATGACCGAGTAGAGCAACACATGGAACGGGATCTCCAGCGAGGCGGCGCCGCTGACCAGGAAGCGCACGATGGGCGCGAAGAGAAGGAGCATGAGCAGGTCGTTCACCGAAACCTGCATGAGCGTGTAGGCCGGATCGCCGTCGGTGAGATAACTCCACACGAATACCATGGCGGTGCACGGGGCCGCGGCCAGGATGATCGCCCCGGCGATGTACTGGTCGGCCTCGGCTGGAGCGATCCAGGCGGCGAAGACGTGACGGAAGAAGACCCAGGCAATCAGAGCCATGGAGAACGGCTTGACCAGCCAGTTGACGAACAGCGTCACGAACAGCCCGCGCGGGCGCTTCCCGACGTTCCGAATGGAGGCGAGGTCCACCTTCATCATCATGGGGGTAATCATCAGCCAGATGAGCACGGCGATGGGCACGTTGATCTGGCTGCCCTCGCCGAACTCCAGGCGCCGCATCCCTTCGGTAAGGCCCGGCAGGGCTTTCCCGATGAGCACCCCGACCGCCATACATGCGGCGACCCACAGGCTGAGATAGCGCTCGAACAGGCCCATCGCCTTCTTCGCCCGGGAGGGTTCGTCCCTCACCGCGCGCAGCACCCCCCTTGCCCGGTTGCCCTGCACCGACCTAGGCCTCTGTAGCCGCGGCC
>JBBIOM010000047.1:1284-12672 GCA_037443365.1 Armatimonadota bacterium
TGGCGCCGGCGAGCAAGAACGCCGGGATCAGGCAGGTGAGGACGTGAAGGGCGATGTACTCCTTCAGGGCCTGCAAGCCGGCGATGAGCAGGTCAGCGATCATCCGGCGGACCCTTTCGCGAGCGCACCAGCCTCCGCGCATCGGGGGCACTCGCACCCTTCGAGCCTGCCAGCCGGGACCGTGGGGGCGCCGGGCGCACGCCCAAGTGACCGGCTGGCGAAATCGATCATTCCCAGGACACCGTAGTCACGCAACCTGTAGTAGATGAACGCGCCTTCTCTCATCCCCTCGACCAGGCCGGCGTCACGAAGGATGGCGAGCTGCTGCGAGACGTACGCTTGCGGACGCCCCAGGGCCCTCGTGAGGTGGCAGACGCATGCTGGCTGGAGGCGCAGGTGCTCCAGGATCTCCAGCCGCGCCGGATGGGCGAGCGCACGAAGCACCTCGGCCTCTCGCGCGAAGCGCAGCGGCATCGAGCCATCCCGACGGTCAGAACATTCAGATTCCCGCATCTAGTTCCGATTCTAGATCCTCCCCTCGTCGCCAGTCAATCCGGTAATCGGACCATGGGCGGCCACCGGGTCGCGGCAGGGTCGCACCATACGTATGCCTTGTGCTGAATGTACTTGTGTCCTTCAGTTGACACTGGCCACAAGAGGCCGTAAAGTATCTGCGTGACTACTTAATCAGCTGAGACGACGTGACTGATTCAGAGAGACAGGCCCGAATCTTCAAGGCGCTCTCCGTGGATGCGCGAGTGCGGATCGTCACCCTGCTGAAGCGCCGATCGCTGTGCGTCAATGCGCTGGCCCACGCTTTGGCGATCACGCCTGCGGCGGTCTCGCAGCACTTGCGCGTGCTGAGGGACGCGCATCTCCTAACAGCGGACAAGAGAGGATATTTCGTGCACTACCGTGTGAACGCGCGAACACTGGCCCAGTGGAACAGGGCCACCAGGAGCCTGCTGGAGATGAAGGAGGCCGGACATGAGTGAAGAGAAGAAGGGCTGCCAGAAGCCGGAGAGACTCAAGGATGCCCCTGGCGAGTGCTCCCCGGAACAGGTCGAGGAGTGCCACGGTGACACGAAGAAGCACCCGTGCGTGCCCGGAGAGGGAGCGCGACAAGAAGGGATCTGACAGACATTGCGAGCACGCCGAGGGTGTCTTTGTGCGAATCACCGGCATCGAGGCCGACACGGCGCACAAGGAGCAGGAGCGGAAGGAATCTTGGTGGTTGGTGGAGGCGGCGGGAATCGAACCCGCGTCCTGAGTGGATGAGGGCGGAGCGTCTACGAGCGTAGTCCGCCGTTTGTTTCTCGCCGTCCGGGCCTCCCGCGGACCAGATGCCCGGACAGCCAGCCCGTTGGGTTTCCCGTTACGCGTCCCGGGCCAGGGCGCGCGACGGTAGCCGGCTTGTGGCGCTCATCCCGGGCCGCCGGCCCTACCGGGGGAGCGTCGTCGCTATCTAAGCGGCGAGTGCGTACTGTGTGTTGGCGTTTGTGCGCCTGCCAGTTTGTTAACGGGGACCTGACCACCCCGGCTCGCAGCTCTGCTGCTTCCCACCCAGTCGAAACCTGTCGCCCCCACATTCTGGCTGCGGCTTCTACCGAGCACCCCCATTATAGCACGCCGCCCGGCGCAACCGGTCCATTACCGCCCGGCCCAGGCCCGACTCAGGGATCCCCTCCACCACGATCGCGTCGAGGCCGGCGTCGTCGAGCTCGCGCAGGAGGGCAAACAGCACGGCGGCGACCGCCGCCGCGTCGGTGCGCGGACCCATCACTCGCACGACCGCGCCCGGCGGCACCTCGGGAGCCGACTCGGCGGTCACCATCACGCCGACGCGAAGCCCCTGGTCCCAGAGGCGGCGGACCGCCGCGGAAAGCATGGCAGCCGGAGGCGCGCCCCCGGCCTCCTGGGCGGGAGCCTCGACCAGCACCAGCTTTGCCCGCGGGGCGTAGTGACGGTAGCGTGTGCCGGGCGAGCGCGCCAGCGCCGCCTGCAACCACTCCGCAGCGGTGCCCGCTGCCGCCTCGGAGGGCGCGGGAACCACCACACGACCGATGAGCGCCTCGAGCCGCTCCAGGGATGCCCCGCCCGGACGCAGGAGCAGCGGCGGATCGCTGGTGAGATCGAGCACAGTGGACTCGACGCCCACAGGCGTCGGACCGCCATCGAGCACGAGATCAACCGATCCGCCCAGATCGGCCAGCACGTGCTGCGCCGTTGTCGGGCTCGGCCTGCCCGAGCGGTTCGCGCTGGGCGCTGCCAGGGGGCATCCGGCCGCGCGTATCAGCGCCAGCGCTACAGGGTGCGCAGGCACGCGCACCGCCACCGAAGGCAGGCCACCCCTTGTCACCTCGGGCACGAGCGGGGCGGCCGGAAGCACCAGGGTGAGCGGACCGGGCCAGCAAGCGCCGATCAGCGTCTCGGCTGCCGGCGGGATTCCTGTGACGAGACTCCCCAGCGCCTCGGCCTCGGCGATGTGCACGATGATCGGGTTGTCCACGGGGCGGCCCTTCGCGGCATAGATGCGCGCCACCGCGCCCGGATTCAGGGCGTCGGCGCCCAGGCCGTAGACCGTCTCGGTGGGAAAGGCCACCAGGCCGCCCTCACGAAGAACCGCGGCAGCGTCGCCGATGGCCGCTGGGTCGGGCGCGTCCGGGGAAACCTTCAGGACTCGCGCGGTCACGGCTAGGGGGAGACCGACTCCCATCGGAGCCGGGCAGCCGCGCTGCGCGCCAGGTCCAGCGCTTCGTCGGCGGTTGCACCCAGCGCGGTCAGGTGCCCCATCTTGCGGCGCGGCCATGCCTCGGACTTCCCGTAGAGGTGCAGGGAAACCCCGGGCAGGGCCAGGGCCTCCTCGACGCCTGCCAGCCTAACCGGGCCGCGCCGGTCTCCCAGGAGGTTGACCATCGCGGCCGGCGACAGCAGGGCAGCGGCGCCCAGCGGCAGGCCGCAGACCGCGCGCACGTGCTGCTCGAACTGCGAGGTGGGACACGCGTTGATCGTGTAGTGGCCGGAGTTGTGCGGGCGTGGCGCCAGCTCGTTGACGAGCACCTCGCCGCGATCCATCACGAACATCTCGACCGCCAGAACCCCGACCAGATCTAGCGCCGTGGCGATACTCTCGGCGATACCGGCCGCGCGATCGGCCACCTCGATCGGGACTTGCGCCGGCGCCGCCACCTCGACAAGAATGCCGTCATCGTGCGCCGTGCGCACGACCGGGTAGACGCGCCGCTCGCCGTCCATCGCGCGCGCCACGATGACCGCGACCTCGCACGCAAAGGGTACGTGCCGCTCCACGACAAGTGGCCCGCGCTCGAACCCCAGGGCTGCGGCCGCCGGAAGGTCGGCGGGCGACGCGACGCGCACCTGCCCGCGGCCGTCATAGCCGAGGAACGGGATCTTGACCACGCAGGGGAGCCCGAGCCCGCGCACCGCCTTGCCCAGGTCTTCGGCGCAGCCCGCCTGGCGCCAGGGCGCAGTAGGGAACCCGTGCTCGCGCAGGAACTGCTTCTCCTGAACGCGATGCTGGCAGACGGCCAGGACACGGCCCGACGGCCGCACAGGGCGCAGCGACTCGGCAGCCAGCACGCCAGGGGCCGGCACGTGCTCGAGCTCGAACGTCACCACGTCGGAGCGCGCCGCCAGATCGGCGACCGCCCGTGTATCGTCAAACGGCGCCTGAATGTGCGCGTCACAGAGGCCTGCGGCAGGGGCGGACGCCGATGGGTCCAGGACGGCCACGCGGTAGCCCATGCGCCGGGCATCCAGCGCCAGCATGCGCCCCAGTTGCCCGCCGCCCACCACCCCAATCGTCGCACCGGGCAGCAGAGGCGGGCCAGCGCTCATCCGCGGTCGGCCTCCCGCACTGCCGCGGCCGTCGCCTCACCACGCCGCCGCAGCCGCTCGCGTATCGCTTCGTCGCCCAGGCCGAGAATCCGCGCGGCCAGCAGCGCGGCGTTGGCCGCGCCAGCACGCCCGATCGCCATCGTGCCCACGGGCACGCCTGATGGCATCTGCACGATCGACAGCAGCGAGTCGAGCCCGCCCAGGTGCTCGCTGGGCACCGGCACGCCCAGCACCGGCAGCACGGTCTTGGCCGCGGTCATGCCCGGCAGGTGCGCGGCCCCGCCTGCGCCGGCGATGATCACCCTGATGCCGCGACGTTCGGCCGAAGTGGCATACTCAAACATCCAGTCGGGCGTCCTGTGCGCGGAGACGATCCTGACCTCGCACGGGATCTCCAGGCCGGCCAGGACCTCGGCCGCCGCCTCCATGATGCTCCTGTCGGAGGCGCTGCCCATGATGATGCCCACAACCGGGCTCCTGCCCTTGGATGGCGCCGCGCGCCCTCTGGCCCTGCCCCGGGTCGGCTTCATTCGTCCCCTCTCCTTCCCCTCCCGCGGCGCGGTTCGACCACGCGCTTCACCGCGCGCTGCGCCTGGCGATCCGCCTCTCGCTGCCCTATCGCCTCGCGCTTGTCGTAGAGCTTCTTGCCACGCGCCAGCGCCACCTCAACCTTGGCGCGGCCGCGCGAGAAGTACAGGCGCAGCGGCACGAGCGTGTATCCCCTCTGCGCGGCACGCTCCCCCAGGCGCCGGATCTCATCCTGGTGGAGCAGCAGCTTGCGCGGTCGCAAGGGGTCGTGGTTGAAGATGTTGCCGGCATCGTAGGGTGGGATGTGCATGTTGTGCAGCCAGATCTCTCCGCGGTCGACGCGCGCGTAGGCCTCGCCCAGCGAAACGCGACCGGTGCGCAGCGACTTGACCTCGGTGCCTGTCAGCACCAATCCGGCCTCGAAAGACTCATCTACGTGGTACTCGTGCCGCGCCCGGCGGTTGGTCGCGATCAACTTCTCCCCGCCGCGCTCAGGCACGGCTCGAACCTCTCAGCAAGTAGCCGGCTAGCACGCACAGCGCGCCGACGCCCCCGGCTCCAACACCCAGGATCCACATGTCCGGCCGCAACACCGTTACCCCGGAGGCAAGGGTCAGGATCAGCCATCCGCCGGCGCCCAGGAACGCCAGGAACCCGCCTGGTCCGCGGCCGCGCAGTTGCGCCGCGTGCCGGCGCACCGCGACCGCAAGCGCCACAACGAAGGCGATCAGGGCAACGAAGCGCAGCGCCTCACTCATGAGTAGCACTGGCTTCGCCCTTGGGGGGAACCGCCCCTGCCGGGCGGCCTTCCTAGGGCCAGGTGAACGCGCGTTCGAGGCCCCCGGGCGCTGTGCCCACGGCGAAGGCCGCAGCGTCGGCCTCGAAGCCCACAAGCCGGACGGTCCCGGCGCGGCCCGGCCTGCGAAAGCCCACCAGGTCGCGCCGCCCGTCGGGCCAGATGAGGGCCACGCCCAGCGCGCCGTCGCCCTCCTGCCTGATGATGCGGGGAAGCCGGCTTTCTTCCCCGGCCCTGTGCGGCATGAGCACCGCGAGGAAGACCGCAGTGGGCTGGCTCGCTCGTGTCGAAGCGCACAGGTGCCATTGGTTGGGGCTGCGATCCTCGGGCGGCACGGTGAAGCGGTCGGTCTGGCTGAAGGTCAGGCCGACGGGCTCGAGCAAGCGCACGACCATTCCTGCCTTCCCTTCGTTTACTCGGATCTCGGCTGCGCCCTCGTTGACATCCATGCGCGAGAGGGCATGCAGCCACCACTCCCAGGTGGCCGGCTCGCGCGCGGCGAGTTCATCGTAGACGACGAACACACCCGGATGCACGTGGACGATGCGGCGCACCGCCCGCAGCAGGCGGCCCTCGTATGCGGGTGTGGCGTCGCCCGCGGCGTAGTCGTAGGCACCGCCTGTGGCGAAGGCCTCGATCCTGCCGCGCGCACGGATGCTGCGCTTGCCCTGCCCTTCCCCGCCGTTAGTCGTGATCGCGTTCGATGCGCGGGTCTCGCGGGTCCAGAGATCGTGATGCGGCGAGGAGTACCAGGGGTAGTAGCCCGAGGCGATGGCAAGCGCCTCACCGTAGGCCTCGACCGCGAACGCGTTCTGGTTGGCGTGCCCGTGGCTGTGCGATCCGTAGGGACTGCTGCGAAAGAGCAGGTACACGTCGTTGTCAGGATCGCCCAACGCGGCGTGCATCGCCACCAGGCCCACCGAGGGGAAGGCGCGGCTCCGGGGCAGCGCCGCGGGCGGGCGACCGGTCAGCGTGGGATCCGCGAGCACCACACCGAGGATGTCCGGGCTCGGTCCGCGCCCGCGCGCCTGCGCGTACCAGCGCGCCACCGGATCGCGCAGCGCCGACGAGAACCAGTACATGAGGCCGCCCAGCTCGACCCGGCCGTGCTGGCCGTCCCCAAAGGGCGCCAGGCGGTGATAGGGTGGCGCGGCGTAGGTGGCGTAGAGCGGCGTGTTGGCGAAGAACGGCTTGCGCATGATCTCCGCGCCGGTGGCGTTCCGCAACGCCACAGCGAAGTGCAGCATGAACCCCATGTACGAGCCCCAGTACGCCGGGCCTTCCGCCCAGCCGCCGTCGTCGCCGCCCCACGCCGGGTAGGAGGTCCAGTAAGCCGTGACGACGTAGTCCAGCCACTCGCGCGCCTCGGGCCACTCGTGCACGAACGCGAGTGCCACCTCGCCCAGAAACCCGATGATGCGACCGGCGTGGCTCTCGTAGGGATTGCTCTCGAACGGCCTGCGCCGCAGCACCTGGTGCATCTGCTCGGCGCGTACGCGCATCACGCGCTCCAGTGCCTCCCGCTCGTCGGGGGGGATGCGGTCGAAGATCCAGTCGTAGGCCCGCACCCCGCGCATCATCATCCACATGGCCGGCTCGTCGTTGTGCGCCAGCTCGGTCGCCCCCAGCGGATCCCACGCGAAGAAGTGCCGCAGGCGGCGCCGCGCCTCGTCCGCGAAGCGCGCCTCGCCGGTTAGCAGGTAGGCCAGCGCGGCGCGCTCCATCGCGTCCATTGACGGTCGCGTGCCCCGGATGATCTCCGCGAAGACGCGTCCCCGGTCGGGCTGGGCGCGCGGCAGGAAGCCGGGTTCCGGGGGCAGCGGACCGCCCAGATCGCGTATGGCGGCGCGCGCAATTGCCTCTGCCAGGGCGCGCAGGTCGCCGTCCCGGGCGCGGGCGCGGTATGCGGCCACCTCCTCGGCGCGCACGAACAGGCGCGGGCGCCCCTGCGGTACCCGGGCGGCCATCGCCTCCACGCCGGGATAGGGCCAGGCCCGCGCGTCCGGGGGCACCGTGAAGACCCTCACGCGGCTCCAGGAGACAGCGCCGCCTGACGACTCGACGCCGTACCGCCAGGCCCAGCGTCCGGGAGCGAGCGCCTCGCGCAGCGCGTGCGAACTCATCGTGATCGCGCGGACCGTCAGACCCCCGGGGGCTGCCGGGTCGGCCCCCGGACCCACCTGCAGCGCGTACCGCGCACCCCTCGCCACCGGAACCCAAACGAATGCCGGCGGCGTGGTGACAACCACCGAGCCATCGGCGGGTGAGTATGGCAACTCGAAATCCCCTGGGGGCCGGTCGAGCGCAACCGGTGCTGGAGCGCCGCCCGCCGGAAGCGCGAGCAGCAATACAGCCAGGAACGCGCTCCTGGCCCTTCTCACCCGACTAGAGGAAGCGAACCGCTACAGGGGCTTCTCGACATACAGGTATGTCCGCTCGACGGCGAAGCCCAGCGCGCGCAGGAACGGTCCGGCTACGGAATCGAGCGCCCAGACCGTCGCGTATGGCGCGGCCCCACGCGTCCCGACGGCGGCTATTGCCGCGTGCGCGAGCGCGCGCCCCACGCCGCGCCGGCGGTGCGTCTCGCGCACGCCGACGAACCATTCTTGGCGGCCGGCGCGCGCCTCGACCGTCGAGACGCCGACCGTCAGCCCGTCCCTGCAGGCCACGAACCCCTTCCCATCCTTGGAGCGGAGCACCCGCTCGACGTCGTCAACACGCCCGCGCTCATGGGCAACCTCGCGCACCAACCGGGTGACCTCGCGGGCGTCCGCGGCTATCCACCGGCGGATCTCGTAGCCCGCAGGAGGATCGGCGCTGGGGCGCTTGGGGCCGCGGTACCTGCAGACGAGCAGCGCGTTGGCGAAGGTCGCCCGCAGGTGCCGCGCCACCAGGAGGCCGAACGCGTTGGTCTCGGCCACGCGCAGGAGCATCGCGCTCTGGCCCGCGCGCTGGAACAGCGCCGTGAGGTGTGCACCAACACGGCCTACCATCGCCTCCTGTGTGCGGGCAGGGTGCGCGGAGAAGCCCTCGAGCAGGATCTCCTCGACAAGCCACTGGCCTGCCCCGCGGCCGACCACTAGCAGCCCTGCGGGGAGGCGGTTGATCTCGATTACACAGACGTCCTTCTCCGATCGCGCCCACCACAGATCGGTGGGCTGCAGCGGACCGTCGCGATCGAAGGTGGCCGAGTAGCCGCCACCGTAGGACGCGTCCAGCACGCGCACGAACGTGGCGCCGTCTTCAACCGTCGCAGGACGAACGGCCAGGTGCATCCGGCGCTACCGTTTCACAACCGGCGCGTCGGCCCAGAGCCGTTCGAGCCGGTAGAAGGCCCGGGTCTCGGGTCCGAAGATGTGAACCACCGTGTCACCGTAGTCGAGCAGGACCCACTGCCCTGCCTCATCACCCTCGCGAACACCCCGGAACCGGTTCCCACGGAGTGCTTCTGCTATCGCCTCCGCCACGGCGCGCATCTGGACGCGGCTGGTCGCTGTGCACAGCACGAAGTAGTCCGTCACCAGCGTCTGTCCGCGCAGGTCAAGGATGACGACGTCCTGGGCCCGCTTCTCCTCGGCGACATCTGCGGCAAGCAGGGCCTTGCTCAGCGATTCCGGCCGAGATGCCCTGCGGGGCGCGCGGGGTTTAGTCACCCGACGGCCCCCGGCCGGAGGTGCCCTCCTGGTACAGACGGTGCTTCACGATGTAGGCTTCGACCGCCTCGGGTACCAGGTACTTGATGGGTCGGCGCGTGCGCACGCGTGTTCGAATGTCCGTTGACGAGATCGCGAGGGCGGGAATGGTCATCACGTGAACGTTCACCAGGGGCCTCCCTGTGCAGTTGTTGCGCCTGAGTACGTCGAGGTCCAGCGCGAAGCCGGGTCGGGTGGCGGCGATGAACTCGCACAACTCGAGCAACTCGGGCGAGCGCTCCCAGTCGCCGCGCACGATCTGGATGATGGCGTCCGCGCCCGTGATGTAGTAGAGCTCTACGCCCGCGAACTCTGCGGCAAGGAGCCGGATCGTGTCAATCGTATACGATGGTCCGGGCCGGTCGATCTCCAGGCGCGAAACGCCGATGTGCGGATTGGACACCGTGGCCAGGAAGGCCATCAAGTAGCGGTGCTCGCATGGGGTGACCTCGGCGGGATCCTTGTGCGGGGGCTGCCCGCTGGGGATGAAGAGGACGCGGTCCAGGCCGAACTGGACGCGGGCCTCCTCGGCGGTGACCAGGTGTCCGTGGTGGATCGGGTCGAAGGTACCGCCCATGACGCCGATCCTGGTCATGGCGTCCCCTCGCGCCCGTCTCGGCCGCGGTCCTTGACCCGCACAGGGGTTGACTTCTCGCGGCCAGAGGGCGTCTCCTCCTGGGCCAGCAGGGCAGCGGCCGCGCGCACCAGGTCCCCGAGGCCTTCACCCGTGGCTCCGGAGACAGGCAGCGCCCGCAAGCCCAGCGCGGCGAACCGGGCCTGCAGTTCCAGGCAGCGAGCCCGGGCCTCGGGCAGGTCCATCTTGTTGAGCGCCACAACGGTGGGGCGCTCGAGCAGGCGCGGATCGTGGAGCCCGACTTCCCGCCGGACGGTAGCGAAGCCAAGCATGGGATCGTCCGGGCTGCTGGCGTCCACCACGTGGACCAATGCGCGCGTCCGGGCGGCGTGCCGCAGGAAGGCGTGTCCCAGGCCGGCGCCCGCGTGCGAGCCCTCGATGAGCCCGGGCAGGTCGGCCGCGACGAAGCTCCGCCCGCCATCCACCTCGACCACACCGAGTACCGGCTCCTTGGTTGTGAAGGGATAGGCGCCCACCCTGGGGCGCGCCGCGGAAATGCCCCGTAGCAGCGTGGACTTGCCGGCGTTGGGCAGGCCCACCAGGCCGACGTCCGCCAGGAGCCGCAACTCCATCTCGACGTGGCGTTCCTGTCCGGGCTCCCCGGGTTCGGCTTGCCGCGGCGCGCGGCGCGTGGCGGTGGCGAAGCGCGCATTCCCGCGTCCGCCCCGGCCGCCGGCCGCTATCACGGCGCCCTCGCTCTCATGCGCCAGGTCGGCGATCACCTCTCCGGTGGAGGCATCGCGCACGATGGTTCCCACAGGCACATAGACCACCAGGTCGGCCCCGCGGCGGCCCGCGCGCTTCGCACCCTGGCCGTGGGCGCCGCGGCGCGCGCGCAGGTGCCGGCGATAACGAAAGTCAACGAGCGTGCTCGTGTCAGGATCTGCCACGAAGATGACATCCCCGCCGTCCCCGCCGTCCCCGCCGTCCGGCCCGCCCTTGGGCACGAACTTCTCCCGGCGGAAGCTGGCTGCTCCATTGCCGCCGTCGCCGGCCTTGACGTAGACCTTTGCCTGGTCAATGAACACGGCTGGCCCTGTCAAACCCCCTGGATGGGCCGAGGGAGAAGCGAACGGCCCGGGTCATGCAACCCGGGCCTGATCCTTGCTCGCCTGCGGGCCTAGACCGCAACTGCGACAGGGTGGACGCTGACCTGCCTGCCGTCACGGCCGCGGCGCTCGAAGGCCACGACCCCGTCTGTGAGCGCAAATAGCGTGTGGTCACGGCCCTGGCCGACGTTGCGGCCGGCGGAGACCTTCGTGCCCCGCTGGCGGATCAGGACGCTGCCTGCCCGCACGACCTGCCCAGAGAAGCGCTTGACCCCCAGGCGCTTGCTCGTAGAGTCACGGCCGTTGCGGCTGCTGCCCACGCCCTTCTTGGATGCCATCTTCCTGTCCCCCTGATTCCGACTAGCCCGGCTGCACCGCTATGCGCTCGATGCGCAGTTCGGTGAAGCCCTGCCTGTGCCCGGTCTTACGGCGGTAGTGCGCCTTGGCCTTGTACTTCATCACGATGACCTTGCGCGCCCGGGCGTGCCGCACAACGCGCGCCAGCACCGAGGCGCCCTCCACGGTCGGCGCGCCCACCCGCGTCTCGCCGTCGCCGACCAGCAGCACCCGGTCAAGGGTCACCTGGTCACCCGGCGCCCCGGGGATGCGCTCGACGCGCACCAGGTCGCCCTCGCGCACCGTGACCTGCTTGCCTCCAGAGTCAATAACAGCGTACACACAGCACCTCCGCCAGACCCGATGGATTGTACCACGGGGCCCTGGGCGGGTCAATTCGCCTGCTTGCGCCTTCCCCGCAGCAACCCCAGCACCCGCCTGACGATCCCCTTCTTGCCATCGCCAGCCGATTGCTGCTCGGCTAGAGCCAGGGCC
>JBBIOM010000048.1:0-12018 GCA_037443365.1 Armatimonadota bacterium
GGCGTTTGACGATGCCGGGGCGCCCATGCTAGAATCGCGAATCGCATAGAGGACCGCCTGTGGGCGGTCGCGCGCCGTAGACAGCAGGTGCCCGCGCTGCGGGCGTAATGGCGAGTGTCGCCTGCCGAGGAGCGGATAGGTCCTGGACCCGTCTGCCTGCGGCGGGTCCATTCTGTTGCGGGAGGATGAGGGCACGATGGCACGACCCGATAAGAGCGAAGAGGTGGCAGCGCTCAAGGCTCGCCTGGACAGGTCAGAGGCGGTGATCCTCACCGACTTCCGCGGGCTGACCGTGGGTGAGATCACGATCCTGCGGAGCAGGCTGCGCAGCACCGGCGCCGAGTACCGGGTGGTGAAGAACCGCCTCCTGCGGATCGCCGCCGACGCTGTCGGCATAAAGGGCCTGGAGCACGAGCTGGAAGGGCCCACGGCGGCCGCCTTCGTCCGGGGCGACCCTGTGCCGGCCGCCCGGGCGATCCAGGAGTTCATCCGGCAGTATCGCAAGCTGGCGATCAAGGGGGGCATCCTTGCGGGGGCCGTCATTGACGACGCCCGCGCGAGGGGCCTGGCCGATCTCCCCGACCGCGCGGAGCTGCTCGCGCGCGTCGTGGGCGGCATCGCCGCGCCTCTCGGCGGCCTGGCCGGGGTCCTTTCCGGCCTGCCGCGCAAGCTCGTGCGCGCGCTCGACCAGATACAGAAGCAACGCGCGGCAGCCTAGCCGGCGTGCCGGCCGGGCATTCAGTCATTCGCCAGGGCAGAAGCATACTGAGAGAAGAGGACGGGAGGGGCTACAGTGGCAGAGAAGATCGGCAAGGAGCAGATCATAGAGGCGATCAGCGGCCTGACGGTGCTGGAACTTGCAGAACTGGTCAAGGCCCTCGAGGAAAAGTTCGGCGTTTCGGCGGCGGCTCCGGTCGCAGTGGCCGCCGCGCCGGGCCCGGCGGCTGCCGCGGCTGCCGAGGAGCAGACCGAGTTCGACGCCATCCTGTCGAACGTGGGGCAGAAGAAGATCCAGGTGATCAAGGTCGTGCGCGAGCTCACCGGGCTGGGCCTCAAGGAGGCGAAGGACTTGGTGGACAACGCGCCGAAGCCGATCAAGGAGAAGGTCGGTCGCCAGGAAGCCGAGGCCGTCAAGACCAAGCTTGAGGCCGAGGGCGCGACCGTAACAATCAAGTAGCCGGCCCGCCGCGGCACCGCACGGGCTCTTGACAGAGGCAGAGCTCGCACGATACATTTGTGTGTACGGCTTTGTGGCGCAACGACGGGGCGTGGTGGGCTCGCGAACCTGTGCACGTGACCAACGCGAAAGCGAGGCAGGGAGAACCGGCCCCGCTTTCGTGTTTGCGTAGTCAGGCGTCCCCGTCCTTCCGGTCCGCGAAGACCGGGCCTCTCTGGCCCGAACCCGACAGCACTCACCGTGCCCCCCGGCGCGGTGCCACTTCTCGCGGAGGTGACGCGTTCCACCGTGAAGACGAAGACGCGGATGGACGAAGGCAGGCCGACCCGAGCCAGGCCGGGCATTGAGGGCACGCGCCAGGTACGCCGCGGGCGCCGCGCACGGGTCAGCTACGCGAAGTTCCCCGAGACCCTCGAGATGCCCGACCTCGTCGAGGTCCAGCGCCGGTCCTTCGACTGGTTCCTGCGCGAGGGCATCCGCGAGGTCTTCGACGAGATCTCGCCGATTCAAGATTTCACGGGCAACCTGGAGCTGCGCTTCGCCGTCGAGAGCGGACGGCGCAGGCCCTCTCCTCCTGGGAGCGTCTTCGACGGCGCCGAGGTGCTGGACTTCGGAGGCTACAGGTTCGAGCGCCTCAAGTACTCCGAGGAGGAGTGCCGCGACAGGGACTACAACTACAGCTCCTCCCTGAAGGTGAAGGTCCAGCTGGTCGTCAAGGAGACCGGCGAGATCAAGGAGCAAGAGGTCTTCATGGGCGATTTCCCCATGATGACCGGGCGCGGGACGTTCATCATCAACGGGGCCGAGCGCGTGGTTGTGAGCCAGCTCGTCCGCTCGCCCGGTGCCTACTTCAGCTACGCCCCCGACAGCGCCGGCCGATCCCTGCCCAATGCGGTCGTGATCCCGCACCGCGGAGCGTGGCTCGAGCTCGAGGTGGACGCCGCGAGCGCCATTCACGTCAGGATAGACCGCACCAGGAAGCTCCCGGCCACGGCCCTGCTCCGGGCGCTTGGCCATGAGACCGATGAGAAGCTGCGGCGACTCTACGGCAACGACCGGTTCCTGCAGGCCACGCTTGAGAAGGACCCATCGAGCTCTCTCGAGGAGGCCCTGATCGAGATCTACCGGCGGCTGCGTCCGGGCGATCCTCCCACGGTGGAGAGCGCGCGCACGCTGCTCCAGACCCTCTTCTTCGAGCCGCGTCGCTACGATCTGGGACGGGTCGGCCGCCACAAACTCAACAAGAAGCTCGGGACGAAGGCCGATCCCTCCGTGCGCATCCTGACCCCGGAGGACATCGTCGAGATAGTCCGCTACCTCATGCGCCTGGCCGGCGGCGACGTCGATGCCGTCGCGGACGACATCGACCACCTCGGCAACAGGCGGGTTCGATCGGTGGGCGAGCTGCTTCAGAACCAGTTCCGCATCGGGATGTTGAGGATGGAGCGTGTCATCCGCGAGCGGATGACGATCCAGGAGCCCGGGCAGGTCACCGCTCAGCAGCTGATCAACATCAGGCCGGTCGTGGCGGCGATCAAGGAGTTCTTCGGCTCCAGCCAGCTCTCGCAATTCATGGATCAGCCCAACCCGCTGGCCGAGCTCACGCACAAGCGCCGCCTGTCGGCGTTGGGCCCGGGCGGGCTCTCCAGGGAGCGCGCTGGCTTCGAGGTCCGCGACGTGCACACCTCGCACTACGGCCGCATGTGCCCCATAGAGACGCCGGAGGGCCCGAACATCGGCCTGATCTCGTCCCTGGCGACCTTCGCCGCGGTCAACGACCTGGGGTTCATCGAGACCCCCTACCGCGAGGTGAGGGATGGCGTCGTGAGCCGGCGGATCCGGTTCCTCACGGCCGACGTCGAGGACCGGCACGTGATCGCGCAGGCCAACGCTCCGCTCGATGACCGGGGCAGGCTGGTCGGCCCCCGCGTCACCGCCCGCCTGGGACCGGACATCAAGCTCGTGCGCCCCGAGGAAGTGGACTTCATGGACGTATCGCCCAAGCAGATCGTCTCGGTGGCGACGGCGCTGATCCCGTTCCTCGAGCACGACGACGCCAACCGCGCGCTGATGGGGTCCAACATGCAGCGCCAGGCGGTGCCATTGCTGCAGAACGAAGCCCCCAGGGTCGGCACGGGTGTTGAGTACCGCGCGGCGGTGGACAGCGGGGCCGTGGTCGTGGCGAAGAGAGACGGGGTCGTCGAGGAGGTCACCGGCGACCACGTGGCGGTCAAGACCGGGAGCAATGTCGAGGTGTTCCCGCTTATCAAGTACCAGCGCAGCAATCAGGGTACCTGCATAAATCAGGCGCCCGTCGTTCGGAGCGGCGACAAGGTTGAGACTGGAGACGTGCTCGCCGATGGCCCGTGCACCGAGAACGGGGAGCTCGCGCTGGGGCGAAATGTGCTGGTCGCGTTCATGCCCTGGGAGGGGTTCAACTACGAGGACGCGATCGTCGTGAGCGAGCGGCTGGTCAGGGAGGACCTCTTCACCTCGATCCATATCGAGGAGTACGAGGTGGAGGCGCGCGACACCAAGCTCGGCCCCGAGGACATAACGCGCGACATCCCCAACGTGGGCGAGGAGGCGCTGCGGGATCTGGACGAGGGGGGCATCATCCGGATCGGCGCAGAGGTCCGCGCCGGCGACATCCTGGTGGGGAAGGTCACGCCCAAGGGCGAGACCGAGCTCACCGCCGAGGAACGCCTGCTCCGCGCCATCTTCGGCGAAAAGGCGCGAGAGGTGCGCGACACATCGCTGAAGGTGCCTCACGGCGAGCGCGGGAAGGTTGTCGCGGTCAAGACCTTCGCCCGCGAGAAGGGCGACCGTGAGGAAGGCGACGAGCTGCCCCCCGGCGTCAACAGCCTCGTTCGGGTCTACGTGGCGCAGAAGCGCAAGCTGGCCGTGGGCGATAAGATGGCCGGCCGGCATGGAAACAAGGGCGTGGTCTCGATCATCCTTCCCGACGAGGACATGCCGCAGCTGCTGGACGGGACACCCGTCGACATCATCCTGAACCCCCTGGGCGTTCCCTCGCGAATGAACGTGGGGCAGGTCCTGGAAACGCACCTGGGATGGGCGGCGGAGCGGCTGGGCATCTGGGTCGAATCGCCCGTCTTTGATGGGCCGGGGGAGAGCGAGATCACGCAGCTGCTCGAGGCGGCGGGGCTGCCACCTACCGGGAAGGTCAAGCTCCGTGACGGCAAGACCGGGGATGTCTTCGATCAGCCCGTGACCGTGGGCTCCATCTACATGATGAAGTTGCTGCACCTGGTCGAGGACAAGATCCACGCGCGAAGCACCGGGCCCTACAGCCTCATCACCCAGCAGCCGTTGGGCGGAAAGGCGCAGTTCGGCGGGCAGCGGTTCGGGGAGATGGAGGTGTGGGCGCTCGAGGCCTACGGCGCCGCATTTACGCTCCAGGAACTGCTCACCGTGAAGTCCGACGACGTCGTGGGACGGGTCAAGACCTATGAGGCGATTGTCAAAGGAGAGAACATCCAGGAGCCGGGTGTGCCGGAGTCGTTCAAGGTGCTCCTCAAGGAGATGCAGGCGCTCTGCCTTGATGTCAAGGTGCTCAGCGAAGACAAGAAGGAGATCGAGCTGAAGGAGATCGAGGAAGACATCGCGGAAACCGCGCGGGCGTTGGGCATCAACCTGGAAGGCGAGGAAGCCCTGGTGGAGGACTACTAGGCCGATGCAGGACGTAAACAACTTCGACGCGGTAAGGGTCGGGCTGGCATCCCCCGAGGTCATCCGGAGCTGGTCGCACGGCGAGGTGCGCAAGCCCGAGACGATCAACTACCGGACGCTCAAGCCCGAGCGGGACGGCCTCTTCTGCGAGCGCATCTTTGGCCCAACCAAGGACTGGGAGTGCCACTGCGGCAAGTACAAGCGGATCCGGTTCAAGGGGATCGTCTGCGACCGCTGCGGCGTTGAGGTCACCCGGGCCAAGGTGCGGCGCGAGCGCATGGGGCACATAGAGCTGGCAGCGCCGGTGTGCCACATCTGGTACCTCAAGGGCGTGCCGAGCCGGATCGGGCTGCTTCTCGACGTCTCCCCCAGGGCGCTGGAGCGCGTGGTGTACTTCGCCGCCTACATGGTCGTGGATCCGGGAACTGCGCCGCTCCAGAAGCGGCAGCTGCTGGCGGAGGGCGAGTACCGCGAGATGCGCGAGCAGTACGGGAACGCGTTTCGCGCGAGCATGGGCGCCGAAGCGATCAGAGAGCTCTTTGACGAGATGGACATCGAGAAGATGAGCCGGCAGCTTCGCGCGGAGCTCAAGACCGCCACCGGCCAGAAGCGATTGAAGGTCCTCAAGCGGCTCGAGGTCGTGGAGGCGTTTCGCAAGAGCGGCAACCAGCCCCACTGGATGATCCTCAGCGTGGTCCCGGTGATCCCGCCCGACCTGCGCCCGATGGTGCAGCTCGACGGAGGACGCTTTGCCACAAGCGACCTCAACGACCTCTACAGGCGTGTGATCAACCGCAACAACCGGCTCAAGAGGCTGCTCGACCTGGGCGCGCCCGAGATCATCGTGCGCAACGAGAAGCGCATGCTGCAGGAAGCCGTCGACGCGCTGATCGACAACGGGCGCCGCGGCCGGCCGGTGACCGGGCCCAACAACCGTCCCCTGAAGTCGCTGTCCGACATGCTCAAGGGCAAGCAGGGGCGCTTCCGCCAGAACCTGCTCGGCAAGCGCGTGGACTACTCCGGTCGCTCCGTGATCGTGGTCGGCCCGCGCCTCAAGCTGTACCAGTGCGGCCTCCCCAAGGAGATGGCGCTCGAGCTGTTCAAGCCGTTCGTGATGAAGAAGCTGGTGGATCGTAACCTGTCCCAGAACATCAAGAGCGCCAAGCGCATGGTGGAGAGGGCTCGCCCCGAGGTCTGGGATGTCCTGGAAGAGGTCGTGCGCGAGCACCCGGTGCTGCTGAACCGCGCGCCCACGCTCCACAGGCTTGGGATCCAGGCGTTCGAACCGGTGCTGATCGAGGGGAAGGCGATTCAGGTTCACCCGCTGGTCTGCACCGCTTACAACGCCGATTTCGACGGCGACCAGATGGCGGTGCACGTCCCGCTGTCGGCGGCCTCGCAGGCCGAGGCGCGCCTGCTGATGCTCTCCGCCCACAACATCCTGTCACCGGCGTACGGCAAGGCCATCACGAGCCCGACGCGCGACATCGTGTTCGGTTGCCACTACCTGACGATGGACGATCCCGCCGATCAGGACAAGCCCGAGGGCGAGCTCAAGGCCTTTTCCTCCCCCAACGAGGCGATCCTGGCGTTGGAGAACGGGATGCTGCGCCTCCACTCGCGGATCAGGGTCCGCTACCTGGAGCCCCAGCCGACCGTCACCACGGTGGGGCGCGTGATCTTCAACGAGGCGATCCCCGAGGAGCTGCGCTTCGTCAACGACGTGTGCGACCGCAAGGTGCTTTCGCAGATCGTTTCGGACTCCTACAACCGGCTGGGCTCGACGAAGACCGTGCACCTCCTCGACGCGCTCAAGAACCTGGGCTTCAAGTACGCGACCCGCAGCGGGTCGGGCATAGCGATCTCCGACATAGTGATTCCCGACGCGAAGAAGAAGGCGCTACAAGAGGCGGACAAGCGCATCGACGCCATTGACCTGCAGTACCGCCGTGGCCTCATAACCGACGGCGAGCGGTACCAGAGGGCGATTGACGTCTGGACGAAGGCCACCGAGGAGATCACGGACGCGATGCTCGAGCAGTTCGAGCCGTTCAACCCGCTGTACATGATGGCGCTATCGGGCGCGCGCGGCAACATACAGCAGATCCGTCAGCTCGCAGGCATGCGTGGCCTGATGACCGACCCCAGCGGTCGGATCATCGAGGTGCCCATCAAGGCGAACTTCCGCGAAGGCCTGACGGTACTGGAGTACTTCATCTCGACGCACGGCCAGCGCAAGGGCCTGGCCGACACCGCGATCAGGACCTCCGAGTCCGGGTATCTCACGCGCCGGCTGGTGGACGTGGCCCAGGACGTCATCATCCGCGAGGTGGACTGCAAGACCACCGAGGGCGTGGTGATGACGGCCATCATGGAAGGGAGCGACGTGGTCGTGCCGCTGCGCGAGCGGATCATGGGAAGAACCCTGGCCGAGGACGCGGGGGCGCCGCGCCGCAAGCCGGTGCTGGAGGCCGGCGCCGAGATCGACGATGATGCCGCGGACCGAATCGAGGAGGCGGGGCTGGAGCAGATCGTGGTGCGCTCCGTGCTGACCTGCAAGAGCAGGTACGGGGTGTGCGCCAAGTGCTACGGGCGCAACCTGGCCACGGGCAAGGCGGTGGAGATCGGCGAGGCGGTTGGGATCATCGCCGCGCAGTCCATCGGCGAGCCAGGAACACAGCTGACGATGCGCACATTTCACACGGGCGGCATCGCGGGCTTCGACATCACTCAGGGGCTGCCGCGGGTCGAGGAGCTGTTCGAGGCGCGCAAGCCCAAGGGGCAGGCGGTGGTCGCCGAGATCGCCGGAACCGTCTCGATCAGCGAGTCTCGCGGGGTGCGTCGGCTGACCATCTCCGGCAAGAGCGACGAGCGGTCATACGCCGTGCCGTTCAACGTCCGTCTGCGCAAGGCCCACGGGGATCACGTCGAGCCCGGCGACCAGCTCACCGATGGCTCGGCCAATCCGCACGACATACTCCGCATCAAGGGGCTCCAGGATCTGCAGGGCTACCTCGTTCAGGAGATCCAGTCCGTGTACCGGTCGCAGGGTGTCGACATCAACGACAAGCACATCGAGATCATCGCCCGCCAGATGCTGCGCAAG
This sequence comes from Armatimonadota bacterium, assembly GCA_037443365.1. Classification (GTDB taxonomy): domain Bacteria; phylum Sysuimicrobiota; class Sysuimicrobiia; order Sysuimicrobiales; family Humicultoraceae; genus VGFA01. Next base: position 7,977 of record JBBIOM010000048.1, read on the forward strand.
GTGAAGGTCGATGAGGCTGGGGACACGGAGTTCCTGCCCGGCGAGCTGGTGGACCGCTTCGCCTTCGAGGAGGAGAACGCCCGCGTGATGACCACCGGTGGGGAGCCGGCAAAGGCCCGGCCGACGCTGCTGGGGATAACCAAGGCGTCGCTGGCGACCGAGAGCTTCCTGAGCGCTGCCTCGTTCCAGGAGACGGCCCGCGTGCTGACCGACGCGGCGACCCGTGGCAAGGTGGACCCACTGATAGGATTGAAGGAGAACGTCATCATCGGCAAGCTCATTCCGGCCGGCACGGGCATGGCCAGGTACCGCCAGCTCAAGGTGCACGCGGAGCTCTAGGTCGTGTTGACACCCCTGGGGGCCGGTGCTAGAATCGGCTGGCGCGCATGACCTCGACGGACGTCCTTGCACGGCTCTACGCTGCGCAGGCTCGCGTGGTCGGCGCGCATCAGACGGTGAAGGCGATTGCGCGGGGGACGGCGGCCGAGGTGTTCGTCGCCTCCGACGCGGAGCCCAGGGTGGTCGCGCCGGTCCTGCGCGCGGCCACAGAGCGCGGGATTGCCGTCATCGAGGTGGAGTCAATGGCCGCCCTGGGGCGGGCCTGCGGCATAGCCGTGGGCGCCACTTCCGCGGCGGTTCTAGTTGTCAGCCCGGGCACATTGTAGCGCCGGACACGGCAAGGCCCGGCCGGTGCGGTTCCGGTCGGAGACAATCGGGGCTCGTCTGGTCGTCGCGCATTCTCGCTTCCCCAGAGCCCTCTGGTTGCGCCGCAGGGTACTGCCGGCCCGCCCGATAGGGTGAGGCTCCAGCGATGGCGTATCTCGTATGGCGCAGCGTCAACTGAAGACAGACTAGCACTGCGATAACCCGGTCGCCGCCCGCAGACGGTGGCGGCCGAGGCATCGCGCCCCTGCGCACGGGCCTCCATCCGGGGGTCGCCGGGGCATGCTGCCCGACGCGATAGAAGGAGGACGGGAATGCCGACCGTGAGTCAGCTGATCCGGCTTGGGCGTCACCGGCTGAGGGGGAAGAGCAAGTCGCCGGCTCTGGGGGAGTGTCCACAGAAGCGCGGCGTGTGCATCCAGGTGAAGACGACCACGCCCAAGAAGCCGAACTCCGCGCTGCGCAAGATCGCCCGTGTGCGGTTGACCCACGGCATGGAGGTGACCGCCTACATCCCCGGGATCGGGCACAACCTTCAGGAACACTCGGTCGTGCTCATCCGCGGTGGGCGTGTCAAGGATCTCCCGGGTATCCGGTACCACATCGTGAGGGGAACTCTGGACTCGGCCGGCGTCGCCGACCGTATGCGCGGGCGCTCCAAGTACGGCGCCAAGCGGCCCAAGAAGTAGACCGGAGGGAACTGGGATGCCGAGGAAGGGAAGCGTTGCACAGCGCGAGATCGGCCCGGACCCGGTCTTCGAGAGCGCGGTCGTGCACAGGCTGATCAACAAGGTCATGACACGGGGCAAGAAGGGCCTGGCCGTGCGTGCCGTCTATCGCGCGTTCGAGGTCGTCCGAGAGAAGAGCGGACAGGATCCGGTGAAGGTGTTCGACAAGGCTCTGAACAACATCATGCCGGTGCTGGAGGTACGCCCCCGGCGCGTCGGCGGCGCCACCTATCAGGTGCCCATCGAGGTGCGCCCCGAGCGCCGCTTTTCGCTGGGGCTGCGCTGGCTTGTCGGGTATTCGCGCGCCCGCAAGGACCGCAGGACCATCGCCGACCGGCTGGCCGCCGAGATCCTCGATGCCGCGGCCGGGCAGGGCGCGTCGGTCAAGAAGCGGGAAGACACGCACAGGATGGCAGAGGCCAACAAGGCCTTCGCACACTATCGATGGTAACTGCGGTCTCGCCGCGGGCGGGAGTGAGAACGGTGAGCCAGGCCGCGCTCGCTACAACTCGGAACATAGGCATCGTCGCCCACATCGATGCCGGCAAGACCACGACCACCGAGCGCATCCTGTTCTACACGGGCCGGGTGCACCGGTTGGGCGAGGTCGACGAGGGCTCCGCGACCATGGATTGGATGATCCAGGAGCGAGAGCGAGGCATCACCATTACCTCCGCGGCAACTACCTGTGAGTGGCGGGGCCACCGAATCAACATAATAGACACCCCCGGCCATGTGGACTTCACCATGGAAGTCGAGCGTTCGATGCGCGTGCTGGACGGCACCGTCGTGCTGCTTTCCGCGGTGGAGGGAGTACAGCCGCAGTCCGAGACTGTCTGGCGCCAGGCGGATCGCTACCAGGTTCCCAGGATCATCTACATCAACAAGATGGACCGGACCGGGGCTGATTTCCTCCGAACCGTCGAGATGATCCGCGAGCGGCTGGGAGCTACACCGGTGCCCGTTCAGCTTCCGATCGGCGCCGAGGACGGCTTTCAGGGCGTGATTGACCTCATTCGCATGAAGTCGACGATCTACCTGGACGACCTGGGGACGCGGTCCGATGAGACCGAGATCCCCGAGGGTCAGCGGGAGCTGGCGGAGCAGTTTCGCGAGCGGCTGATCGAGGTCGCGGCCGACCTGAGTGATGGGATTGCCGCGAAGTATCTCGATGGCGCGCTGATCGGCGAAGATGAGCTGCGCGCCGCCCTCCGGAAGGGCACCATAGCCGCCCGCATCGTTCCCGTGCTCTGCGGAAGCTCGTTCCGCAACAAGGGGGTCCAACCGCTTCTGGACGCCGTCATTGACTACCTGCCCTCGCCCCTGGACATGCCGCCGGTGGTGGGAACGGACACGAAATCCGGCCGGGCGACCGAGCGATCGGCCGACCCCTCCGGACCGCTGGCGGCGCTGGCCTTCAAGATCATCTCGGATCCCTACGTGGGGAAGCTCACGTACTTCCGCGTGTACTCGGGCACCCTCCGAGCCGGATCCTACGTGTTCAACGCCAACAGGTCCAAGAAGGAACGGGTCTCCCGCATCCTCCAGATGCACGCAAACCATCGCGAGGACATCCCTGAAGTGTCGGCGGGCAACGTGGTAGCGGCGGTGGGCCTGCGGGTCACGGCCACGGGCGACACGCTGTGCGATGAGGCATCGCCGCTGGTGCTGGAGTCCATGCACTTCCCCGACCCGGTCATCTCCGTGGCCGTGGAGCCCAGGACAAGGGCCGACGAGGAAAGGCTCTCTGCTTCGCTGGCGCGCCTGGCCGAGGAAGACCCGACCTTCCGCGTGCGCTTTGACTCCGAGACCGGGCAGACCGTCATCTCTGGCATGGGCGAGCTGCACCTTGAGATCATCGTTGACCGCCTTCTGCGCGAGTTCAAGGTTGAGGCAAACGTGGGCCGGCCGCAGGTGGCCTACAAGGAGACCATCCGGCGGGCGGCGATGGGCGAGGGCAGATACGTGCGGCAGACCGGAGGCCGCGGGCAGTACGGCCACGCCGTCGTGAAGCTGGAACCGTTGGGGCGCGGCGGCGGGTTCGAGTTCGTCGACAAGATAACCGGCGGCGCCATCCCCCGCGAGTTCATACGCCCCGTGGAGCTTGGCGTGCGCGAGGCCGCCGAGGGGGGCGTGCTCGCCGGCTACCCGGTCATAGACTTCCGCGTCACCCTTGTGGATGGTTCGTTCCACGAGGTGGACTCGAGCGAGATCGCCTTCAAGATCGCCGGCTCGCTGGCCTTCAAGGAGGCGGCGTCCCGCGCCGAGCCCGCGCTCCTGGAGCCCATGATGCGGGTTGAGATAGTGACACCCGAGGTCTACACCGGCGATGTCATCGGCGACCTGAATGCACGGCGCGGGCGCATCGAAGGCATGGAGGCCCAGGGGCCGATGCGGATCGTCCGAGCGATCATCCCGCTGGCGGAGATGTTCGGGTACGCCACGACGCTGCGCTCGGCCAGTCAGGGCCGCGCCACGTACTCGATGGAGCCCTCGCACTACGAGGAGGTTCCCGGCAACGTTGCCGAAGCGGTCCGCACCCGCATGGGGGTAGGCGCTCAGGCATAGGCCTGCGCGCGTCTGGGACAGAACGGACGAGAGGAGTCACGGACGATGGCCAAGCAGAAGTTTGAGCGGACGAAGCCGCACGT
>JBBIOM010000049.1:0-11679 GCA_037443365.1 Armatimonadota bacterium
TGCCGGCGTTCGTGGTGCCGTTCATGTTCACCCTGCACAAGGACGGCATGGGCCTGCTGTTGCAGGCACCCTGGCAGACCGTGGCGTATACCATGATCACGGCGGCCTTCGGACTGGGTGCCCTGGCCGCGGCGGTGACGGGATGGATGATCCGCCGGGCGACGATCCTGGAACGGGCCGCGCTCGCGGTGGCCGGGTTCGTGCTCATCTACCCGGCGGCGCTCCAGGACGCGATCGCGATTGCCACGGTGCTGGCGATCGGGGCAATCCAGTGGTTCACGCGGGACCGGGCCGAAACATCAAACGCCTGATGGGTGATCGCAATGGAAGAAGAACGCAAGGACGAATCCCTGCCCGACGCCAAGACCCTGGTGGTCACCTGCCTGAGCCTGCTCGCCTCGCGGGCCTGGCAGGCGATGGGGCTCGTGCCCAACCCGGCCACGAAGCAGATCGAGCGCAAACTCGACGACGCGCAGCTCGCAATTGACGCGGCGGCGGCCCTGGCCGAGGTCATCCGTCCGCACGCGGCGGACGCCGAGCGCCGCGAGATCGAGGCGCTCCTCACCAATCTGAGACTGAACTTCGTAGAACAGAAGGGCAAGGCACCGTAGGCGCGCGTCCGGTGGAAGACGTATTTCGCTACGTTGACACGCATGCCGAGGCGTTCATCCGCGACCTGCAGCGCCTCTGCCGCCAGAGGTCCATCTCGGCGCAGGGGGTAGGGCTGGAGGAGTGCGCATCGCTGCTCGTGGCGCAGATGCAGGCCAAGGGCATTCCTGCACGCGCCGAACCGGTCCGGGATGGCCCGCCGCTGGTGGTGGCCGAGATCCCCGGAGACGCCCCGCGCACACTGCTCTTCTACAACCACTACGACGTGCAGCCGCCCGAGCCGCTCGACGCGTGGACCACTGATCCGTTCGGCGCCGAGATCCGCGACGGCGTCCTCTACGCCCGCGGCGCCCAGGACAACAAGGGCAACATCATGGCACGCCTAGCCGCGGTCGAGGCGTGGCTGCGCGTACGCGGGCGACTTCCGGTCGGCGTCAAGTTCCTGATCGAGGGAGAGGAAGAGATCGGCAGCCCGCACCTGGGCGAGGGGCTGCGCGAGCGTCCGGATCTTGCGCGGGCCGACGCCTGCATCTGGGAGTCGGGCGCCAAGGACCACCGTGACATCCCGAACATCTACCTGGGGGTCAAGGGCATCTGCTACGTCGAGCTGGAGGCGCAGGGCGCGAACCGCGACCTTCACTCGGCGGCGGGAGGGACCGTCCCCAACCCCGCGTGGCGGCTCGTCTGGGCGCTCGGCACGATCAAGGGGCCGGATGAGCACGTGCGCATCCCCGGCTTCTACGACGGCGTGGTCGAGCCCAGCCCTGCCGAGATGGCGCAGCTCGAGCGCATAGCCGCGCAGCGCGACGATGACGCGGCCCGCCGCGACCTTGGAATCAAGCTGTTCCTCAAGGGGCTGGGAGGGGTCGAACTCGTCAGGCACCAGCTGTTCAGACCCACCTGCACGATCTGTGGCCTGACCTCGGGCTACGCGGGAGCGGGCTCGAAGACCGTGCTGCCGCGCCGCGCGAGCGCCAAGGTGGACTTCCGCCTCGTCCCCGACCAGAAGCCCGAGGAGATAGCAGCCGGGCTGCGCGAGCACCTGCGCCGCGAGGCCTACGGAGACATCACCGTGAGGGCGCTGGGACTCGAAGCCCCTTACAAGACGCCCTTCGACGCGCCGATCGTGGAGGTGGTGGCCGAGACCGCCGAGGAGGTCTACGGCCAGGTGCCGATCATCCTGCCGACGCAGGCGGGCACCGGTCCCATGCACACCGTCTGCGGCCGGTTCGGGATGCCTGCGGTGGGGACAGGCGTCGGCCACGCCAGGGGCAGCAACCATGGGCCCGACGAGAACATCCGGCTGGCCGACTACGTGCAGGGGATCAAGCACATCGCGCTGGTTCTGGAGCGGTTCTCGGGCTAGCGGACCCTGCCCCTGCCCTGGCTTTCCCCGCCCTGTGCGAGGAACTCCTCTGCGCGCTGCCGCGTCGGGATTGGCGCAACCGCGCCCAGCCCGGTGGCCGTGAGGGCGCCCACGGCGTTGGCGAAGTGCGCGGCGCGAGCCGGGTCGGCGCCGCGCAACCACTCGACAAGGAAGGCCGCGGCGAACGCGTCACCCGCGCCGGTGGCATCCAGAACGTCAACCTTCCAGGCCGGAACCGACACGGCCGCGCTCTCTCTTGAGACGACCGTGCAGCCGCGCTCTCCCATCTTGACGACCACCAGGCGCGGCCCGGCGTCAACCAGGCGTCGGGCCACGGACTCGAGCGGCTCGTCCCCGTAGAGGTGCCCCGCGTCCTCGGCGCTCACGAACACGACATCGGCCCGGGGGATGACGCTCTCCGCCGCCTCACGCGCGGTGAGGGTCGGCCACAGCCTGGGCCGGACGTTGACGTCGTAGCTCACAAGCGTGCCGCCGGCCCTGGCACGGTCGATCGCCGCATCGACCGCGGCGCGGCTCGATTCCGAGATGGCCTGGGAGATCCCGCTCGTGTGGAAGATCCTGGCCCCGGCCAGATACCCTGAATCCACGTCCTCTGGACAGAGACGGCTGGCGGCCGACCCGGCGCGGTAGTAGGTGAAGTCGTGCCCGCCTTCCTCCCGTAGGGAGATGAAGTAGACCGCGGTGTACCCCTCGGGCTCGACCACGACGCGCGAGGTGTCCACGCCCTCCCGGAGCCACAGGCCGAGAAACGCCCTGCCGAACTCATCGCCGCCGACCCGCGTCAGGTAGCCCGCCGAGGCGCCCAGCCGCGCGGCGGCCACGATGAAGTTGGATGTGTCGCCGCCGAAGCCGCGGCGGAAGGCGGTCACGTCGCCGAGCCTGCCGCGCTCCTCGGCCGCGAACTCGACCATCGGCTCGCCCAGGGAGACTACCTCCGGCAAACTATCCACCTCCTGGCGCTAGGTTTGCCCCACCAGGGCCTCGCTTCCGGCCCAACCCAGCGCGTGCGAGATCCTCACAGCCGCCTTCCGCACGCGCGGGCCCAGCTCGCGTCTGATCCGCTCGAGCGTGACGTTCTTCGTGGAACCGGACAGGCTGATGGCGCCTGCCACCGCGCCCCGATGGTCGAAGATCGGGGCGCCCACGCAGCGGATGCCCTCCTCGTTCTCCACGTTGTCGATGGCGTATCCCCGCGCACGCGTCGCGGCCAGCTCGGCCATCAACCGGTCGGGATCCGTGATCGTCCTGGGTGTCCGGCGGGGCATGCCAACCGCGAGGAGGATTCCCCTCACACTCTCGAGAGGCATGGAGGCCAGCATCGCCTTGCCCAGAGAAGTGCAGTGGGCAGGCATGATCCTGCCGATGGCGGAGGCCATGCGAAACGGCCCGGGCGGCTCGGCCTTCTCGATGTAGACGACCTGCCCCTGCTCGAGGACTCCCACATGCACGGTCAACCCCGTATCATCGCGCAGGTCCAGCACGTGCGGCCTGCTGGCGGCGCGCAGCTCTGTCTGCTCGAGCCGCTGCGCGGCGAGCCAGAGTATGCGCGACCCGATCACGAACCCACCGTCGGTCGCCGCCACCGCGCCGTGGGAGCCCAGTGTACCGAGCAGGCGGTAGACGGTGGGCCTGGGCAGCGATACCAGCGCGCCGATCTCCTTCACCGAGAGGGGACGGCCTGCGCGACCCATCGCCTCGAGTATCGCCATCGCGCGCTCAACCGCCTGAACCGAACCGCGCGCCATCGTGTCGCTGCTGCCGTCGCGCGTCATCGAGTCAGCCTCGCAGCGGCCGCGGCGCGTCCACGCCGACCTCGGCGGCGAGGCGCTCGGTCGCCTCGATCACGTGGTCTGGGAGAGGAATGCCGTCCCGCAAGTACTCCAGCGTCCTCTCATGCTCTATCTCACCGGGCAGGTAAACCCTGTCGTGCCCCCGGGCAGGAGGCAGGGACCTGATCTCCCTCGTCAGCGCGTCAACGCGCCTGGCGAACTCCACCTTCGGCCCGAAGGCCTCGACCGAGAGCGCCAGCATGAGATGGCCGGCGCCCTGCGGCCGGTCGAGCTGCTCGTAGAGAGGCGCGATCGCGGGTCCAGAGAGGGCACCGGTCAGCAGCCCCGCGAGCACATCAATCATGAGGGATATCCCTGAGCCCTTGGGCCCTCCAAACGGCAGCAGCGCTCCGCGAAGAGCCGATGCGGGATCGGTCGTGGATCGGCCCTCAATGTCGAGCGCCCACCCGGGCTCTATCTGCTCGCCGCGCGCCGCCGCGGCCTGGATCCGGCTGTGGGGGACGACGCTGGTGGCCATGTCCAGGACCAGCGGCGGCTCCTCCCCTGCCGGGATGGCGATCGCCATCGGGTTGGTGCCGAGATACTTGGTGCGGGCGCCCCAGGGAGCGACCTGGGAGTCGGCGTTGCTGATGGCCGCACCGACCATTCCACGGGCCACCGCGCGCATCGCCGGCCAGGCCAGCATGCCGCAGTGGTTGCTGTTGCGGACGCCCACGAATCCAGCGCCGTGGGAGGACGCGCGCTCCACGGCGATGTCCATCGCCCTGGCCGCCATCGCGATGCCAAACCCTGCCCCCGCGTCCACCACGGCCACAGGGCCGGCGTCGCGCACAACCGCGAGCGAGGCGCTGGGGTCTATCGAGCCGGCGCGAAGCCGTGTGACGTAGATCCCGGCACGCAGCACGCCGTGCGTGTGCACGCCGCGGAGGTCGGCGGCAACCAGGCCCTCGCTGACGAGCGCCGCGTCCTCGGGGCGCGCGCCTTCATGTCCGAGCGCAGAAGTCACGAACTCGCGCAGTGTTGATGCGGCGTAGCGTCTGTTCATGCTGTCCGTTTCCCCCCTACCTCTCCGCGCCGGCGCAGGCGCGCCGGCGCTGCATCAATCCATCCATGCCCCGCCGTTCACGTCCAGGGTCTCCCCGGTAATAAACCCGGCCTCGTCCGACGCGAGGAAGGCCACGGCAGCGGCCACCTCGTCGGCCGTGCCCAGCCGGCCCAGGGGGATCCCTGCCAGGATTGCCGCGCGCTTCTCTGCCGACCACTCGGCGCTCATCTCGGTCTCGATGGCGTGCGGGGCCACGGCGTTAACGGTTATCCCGAACGGGGCCAGCTGGCGGGCGAGAGACTGCGTGAGCGCGATCACACCTGCCTTTGAAGGCCCATACCCGGGCGCGGACGTGATATCGCCCATCTTTCCCGCGATGGAGGTGATGTTGATGATCCTCCCCCATCCGGCCTCCCGGAGGAGTGGGGTCGCGGCCTTGCAGCAGTAGAAGGTGCCCGTCAGGTTGACGGCGATCACGCGGTGCCAGTCGTCGAGGCTCATCGACTCGAGATCGCCCCTGCGGATGATGCCCGCGTTGTTGACCAGGATCTCGAGGCCGCCGAAGGTGGAACGCGCTGCCTCGACCGTGCGCACCACGGCGTCCCAGTCTGACACGTCGGTGGCCGCTGCGGCCGCGCGAGGACCGATCCGCCTGATCTCATCCGCTACGGACGAGGCCGCATCTCCGTCCACGTCGCACGCGAGCACCAGGGCGCCCTCGGAAGCGATGCGCATCGCGATGGCACGGCCGATCCCCCTGCCCGCGCCGGTGACGATTGCCTTGCGTCCCTGCAACCTCACGACGGCCCCTCCCCGCGCGCCCCCGGCAGGAGCAGGGCCTTGACCGCGCGCCCCGCCTCTTGAGCCTGAAAGGCATCGTGCCAGCGCTCGAGCGGAGACTCCATTGAGATCAGCGGCCGCGCCCTGACGCGGCCCGAGTCCAGCAGCCGGAGCGCGGTGATCCAGCTGGTGTGCCGGCTGCTGAACGAGAACTGCACCTCCAGGCCTCGGAACACGGCCGCGTCCCACGGGAACTGCACGGCGGGCCGGCCCGTAACCCCCAGCACGCAGATCCTGCCGAGCCTGCGCACGAGGCGGGGCAGCAGTTCCACTGCCGTGGGAGCGCCGGAGGTCTCGATGGCAAGGTCGGCGCCAATGCCGCCCGTTACGGCCATCACCCGTTCCACGAGGTCCTCCTCGGCAACGTTGACGACGAGGTCCGCTCCGGTCGCCGTCGCGACGGGGAGGCGCAGAGGCAGGTCTGCCGGCGCACCGCCGACCACGATCGGCCCCGCGCCCGAGGCCCGCGCCACCTGCAGACAGAGCAGGCCGATCGGCCCAGGCCCTGTGATCACCACCGTCTCGCCGGCGCGCACGCCCGCGCGCTCCATCACCGCGTGCACGGCGATGGCCGTCGGTTCGGCGAGCGCGGCCTCTTGCATGCTCAGCCCGCCCGGCATCCTGTGGAGCAACCCCGCGGGCATGACCACGTATTCGGCGAAGGCGCCGTTCTTGCCGATCCCAGGGGCCCGCTTGTCCGGGCAGATGTGCCGGTTGCCGCTCCGGCAGAGGAAGCAATCGCCGCAGCTCCCGGTGCTGGTCTCGGAAACCACGCGGTCCCCGACGGCGTATCCCGTCACTCCTTCCCCTAGCGCGCTGATGGTCCCTGAGAACTCGTGTCCGAGCACCACCGGCGGCCAGTATGGATGAGCGTCGCGCCAGATGTGGAGGTCACTTCCGCAGATGGCCGCGGCGCCGACTTCGATCTTCACCTCGCCTGGCCCAGGCCACGGCTCCTCCACCTCACGCAGTTCCACGAGCCCCTTACCGCGCCCGACCTTCACGACACCAAGCATATTCAAACCCTCCGCGATCCTTACTGCTTCACAGCGCCCGCGGTCAGCCCGGTCACAAGCCACTGCTGCATCAGCAGGTAGAGGACGATCCCGGGAAACCCTCCGAGCAGCGCGCCCGCCATCAGCTCGGGCCAGGCGACGTAGAACTCCTGCACGGTCCGCGCGATCGCCAGTGTCACCGTCACCATTCCCTCGCTGTGCGTCAGCGTCGCCACCCAGAGCAGGTCTCCCCAGGCGAGCAGGAAGGCGAAGAGCATCGTGGCCACGATCCCCGGCCGCACCAGCGGCAGGACTATCCTGAAGAAGATGGCGAACCTGCCGCACCCATCCACCGTCGCGGCCTCGTCGAGCTCGGTGGGAATCCCATCTATGAAGCCCTTGAGCATCCAGGTGGCAAACGGCAGGCAGATCGTCAGGAAGGCAATTATCAACCCCGTGCGAGTGTCGTAGAGGCCCACCTCGGAGAGGATCCGGAAGTAGGGCCCCACCACCAGGACCCCTGGCAGCATCTGCGTCGTGAGCACGAAGCCCATCAGGAACCCTCGACCGCGCAGCGCGAAGCGCGAGAAGCCGTAGCCCGCCATCGCCCCCAGCAGCGTGGAGATCAAAGCCGTGGTCAGGGACACTATCGTGCTGTTGAGGAAGTAGGTCGCGTAGTTCTTCCTCACCCACATCGTCGTGTAGGCCTCGATCGTGGCGCGCTCCGGCAGCCATATCACCGGGATGCGCAGCGCCTCGGTCTCGGTCTTGAGCGATGTCAGTATCATCCAGAGGAACGGGAAGAAGACAAAGACGCCCACCAGGGCGGCGAAGACGTACACGCCCGAGAGCACCAGCCGCGAGCGGCTGTACAGGATGGGTGAGTCGGTCATCACACTCGATACCCCGTGCCTTCTTGCCTCGCGGTTCCCGCACCCGGGCCCCCGCTACTCCTGCCGGACGATCATCCTCACGTACGGAATCGACACCAGGAGCAGCAGCCCTGTCATCGCGATCGCCATCGCTGAGGCGTACTCGAACTTGAAGAACTGGAAGTACTGCTTGAACACCTGCGTGGAGAGGACCTCGGTCAGCGTGCCGGGTCCCCCACCGGTCATCGCCTGCACGAGCCCGAACCGGCGGGTCTCCCAGATCGTGTCGAGCGCCAGGGCCACGATCATGACCCGTCGCAGCCCGGGCAGCGTCACAAACCTGAACCGCTTGACCGTCCCTGCCCCGTCTATGGCGGCCGCCTCGTAGAGCTCGGTGGGAATGCTCTGCAGCCCCGCGAGGAAGATGATCATGACGAAGGGGAACCCGCGCCAGACGTTCGCGAGTATGACGCTCGGCATCACAAGACGGGGGTCAGTCAGCCACTCCATGGGGGTGGCGATAACCCCGGTGCGCAGCAGCGCGTCGTTCAGCACCCCGTAAAGAGGATTGAGTACCCACTTCCACACAATGCCCGCCACGACGTCGGGCACTACCCAGGGCAGTAGGGCCAGTATGCGAAAGGCCGTCCTGCCCCACAGCGGCCGGTTCAGCGCAAGCGCCACGCCGAGCCCGAGCACCATGTGCAGCGCGACGCTGGCGGCCACGAAGAGGGCGGTCTGCCACACCACTTGATGAAACAGGCCGTCGCGGAAGAGCGTGAGGTACTGGACGAGTGTGAGGCCCGCTCCCTGCGCTCCGCGCGGGCTGAGACTGAATCGCAGGCTGTGGTAGGCGGGGTACGCCAGAACCGTCACCAGCAGCAGCAGGGCAGGGGCTACAAATACATAGCCCATGTGACGGTCGCGCAGTCGGGGGAACCTGAACCGAGGCTTCACCTTTTCGCCCTTCGGTGGTCGCAGCAGGCCGGGAACCCGGGGGGCTCGTGCCGCCGGCCCCCCGGGGTGACACAGGTCCTTGGTTCTGCGGCCTTGCGCTTCTTCCTAGCGCGCCCCCAGGATCGAGTTCACGCGCGCGTGCGCGTCCGCCAGCGCCCGATCAGGGGTCTTCGCTCCGGTCATCGCCTCCTGGAGCGCCGTCGCGAACGCGTCGAAGATCTCGGGCCACTCCTTGATCAGCGGCTCCAGGCGGGCGTGCTTCGTCTGCTCCCAGATGACGCGGGAGAACTTGTCGGTCTTCACCATTGGGAGCGAGTTCACGTCCTTGCGGGACGAGATCACGCGGTTGTCGTAGAAGAACTTCTTCTCGATCTCCTTGCTGCCCAGGAACTTGATGAACCTCCAGGAGGCTTCGGGGTGCCGCGTGTGCGGGCTCATCAGCCATCCCGAGAGCCAGGCGGCGGTGATCTGCTTCTTGCCCACCGGCATAGGCGCCGCCTCCAGCGTCTCGGCCGCGTTCAGGCCCGGGTTGATGGCGTTGATGATTGGGTAGGACCAGCCGGAGCCAACCTTCATCGCGACGCGGCGGTGAGCCATCTGCGTCCGCACATCGCCAGGCCCGAAGGTCGTGACGCCGGGAGGCACCACCTTGTGAACGGTGACCAGCTCGATGATGTAGTTGAACGCCTCGCGGAACTCCCGCGTGTCCATGGCGGAGCGGCGGTTGTCCGGGGTCAGGAAGTCGGCGCCGAAGCTCCAGACGACCGGCATTATGCGCAGCGGAAGGCCGGGGCCCTTCGCCGCCGGTATGCTGAAGCCCCACTGGTCGATTCGCCCGTCGCCGTCGGTATCGCGCGTCAGGCGCTTGGTGTAGTCGAGGAACTCTGCCCAGTTCTTAGGCGGCTTGTTGGGGTCGAGCCCGGCGGCCTTGAACATCTCGCGGTTGTAGACGATCACCATGGACATGTAGTCCTGGGGAAGCGCCATCAGGCGGCCCTTGTGGGTCATTACCTTGATGGCGGCGGGATCCCAGGCATCGATGAAGCCGGGCCTCTCCTTCTGTACGAACGGCGTCAGGTCCGCGGCGCAGCCCAGCTCGAAGAACATCGTGAGCGAGAAGTTGTGGAGCTTGACGACGTCGGGCATCCTGCGGGCCGCGCACTCGGCCTGATAGCGCGGCTCCTTCTCGCCGTATGAGATCGGCTCAGGGGTGACCCTGATGCCGGGGTTCTGGCTCTCGAAGATGTTGATCGCCTCGCGGAGCGACTTACCCCAGACGGTCTCGACCAGGTGCCAGTTGGAGAAGCGCAGGGTGACAACATCCTGCGAGCGTGCGGGCGCCAGGTAGGAGGCCGCCAGCACGATGACCATCAGCGCGCCAAACGTTGCGGCCGTGCGTGCGCGCGTCGTGCGCATACCCAATCACCTCCAGATTGAGCTTCGATCCATGCAGGCCTCGCCGTTGCCCACGAACCAGCCGTAGTGCCGTACCTGCCCTGGTCCGCTGTGTCCGCGATACGGACATTGTGTTCCCATCATGATACTGGCGCTGCTAGTTTCTACGGCCCCTGTCGTCCTCCTGCCTGCCCGAACGCATCAACCACAACACGGCCGATTCTGATCCCTTCCACCTGAATAGATGATGTGCTACGCTTCGAACGTAACGCGTTCCGCGGAGGAGTACGGTAGCCCGGTAACCGGCCCGCCTGCTAAGCGGGTGGACGGGTGATGAGCCCGTCTCGCGGGTTCGAATCCCGCCTCCTCCGCCAGCGTTCCTTGCTTGCCGCTCACTTCGGTTCCAATGCAGGTCCGGGCACGGTTTCACCGGTGGCACCAGGTGCAGCCCAGATGAGGTCCCGGTCAACGCTCCACGAACTGCTCCGGCGCGATTCCAGCCAGCGATACCCAGCGCGACCCTCAGGAGGATTCCGTCCAAGGTGCAGTTCGGCGAGGCCCCTGAAGCAGAGGGCACGCACCAGAGGGAGGAGACGCTCATGCCTAGCACGATAGTGCACTTCGAGATCTACGGCGACGAGCCGGAGAAACTCGCGGGCTTCTACAGAGAGGTGTTCGGGTGGAAGATCGACAAGTCGCCCGAGATGGACTACTGGATGGTGTACACCGTCCCCTCCGACGAGAGGGGGATGCCGACACAGCCCGGCGTCAACGGGGGCATGATGAAGCGGCCTACGCCCGATGCCCGCGCCTGGCTGAACTACGTCTCCGTGGAGTCGATCGACGCGACCGCTGAGCAGGTGAGCGCGCTGGGCGGCCAGGTCCTGAGGCCGAAGTCTCCTGTTCCCAAGATGGGCTGGTTCTGCGTGCTGGCCGATCCACAGATGAACGTCTTCGCGCTCTGGCAGGACGATCCGAACGCGGGGTGAAGGAGGACGCCATGAACGCCAAGGAGACCGCGATCGTCTTCATCGAGTTCCAGAACGACTTCTGCAAGCCGGGCGGAGGCCTGTATGAAGCGGTGAAGGATCAGATCGCCGCGCAGAACACCATCGCCAACGCCCAGGACTGCATCAAGAAGGCGCGGGGCAGGTGCCTGACGCTGCTTGTCCCCATCCTGTTCGAGCAGGACTACTGCGACGCCGGGTGCGAGGGCGTGCTCGGCCCGATCCACGTCAACGCGATGAACGCCAAGGCCTTCCGAAAGGGCACCTGGGGCGGAGAGATAATCGAGGAGCTGACTCCCACGAAGCCGGATGTCGTCGTCGATGGCAAGCGCACCCTGGACGCCTTCCACTCCAGCAACCTCGACTTCCTGCTGCGGGTCAACTGCATCAAGAACGTCGCCTTCTGCGGCTTCCTGACCAACGTCTGCGTGGAGGGAACGGCCCGATCCGCCTACGACAAGGGCTATAAGGTCTTCCTTCTGAAGGACTGCTGCGCCGCGATCACGGCCGAGGAGCAGAAGTACGTCGAGGAGAAGTTCTTCCCGTACATCGGGGAGGTCCTGACCCATAACGAGTTCCTGAACAGGCTGGAGTAGTCCCGCGGTGGCGGGCATGCGGGTAGTGAGCCACTCTGTGGCGATCCCGCGGGATACCTGCTAGAATACTCCCACCGGCCGCCGGCGCCCGCCGGTGGCCGGATTGACGCGCGCCCGTAGCTCAGTGGATAGAGCGTTGGCCTGCGGAGCCAAAGGTCGTGGGTTCAAGTCCCGCCGGGCGCGCCA
>JBBIOM010000050.1:0-11228 GCA_037443365.1 Armatimonadota bacterium
GTCTTCCGCCGCCTCCGCTCGCCCATCGGAGCGAACCACGCACCACGCGCCCGCCCCTCGCGGCCGCGATCCTCGATCCCAAACAGCGCGAGGTGAAGGACGGCCCCCTCGACATCAAGCGCCGCACCCACAACTCCGTCTCCAGTTATTCGCATGTCGGTCCCCCTGCCTACTGCCGGGTGCGCTGTGATCGTCGCGCTCCGCGCGGATTGCAGGAATGCAACGGCGGCCTCGGCCGGCCCGGGCTCGACTGCATCCGCCACCTTGCCACCTCCGCTCACTGCCAGCGCCTCCATGGCGTATGACGGGATGAGCCGATCCCAAAGGCCCTCCAGGGTCTCGGGCCGGTCGAAGAGGTCCGCGCACACAACGCGTCCGGCCACCGCCGCGACTACGCCGGTCTGCCCGGGCTGCCGCGGAAGCCGCTTGAGGTACTCCTCGATGTCACTCCCCCGCTGCTCGTAGGCCGCGTGCATCGCCGCGGTCGGCGAGGCGGCGCCCACCGCGCGCAACGTACTATCCACACCCTCCCAGACGGCGGACTGGTCGGTCATGTAAGTCCCATCGCGGCGGACCGAAGCAGCCACAGTCCGGGCGTTGGCCGCGCGGGTGCTGAAGAACAGCGTCGGGCTGGTGGGCCGCGCATCAGAGCGCGGGGCGCCCCACCGCCCTGCCTCGACGCAGGACACCGGGATGTCGAGCGTGGTCCGTTCCGGCACCAGGATCGTGGCGTTGAGAACGCGGTTCTGCTTGACCCCGACCAGGTGCTCACCGTCCACCAGCAGGACCGGTTTCTCGCCCTGGTTGTGGATGCGCAGTCCGGGCACCGTCCCCTGCCCGATCTCCTCGATCACGGCAGTCCCGGACTCGACCGCCCGGCCAAGCAGGTGATACTCGAACGGGGCCCGGCAGTCCGTGAACAGCGGGAACAAGGTCAGGCCCGAGAAGGAGTTCGGCTCGCCATAGCGAATCGCTCCTTCCGCGAAGAGGGCGATGAGAGATGCTGCAGACTCCTTGGGATTCCTCGTGCTGGAGTTCCTCATGCTCACGACCTCCTTTGTTCGCTTTAGCCCATGATATATGCTATAGTGGAGTTTGTCAAGTCTATAGAGGGTAGGATGGCGGGGTGGCCAGATGAACGCCAGCAGCAGGAGACCGAAGCGATCCGTCGGGCCTGGGCGCGCCAGGACCCATCTCAACTACGGGGAGGCCATCGAGCGGCTGCGGAGGGAGAGCGGGATGACCCGGGAGGCCCTGGCCGCTGAATCGGGCGTTTCCCCGTCGTATCTCTATGAAGTTGAGCGCGGCTACAAGCGGCCCTCGACCGACGTGCTGGCGCGTCTGGCAGAGGCGCTCGGCCGGTCTCCCAGCGAGGTACTCGCCTACATCGAGGCCATGTCCGAGGTCCTGCCCGCAGCCACGCCCGAGGCAAGGCCGGGAGCGACGGCAGAGACGCCGCCCGGTCTCGAATCCGCACCAGGTCTGGAGGACCTCGCACGGAACATGACGCTGGAGCCGGACCTGCCCGGGGCTGCCGCCATGCGCATCGAACCACCGCGCATGGAGCCCCCGCGCACCCGCCGAGAATGGGCCTCCAGCCGCTTCAACATCGATCCGGCGATTGACGCCTACGAGACGCCAACGCGTCAGAGCGGGTCGCTCCGATCCCTGCTTGCCGTGCTCGAGTACCTGGGCGAGGACGACATTCGCATCCTGCTCGCTCTGGCGCGCCGCCTGGCAGGCAGGGGCGGGTAGATCCCGGGGCGGGGCGCGCCGTCCGGGGATGATCCCATGCTTCACCTGACGGTCCTGGGAGGCGCCGGCGAGATCGGCGGCAACAAGATCCTGCTGGAGGATGGGGGCTCGGGCCTCCTCCTCGACTTCGGCATCAGCTACAAGCGCAGGGGCTCGTTCTTCGAGGAGTACCTGAGGCCGCGCACCGCGGCCGGCCTGACCGACCTGCTGGTGACAGGAGTGCTGCCGCGCGTACCCGGCCTCTACCGCCGCGACCTGCTGGAGATGGCGCAGCAGGAGGGGCATCCGGGCCCCAGACGGCCGGACGGGAGCGACGTACTGCCGCTCCACGACGAGCCCGCGGCAGCGGCGGTGCTGCTCTCTCACGCCCACCTCGATCACGCAGGGCACATCAGCTTCCTGGACGAGCGGATCCCGGTTTACTGCTCGCCGCTTTGCCACGCCACCATCGAGGCCATGACGCTCACGCGGGGGCGCGACTTCGAGACCGAGATCCTCAACTTCCTTCCCAGGCCTGCCCTCCCGCCCTACGACGACGTGGTGCCGCGCCGCTTTGAGACCGTCGAGGGCGAGTTTGCGGCTGGAGCGTGGTCCTGCCGCGCCCTGCCCGTGGACCACTCGATCCTGGGCGGCCTGGCCTTCCTCGTGCGCACCTCGCGGGGAAACATCCTCTACACCGGAGACCTGCGCTTCCACGGGCCCGAGGCGCACCTGGGTGAGGCGATGCTGGACGCGGCCGCATCCGAGGGCATATGGATGCTCATCACCGAGGGCACGCGCCTGGACTCAACTGAGCGCCGATCCGAGGAGGATGTGTTCAGCGAGTGCCTGGAGGCGGTGCGCGGCTGCCGTGGGCCGGTGGTCGCCGACTTCGCGCCGCGCGACCTCTACCGGCTCTCCACGTTTCTGGGTATCGCAAGGGAGACGGGCCGCTCGCTGGTCGTCACCACCCAGGATGCCTTCCTGCTGGAGCACCTGCGCAACCAGCATCCGCTGGTGCCCGACCCCAAGAGGGAGCCGGTCCTGATCCTCAAGGAGCGCAAGGCCAGCGGCACCTACCGGGAGCAGGACTACGCCATGTGGGAACGCCAGGTGCTGCGGTGGCCCACGGCAGGCGCGGCGCATGAACTGCGACCAGCGCGCTCGAGCCTGATCCTGGCGCTATCCTTCTGGGACATCCACAACCTGATCGACTTGGGGGTGGATGCCGGGGACGATGCGCTGTTCATCCACTCGGCCAGCGAGGCCTACAGCGAGGAGCAGGCCGCCGACGAGCGGCGCCTCGGCAACTGGCTGGACCTGCTGGGCGTGCGCGCCCGCCTGCGCAGCCACGCCTCGGGACACGCCTGCCAGGCCGACCTGGTGCGCATGGTCAGGCGGCTGCGGCCCGAGATCCTGGTGCCGGTGCACACCGAGGTCCCGGGGTTGTGGGGAGAACTTGTACCCGAGGTTCAGGTGATCGAGCCGGAGGCCGGGGTGCAGATGGCATGGTAGGCCGCGGCCTGCCCGCGAGACCCCGGATGGATCAGGGCCGAGCCTCCGGCGGAATGCCTTCATCGCCTTCTCAACGAGCTGCCAAGCGCTGAAACGCCGCACCGGTGCGGGTGAGCACCGGGGGATCGGCCATCATGTTGCGCGCCGCGGCGAGATTGGCCTGCCTGAACAGCTCGGCCGGGCGCAGCCCGCGGGTGGATTCGCCGTACTCGACGTAGCCGTAGAAGTGCCGCGACCAGAAGAACGACGTGAAGTCGATCTTCTGGAAGTGCGAGAGCTTCCCCATCACGGTGATGAACTCGACGTCGAGGGGCTCCCAGAAGCCGAAGACATCGCGCGCGAACAGCGCGGGCGCCGCCGCGACCGCCTGCGCGCGCAGTTCGTGGTCGCGGGTCTTGTAGAGCCACGCCTCGCCGAGGACGACCCTCTTGCCGGCGCGCCGCGCTATGTCCGCGAACCTGAATGCCCGGTCAACGACGTAGTCCTGGTTGATCGGGTAGATGTGCATGTCGAGGTAGTCGAGCGTGGTCCGTGCCAGGGCCTGGGCGTAGGCCAGATCGTCCCAGGTCCCGGCGCCCGCGCCGACGAGGACGCCCATGCGGTCCAGCCCTCCCAGGACGTGCTGCACCGCGGCGGTGTAGCTGGCGACGGTCAGGGGCAGCCCTGTGTTCTCCTGGGCGGTGTGCGGCTCGTTCGCGATGGTCAGGTAGTCGGGCCGGATCTCGCGTACGATCACCTCGGCCATCCCCCGCGCCTCGCGCATGTAGCGCTCGAGCGTAAGCCCCGTGTAGTGGCCTGCCACGGGCAGGGAGCTGAAGACCGGCTCGCGGAAGCCAGGCGTCATCTGCGCCAGGAACTTCAGGTTGCGCCTCTTAAGTTCGGCTGAGAGCCGCTTGAAGAACTCGAGGTAGTCGCCCGAGCGCGGGAATCCCGGCACCAGGATCGGATACTTGATCGCCACCTTGACCCCTCGCACGCCCGCAAGTTGCAGCCGGTCGAGGTTGAGCAGGACCACCTGCCACGCCTGCGGGCGCAGGATCGCCTCGCCCTGGTTGCTGTTGGCCGCCAGCAACTCGGCGGCGAAGACGGCGTCGTGCCGCTCGCCGCTCCAGCGTGGGGTGATGTAGGCGTCTATCGCGCGCAGCCTGCCAGCCAGCATCGCGTAGAGGTCGGCGTACTCGGCCGGGATGGGCGCGGGCTGGGCGGCGAGCGCCGGCCGGAGACCCAGGGCTGGAGCGGCATCCCACGCGCCTGCGCCGGCAAGCAGCACGGCTATCAGGAACAGGTGGATCACGCAAGGAAGGCGTCGAGTGCGCATGTGCTCTCCCCCCGGCGGGATGGTGTGCCTGTCATATGGACCGAAGGGACGGTGTGGTGGTTGAGCAGGGGGCAGGTGAAGCCCGCCTCTGCCACGTAAAGAAGCGGTGGCAGTTCAAGGAGCGCCGCAGGGCGCCTATCCAGAAGGAGGCACTATGAGAAGAATCGCCGTCGCCGTTCTCCTGCTGTCCCTGGTCCTCACCGGCACGGTCAGCACGCAGGCGCAACCGCGCCGGATAGTCGTGTACGCGGCTATGGATGAGACCGTGATCAGCCGGGTCGTCAAGGCGTTCACCGACCGCACCGGCATACCGGTGGAGATGCTGACCGTGGCCGCGGCCGGCACCATGGCCGCGCGCATAGTGGCCGAGAAGGCGCGTCCCCGCGCCGACATCTTCGTGGGCGGCTCGATAGACTTCCACGCACCGCTGGCGGCCGAGGGCATCCTGGCGCAGTATCGCTCCCCGATGATCGGGCAGGCCGGCATCAGCAAGGAGTTCGTGGATCCTCAGGGGTTCTGGAACGGGTGGTACTTCGGCGTGCTGTCAATCGTCGTGAACCGCCCGCTGTTCGATCGGACGCTCGGGGCCGCCGGCGTCGCGATGCCCAGGACCTGGGACGACGTGCTGACGCCGGCGTACCGCGGGCACTTCGTGCAGCCCAGCCCGGTCACAACGGGCGCCGGGTACATCTTCGCGGCCACGCAGTTCTTCCGGCTGGGCGAGGACCGCGGGTGGGCCTACCTCCGGTCGCTCCACACCAACACATCGCAGTACGCGCCGACAGTCCCGGCGGCGATGACGCTGGTGGAGCGCGGGGAGGCGACGCTCGGGATGAACTGGGCGCACGTGGGCCTCATGGCGCGCAACCGCGGCGTGCCGATCGACATCGTGATCCCAACCGACACCGGGTTCGAGATCGGAGGGGTCTCGATCATCAAGGGAGGCCCGAACCCCGAGGGCGCCAGGGAGTTCGTGGACTTCGTGTACTCGCGGCTGGCGCAGGACATCGGCGCGAAGTACCACCTGACATACCCGGTGCGGGGCGACGTGCCGAGCCCGCTCGGGATGCCGCCGCTGGAGAGCATCAAGCTGGTCAAGTACGACCGCGAGTGGGCAATCGCGAACATGAGCCGCGTCCGCGAGAGGTGGACCCGAGACATCGGCCGCTAGGCGGCACGGAATGCAGAGAGCTTCCCTCTTGACCGGGAGGCGCTTCCGTCTGGCGGCGGACCCCGGCCTTCTGGCCGGGTATTCCGCCGCCGTGCTGCTGCTCGTGCTCTTCGTTCTGTATCCGACCCTGCGCGTGCTGGTGTTCCCGTCGCTGGGGGACTACCTCTCCATCCCCGACAGCACGCGTTGGATGCAGGCCGCGCGCAACAGTCTCCTCATGATGGTGCTCTCGAGCGCCTCGGCGACGGCGCTAGGGCTGGTCTTCGCCTTCGCAATGACACGGGGCGACATTCCAGGCGCCGGGTTCTTTCGCGTGATCGTGCAGCTGCCGATGTTCGCCCCACCCTTCATGGTGGCCCTGGCCTACATCCTGCTGTTCGGCAGGCAGGGCCTGATTACGCGGTCGCTGCTCGGGCTCAACGTCAACATCTTCGGCCTGCCCGGCCTCTGGCTGGCCCAGACAGTGGCGTTCTTCCCGTATGCCGCGCTGATCATCACGGGCGTGCTCAGGGGGATAAACCCGACCCTGGAATTGGCCGCCGCCAACCTAGGAGCGGATCCGCGGCGGGCCCTGCGGGACGTCACCCTGGGGTTGGCGCGGCCGGGCCTGACCGGCGCGCTCCTCGTGGTGGCGATCACCGTCCTGGCCGACTTCGGGAACGCGGTCATCATCGCGGGCGGGTTCCCGCTCCTGGCGACAGAGGCCTGGTTCCGTCTGGAGGGCATGGGTGACGCGCGGGGGGCCGCCCTGGTCGTGTCAATGCTGATAGTCCCCACGGTCGTGCTCTTCTTCCTCGAGCGCCGCATCATCGGACGACGGCAGTACGTCACGGTGACAGGGCGCGGCGCGCGCATGGAGCCGGTTGGCACCCCGCCGGGGCTGCGGTGGTGCGTGTTTGGGATCTGCGCGTTCGCCTCGGTGCTCGTTGTGCTCGTGTACCTGACAATCGTGCTGGGCGCGTTCGTGTCCGTGTGGGGATACAACTGGGCCATCACCCTTGACCACTGGCGCCTCTCGCTGGACCGGGTGGGCACCTTGATAAACAGCCTCAAGCTGGCGGCCGGAAGCGCGGGGATCACGGTCGTACTGGCTGTGCTGGTGGCCTTCCTCGCCTCCCGTGAAAGCATGGTGCGGCGCTCTCTCGATTTCATGGCGATGCTGCCCGGAGCGCTGCCCGGCGTCTTCGTCGGGGTGGGATTCGTCCTGGCGTTCAACCAGCCGCCGCTCGAGCTGGTGGGCACCTACTGGATCCTGGCCCTGGCGCTGGCCTTCTGGCACCTGCCGCTGGGCTATCAGACGATCGCCGCGGCCCTCCGGCAGATCGAGCGGGCCATCGAGGAGGCCGCGAGCAACCTGGGTGCCTCGAGCCTGGACGTGGTTCGAGACATTTACCTGCCGCTTCTGCGTGGGGCCATAGTGGACGTGTTCGCGGTCTCGTCCATCCGGACCGTGGTCAACGTGAGCATCGTGGTATTCCTCGTCTCCCCTGGACACGTGGTGGCGACCTTCGCCATCATGTCGCTCATAGTCAATGGATCATGGGGTGGGGCCTCCGCGCTGACATCGCTGCTGCTGGTGGTGACGTTGGCGGCAGCAGGCCTGGCGCGGGTGGCCTTGGGGGTAGAGGTGAGGACGGCGAGGATAGGATAGAACACCGCGCCTGCGTCCCTCTCCTGCGCTCCTCCTCACAACAACAAGGCCCCTGCTCCGAGTGCGGAGCAGGGGCCCTGCCAGGCCGGAGCCTATCCCAGCGTGAACGGGGGTGCTGCGGGCGGAGGCGGGGCCACCGGGGGCGCCGGGACGACCGGGGCCGGGACGGCGGGTGGCTTCGCCCGTGCTCTTACGGGCTTCTTGGCCACGGCCTTGACCGGCTTCTTCTTCGCCGGGGCCTTCTTAGCCGCGCGAACAGGCTTGCGGACCGGCTTGGCCTTGGCTGGCTTCTTCTTGCGGGCGACGGTCTTGGCCGGCGCCTTCTTCTTGACGGGAGCCTTACGAGATCGCTTGGCACGCTTCTTTGCTGGCAAGGACTATCCCCCCTCCCGTTGTTAACCTCGATGCCTGGCAACCGCCTACAGGTGCACAGTACGCTTTCTTTTCGAGGTCTCCTGCTAGTCGGGGCGGGTATTCGCGGGGGCGGGGGAAGAATCTGAGACCCGTGGATCGCCGGCTTCGCCGCGCCCTGTGGCTTGCCTGACCCGAGGTTCGATGCTATCACTCACAGCGAGGGAGATGGAATGAAGCTGACTATCCGCCTGCTCACTCCCGACCTCTGGCCAGCGCTCGAAGACCTGTTCGGGAAGAGGGGCGCATGCAATGGCTGTTGGTGCATGTACTGGCGTATCGGCAGCGAGTACCGCAAGAGGCCGCGCGAGAAGAACAAGGCGGCCCTTCGACGCATCGTAAGGCGCGGTCCTCCTCCAGGTCTGCTTGCCTTTGACGGTGATGTGGCCGTCGGCTGGTGCCAGCTAACTCCGCGCGCCGCCCTCCCGTGGCTGAATCGCGCCAGGATGCTTGGGCCTGTCGACGACCTGCCCGTCTGGTCACTGTCCTGCTTCTTCGTGCGCAGAGGCTATCGCAAGCGAGGCGTTGCTTCTGCGCTGATCGCCGCCGCGGTCAAGGCCGCAAGGTTCGCCAAGGCCCCTGCGCTTGAGGCTTATCCTGTCGATCTGGACGCGCCCAGGGCGACGACGAACGTCTTTACGGGCACGGCTTCGATGTTCGCCCGCGCCGGCTTCAAGACAGTTGCTTCGCGCGACCCGTCTCGCCCGATCATGCGCCACGATCTCAAGGCGACCAGGCGCGGCTCCCTGCCGCCGAGATGGGCGCTGCGGAACTCACACAGTTCCTCACATCGCTCGCCGTTCAGGGAAAGGTGGCAGCCTCCACCCAGAACCAGGCCCTGAGCGCGCTCCTGTTCCTCTACCGCGAGGTGCTCGGACACAAGGTCCCATGGCTTGATGACCTCGTGCACGCGAAGCGCCCGCGCCGGGTCCCTGTCGTCTTGACCCGCGACGAGGTGCGGACGCTTCTCGGCCGACTCCAGGGCGTCTCGCGCCTGATGGCGCTTCTGCTGTACGGGGCAGGACTTCGGGTTGAACCAGATCGTGGTACGGGCAGGCAAGGGCGACAAGGACCGCGTGACGATGCTGCCCGCCGCCGTCAAAGCCGACCTGGCGCGGCACCTCGACCATGTGAGGCGGCAGTACCCCAACGCGGGCCGGGAGTGGGGTTGGCAGTGGGTCTTCCCGGCTACCCGCGTCTACATCGATCGGATGACCGGGGCGTAGGGGAGGTGGCCGGGCTCGGGCGGCTCGCCGGCCGGCAAGGGGTCTCACGGCATTGCAGACGCACCGCGGTGGCGCAATAATGGGGACCAAGGGCGGCTGGCACGCTGGATGGGTCTGCCGCCCGGCGCCTGAACGGCGGATTAGGCAGGTCTGTCCATGACAGCGCCGGATAGCGCCTTGTGGGCGCGGCTCATTAAGGAAGCGAGAGGGATCAGAAGGAAACGGTGACAGGTGCTGGGCTGCAGGGCTCGCTGTGTTTGAGGTATTGGGCAGGTCTGCCCAATACCTGTTAGGCAGCGAGGAGGAGGAACCCGGTGGCGTCACCACTCGTGAGCGGCTGGCTCTACGCCACCGTCCCAATCGACAATCCTCAGGGAGAGTCAGGTACGGGCTTTCTCGTGTTCCGCAAGATTGCGGCGGACCAGGGGCGGGTATTTCTCGTCACCAACAAGCACGTTGTCTGTCGAGACCCAGCCGCGCGCCCGAACGTCACGCATGTGGTTTGCCACTTCAACACCAAAGAGCCGGATGGATCGCTCGGCAAGTCGTTTGGCCAAATCCCCCTCAAGAACCACGATGGTTCCACGCGATTTCGAGAGCACCCCGATCCCGATACTGACGTGTACGCGATCGACGTCACCGATGTGATGAACCTCAATCCTACGCTAGAGAAGCGGTGGGTGGGCTACGACATGTTCGCCGACGAGGCGAAGCGTACCGAATTGGACATTACGGCCGGCGAGGAGGTCGTCACGATCGGCTATCCACTGGGCCTACGACAGGGCGACTCGAACTTCCCCCTGATTCGTCAGGGAGTCATTGCGACGAAGATTGGTGTGCCGTTGAAGGACAAGGTCCGTGATGGCGCGGGCGTCCGCGACCGCACACTACGAGCCTTTCTGATCGACGGAGCTACGATACCCGGCTCGAGCGGTAGTCCCGTGATCCTGAAGCCGGTGATCGGGCGTATCCAGGGCAACTCGATTGTGATGGGTTCCGCACCTCCCGTCCTCCTGGGAATCGTGGCCGAGACCAAGTACGCTCCAGTTCAAACGTGCACCGGGGTGATCCCGGGGTTTGCTGACCTTGGGCTGGCATTCGACGTCGAGACGATCAGTGAGACCATCGAGCTGTTCTTCGCGTGAGGTTCCGCCGCCGCTGTCTAACCCGCGCTTGCAGGGGACGGCGCTGCGCGCCGCCGATGAACCGCCGAGTCGCTAGGCCGCTGATTCGATCATAGGCTATGGAGACACGCGAACACTTTCGCGGATGCTTGCTGGGTCTGGCGGCGGGCGATGCCGTCGGCACAACCGCCGAATTCCAGCCTCGTGGCACGTTCCCGGCCATTACCGACATGATCGGGAAAGGCCCGTTTGGCCTACAACCCGGCCAATGGACCGATGACACTTCGATGGCTCTCTGTTTGGCGACCAGTCTGCTCGAAGTCAATGGCTTTGATGCTCTAGATCAGATGCGTCGCTACTGGGAATGGTATCAACATGGCTACCTCAGCAGCACGAGACGCTGCTTCGACATCGGCAACACGGTCAAGCAGGCGCTGCATGACTTCAAACAGACTGGCGATCCATTCGCGGGTTCGATCCAGCCCGATACGGCGGGGAATGGGTCCATCATGCGCCTCGCGCCGGTGCCCATGTATTACTTCGCTCGTCCGGACGACGCGCTCTACTACTCCGCAGAAAGCTCGCGAACAACCCACGGTGCAATCGAGTGTCTGGATGCTTGCCGCTTGCTCGGGAGCATTCTGCTCCGCGCATTGACTGGAGCAGATAAGACAACTGTTCTTCTGGGCGAGACGCCAAACAGCATCCAATCCGATTCGATCAGGCGCATCGGCCAGGGACAGTATCAAACCAAAGATGCAAGTGCCATTCGGGGCACGGGCTATGTGGTCAATAGCCTGGAGGCAGCGCTGTGGTGTTTCTGGACCACTACGACTTATGAAGCAGCAATCCTGACCGCAGCGAACTTGGGCGATGACGCCGACACAACGGCCGCGATCTGCGGCCAGGTTGCCGGAGCGCACTATGGTGAGGCTGGCATCCCAGCGCGCTGGATAAAGCAATTGGCACGGAGCGAGATGATTCGCGGATTAGCAGACAGGCTATTCGTGGCGAGCCATGCGGCCCAACATGCGCATCCAGCCGACAACGCTCAGCATTGCGGCTGATGCGCGCCGTT
>JBBIOM010000051.1:0-10397 GCA_037443365.1 Armatimonadota bacterium
GGTCCTCTATGCGATTCGCGATTCTAGCATGGGCGCCCCGGCATCGTCAAACGCCCCGGCTCCGTAGGAGCGCGTCCGCGGATGGCTACTGCGCCCGGGCGCCGGTTGAGGCCTTGGCGGGATCGATGCGGATCCCGGGCCCCATCGTGGCCGCGATCACGAGCGACCGCAGATACTGTCCCTTGGCCGCAGCCGGCCGGGCTCGCGATACCGCGTCCATCAGGGCTGTCAGGTTCGCAAGCAGGTGCTCCTCGGAGAACCTCGACTTCCCGAGCGGCACGTGGATGATCCCGGCCTTGTCGAGCCGGAACTCGATCTTGCCGGCCTTGATCTCCCGCACGGCGCGCGCCAGGTCCATGGTCACGGTTCCCGCCTTGGGATTGGGCATCAGCCCGCGCGGGCCCAACAGGCGACCCAACCTGCTCACCAGGCTCATGACGTCCGGCGTGGCCACCGCGACATCGAACTCCAACCACCCGCCCTGGATCCGCTCGACCAGGTCCTCGGCACCGACGAAGTCAGCGCCCGCGGCCTCGGCCTCCCGGGTCTTCTCTCCCTTGGCAAAGACCAGAACCCGCACCGACTTGCCCGTGCCGTGGGGCAGCACCACCGTGCCGCGCACCTGCTGGTCGGCCTGCTTGGGGTCGACACCCAGGCGGATGTGGGCCTCGATCGTCTCCTCGAACTTCGCCGTGGAGGTCTCCCGCACCAGGCGGACGGCCTCCTCGGGCGTGTGCAGCCGCCGTGATTCCACCTGCTTGGCGGCCGTGATGTATCGCTTGCCGTGACGTCCCATATCGAAACCTCCCTGCGGTGCAAACGGGGCGATGCCCCTCCCGCGCGCGGTGCGTGCTCCTACTCGACGATCTCGATGCCCATGCTCCGGGCGGTGCCCCTGATCATCTGCATCGCCGCCTCCACGGTGGAGGCGTTCAGATCCGGCATCTTGCGCTCCGCTATCTCCCGTACCTGCTCTAGCGTCACCGAGCCCACCTTGGTCTTGTTGGGTTGCCCAGAGCCCTTCTCCAGTCCCGCGGCCTGCCGCAGCAGCACCGAGGCCGGCGGGGTCTTGGTGACGAAGCTGAACGTGCGATCCGCGTAGACGGTGATCTCCACCGGCACGATCGTCCCTACTAGCTTGGCGGTGCGGTCGTTGTAGGCCTTGCAGAACTCCATGATGTTCACGCCGTGCTGGCCCAGTGCCGGGCCCACCGGCGGCGCCGGGGTGGCCTTCCCGGCCTGGATCTGAAGCTTGACCATCGCCACGATTCTCTTGGCCATATCCGCCTCCTACAGCTTCTCCACCTGGCCGAAGTCCAGCTCGACGGGGGTCTCCCGGCCAAAGATCGAAACGAGGACCCGGACCTTCTCCTTTTCCGGCATCAGCTCGTCCACCAGGCCCGTGAAGTCCATGAACGGCCCTGAGGTGATCCTCACCGGTGACCCCTTCTGGTACGTGATGCGATACTTCGGGGTCTCGTCCTTCAGCTGCCGCAGCAGGGTCCGGACCTCGCGCTCGTCGAGCGGGATCGGACGGTTGCCCGATCCGACGAACCCGGTCACGCCGGGCGTGTTGCGAATCACGTACCAGGTGTCGTTCTCCAGCTCGCCCCGGTCGTCCACCCGCACCTCGACCAGCACATATCCTGGAAAGATCTTGCGATCCACCTCCCGGCGCTTTCCCCCCCGGATTTCCTTCTCCTTCTCGGTCGGGATCAGCACCTGGAAGATCTTGTCCTTCATGTTCATCGAGGCGATGCGGCGCTCCAGGTTGGACTTCACCTTCGCCTCGTATCCCGAGTACGTGTGAACGACGTACCACTTCAGGCGGGGATCCCGCGCGGCAACCTCTTCCGGCTCGACGGCCTCCACAGCCGGCTCGACCGGCTCGTCGGCAAACAGGCCCTTGAGGGGATCGTTGGTCTTCGACATCAGGGCTACGGCGGCGTGGAGGGGAGCAGCACGCGCTTGACCAGGACCGTGTAAATGTAGTCGAAGATGCCCAGGTATATGGACATGACCACGAGCACCACCACGACCACGACGGTCATGCTGACGAGTTCCCGGCGGGACGGCCAGTCCACGCGGTTGAGCTCCACCCACACTTCCCTAAGGTACGCGCCGATGCGCCCGATGAAGGCCGGAGCGCGCCGTGGCGCCGCGGCGCGAACCTGCCGCTGTGCCGGACGTGATGCCAGCTTGGCGTCTGTCGTGCGGGCCATTGCTGCTCTCCCCTGCGCTCTCCGGCGCAAAAAAAAAGAACCTTCGGCCGGGCCGGTGCGTATGTCAGTATACCACTCCGGCACTGCTTGTCAAACAAGGGGCGCCCCCCGGGCCACTGATCGAACACGCAGAAGGGAGCGGCGCGCCGCTCCCTTCTGCCAGGCGTTGCCAGCCGCGGCGGTTCTATCCCTTGAATGCCGCGCCGTTGGTGAAGATCTGGTAGAGCGCAGACAGCCCAACCAGAATGTAGATGATCCGGGAGATGATCGCCGCCTGACCGCCGAAGAGCAGGCCGACGTCCCACTTGAACAACCCGACGAGTAGCCAGTTCAACCCGCCGATGACGATAAGGAGAAAGGTCAATCCTTTCAGACTCACCTCCACACCTCCGTCTGCTGATATGAGCGCGATCCTACTTCTAAAGCATACCACAAAACGGGTCCGGCGCGCGGTTCAGCGTAGCGTTCTTGTCGGCCTGCTGCGGTAGGTGAGCAACCTCGCGGAGTTCGCGACCACGAGGACCGACGCCAGGTTGTGCACCACCGCGGCGCCAATCGGCGACAGGAAGCCCCCGCCAGCCAGCGCGATCCCGACGACGTTCGCGGCCACCGCGAAGCCCCAGATGTTCTGGCGGATGACGGCGAGCGCCCGCCGGGAGAGCGCCAGGGCCTCGGGCAGGAGCGTCAGGTCGTCGCCCATCAGGGCGATGTCGGCCGACTCCAGGGCCACGTCGGTCCCGGCGGCCGCCATGGCTACGCCGACGTCGGCCAGCACGAGCGCCGGCGCGTCGTTCACCCCGTCGCCGGCCATGGCCACGACGCTGCCTTCTGCCTGCAGGTCCCGGATGACGGCCAGTTTCTGCTGCGGGAGCAGTCCGGCACGTACCTCGCCGATGCCGGCCTGGCGCGCGATGGCTTGCGCGGTCACCTCGTGATCGCCGGTGAGCATGACCACTCGCCGAATGCCCATCTCCCGAAGGAGGTCTATCGCCTGGCGCGCGCGCGGCCGCAGCACGTCCGCAAGGGAGACCACGCCCCACGCGACCCCGTCCACGCGCACGACCAGCGCGGTGCGTCCCTGCCGTTCCTGCTCCGCCAGGATCCGGGACGCGGGATCGTCCTCGCCCAGGATCCGGTGGTTGCCCACTTCGATGCGCGAGCCGGCCCAGAACGCCTCCACGCCCTGTCCAAAGGTCATCGTGAACCGCTCGGGATCGGCCAGCGTGATCCCGGACGCCTGCGCGGCGGCGACTATCGCCCTTCCCAGGGGGTGCTCGGAGCGCAGTTCCGCCACCCCGGCCATGCGCAGCACCTGATCGGGCGTCTTGCCCGCGAGAGGCAGGACGGCGACGACGACCGGATTCCCCGTCGTCAGCGTCCCGGTCTTGTCAAACGCCACTGTCGCGACACGGCCCGCGGCCTCCAGGGCCACCCCGCCCTTGATCAGCACGCCGCGGCGGGCCGCGTTGCCGACGCTGGCCACCACGGCCGTGGGCGTGGCAAGAACCAGCGCACAGGGACACGCGATGAGCAGCACGGCCATCACGCGCAGGAGATCATGTGAGAACACCCATACGAGGGCGCCGATGCCCAGGATCGCGGGTGTGAAGTAGGCAGCGAATCGGTCGGCGGTCCTTGCCGCGGCGCCCTTCTGCTCCTGCGCGGCGCGCACCACCTCGACGATCCGGCCCAGCGTCGTCTCGTGGCCCACGCGATCGGCCCGCACCACCACCGCGCCGCTTCGGCTCGTGGTGCCGGCGAAGACCCGGGCGCCCGCGGACTTGTCAACCGGCATGGCCTCGCCTGTGATGGTGGCTTCCGAGAGCGACGCCTCGCCCGAGACTACCGTGCCGTCGACGGGCACCCTGTCGCCCGGCCGCACGAGGACGTGATCCCCGGGTGCCACCTCCTCCAGCGATACCAGCACCCAGGCGCCCCCGCGCTCGAGCCACGCCACGTCCGGGGCCAGTTGCGCGAGTGCGCGCACCGCGTCGCGCGTGCGCTGCAGCGTCAGCTCCTCGAGGAACTCGCCGGCAAGCATCATGAACGAGATCACGGCGGCGGCCATGTACTCGCCCACGTACGCCGAGCCGACGACGGCAATGACCACGAGCGTACCCGCGGTCAGGCGGCGGCGCTCGATCATCGTGACAAGCGTGGGATACGCGATGGCCGCCCCGCCCAGCAGCACGGGAAGGACGGCGAAGTCGAACCCAATCGCCGCGTCCAGGCCCGGGATGAGCGCGAGCAGGATCAGCGCCAGCAGCCCGGCTGGCAGCATGCCCCTGCGCCACAGCGGGCCGCCCGAGGGCCGTACGGGCGGTGCGGCACCGGCGCGCCGGACCGCCGGCAAGGGACCGGCCTCGTGCGCGCGATCGCAATCGAGAATAGCGTGATCGCCCTCGTGCACCGCCGCGCCTCCGGGCCCGCGTGCCCGCGCAACGCTTGCAGCCGTATCCCCCCAGGGGGGATACGGCGTTATTGTAGTCAGAGAGGGCAGGGTGTGTCAAACCCCCTCGTCTTCTCTGTTCGGGGACGGGTCAGGAGGCGCGCGCGCGGCGCACGCGCGGGTTGAGCCGCTCCTCGAGCGAGAGGCCCGTCAGGGCGAACCCCAGCGTGGCAGCGGTTATCAGCAGCCCGGGCGGCAGCACCCACCACACCCAGGCCCCGCTCAGGAACGCGTTGCGAACCTGCGCGTAGTAGAGCACCGTTCCCCAGCTCTTGGCAGTGGGATCCCCCAGGCCGAGGAACGCGAGCGAGGCTTCGATCAAGATCGCGTTGCTGGCGGCCACGATGAACTGGGCCATCGCAAGCGGCAGGACCGCGGGCAGCACGTGCCGCGCCATCACGCGCACAGGACGGGCTCCCATCGCGCGCGCCGCCTCAACGTAGTCGAGGGATCTCACCTGGAGCACCTGCGAGCGGGTCACGCGCGCCGGGCGGGCCCAGGCAAGCACCCCTATCACGATGATGATGTTCCAGTAGCTTGGGCCCAGGTAGGCTGCCAGGAGAATCACAAGCGGCAGGAAGGGGATCACGAGCACGAGATCCACGATCCGCATCAGCACGACATCCGTCCAGCCCCCGGAGAAGCCGGCCACGACGCCGACGGTCGTTCCGATCCCCACGGCCAGGGCCGCCGCCAGGGACCCCACGGTCAGCGAGATTCGCGCACCGTAGATGAGCTCGCTCAGGATGTCCTGGCCCACATCGTTCGTTCCCAGCAGGTGCTCCCGGCTGGGGGGCAGGAACGGGTCGGCCACGGTCTGCTCGGGATCGTACGGGCTCACAAGCGGGGCCAGCGTCGCGGCCAGGGCGAGCGCGCCCAGCAGGAGCACCCCAACCCAGCCTGTCGCGCTCAACGCCGCCGCACCCGCGGGTCGAGCAGCGGGTAGAGCATGTCGGCTGCGATATTCGCCGCTATCACGCTCACCGTGATGATGAGGAATGTGCCCTGCAGCACCGGGTAGTCGCGGTTGAGCACGGCCTCGTAGAGAAGGCGGCCTACGCCCGGATAGGAGAAGACCGTCTCCACAACCGTGGCGCCGCTGGCCACGTATCCCAGATTGAGCATGAAGACGGTGGCCACGGGCAAGAGGGCGTTGCGGGTGGCATGCCGGCGCAGCACGTCCTGTTCGCGCACTCCCTTTGCCCGGGCCGTGGCTATGTACTGCTCGCCCAACACCGAGAGCATCGAGTACCGTGTTATCAACAGCGTGCCCGGGACGTTGATCAACGTAAGGGTAGCAAGCGGCAGTGCCAGGTGGCGCGCGCGGTCAACCAGCAGGGCCCATCCGGCCAGGGCCTGGCCTGCCGTGGCCGCCCCGAATATGGGAAGCCAGCCCAGTCCAGCCCCAAAGACCGCGATCAGGATCATGCCCAGCCAGAACGGCGGGGCCGACTCGAAGAACACCGCCACCCCAAGCGTGCCCAGGTCGAAGGCCGAGCCGCGACGCCAGGCGGCCAGGGCCCCCAGGGCTGCGCCGAGTGCCGTGGCGATCACGAGCGAGAGCCCGACCAGCAGCAGGGTCCAGGGAAGGCGCTCGCCGATCATCGCGGCAATGGGGCGGCCGCGCTGGAACGAGTACCCCAGCTCGCCCCGGGCCAGGTTGGCGACATAGGTGAGGAACTGCCTCCACCGGGGCTGGTCGAGGCCGTGAAGCGCGTAGAGCTGGGCGCGCTGCTCGGCGTCGAGGAACCCCACGTCCTCGCCGGCAAGGAAGACCAGGGGGCTCCCGGGCATCATGCGCGGCAGGGCGAAGTTGAGCGCCACCGTGAGCGCCAGCACGAGCAGGTACTGCGCTCCGCGCCCGGCAAAAAAGCGCCAAACGGCGGAGTCCATCACAACCGGCCCGCGCGTCAGCGCCGGGGTGGATCCACGAACGACAGCTTGTTCACGATACCCTGCCCCTTCTGGTAGACCCAGGCGTCGTGCCGCTCAGGCCGGTAGGCATAGATGCCGTCCTGGTAGAACAGCACGTGCACCGGCAGGTCGGCCGCTATCGCCTTTTGCATCTCGTACAGGATCCGCTTCTGCCTGGCGGGCTCGGCGGTCGCGGCCAGTTCATTGCCCAATCTGTCCACCTCGGAGTTCTTGTATCCGCCGATGTTGATCGTCCCGTACCGGCAGTCCGAGTGGAACAGGTCGCGCAGGTTCGTGGCCCGGTTCATCACCGGCGCCGACCAACCGAAGACCGCCATGTCGAAGTTGCGCCCCTTGCAGACGTCGAAGTCGGGCCACACCTGCGCGATGATGCTGGCGTCCTCCTGCGCGACGACGCGCGCGTCTATCCCAACATCGCGGAGCCACGTGCGTATCAGGTCGGCCCCGCGCACGCGGATGGGGTTACCGGCCAGGGTCAGCAGGTTGAACCGGAGCGGCCGGCCGTCCGGCGTCTCGCGGATGCCGTCGCGGTCGCGGTCTATGTAGCCGGCCTCGTTCAGGATCTGGACCGCCCGCGACTTGCTCGCCGCAAAGGCCACGGACGGATTGTAGAACGGCGAGTCGGGGTGGATGTATCCCGGGCTGCCAACCACGCCGTAGCCGAGCAGCAGCAGCCTGACCATCAGGCGGGTGTTGACGGCGTTGGCGATGGCCTGGCGCAGCCGCACGTCCTTGAGGATGGGGTGCTCCACGTTGAACTGCAGAATAGTGCTGGCGTATCCTGCCCCGCGGACGACCTTCAGACCCCCGGCCTTCTCGAACTCCGCGACCAACTCCGGGGAGAGCGCCCTGCTAGTGGTGTCAATCTCGCCCGCCCGAAGCGCGGTGAAGGTGACCGTGGCGTCGCGGACGATGGGAAGCGTGATCTCGCGCACCTTCGGCTTCCCGCCGAAGTAGGCATCGTTGGCGACCAGCCGGTAGAACTGCCCGTCCCGCATCTCGGCGAGACGGTAGGGGCCGCTGCCGGTGGAGTCGTTGAAGCGCCGCGGCTCGGCGACCCCTTCCCAGATGTGCCTCGGCAGGATCGGCAAGTCGGCAAGCGGCTGCATCAGGAACCCGCCGCTCTGGGCGCTCAGGCGCATGACAAGCGTCGTGGCGCCCGAGGTCTCTATGCTCTCTATCAGCCGCACCTGGGGGGTCCAGCGCGAGTGCGTGTGGCTCCGCACGTACTCGTACGTGAACTTCACGTCATCCGCCGTAAGGAGGCGTCCATCGTGCCACCTGATGTTGGGGTGCAGCGCAAGCGTCCAGGTCCTGCCGTCCGGGCTCACCGTGTACCTGCGCACGAGCCAGGGCCGTGGGATGTTGTCCGCGTCGGGCGCAAACAGCGGCTCGTAGATCAGCGTCATCAGGTTCCAACCGGGATACCCGCTCTGATAGGTGTAGGGGTTCAGGGAGCCCTCGTCCCGCCCGATGGCCATCCGCAGCGAGGCGGCCTGGCCCGGGGACGGGACAGGGGCGCACAGGACGAGCAGGGCCGAGATCAGTACGAGAACCAGCGCGCGCACGCATGCACCTCCGGCATGTGGCCTTGGGTTTCCGCCAATGTAGCAGGGGGCGAAGAGGGCAACAATCCCCGTGGCGGGGATGCGGCTAGCGCACCAGGTGGGGCAGGGTGAAGAGCCCTTCCCGTCGGAACGGCTCGGCGAGTGCGGCCGTCGCCGAGTGGCTCATCAGGCCGTGGTAGAGGTGGCTGGCCCGATCAGTCTGGCGGTGCAGGGCGTACCCCAGCGTCTCGTCGGACGCGGAGGTCTCCTCACCGGCGATCCGTGCCAGCGCTTCCGCCGAGAGCCGCCCCCGCATCATCTGGGCGCTGAACGCGTGCTGGCTGCGCAGCTCGGCCAGCGCCCGCTCCTTCGTCGCGGCCACGTCGGTGATGTCCACCACGCAGTTGGGGCGCTCGGGCGTCATGTAGTAGATCGTGGGAAGGGGCACGCGCGGGAGATCCGCAAGCTGCTCGGGCGCGAAGTCCCTGCCCGCCAGCGCCATCGCCTCCAGATAGAGGATCATCGCCTGGCGCCGGTCGGGATCGAGGTCGTGGAATGAGTGCTCGGGGTCCTGCGTGATGACCACGTCGGGCCGGACCTCGCGCAGCAGGCGGACGAACCGCTTCTTGGACTCAACGTCCGGGGTCACGTGCCCCATGGCGAAGTCCATGAACTGCACGGTCGCGCCCAGGATGCGCGCCGCCCTCTCGACCTGCGGGCGCGACTCGGGTCGGGACAGGGTCACCGCGGCGTGAGCCCGGCCACCTGCCTGGACGTGGCGGGCGATCGTTCCTCCCACCTCGACGATCTCGAGGCCGTACGTGGCCAGGACGAGAAGGGTGGCCGGAGGCGCGGACGCGAGCAAGGCAGACCCCCTGTCTGATCGATCCTCACGCGATGCAGGATCTGGACCGGCGCCACGGTAGCACGGCGCTGGAAAGCCGTCAAGGCGCGGTGCTATACTGCCTGCGACGGCCGGCTGTCGTGCCTGAGTCGGGCCTCCTGGAGGGCGTGAGATGCCCCACACCAAGACGAAGCAGGTGACGAACCGTCTCGCCCGCATCGAGGGTCACGTGCGCAGCATCCGCGGCATGGTGGCGGATGGGCGCCCGTGCCCGGAGGTCCTGATCCAGATCGCCGCGGCCCGCGCCGCGCTCGACCAGGCCGCCCGCGTCCTGCTGGAGGATCACCTCGAGCACTGCGTCGTCGAGGCAAAGGACCGGGGGAACATCGCCATGGCGGTCGGAGAACTGAAGGAAGCCCTGAACAGGTTCATCGGCTGATGGCAGGGGCGGAGGGATTCGAACCCCCAACTCCCGGTTTTGGAGACCGGCGCTCTACCAATTGGAGCTACGCCCCTGTGGCGGCTACCATTATAAGCCCGCGCAGACCCGGCGGCAACAACGGCTAGCGCGCAGAGACGGTCAGCCCCACGGCGCGCATCCGCGACCGCATCTTACCGGACAAGGCGCGACGCCACGTCCCGGACCACGCACTCCATCGCCGCGAATCCCCACGAGTACACCTGGCAGATGAAGGTCTCCTGGAACAGGTTGAGCCTGGTGGCGACCTCGAGCACGCGCACGTCGACGTCCACCCGGCTCACGGGAAAGCCGCCGAACGGCCGGCGACCAATTGGGTCGCGCTCGTGCTCCATCTGGAACAGGATCACCCGGCCCGTGACCACCGCGTCGGCGCCCACGGCCTGGCCCACGGTGACCGTCCTCGTGGGACTCACGAGTTCCTCGGGCGCAATGCCCAGCCGCCGCATCTCCGCGGCCACGCGCGCGGGCGGGACCACCTGGAACGGACCCCTTGCGATCAACTCGGCCAGCCTTTCCGCGCCCCAGTCCGCCAGCGGCCGCGAGAGCGACGCCAGGTCGGCAAAGGGCGCGACGGCCAGCACCCGTACCCGGGATAGGTCGGGCCTGGGCCCGGGACCGGTCTGTCCGGACGACGGGGCAGCGATCAGGGCGACCAGCGCGATTGCACACAGCAGGCGCGTGATCAGGGGCCTCCGCGGGTGCCCAGGGCTAGCGCGTCTCGCGGTGGGTGGTGTGCTTGCGACACCACCGGCAGTACTTGGACACCTCGATCCGATCGGGATCGTTCTTCTTGTTCTTCATGGTCGTGTAGTTGCGCCGCTTGCACTCCGTGCAGGCAAGCGTGATGATGTCTCTTGGCATCTGCTACTCCACCACCTTCACGACGACGCCGGCGCCCACCGTCCGCCCGCCTTCTCGG
>JBBIOM010000052.1:0-9364 GCA_037443365.1 Armatimonadota bacterium
ATCTCCTCCTGGCGGACCGACAGCCCCGGGCGCTCCACGACCACAATCTCCTCCGCGCGCCTAGCCCGGGCGGTGCGGGGCACCCAGAGCCTGTGGACACCTAGGGCCCGTCGCCGTGCCAACTGCATCAGCCAGCCGTCTAGCTCCTCCTTGCCCGCTGTCGGCACATAGCGCCGCCGCACCTGGCTGAGCGCCAGGGCGCCATCAATCTCGAGATCGGCCAGCAGCCGCCATGTGGCGCTGTCCCAATCCGGGTGGTCCATCGGCATTCTCCTGGTGGAGTCCTTATCCCTAGAATGTCGCGGCCTGCCGGAGGATCCACCTGGTAGCCGTGGGGAGGAATCGTTGTGGGGTGGTTCATCGACGAGCGGAGGCAACGGGAGATCGAGGAGGTCTTGGGCAGGCCGCTGCCACCTCCGACCACCGAGGAGTTCCGGGCCCTGATGCAGCGCTTGGTAGTTGAGAATCCGGATCTCCGCCAGCGCATCCTGGAATCGCTCTCGGCCTCACCGGTGGAGCTTCCTTCAGAGCGCCACGAACGCCGCCTGGCCCGGCAGGCCCGCCTGCGGCGCCTCCTGTTCGGCTGGCTGCGGCGGGAGACGTTCGCTGGGGATGTGGTCTGGGACAAGCGGCGCATCCTGGCCTCGGCGTTTGGTGCGATGGCGGCGCTGCTGGTGGCGATGTTCGCGGTGAACCAGGCCGCCTGGCAGCAGCCGGTGGCCGAGGAGCCGGGCAGGAAGGAGGCTTCGCGCTCGACCGCTTCCGCAGGCCCACCGCATCCAACGAGCACTGTGATGCCTGCTGCTCCTGATCGAACTCACCTGCCTGCGCAGACGACACCGCCCATTCAGCCGTCCACACCGTCAGCGCCTTCGCAGACACCCGTGGCGCCGGTGCCGACAAGAAGCGTGCCCGCAGTCCTGCCCGACCATGCGTCCGGCAGGCCACCTGTGTTTCCGGACCTCCCTCCGCCTCCGGCGTGGCCATCTGCGCCTTCGCCGACCGAGCCGCAACCCGCGCCCGCGACGCCACGCCTCATCATCCAGGAAGCCCCGCAGCGGAGTGAGCCCTCGCGCACCCTGATCGTCTATCAGTCCCAACCCGCGGAGGCCTCACCCGCGGCGGGCCCGCCACCGCAGGGGGCCGTCGTCTACGACCGCGGCGGGCAGACTACGACCGCCACATCTCCCACGCCGCCGCCCATCCTGTCGTTGCGAGCGGGCCAGATGGCCGCCGCGCGTCTTGTGACCGCCCTGGCCCTGGTGCCGGGCGCAGGAGCCATGCCTGTTGTGGCGGCAAGCGAGGGCCCGGCGCTAACCTGGCTTGGCGAGGCGACATTGGGCGCCGACGGCCTGGTCCAGATCACCTTCCACACGGCCGTCGGCGAGCAGACGGCGCTGCCGGTGCGCGCCATCGCGATGGACGCCGCCTCGCGGAGGCCGGGCCTGGAGGCGCAGGTGAAGACAGTCGCCCGCAACACCGCCGCCGCAGTGGTAGGCGCGGCCCTGCGCTCGACCCAGGACTACGTGCAGGCGCTTCTCCAGCAGCGGCAGGTGACGATCACCAACGGGTGGGCGACCATCACATCCGGCGAGGTGCCGCCGTTTTGGATGCTGCTGGGCTCGCGGTTGGCGGAGCTGCTGGCGCCGCGCGCACAGGAAGCGTCTCGCCCCATCCAGGTGGCCGAGATACCCGCAGGGGCTCCGCTGGCCATCCTCGTCCTGCAGGCAGGCGGCGGCCGCTGACCCCACCGACCTATGGCCGTTGAGTTCTCACGCCAGACCTGATCGAAGGGGGATCGTGATGCGCAAGGTTCGAGTGCTTGTTCTTGCCGCGTGGTTTGTGGCCATCACCGCGCTCCCGGCGTTCGCCCAGACCAGCGACATCCTTTCACCGCTGACCCGGCTGGTGGAGGCCATCCGGGCGACGCTGACCGGGCCGCTGGGCCTGGCGGTCTCCATTGTGGCCCTGGCTGCGGCTGCGATCAGCGTCGCTCTTGGCGGGGCGCACGCGGCCCGCTGGGTGATCTACGTCGCGGTGGGCGCGGCGCTGCTGTTTGGGTCGGAGACGATCATCTCTTTCATCGCAGGGCGGTAGGGAAGTGAGCCTGCCGACCCACCGCATCTACCGGCAGATCGACCAGCCGCTGCACCTGATGGGCGTGGAGCCCGAGGACATCTTCATCCTGGCCGGTGCGTTCATCGTCTGCAGCCGGCTGGCGCGGATTCTGGCGGTCTCGGTCGGGGTGCTACGGCTGCAGTTCCTGCTGGCCCTGCTGGGCACCGCCGCGTTCTTCTACCTGTGGCGGAGGTACCGGTTGGGCCGGCCGCGCTACTTCTTCCGTCACGTCCTCGGGTATCTCTCAGAGCCCGACACCTACCGGGTGACCCCGGATGACGAGGTCATCCCCCATGTGTTGTGAGGGTGCTGCATGAAGCTGGCCATTGACGAGGGCTCACTCACCCGCGCGCTGCCGTACTGGACGGTCCGGGACAACGTGGTGGTCCTGGCCGATGGGACGTATGAGTTCGGAGTTCTGGCCGACCTGCCTGCGACCGAATCCTGGGACGGTTCCCGCCTCACCGCCCTGGTCGGGCAGTTGCAGCTGCTGCTGAACCACGCCGTCCCAGAAGGTGAGCGCCTGCGCGTGGTCGTGGAGACGCACGCCGATACCGGCGACCTGCTGCGGGCCTACGGGAAGCAGTGCGCCTCGCCCCATCCGGTCGTGCGCGCGCTGCACCGGGCGCGGACGAGCATCCTGCTGGACCAGCAGCAGGCCGGGCGCCTGGTCGCCTACCGGCTGACTCTCGGTCTCACCTACCGGCCTGCAGGTGCGGGCCGCCGGCGCTGGCAGCCCGTGGACCGGAAGACCTACGATGCGCACCTCCAGGAGATGGCCACCCGCCGTGAGGTGCTGCTGGCCAACTGCGCGCGGGCAGGCCTGTCGGCCCGCCCGATGGAGGATCGGGAGCTGCTGGAGGCGATCTGGCGCTATTTCAATCCGGCGCGCAAGGACTACCTGCCGCCGCCCCAGGTCCCCGATCCCAGTCAGGCGCTCGAGATGCCGCCTGAAGTCCTGCGGGAGGCCCCACACCTGGCGCGGCCCTCGGTGCGCACCAGGGCAGCCCGCTCGGATGCTGTGCGCCGGTACGACTTCCTCTACGCAGACGAGCGCTACGTGAAGGTGGTGGCGATGGAGGCGCTGCCCGATGAGGTGACGGTCCCAAACCTTCTGCTGCCGCTGCTCACACTTCCCCACCGCTCCTGGCTGGTGCTGGACTTCATCAACGACCCCCGGGGCGAGGCGGTCAAGGCGTTGGAGGCCAAGGCCAAGCGGGCATACGCCGCGCGCTGGTCCAACATCCTCAGCGACCGCGAAGACCCCCGCTCCCGCGTGGTGTCCGAGGAGCTGGAGGAAGTGATCCGGCGGCTGCACGGCAGCGCCACCCGCGTCTTCCGCACAGGCGCCGCCGTGGTCCTGGCCGAGGAAAGTGAGGAGGCGGCTCGAGTGGCCGCGCGCCACGCCCTGGACGCTTTCCACCAAATCCCAGGTGTCGACGCGGTACTGGAGGCCGGAGGCCTGATGCAGCAGTTCGTGTCTCTCGCCCCGTACTCGGGCCGCTCGAACCTGCGCCTGTTCAAGTGCCTGACCGAGAACGCCGCGGACTGCTGGCCGGCGGCCGGCCCCTGGCGGGGATCTGAACGGCCGGTGGCGCTGTTTGGAAACCGCTGGGACGGCCTGACCGCAATCGATCCCTACGACCCGAAGGCCCCGGCCTGGAACGGCATCGTGGTCGGCGAGTCGGGCTCGGGCAAGACGCACTTCGCCAACCAGCTCATCCTGCAGCTGCTGGCCGCCGACCCCGAAGTGGTCATCGTCGACCGCGGAGGAGGCTACCGCACCCTCGCAGGGCTGCTCGGTGCACAGCACATCCGCCTGGCGCCCGGCGGCGAGTGCTCCATCAACCCCTTTGACCTGCCTCCGGGAGAGAGCGAGCCGAACCCGGACAAGGTGGCGTTTCTAGTGGCGCTGGTCGCGCACATGACCTGCGAGCGCGGGGAAACGCTTGGCAAGCAGGCGCGGGCGATAGTCGAGTCTGCGGTCTGGCAGACCTACGACCGACAGAGCAGGGGAGGGGTCTTTCTGCGCCACCTGGTCCGCACGCTGCGCACCCTGGAGCAGGTGGGCGAGCACGCCGCCGCGCCCACGGACCGCGAGATCGCAGGCGGCCTGGCCACGCGGCTGCAGGGGTGGACCGGGGATGGGGCGTTCGGCCGCTTCCTGGACCGGCCGACCAGCATCCGCCTCGACCGCGACCTCGTGTATTTCGACACCGAAGGGCTCCAGGCTCATCCGGACCTGGTGCCGGTAGCGGTGCTGCTGATCACCGACCTGGTGTGGCGGCGCGTGCAGGCTCATCCGCAGCGGCGCAAGCTGGTGGTCTTCGACGAGGTGTGGACGCTGCTGACCGATCAGACCGCGGGGCCGTTCATCGAGGAGCTGTACCGGCGGTTCCGCAAGTTCGGGGCGGCGGTGCTCTCGATCTCGCAGTCTCCTCAGGACTTCGCAGGCAGCCCTCATGCGGCAGGCATCCTGGCCAACACGCAGTACCGCTACCTCCTGCGGGTCAAGGATCCCAGTGAGGCCGCGCGCCTGCTGGGGCTGGGGGACCGGCAGCGGGATCTGCTGACCACGCTGTCCCAGGAGAAGGGGCGGTACAGCGAGGCGTTGGCGCTCGTGGACTTCGCCGGAGGCCGCGAAGGCGGGGTGCTGGTCGTGCGCCCGACATCGCTTGACTACTGGATCGCCACCACGGATCCGGCGGAGGTCCATCTCCGCGAGGCGCAGGTGCAGTCCTGCGGCGACCTCTGGGCCGCGGTGCAGCGCCTGGCTGCCGAGCATCCAAAGGGCCTGGATGCCGGCGGCCGCACCATCTACGACCGCAGAGATCCGACGAGGTGAGGACGATGCCGGCCGTATTGCGTGTGGTGATCGCTCTGCTCTTGGTCGTCGTCATCCCGGCCCAGGCCCTGGCCGCACCGCTCGCCGCCCAGGCCGGCGGGCTGACACAGCTGCTGGAGTGGCTGCGCCGGCT
This sequence comes from Armatimonadota bacterium, assembly GCA_037443365.1. Taxonomy (GTDB): domain Bacteria; phylum Sysuimicrobiota; class Sysuimicrobiia; order Sysuimicrobiales; family Humicultoraceae; genus VGFA01. The sequence continues at coordinate 5,097 of JBBIOM010000052.1, forward strand.
CCAGGCGTTTCTCGACGAGCTGGAGCGGTGGCGCATGCTGCTGATCGAGCAGATCGACGCCTGGCAGGCGCAGATACTGGAGCCTCTGGTGCCGCTCTACCAGATCGGCGACATGGCGGAAGCCATCCGCCGCCAGCTCGCCAGGCTGCCGCTGCGGTTCCAGGCGACGCTGCAGGCGCTGCTGCGCAAACTGCAGACGCTGCCCGCGCCCCAGCCCGGCTCCCCGGGCTGGATCTACCGCCGTTACGCCGAGCAGAACCCGGCCATCCGGGAGAAGGCGCGCCAGATGGTGGCATCCGAGGTGATGGCCGCCGCCACCACGACCGAGACCCGCGCGATGGCGGAGACTTCTGGGGACCTGGCCCGGGAGCTGGTGACGGACACGACGCTGCCATCAGCCGTCCTGGATGCCGTGGCCGCGTCCCAGGCGCTTGCGAACGCCGCGCCCAACATCCCCAGCACCCGCGCCGGCATCCAGATGCTGATAGCCGCCATGGCCGCGCAGATGCAGCAGCACGCGGCCTACACCCAGGGTCTGGCCAACCGCCTGCAGGGATTGAGCCAGCAGGAGGCGCTTGAAGCCCGCGAGCTGCACGCGCTGAGCTGGGCGCTGAACCACCAGATCATCCGCGCAGAGAAGGACCGGGAAGAGCGATTGGCCGGGGATCTGGTGGCGATCAGCTTCACCAGCGAGATCGTCGGGCACACCTACAGCCAGGGCGCCCGACCGTTTGCGGAGCTGCTGCGCGCCCCCGATACCTCTGAGCACGCCCGCCGCCTGGTGCGCTGGCGGCGGTAGCGACAGGGGGCCCCTGTGCTCAGCGTCGACTTCAACGCCCTGCTCGAGCAGATCCAGGGCTTCGTGGACGCGACCGGTATCGCCGCGTCGATCGACCGGCTGGGGTGGGGGCTGCTGGCGGTGCTGTTCCTGCTCGGGATCGCGCGGGCGATGACGCGCGGGGACGGCCGGGAGATCGCGGAGGCGTTCGTCCGCCTGCTGATCGCCGGGACGCTGCTGCTCTCTGTGGAGTCGATCAGTGAAGTCGCCGCCCAGACCTTTTCGTCGTTCTCCCAGGCCGGCTTCCAGGTGCTGGGCAACATCACGAGCGCCGAGTCCTTCGAGCGGGCCATTCTGCGCATCCTGGCCACCATCGGCGGGATCAACCTGACGGTCCTGCTGGGCCAGGCCGCGGCCGGGGCTGTGGAGGACGTGTGGATACTCTCAGCCATCAGCAAGGGAGCGGACGTGCTCGGCCAGATGATCCGTACGGGCATGCTGCTGGTCGGCCTGCTGCTGGCGCTGCTGTATGCCGTCTTCTACGTGATCACGTTCACCGCCAAGATCATCCTGATGCTGGCCACCCTGCTCGCGCCGCTGTCGTTTGCGGCGGTGGTGCATCCCCGGACTGAGGCGTTTGCGTGGCGGTGGCTGCGGGCCGTGATGCACGCCTGCCTGATTATCTTCCTCGCCAACCTGGTGCTGTCGGCGGCGCTGTATCTAGGCATCATCGTGCCGTCTGAGAACATCTCCTTCTCGTTCAACCTGGCCGATCCCGGCCGCTGGCGCGAGCAGCTGAACGAGACCTTCCAGGCGCTCTGGCAGCTGGTCATCCTGCCGATCGGCGCCTTGGGGGCGTTGCTGTTCGGGGTGCTGTGCCTGCTGCGGGTGGAGACGTTTTCGGCGCAGTTCATCGAGGCGGCAGGGGCAGGGGCGATGGCGGCGTTTGCGGCGCTGCCGGTCAACGTCGTGGCCGCAAGGGCTCTGGGCCGGCAGGTCGAGGGCGCGATAGCCGGGACCGGGGCACGTGCAGGCGACCTCGGGCGGTCGCCTGAGGCACCGCTGTACGTGACGGCGGTGGGCGGGCCGCCGCCGGGAGGGCCGCGATGGCAGTGAGGCACTTGCTGCTGTGCGCTGTGGTCGTCCTGGCGATGACGCCGGCCGCTGCGGCAGCCCTGTATCCGCCGGGGTCCACGAACGCGCTGCTGAGCAGCGTGGATGCCTCAGGTGGGGTTGTTGAGGTGACGCGCTACTGGCCGAGGCGGCCCGTAGACGTGCTGGTTATCCCCTACCGGCTCTACTTCTGGAACACCTGCCTGCCCGGGGACGGCGCCATCCTGATCCTGCTGACGAGTCCGCTTGATCTCCCGCCGCCGTGGGCGATGCTGTCGCCGTACTACTCGCCGTCCACGGAGCCGGCGGCGTTCGTCCAGGCGCACGTGCTGGGCCGCCTGGGCGGGCTCATCCGGGAGATCGGACCCACCCAACCCACGCTGGCCCGGGCGCTGACCCAGGCCATCACCCCGGGGACGCTGAGCTACGAGGCGATCAAAGGAGCCTGGGCGTACGTCTCGTCGCTGCGCGTCTATGAGCAGTACGGGTTCGCGACGTTCCTGCTCATCCGCTGGGAGTGGCGGTTTCCCTTTCCCGGGTGCTACGCGCGGGTGGTCAGCGTGCCCGAGGGCTACGGGATCCCGGACGTGCGGTAGCTCCGGCAGGATGCGCAGCACAGCCCCCGCATGAGCGCCCAGCCGGTCCAACTCAGACTGCTCAGGTGGGCGATGCTGGGTGTCGCGCTGGCGCTCGGCGGGTGGTGGAGCCTGGAGGCATTCCGCGCGCTCCCTCAGGTCACCGCCGCGCTCCAGGACGCGGGTTGGTCCGCGGCGGTCCAAGGCTTCCGGGCGGGCTGGGGTTGGTGGCTGCTCGCCTGCCAGGGCGAGCAGGCCTGCGGGGCTGCCTTTGCGGCGGCGTGGCTCGACCTGGTGCGTCCCTGGAGGTTCCTCCTGCCCGGCGTCCTGATTGTAGCTGCGGGCGCGCTGCGTGTGGCCGCCGACCGAGGTGCCCCGGGTTCTCACAGACAGCCGGGGGCGGCGCGCTGGTCGCTGCCCCGGGAAGTGGCACGCCAGCTCCGCTGCGGTCCTGATGAGCGGCCTGCCGGCTACGTGGGCGCCATCCCCGGCCTGGTTCGCACGCGTGTGCTGCGCCTGCCCGAGCGGCGGCGCTGCTCGCACGTCCTGCTCATCGGCGGGACCGGCGCCGGCAAGACCTCCCGCTACATGAAGCCCAACCTGCTCGCGGATGCCCGCGACGGCCACTCCGCGGTGGTGATCGACGTGAAGTTCCCGGACGCGCAGGAAGGGCTGGCGGACGTCATCCCGGCGTTCCTCGCCTGCGGCCGCGACGTGCAGCTCTTCGCGCCCTGGCACGATGAGGTCACGCTGCGCTTCCCGCTGCTGGACGGCGTCCGCACGCTTACCGACGCGATGGACCTGCGGGATCTCGTGATCGGCCACACCGAGCGCCGGGGTGAGAACCCGTTCTTCCTCAACCTGGAGCGCAAGCTGCTCGCGGCCCTGATCCTGGCCGCCTCGCGCGACGGGCTGCGGCCGGCAGGCGACCCCTACCGCGGCCCGGCGACGCTGGGGCGCATCTACCGGCTCGCTGCCGGAGCCGACCGGGAGCTGCAGCAGTACTTCCTGACGCACCCGGATCGGGAAGTCCGCGAACAGGTCGTGGGCCTGTTCGGGCTCGAGGACGAGCGCCTTCCCGGGATCATGGCCGGGCTGGCCGGTCGCCTGGAGCTGTTTGCCGACCCGCTGCTGGATCGAGCCACGACGCCCACCGACGACCCGCGCGAGCAGGTAAGCCCCGAGCAGCTCGGGATCGCCCCCACGCTGCTCTTCGTCGCCCTCTCGCAGACGCGGCTGGCCGGAGGCCGGGGCAAGCTGCTCCTGCAGCTCCTGGTCCGCATCCTCAACGACGCCCTGATGCGATCCTCGGAGCGCTACGGCGGCCGGCTCCCGGTGCACACCAGCGTCTACCTCGACGAGTTCCCCTCCATGGGGCCGATCCCGGGCATCGGGGATACGCTGGCCACCTTCCGCAGCCGGCGCGTCGCCTATCACCTCGCGCTGCAGGGACGCGCGCAGGGCGAGGAGGTCTACGGCGTCACCGGCTTCCGCGCGTTTCTGAACAACCTGCAGACGGTGCTGCTACACCCGGCCTGGCTCAAGTTCGACGACGCCCGCTACTTCAGCGAGGCGCTCGGCAATGCCACGACCGAGCAGCTCACGCGGGGCACCACGCGGCGCGGGGTGCTGCCCCACCAGCGCACCACTTACGAGCGGCCGGTGCTGCGGCCCCTGCTCTCGCCCGAGGAGTTCGCCGACACTTCGGACGACGGCGCGATCCTGATCACCACCGGGCTGCGGCCGGCGCGGGTCTGGCTGCCGCGCTGGTTCGACCGGCCGGGCTGGCTGCGGGCCGATCC
>JBBIOM010000053.1:0-8626 GCA_037443365.1 Armatimonadota bacterium
GGAGCGCCGACGCCGGATCATCGAAGGCGGCATAGGCAGCCGTGGGAATCCCGTGGCGCTCCATCAGAGCCTTTGCGAAGACCTTGCTGCCCTCCAGCGCCGCGGCTGATGCCGAGGGTCCGATTATGGAAAGGCCGCGCGCCTCGAAGAAGTCCACGATGCCCGCTACCAGCGGCGCTTCAGGCCCGACTATCGTTAGATCTATCTCGAACGATGACGCGGCGTGCGCCAGCGACGGCAGATCGGTGGCCGAAATGGGCAGGCAGGTGGCGAAGTCGGAGATGCCCGGGTTTCCCGGAGCGCAGTACAGGACGGCGTTTGGGTAGTGCCTATGCAGGTGCCAGACGAGCGCGTGCTCGCGCCCGCCGCCTCCAATCACGAACATTTGCATCGGGTTCGGCATCAAATGTTCGGTTTTTCGGCCTGCTGTCGGCGTTTCTTGGGGCTCTCGATCCAAACGTTACCACAAATATCGCACAATGGCAAGCCAGTTGGGCAAGTCAGATGCGTAGGCGCGGATCGAGGGCGTCGCGCAGACCATCACCGACGAAGTTGATGCTGATGACCGTTAGCGAGATCAGGGCACCTGGATAGATCGCCAGCGTCGGTACGGTACGCAGGTAGACCTGCGCGTTCTGGAGCATGTTGCCCCACGATGCCTGGGGCGGCTGGATGCCAAAGCCCAAGTAGCTCAGCGCCGACTCGAGCAGGATGCCGCTGGCAACCTGGAGCGTGGCCGCCACGATGATCGGCGCAAGCGTGTTGGGGAGAATGTGTCGGACGACGATGCGTCCGTGCCCGGCTCCAATCGCCAGCGCTGCCTGGGCGAACTCACGCTCCTTGAGCGAGAGGAACTCGGCACGGATGATCCGCGCCACGCCGCCCCAGGACAGCAGGCCTATGATCAACACGATGAACAGCAGGTTGGTCTCCAGGAAGGACGCGAGCACCAGCGCCAGGGGCAGGACCGGAATCGCAAGAAGGATGTTGACCCCGGCCGAGATGAGGGCATCGGCCTTGCCCCCAAGGTAGCCCGCAAGCGCGCCCATGGTGACGCCCAGCAGAACCGTCAGCACGGAGGAGGCGAAGCCAACCGTCAAGGAGATCCGTGCTGCGTACAGGAGCCGCGTGAGCAAGTCCCGACCGACATCGTCCGTACCCAGCCGGTACTTCGCGCTTGGCGGGGAGAGGATCTCCAGGCTTACGGCGTCTGGCTCGTGAGGGGCGATGACCGGAGCCAGCACGGCGGCCAGGCTCATCGCCGCCAGGATGACGGCGCCGAGAGCGGCGGGGCGGCTCTTCAGGAAGCGCGCCCACGCGCCGGGGCTGCGCCGCATGGTCACAGGCGCGGGGTCTCTCGGTGGAGTGCGGCGCAGGACCTCAGCCACGGGTCACCCCAGCCTGATGCGAGGGTCTATCCAGCCGTAGGCGAGGTCGGCCAGCAGGTTCCCGACTACGGTAAGGGCTGCCATGATCATGAACGACGCCATGAGCACCGGGTAGTCGCGGCTGGTCAGCGACTCCGCCAGCAGACGACCCATCCCCGGCCAGGCAAAGACGGTCTCGGTGATGATGGCCCCTCCGACCAGGGTGGGCGCCTGGAGGCCGATCAGGGTAACGAGGGGCAACAGCGCGTTGCGGAGCGCATGCCGGAAGATGATCCGGTGCTCGGAGAGCCCTTTTGCCCGGCCGGTGCGGATGTAGTCCTGATGAATCACCTCAAGCAGGCTGGAGCGTACGTAGCGGCTCCATGCAGCGATGTAGAGGGTAGAGAGGACCAGCGCGGGGCCTATCAGGTGATGCAGCCGATTGGTGAGGGTGAAGCCGACTCCGATCGCGGCCATGCCGCCCGAGGGCAGCCAGCGGAGTTTGACCGAGAACACGAGCAGGACCATCATCCCCAACCAGAAGGTCGGGATCGAGACGCCTAGCATGGAGGCCAGGCTGGCCTGGTGCTGCACCCAACGGCGACGGCTGACGGCCGCGATGACCCCGAAGGGAACCGCCAGGACGAGGGCCAGGATCAACGCTGCGAGCATGAGTTGAAGCGTATTGGGTAGGCGCCCTCCCAGGACGACCGCAACGGGCTCACGATAGCGGAACGACCGGCCCCAATCCCCGCTTACCATTCCTCCGATCCACTTCACGTACTGCAGCGGGAGGGGCTGATCGGTCCCCAACAGCCGGGCGATGCGGACCAGGTCCTCAGGACCCGCGTCGGGCCCAGCATAGATGGCGACTGGCCCCCCCGGCGCCAGGTGCAGTAACCCAAACAGGATTATCGAGGTTGCCAGCAGCGTCGGGATGGCGAGCAGGGACCGGCGGAGCAGGTAGCGGTGCATCTACCAGCTCCGCCGGCACGAAGAGGAAGCTGCGACTACTGGGTGACCCACCACTCGGCCGTGTTCCACGTCTCGTAGTAACCCTGCGCGGGCTTGACACCTCGCAGGCGCCGGTTGATCGGGGTGTGGTCGGCCCGCCGCGCGATGAAGACGTAGGCAGGGTCTTCTGTCGTCATCTTCAGCGCCTGCGCGTAGAGGCTCTTGCGCACCCTGAGGTCGACGGTCGACTGGGCCTTGAGGAGGATCTCGTCCAGTCTTGGGTTGCAGTAGCGTCCCCAGTTCGTGGTCGGCTTGTGATCGGGGCAGAGGTAGTGCTGGGAGAGATCCGCAGGGTCCACCAGGCGGCCTGAGAACGAGTAGGCCATCTCATACTGGCCTCTCGGAAGCGCGAAACCCCACATCGTCGCGACGTCCACGGTCCTGATCCTGACATCGATGCCCAAGCTCTTCCACTGGCTCTGGACGTATGAGAGGATCTGGACCCGCTCTACCTCACCCGCGATGTTCAGCAGATCGAAGCTCAACCGCTGGTCGCCTTTGGCTCGGACGTTGTCGCGCCCCAGGGTGTAGCCTGCCTCGTCGAGGAGCTGCCGGACCCTCGCCGGATCGTACTCGTACTTCAGGATGTCGTCGCTATAGGCCCAGGAGGTCGGCGGGATCAGCGTGTACGCCGGCTCGACCAGCCCCCTCAGAAGCGTGTTGGCAATGGCCCGGCGATCGAATCCGTAGTTGAGCGCCAGCCGCACGCGCCTGTCAGCGAAGCGCGGGTCCAGGTTGTTCACCCAGATGATCCATGGTGAGGTCGAGTGGGTCGTCACCAGGTTGATGTGTGGTATTCTCCGGATCGCCGGCACCTGATCTCCCAGCATGCGGAACCGGATGTCCACGTCGCCGGTTTCCAGTTGGTTGGTCAGGGTGGTTGCGTCGGTGATGATCTTGACCACGACTCTGTCCAGATAGGGCTGTCCCGATATGAAATACTCGGGGTTGCGCTCGACCAGGATGTGGCTACCAGGCCGCCACTCGACGAACTTGAAAGGACCCAGTCCCGGCGTGTTGGTCCTGAACCACCGGTGGCCCACCAGATCTTTCGCGGGCACTGCGCCGAGCACGTGCGACGGCAGCATGGTCAGCGTGGCCACGCGGTCCATGAAGGCGGCGTCGATGGTCTTGAAGCGGAACACTACCGTGTGCTCATCGGGCAGGTCAACCCGGCTGACATCGCTCCAGCCGACCCGGCCGCGTACCGGTACTTCGGGATCCATCAGCATGTCGTATGTGAACTTGACGTCCTTGCTCGTGAACGGCGCGCCGTCGTGCCACCGGACGCCCTTCCGCAGCCTGAACGTGTAGGTCAGGCCGTCGGGGGAGATGCCGCCGTTTCGAAGGCTGGGCACCTCAGTGGTGAGCGCGGGAACATACTCCAGCTTCTCATTGATCTTGATCAGGGGCTCGTTGAGCAGGAGTCCCAGCTCATACGAGACCACCAGGCCTGTGATCGGCGCCCAAAGCCGATCAGGCTCCTGGTGCAGACCGATTGTCACCTGGCCGCCTCTCCGCGGCTGCCCTTCGGCAGGCGCGGGCCGAAACGTCGTGACGAGGGCAAGCACAAGAAGGGCGACCCAGACCAAACGCAGCCTCTGACCAGGCACGAGCGATCACCTCCTAGGATGCTAACGCGTCAATCAGATCTCGTTCAGAGCAGCAAGCGTGCGTTCGACGTAGTCCGCGGTTGCCGCAACCGCCACCTCCAGCGAGAGTCGGCCCCTCTCGGCATCGGCGACGCCTGTGCGGACGAGATCGGGAGCCAGGTGTCGAAGGATCGAAGCCTTCACATCGCTGGCGTCCAGATCTCTCCCGGCAGAGGCAAAGATCTCCGTGAGCGCAGTGCGGGAAACGGCAAATGGCTGGACCCAGATGGCCCGCAGGCCCGTCGTTTCATAGTTGAGCTGGCGCACGGCGGTCTTGACGATGGGGTTCCCGGACGGCCGAACCGTGTTCCCCATCGGGCTACCGAGGTTGTTGAGAACGACGACGTCACGGATTCCGTGGGCGTGGAGCGATCGCACCAGGTCGCCAACAACGGCCCACAGCGTGTCGTACTCCAGGCTCACGCAGCCGGGCCGTCCCAGGTGCTCGCCCGATGTGCCCACCGGCCAGGTCGGGAGCAGGAACGCCGGCTTGATCAGCCGGCCCGCCACGCCACGCGCGATTGCCGAGATGAGCAGAATGTCGGTGCCTGCAGGCAGGTGCGGACCGTGGGGCTCAAGAGATGCAAGGGGGACCAGGGCGACCTCGGGCCTGCCGGCCGCGAACTCCCACGCCGTGTTCTCGATGGTCAAGGTAGGCACGGATCTACTCCTCACGCTGAAGATCCAGCTGGACCTGGTACTAGGGGAATGGCTTCCAGGGCCCGGCGGGCGTAGGCCGCGCACGCCCGCACACGCGCGCGCGCGGCGCGCTCGCCCTTGGCGGCATCGGCCCGGCTGGGGAATCCCCACGTGCCCTCCGGGTTGAGCCTGTCCAGCGTCGTGTAGTCCAGGAACTCCCTGCCAACGGTGATCGGCCCGTCGTGGCGCTCCTCCCGTACTAGGTCGGGGTAGTAGTGGAGCATCGCAGAGGTCTCCGCCTCGCCTGCGTGGACCTCCAGGGCTCCCGTCTCGAAAATCGGCGGCTCGCCCGGCAAGTCCGCCAAGACCTCGGGTGCCAGAACGACCCGCAACCACCGCAGTTCGCGGTTGAGCTGCTCGATTGCCGGCTCGAGAATGAAGTTGCCGCCGTGGCAGTTGAGCACGAGCAGCAGACGAACTCCCTGAGCCTCGACCGACCGCGCGATGTCCCGGAGCACGGCCGCCAGAGTGGCTGGCTTGAGCCAAACCGTGCCGCCCATCGGCCCGTGGCACTCGCTCATGCTGACCGGGATAGGGGGCAGAAGCCAGGCGTCAAGTTCGGTCGCAACGTGCCGGCTCAACTCGATCGCTAGCAGGAAGTCGGTGCCCACCGGCAGGTGGCGACCGTGCTGCTCGATCGCACCGATGCCCAGAACGGCGACCTCTGGGGCAGCCGCCCCTATCTCTGGGCCGGTGGCGGTGTCATCCAGCATGGCCGGGCTCCAACATCCCCGCGCGCTCCAGGGCGAGCCGAATCCGCCCACGTTCATCATCGCCCACTGGAAGAAGCGGAGGCCGCACCACGGCGCTGCCGATCACGCCGAGCATGCGCAGCGCCTCCTTGGTGCGGGAGCGGTAGTTGGGAACGGGCGGGGCAAAGATCGCGTCGGCCAGCGGCTGCACTATGGCGGAGAGCCGAAACGCCTCGTCCCAATCGCGGCGGCGGGAGGCCTCGATCATCTCCACCTGCATCTGCACTGCCAGCGTCCCGAAGCCGATCAACGCACCCTCCGCGCCCAGCACGAACGAATGACAGATGAAGTTGTCGTTGCCGGTCAGGAGCGTGATCCGCCGCTGCGCCTGGTCCAGGATTGAGCGCATCTGGACGAACTTCATGGCGTCAAAGGACGCTTCCTTGATCGCCACCACGGTATCAATCTCCAGCAGGCGCGCCATCGCCTCGGCCGTGAACTCCACGCCACCGAGGGCGGGCTGCAGTTGGAAGAGGATCAAGGGGAGATCCACGGCGCGGGCGATGGCCCGGTGGTACTCGTACGGGATCTCTGGGTACAGAGGGCGGCCGAAGAAGGCCGGGATGGGGAAGACAAGCAGAGCGTCCGCTCCCGCGGCCTTCGCGTCGCGCGCCTGCGCGATGGCTTCCTCGGTGTACGGACCGCCGATCCCCGCGATGACGAGCGCGCGGCCTGCCACCGCGTCCACCGCGGCATCGAGAACCGCTCGCTTCTCCCCCCGCGAGAGGTGCGGACCTTCGCCGGTGTCGGCGTTGATGGCCAATCCCACCGGCCCCTGCCGAACCACCCAGTCCAGGTAACGCGTCAGGGTTTCCAGGTCAGGCCGAGCGTCATCGGTCATGGGCAGGACCGTGGCCGGAATAAGACCGTTGAGGTCCAGTGATCTCATGAGAGCCCTCCTGCGGTTGTCGTGTCCGTTGCGAATGCCGGCATCACTTCCTTCGCCAGAAGCCTCAACTCGGTCATGATGTGCTCGTGCGGCATGCCCGGGAAATAAGTCCGGAAGATCAGGTGGTCCACGCCGAAGGTCTCCCGGAGCCGCTCGATCTGTCGCACCACCTGGTCAGGCGTCCCGATAAGGAATCGGTCGCGGCCCAGGTCGTCCAGCTTGTCCACCGGGGTTCCGTCCTCCCGACCGATCAGCGGGTGCGCCCAGTCCTTGCCGTACTCGTCGCGGTAGTTAACCAGCAGGTGGCGCTCTGCCATCTCGCGCGCCCGCGCCTCGGTCTCCGCGATGACCAGCTCGCGGGTAAGGGGTGTGGGAACTCCCTTCGGATCGCGCCCGAACTTCGCCAGATGGCGCCGGTAGGTGGCCTGAGCGTCGAGCAGCTTTTCAAGGCGGGCCGTCGGTCCGGGAATCCACGCATCGCCCAGTTCGGCCGCACGCCGCAGGGAGAGATCTCCCCACCCTCCTATCCAGATGGGCACCGGACGAAGGGGCCGCGGCTCGATCCGCGCCTCCGAGAGAGCGTAGTACCGCCCAGCAAACGTCACGGACTCCTCGGTCCATAGGCGTCGCATCAACCGAATCGCCTCGGACAGGCGGGCTCCCCGGTTCTCCAACAGCGCGCCATAGAGGGCAAACTCCTGTGGGCGGTAGCCAATCGCCACTCCGAAGATGGCGCGGCCGCCCGAGATCACGTCCAGCATGGCCACGTCCTCCGCGGCGCGCACCGGGTGGTAGAAGGGCAGGACCGCTATGTTGGTCCCCAACAGAACCTTCGAAGTCCGCGTCGCGAAACCGGCCAGAACCACCAACGGCGAAGGCCAGTAATGGTTGGGAACGCCGTGGTGCTCCTCCATCCATGCCGAGTGGAAGCCCAGTTCCTCGCCCAGCAGTACCTCGCGCAGCGCCTGTTCGAAGAAGTGGCCGCCCTCAGTCGGTATGAACCCAAATCTCATAATCGGCTCCTTGGACGCGCTCGTGGTGGTGGTGCGGTCGAACGGCGGACGACAAGACTATGTTCAATTCGCCGACTCGGGGGCACTGCCTCGCCGGCCAGCCCACGCAGCAGGTGGCGCATGCCGATCGCGCCCAGCTCGTATATCGGAACCGAAACGGTGGTCAGCGCCGGCTCGACATAGTAGGCGGCTGGGATGTCGTTGATCCCGGCCACGCTTACCTCGGCTGGGACCCGCAGCCCGTGTTCCTTGAGGGCTACCAGGCATCCGACAGCACTGGCGTCGTTGATGGCCAGCACCGCCGTGGGTCGGGGACTAATGGCGAGCAGGAGATCCGCCGCCCGACGGCCGCCGGAGTAGGTGTAGTCTCCAGGCAGCACCAGTACCGGATCGTACCGGAGACCCGCGGCCTCCAGAACGGAACGGTACGCCGCGAGCCGCTCCTCGCTGGTGGATACCCCGGGGCGTCCTCCGATGAAGGCAATCCTGCGATGCCCCAGCTCCAGCAGGTGTTCCACGGCGCAGCCGGTAGCCGCTGTGTTGTCTATGCCGACCTCGGGGATTCCAAAGGGGTAACGGGCAAGCGCCACAATCGCCGTTCCGTGCTCGCGCATGCGGGTTACCAGCCCTTCCAGTTCGCGGAGGTACACGGGGTCGGTCTGGCACCCACCCGCGAACAGGATACCATCGGCCCTGTAGTCGCGGAGTACATGGAGGTAGCGCAGTTCGACATCGGCCTCGCGGTCGGTGTTGCAGAGAAGGACCAAGTAACCATTGGCCCGGGCAGTGTCCTCCACGCCCCGGAGGATGCCCGCGAAGTATGGATCGGTGGCATCGCCCACGAGCACGCCAACCAGGCGAGTTTGACGGGTAACCAGCGCGCGAGCCAGGGCGCTGGGGGAGTAGCCGAGCTCCACCGCGGCCCGCAGGACGCGCTCGCGCGTGGCTGGTCGCACACGATGGGTGCTCGTGCCCATTACCCTGGAGACGGTCGTGATCGAGACGTCCGCTGCGCGGGCCACATCGTAGATTGAGCGGGGCGTACTCATCGCCAATGTCCTAGATTCGCTGCCTGGAAAGCGCTTTCCTCCTGGGCTCTGCGGTGGCGCCTCACGCAGAAAGGGGGAGCCAGATAGCTCCCCCCTTGCGCAACTTCCGTGCGGCCACAAGCCGCGCGGAGATGACTACATCATCGGCATCTGCGGCGCTGCAGGCCCCTGCTTCTCCTCCTCCGGCTTCT
>JBBIOM010000054.1:0-8284 GCA_037443365.1 Armatimonadota bacterium
AGCCTCAGGAAGATGAAGAAGCGTGTCTTCATCATGGGCCAGGAGGTCGCTAGCCCGGTAGACCACCCGCTGGCGCGGCCGTCGCTCAACGCGTGCGCGATGACCTACGAGCTGGCCCAGGATCCCGAACACGCCGACCTGATGCTGGCCATCTCAAACCTGTCGGGCCAGACGGTCAACCGGTTCACGCACCTCCACCAGAGTGCGGCAGACCTGGTGGCCAAGGTCAAGATGCAGCGCCTGCTCGGTCAGAAGACCGGCTGCTGTTTCCAGCGCTGCGTGGGCATGGACGCGTTCAACGCATTGGACTCGGTGACCTACGAGATGGACCGCGCGCTTGGGACCGAGTACCACGCCAGGTTTCGGCGCTTCCTGGCGCATGTGCAGGAGCACGACCTGGTGGTGGATGGCGCGATGACGGACGCGAAAGGCGACCGGCGGAAGAGACCCTCAGAGCAGGCCGATCCGGACCTCTTCGTGCGCATCGTGGAGAGAAGCCCCGACGGCATTGTGGTTCGCGGGGCGAAACTCCACCAGACCGGGGCACTGAACTCGCACGAGATCCTCGTCATGCCGACGCAGACGCTCTCTGAGGAGGACCGTAACTACGCGGTCGCGTTCGCGATCCCATCCGACACCCCGGGCACTCTCATGATAGTTGGCAGGCAGCCGTCGGATGCGCGGCGGCTCGAGGCCGGCCAGATTGACGTGGGCAACCGGGCGTTCGGCGGGCACGAGGCGGTGATCATCCTCGACGATGTGTTTGTTCCCTGGGACCGGGTCTTCATGGCCGGTGAGTACGCCTACAGCGGGCTGCTGGTTGAGCGGTTCGCCGGCTACCACCGCCAGAGCTACGGCGGCTGCAAGGCGGGTGTTGGCGACGTCGTGATAGGTGCGGCGCAGTCGCTGGCTCAATATCACGGTACGGACAGGGCGTCGCACGTCAGGGACAAGATCGTGGAAATGGTGCATCTCAACGAGACGATGTACGCCTGCGGCATCGCGTGTTCGGCGGAAGGCCTGCCCACGGCCTCGGGCACCTACCTGATCAACACGCTGCTGGCAAACGTGTGCAAGCTCAACGTGACGCGCTTCCCATATGAGATCGCCCGACTGGCGCAGGATATTGCCGGGGGCCTGCTCGTCACACTGCCGTCGGAGAAGGACTTCACCAACCCCGAGATAGGGCCCTACTTAGAGAAGTACCTGCGCGGCGTGGATCGCTACACGACCGAGGAACGCTGCCGAATGCTGCGGCTGCTGGAGAATCTTACTCTGGGGCCGGGAGCGGCGGCCTATCTTGCGGAGTCAATGCATGGGGCCGGATCGCCGCAGGCGCAGAGGATCATGCTCGCGCGGCTGGCCGACCTGGAGGAGAAGATGCGGTTGGCGATGAGGCTGGCGGGAGTCCAGGAACAGCCGCAGCGCTGACTGCCGGCTACCCCTTCGCCGGCGCCGGCTGCCGCGCCGCGGCCAGCGCCTTCATTATCATCCAGCCGATCAAGCCCAGCCCGGCGACGAACATGACCAGGAACACGACCAGCGGGCTCCACTGCACGTTGACCTTCTCGGCGGCCAGGTCAAGGTACCTGCGAAGCTCGAAGTTCTGCACTACCTGGCGGCTGACCGCGTTCAGCGCCAGGACGCCCACCTGGGCCAGCGCCAGGATCAGCGCCAGCGGACGCCTCACCTTCCTGCCCTGAGCCAGAATCAGCGCCCATGGCAGGCCCGGGCCCAGGGCGGTCAGCGCCGTGAGTGCCGCCAGTGAGCCGCCGAACATCATCTGGCGCAACTCCGCTGGCCAGGTTCCAAACACGTACCATGTGCCTGCCAGGGCGAACCAGGCCGCGCCCACCGTGTAGAGCCGCAGCGCGAACCCAGGCACCCACCTCCTGTACGCCTCGCTCTCCCTGACCGCGAAGAAGGCGGCGTCTGCCACCAGATAGGCGGCCGTTGTCGTCAGCGCCAGCCCGAACATCATCAGCCAGCGCGGCCACAGTGATGGGTCGGCGACGTTGAGCGCGATCCCCAGCGGCGCGCCGGCCACGCTCGTCTTCTGCCACAGCGCCGGCCACGCGGCCAGGTTGGTCATCAGACTGAATCCGTTGGCGAACACGAAGCTGATCGCAATGAACAGCAGCGCACCGACCCATCCCGCCGTGCGATGGGCCGGCGCTAGGCGTCCCGCCCGTAGCCCCACGGCGTAGAAATAGACGCCGTAGTAGGCCGGGATGAGCATGAGGATGACCCCAAACCACGGCCAGGCCATCAGGATGGTGGCCGGGAAGAACACCTTGTAGTACGCGACCTGGGTGAACAGCAGCGGCACGATCCCGAAGTTGATGCCCAGCGCGATCAGGATCGGCATTTGGTTCATCAGGCGGTTCGAGCAGGTTCGGGCATGCTCTCCGCGCCCACGCAGGAGCATCGCCAGGAGTATCCCGGCGAACCACAGGTTCATCGGTATCGTGTGCAGGGTGAATCCCAGGACCTTGAAGAACACCGTGAACCAGTAGGGTGCAGGGAGCCCCAGCGGGGTGTCGGGTCCTAGCAGGCGGGTAGGATCCATCTTCGCCTCCCTACCGCATCCCCTTCGGGCGCGGCTGCGCGATCGAAGCCAGGTACCGGGCCATCATCTCCGTTTCCTCGGGCGTGCCCAGCCACGGCGGCATGAAGATGTTCACGTCTCCCAGGTGCGGGACCGTGGCGCGAATGACCTCGGGTGTCCATCCCCGCATCAGGTGCCCGACCGGCGAGTATCCCAGCGTCGAGGAGTGGCAGTTGTTGCAGTGGTACTGGAAGATCAGGCGGCCCAGGCGCAACTGGTCGGCCTCTGGCAGCGCCCGCAGCCTCTCCCGCACGATCCCTGTTCCGTCCATCACCCCAGGGTACTGCGAGGCGACGAACGCCTTCGTCCAGGTTCCGCTCTCCAGATACCCGCGCTCTCGCACCTTTGCGACCTGCTCGGTCAGCAACTGGTTGCCCATCACGACGTTGTAGACGATGTAGGGCTTGCGCACCGCCTCGCGGATGAACTCGCCGGTGCTGAAAGCGCCCAATCCCAGGATGAAGAGCAGGATGGCGAAGCCCGGGGAGAGCCACCCAGGATTGCGGTACGGTCCCAGGTAGAGCATGACGAAGACGATGGTGGTGGTGGCGAAGATCAGGGCTGTGAAGACGGTGAGCACAGCCGAGGCCATCAGGGCCGCCCGCGCCGACTCGGGCAGGAACGCGTACCAACCCAGGCCGCCGATCAGGATCAGGATGGACCCCAGCAGCGCGGGGCGGGCCGAGCGCCGGGCGATCAGGTCGCGCAGGGCCGGGTCTTTGATCTTGAACGCCGCGTGCAGGTACACGTACAGCGACGCCAGCAGGAGCGCGCCCCCTGTGCGCACCAGCACCTGCGGCACGAACTGCGGGTTGAGCAGCCCCAACCAGAAGTTGTTGTTCTTCAGCCAGGCACCGGGATTCAGCATGAAGCCGGTGATCCCGGTGATCAGCACCAGGCTCAACCAGGCCGCACCCGCGTAGATCCACCCCATGGCCTCGTGGGTCTTCGGGTCAGGGCGCCCCCAGTAGTAGTAGAAGATGAACGCGGCGACGATCTCGATGATGAAGGTCACGTACTCCATGGCCCAGCCGAAGACGAAGATGTGGATCAGCGTCCTGGTGGCCAAGGGGGAGGCCAGCCCGATCGTCCACCAGATGCCCACGCCCGTGATGGCGCCGTAGACCACGGTGAGCAGGATGAAGAACCAGGCGTGCTGCCTCAGGTAGGCGAGGTAGGGCCGGTTGTGCGTGCGGTAGGCGTGCCGCACCTCGAACGCCAGGAACAGTCCGCCGCCCACGGCGTAGTGCGCGACTAGCACGTGCAGCACAGCGATCGCGGCGATGAGCATGGGCGAGGTGAGAAGCGGAACATACCACCAGGGATAGTGCATGCGTATCCCTCCCCTTAGCACCTGGGGGATTCGCTCCGGGCTCCGGCCGCACCTCTGGTGAGGGCTTCTGCGCGGCTACTCGTACCTGAAGAGCAGCACCCCTACGACGAAGAACGCGGCGCCGAACCCGGCGAGCGCGGCCGCCTGCGGCAGCACCTCAGCCAGGCCGAGGCCGCGAGTGATGATGTTCGTAAACCCGGTCATCGCCCATCCCTGCGGCACGGTGTAGGCCAGGGCCTGCATGTACCGCGGCGCCATCTCGATCGGCCACCAGGTTCCGCCCAGCATGGCCGGGATGATGGTCACGACCGGAAACAGGGTGGACGCCTGCGCCTCGGTGCGCACGATCGCCGCCAGCATGATGCCCAGCCCGGTCGCCGAGAAGAGGTACGCGGCAACGAGCAGGGCGAGCGCGTCCGGGGCCTGTCCCCAGTTCACGCCGAGCAGCCCCTGGCCGACAAGGATCAGGATGCCCATCTGAACCACGCCCTGCAGGTAGACGCCGGCGATCTTGCCTCCCAGGATGGATGCCCGCCGCGTCGCCGTGGTCAGCAGCCGTGCCAGCGTGCCGTTCTGGCGCTCGACCACCAGTGTGCCCGCGCTCATCGCGGCGGCCATCATGACGAACATCACGGTGAAGCCGCACGATGCCTGCTCCATGCCGGACAGGAACCGCTGCCGGTCGGCGGCAAGTGCGCTCGCCACCTCTACGGTGACGGTCACAGGGGGCGAGGGGGACCACCGGCGGTCGGCCCGCTCAATGGCGCGGCGGCGCACGCCCGGTCCCAGCGATGGGTCCTGCGTCTCGCGCACCGCCAGCGCCGCCGTGAACTCGCCCGCGATGGCGTTCACCGACAGGCGCATCGCCACTTCGCGAACCACCTCGGTTGTGAGCGTGGGCGGGCCCCGGCGCGGGTCGAACCGCACGCTCACGTCGGAGTCCCGGCCCGCGTTGATGCGGTCGGCGAACCCCTTCGGTATGAATACGACCGCGGCGACGCGTCCTGCCTCGAGCAGCGCCATTGCCTCCGGGCCGCCGGCCCGGCGGAGCCCGATGGATCGCTCGGCCCCAAGGCGCTCTGTGAACAGGCGCGAGTAGGTGCTCCCGTCCTCGTCCGCAATCGCCACCGGCGTGCGCGCGCCGGCGGCCCCTCCGCCGAAGACGCTGCCCACCAGCACGGTCATCATCAGGGGCATCGCCAGACGCCAGAGCAGCGCGCCGCGGTCGCGCGCGGTGATGGCCAACGACAGCAGCGCGATCGCCCCGGCCTTGCGAAGGCCGCTCATCCCGCGCTCACCGGAACCGCAGTCGCCACGTCCCGACGGTGAGGAACACCGCGGAGATGGCGAGTAGCGCCAGCACCGGTTGCCAGATGGCCGCGGGGCTCGTTGCGCCGGCCATGATGGCCAGGAATCCGTCGAGGGCCCAGCGGTTGAAGGTCAACCGGCTGGCGTACTCCAGCCACGGGGGCATCACGTATATGGGAAACATCGCGCCGCCCAGGAACGACATGGGCAGGATGATGGCAGGCGCCAGCGCCTCAACGGCTTCGGGCGTGCGGGCCATCGCCGCCAGGAACGTGCCCAGCCCGGACGCGGCCAGAGCCGTAGCGCCGATCATCATGAGCAGCAACAGCGGCGAGCCCCACCCGACCCCGTAGATGACACGCGTGAAGAGCACCAGCAGGCAGAACTGCGCCAGGCCTGTCAGGAATGTGGCCAGGAGCTTGCCGCCAACTATGTCGGCGGATTCCGTGGGGGTTGTGCGCAGGCGAGCGAGCGTGCCCTCGCGCCGCTCGACGAGTATGCTCTGGCTTGCCATGCTCACGCCGAAGAGCAGGTACATGACGCCCATTGCCACCGCGTAGTAGTCCATCGCGGAAGGGAAGCGGGGTCCGCTGCCGCGTTCCTCGGCGATCGCCACCGGCTGGCGGGCCGTGAACTGCTCGACGTCCTTCAGCCACCCCGGTATCGCGGCGATGACCCTGGACGGCACCATGATGCGCTCGATGATCAGCGTTTCGGCCGCCACCGTAATCGCCACCTGCCGCTTGACCACCTCGGCGCCGAACCGGTTGACGATGCTGTAGACGATGCCGGCCCGGATGCTCTGGGCCGGGTCCACGAAGAGCACCAGGCGCGCGGGGCGTCCGGTCAAGATCGCCTGCGAGAACCCCGGAGGGATCACCAGCCCCGCGGTCCGGCGCCCGCGCATCACCATTTCGCGGGCGGAGGCGGGATCGCCGGTGCGATCCACGCGCAGCATCCGGCCGATCACGCCGGTCGAGAGCACCTGCTCTGTCAGCAGCCGCGCGATCTCGCCCTGGTCTTGATCCACGACCACAACAGGGATGCGCTGGAACTCGGCGGTGCCCCTCCACAGCGGATTGAAGACCAGGCCGAGGATGAAGATGAGCACCATCGGCATGACCAGCAGCACGACGGCCGCGCGACGGTCCCGAGCCCGGATGCCGAGGTCCTTGACGGCTATGTACAGGGCCTTGTTAGTCACGCCTAGTCACGGAGACCCTTGCCCGTGAGATGCAGGAAGAGACTCTCGAGGTTGGGCTCCCGCACCTCGATCGCCAGGATCGGCACGTCGTGCGTCACGAACTGCGTCACGATCTGCGGCAGCAGCCGCCGGCCCGTCGTGGTCAGCACCTCGATCCGGTCGTCGCGAATCCGCACGTCGTCCACGCCCGGCAGCGCGCGCAGCGACGCGGGCAGCACGGCGCCAATCCGTGCCGCGTGCGTGGCTACGCTGATCAGGTCGCGCTCGCCAACTTGAAGGCGCAACTCCTCGTGGGTGCCCATGGCGATGATCTGTCCCAGGTCCATGATCGCGATCCGGTTGCAGAGAAACTCGACCTCTTCCATGTAGTGGCTGGTGTACAAGACGGTGAGGCCGTCGCGGTTCAGCTGCTTCGTGGTCTCGAGGATGTTGGTACGCGACTGGGGGTCCACGCCCACGGTGGGCTCGTCGAGCATCAGCAGCCTCGGCCGGTGCAGGAGTCCGACGGCGATGTTGATGCGCCGCTTCATCCCGCCCGAGTAGGTGTCTATGCGCTCGTCGGCCCGTTCTCGCAGGCCCACGATGTCGAGGACCTCCTCGATTCGGCGCCGTGCCTCCCCGTCCGCGACCTCGTACATGCGCGCCCAGAAGCGCAGGTTCTCGCGCGCGGTAAGCGTAGGGTAGAGGGCTATCTCCTGTGGGACCACGCCGATTGCGCGCCGCACCGCCATCGAAGATGTCCGCACGCTCGCCCCGGCGATCCAGGCGTCCCCGCCGGTGGGCTCCAGCAGGCAGGCCAGCATGGCGATGGTGGTGGTCTTGCCGGCGCCGTTGGGGCCGAGCAGCCCGAACGCCTCGCCGCATCGCACCTCGAACGAGACCCCGCGCACCGCGGCGTGCCCGTCGAAGTGCTTGACCAGGTCCTGCGCGATGACGAGGGGACTCATGGGCTACGTATTTCGCGGGGGAGGTTTGCGTCCCTGGTGCCGGGCAGGGGCCGCCGGGCGGGCCGCAGAAGTGCCAGACAGTGCTTCCCGCCCTGTACGCACCCGGAGCCCCGCGTTGAGTTTCCTCCTCAAGGGGTTCATCATGGGGTTCTCGATTGCCGCCCCGGTCGGGCCTATTGGCGTGCTGTGCATCCGCACGACGCTCGCCCAGGGACGGGCGGCCGGGTTCGTCTCGGGCCTGGGCGCGGCAACGGCCGACGCGGTCTACGGCGCGGTCGCCGGCTTCGGCCTGACGCTGGTGTCGAGCCTGCTGATCGGCCACCAGGGTTGGCTCCGGGCGGCCGGCGGCCTCTTCCTTGTCTACCTCGGAGTGAGGGCGTTCGCAGCCGCGCCAGTCGAGGCCGGACCGTCCAGGGCCGGAAGAGGCCTCCTGCGCTCCTACGCGTCCACGTTCCTGCTGACGCTCGCGAACCCCATGACGATCCTGTCGTTCGCCGCGATCTTCGCGGGGCTGGGCCTGGCCGACGCGGCAGGGAGTCACGCCGCTGCCGGCGCGCTCGTGGCTGGGGTCTTCCTCGGCTCCGCTGCCTGGTGGCTCATCCTGAGCGGCGTCACCGCTATCGCCCGGTCCAGGATTGGCCCCGACGGGATGCGCTGCGTCAACCGGCTCTCGGGAAGCGTGATCGCATGCTTCGGTCTTGCCGCCCTGGCCAGCCTGATGCAATGAAGCCCGGCTCCCTCTGGCGCCACCGTGACTTCCTGAAACTCTGGACAGGGCAGACGATCTCGGTCTTCGGGAGCCAGTTCACGCACCTGGCTGTGCCGCTCATTGCCGCGGTGACCCTGCAGGCCTCGCCGGCGCAGATGGGCGCGCTCTCGGCTGT
>JBBIOM010000055.1:0-8214 GCA_037443365.1 Armatimonadota bacterium
GCGCGCGCCGTGGGAATGGTCACCGTGGCGGTGCACAACGAGCCCTCGGTGTGGGCGGACTACTACATAGAGACGCTGCCCGGCCTGCTCGGGCTGCCCTTGTTCGCGCCACCGCCGCCCTGATAACATAGTCTTTTGGAGGAGTTCGGGAGCCCGGTACCCGGACGGTCTCGAAAACCGTTGGGCGCTTGCGCGCCTCGTGGGTTCAAATCCCACCTCCTCCGCCATCTCCCATCCGCGGGAATTGGAGGACCGCCGTGCCGACATCTGTGCAGGAGAGGATTCGGGACCTGCTGACCACGGCGCACGAAGACGAGCTCCGATCGGCGCTGGAGGAGTTGCAGCCGTTCGACCTCGCCGGGCTGCTGCGTGAACGTGAGGAGCACGAGGACGAGCAGATCCGGCTGCTCGCCGCTGTCGCGCCCGACCTGGCTGCCGGGGCCCTGGAGCACCTGGATTACCAGGACCAGTACCGGCTGCTGGACCACCTCGACGAGCAGGGCTCGCGGGCAGTCCTGACCTCGATGTCGAGCGACGCGCTGAGCGACCTGATCGGCGCGGTGCATCCCCGGCGGGCCCGCGAGCTGCTGCGCCGGCTGCCCGACGAGCAGCGGGCAGAGGTTCAGCGCCTGCTGGAGTTCCCCGAGAACACGGCTGGCGGCCGGATGACCGTGGACTACCTCGAGGCGCAGCAGGCCTGGACAGCCGCGCAGGTCCTGACCCACTTCAGGAAGGTCGGCCGCGAGGTCGAGGTGGCGAACTACGTCTACGTCGTGGATTCCACTGGCCGGCTCGCCGGCGTCGCGTCGATGCGCGACGTGCTGCTCGCTGATCCACAGACGCCGGTCTCGGAGATCATGTACACGCAGGTGGTCTCCGTGCGCGCCGATGCCGACCAGGAGGAGGCGGCCCGACTCCTGGAGCAGTACGACTTCGTGGCCCTGCCCGTGGTCGACGCCGCCGACCGGATCGTGGGCGTGATCACTATTGACGACATCGTGGACGTCATCGAGGAAGAGGCCACCGAGGACATCCAGATCGCGGGCGGCATCGCGCCGCTCGACGAGTCGTACCTCGACTCGAGCCTGACCCGGCTGTTCCGCAAGCGCATCGGCTGGCTGCTCTTGCTGTTCCTGGCGGCCTCGTTCACCACCAGCATCCTGCGGCACCACGCGGAGCTGCTCGATCAGGTGGTGGCGCTCGCGTTCTTCATCCCTCTGCTGATCGGTACGGGCGGCAACTCGGGCGCGCAGGCGTCCACGCTCGTGATCCGGGCAATGGCGCTCGGCGAGGTCGCGCTCGCGGACTTCGTGCGGGTGGCGTGGAAGGAGATCCGCATGGGCCTGACCCTGGGCGGGGCCATGGCGGTCGCGACGTTTGCGCTTGCGCGGGCCATCGGCGTGCCGCTCAATCTCGGCCTGACGGTCGCCGCAACCATCGTCCTGGTCGTGCTCGTCGGATCGGTCCTGGGCGCCGCCTTCCCCCTTATAGGCCGGCGCCTGGGCCTCGACCCCGCGGTGTTCTCGGCGCCGCTCATCACCACCATCGTGGATGCCACGGGTCTAGTCATCTACTTCCAGGTGGCGCGCCTGATGCTCGGGCTGGGCCGCTAGCGGAGAGATTTCATCCGACAGGCGTGACGAGCACGCTGCGCGCCACGCGCCGGCTGACCGGGCGTTCCTCGCCGTCGAGGGCCACGAGCAGGCCCTCACCGGAGGCGGCGACCAGCCGCACGCCGCGGCCCGGGACCAGCCCCAGGCCGGACAGCGTGCGCAGGATCTCGGGATCCTCGTCCTCGACGCTCGTCACAACGGCGGCCTGGCCGGTCCGCAGCTCAGAGAGCAGGTACTCGGCCTGGCGCGGCGCCACCAGGCCCTCCCGGGATGGTATCGGCGCGCCGTGCGGGTCGGTGGTGTGAGGTCCCAAGGCGCTGGCGAGCGCCTCGGTGAGCGCCGGCGTGCTGTCATGCTCGATGCGGTCGGCGGTGGCATGCACCTCATCCCATGGCAGGCCTGCCCGATCCACCAGGAACCGCTCCCACAACCGGTGGGTGCGCACGAACTGCGCGGCGCGCAGCCGCCCCTGGGGTGTCAGGCGAGCACCGTCGGGTGCGATCTCGACGAGCCCGAGACGTGCGAGCTGACGCATCACCGCTGCCGCCCCTGCGGGCGCATCGCGGAGCATGGCTGCAAGCGCCTCGGGCGAGGCAGGCCTATCGGGCGCAAATGAGTACAGCGCCTTGAGGTAGTGGATCATGCGGACCTCGTCCGCGCCCCGCCTGCGGCGGATCATCCGGGGCACCAGGCCGCGCCGCGGCGCGAAGAGGAACGCCGCCGCGAAGAGCAGGGTGCTCACCAGTACCATGGTGGCGCCCGAGGCGATGTCGAGGAAGTAGGAGAGGTAGAGCCCTCCGACCGCGGCGAGTACGCCGATGCCCGCGGCCAGGAACACCAGCCGGTGAAACCGGTCGGTCAAGAGGACCGCGGCCCCCGGCGGGGCGATCAGCATCGCGATCACCAGCACTATGCCCACCGCCTGCAGGGACGCCACGATCGTGAGCGACGTGAGCAGGAGCATGACGTAGTGCAGCAGCCGCACAGGCAGCCCGACGCTCTCGGCCATGATCGGATCGAACGCCCACAGGAGCAGCTCCTTGTAGAGGAAGGCGATGGCGGCGAGCACCAGGGCGCCGCTGGCCGCGGTGAGGAGCAGGTCCTCCCGGCTCGCGGCCAGCACGTTGCCGAAGAGCACATGGAAGAGATCCACGGGGCTGCGGATGCGGCTGATGATCGCCAGGCCGAGGGCGAACGCGCTCACGAAGAGCAGGCCCATGGCCGCGTCCTGCTTGAGGCGCGTGTGCCGCTCGACGAACCCGATCCCCAGCGCGGTCAGCAGCCCCGTGGCCAGCGCCCCGACCACGAGCGGCAGGCCCAGCAGGAACGCGATGGCCACTCCAGGCAGCACCGCGTGCGAGATCGCGTCGCCGAGCAGCGCCCAGCGCTTCACCAGCAGGAAACTGCCCATGACCGCGCACACCACGCCTACCAGGACCGCGCCGATCAGACCCTGCTGCATGAACGAGTACTGCAGCGGCTCGAGCATCTTGTCCACGAGGGTCATGCGCCCGGCCCCCTTGCGCCCAGGCTCTCCAATGGCGTGAGCCGGCCGCCGTAGGTGACGCGCAACAGGCCGGGTGTCAGCACCTGCGCCGGCGGCCCGAACGCCACCAGCCGCTGGTTAAGCAGCATCACCCGATCGCAGGTCTCGGCCGCGCGGGCGAGATCGTGGTCCACGATGAGAACGGCCTTCCCCTCGGCGCGCAGCCGCCGCAGCAGTTCGAGGATGGTCGCCTCGGTGGCGGCATCCACGCCCATGAACGGCTCGTCGAGCAGCAGGACCCGCGCATTCTGCGCCAGCGCCCGCGCCAGGAACGTGCGCTGCTGCTGCCCGCCGGACAGCTCGCCGATGTGCCGGTCGCGGAGGTCGCTGATCTCCAGCGCGTCCATGCACGCTTCGACCACGCGGCGGTCCGCCGGGCCGGGGAACCGGCCCCACCCCAGGTGGGGATAGCGGCCCATGGTCACCACGTCGCTGACAACCAGCGGGAAGTCCCAGTCAATGACCTCTCTCTGCGGCAAGTACGCGATCCACCGCCGCCCGGCGGCGATGCTGCCCCCCAGGAGCCGGATTGTCCCGGTGGTGGGCGCCACGAGCCCGAGCAGGGAGCGAAAGAGCGTGGACTTGCCGGCGCCGTTTGGCCCCACGATCCCGACCACCTCACCGTGCCCCACAACGCCCGACACCCCCAGCAGCACGGGCCGCGCGTCATACATCACGCTGAGGTTGTGGATCTCGACGGCGGGATTCACCGGACCGCGCCTCCCAGTCCCCTCGCAAGAATCTCTGTGTTGGCGCGCATCATCCCCGAGTAGGTCTCGGCGCCGCTCCCGGGCCGCCCCAGCGAGTCAATGTAGAGCGCGCCCTTGATGGGAACGCCGGTTTCCTGGCTCAGCCGGTTCATGATCTTGGGATTCAAGGTGGTATCCACGAACAGCGCCGGCACTCCCGCGGCGCGGATCTTTGCGACCAGCTCGACGACTCGCCGCGCCGGCGGCTCGGCCTCGGGGGCCAGCGTGTACACGTAGCCGACCACCTCAAACCCGTAGCGCGCCGCGAAGTAGTGCAGGGCGTTCTCGTTGGTCACCAGCTTGCGGCGCGCCTGCGGCACCGCAAGCGCTCGCTCGCGAATCATCCGGTCGAGCGCTTCTAGCTCGGCTATGTAGCGGTCGAAGTTGCGCTGGTAGGACTCCCGACCGGCGGGATCGAGCGCGATGAACGTGTCGCGAATGGTCGGGACGTAGAACCGGATGACGTTTCTGACATCCATCCACGCGTGAGGGTCGGGCGCGCCCCGGTATCTGCTCAGGGGATCGTCAATGAGGATCGGCGTCACGCCCTGCGAGGCAACGACGACCCTGGCCTTGGTCCCGGAGCCCCTGATGAGTTTATCGAACCAGAGCTCCAGGCCAAACCCGTTGTAGAAGACAACGTGCGCCTGGGCCACGCGCCTGAGGTCATCGGGCGTGGGCTCGTAGGTGTGCGGGTCGCTCCCCGGCGGCACCAGGCTGAACACCTGCGCCCGGTCGCCAGCGATCTGCGCACCCAGATCGGCGATCACCGAATACGTCGCCACCGCCCGCACGGTGGGCGCGGGCTTCGCGCCAGGGGCGGGCTCCGCTCCCGCCGGTTGAGAGGTCCCCGACCGGGCGCATCCAGCCACGAGCGCGGCCGCGAGCGCGGGTATGAGCGCGGATGAGACCAGCGTCACGACTTGACGTGTTGAGCCCACGCGCCTCGCCATCCTCACAGTGCAGGCCAATCTATGTCACAGTGTAGGACAATCCATGCCGCGGCGGTAGCGGACCCGGGGCTTTGACCTCATTTCAACCTTGCCGGAACCTCGCTTGCATGGCCTCTTCTGGAGCCGAGTGGCAGACTGGCGCCAGAGCGAGACCCCAGATACGGAGGTGTCGTCATGTTCGCCGCTATTGCCAAGAGAACGCTGCTGGCCCTGGTTCCCATAGCCATACTGACAACGGCCGGGCTGGCCCTGACCGGCGTAACGCAGATTCCCTTGAACTTCACCAGCACAACCGGCGAGGAGGAGGCCGCGCCGCCGCCTGACTCCCTGCACGACCCCGCGGCTCCGGCGCCGCCCAAGGTCCTGGTGGCGCAGAACCAGCCCGCCGTCGCGCCGCCGGTCCCGCCCCAGGTGTCCGATCAGACCGAGGCAGCCGAGGAACCGCTTCCGGTGCTGGTGGTTGACAAGACCGCGCTGGCCCTGGCCCTGGCCGAGCTGGACCGCGCCACCGCTCAGGCCAAGCTCGCGGTTACCGCGCTGGACGCCGGGGCGCAGCAGCGTTACATACAGGAGACCATCAACCTGCTGGCGGGCTCCGCGGATCCGGCCTTCCAGCGCGTGGCCCAGGCAGCGAACGGCGACACCTACCGTGGCGTCAGGCCGCTGCTCGTCGAGGCCCGCGTCGTGCGCGAGGCAGCCGAGGTGCAGTGGATCGCCGCTGTCGGACGGCAGTTGGAGGCCCACGCGCGCAGGCAGGCCGAGCTGACGGCCCAGGCCGGGGGCGGCGCTCCACCCACGATGGCACCGGCACCCGGCGTGGCCGAGATCGCAGCGCTGGTGGGCCCGACCGGCGTGCTGGGCACGCGCGGCGTCCGGCCCGAGGAGCAGGCGGCCGAGGTCATAGGCCGCGCGATCAGGCAGGCCTCCGGGGCGCTGGGGGCGATCACGAATCGCCCGGTGGGATCTGCCCTGGACGGCGGCGGGGATCCAAACTACACGTCGGACCAGGTCTCCAACATCATGGAGGCCGTCGTAAGGATGCTCGACACGGCGAGGAAGATCATTCAGATCGCGGCGGATCGGTAGAGCAAGGAAGGGCGACCTGACCTGGGGGGGCGCGTCAGCGCCCCCCTCGCGCGCTTCCGATACCGCTGCCATTCCCCTGCAATACACGGCTCCGTATATACTGGGAACGTGGTGCGCCTGAGTCTGGGCCGCAAGTTCGTCCTGGCCTTCGTAGGCCTTGCCGTGCTCTTCGCGGCCACCTTCGGGACGCTGGCCGCCTATCGGCTGCGCAGGGCCCTGCTGGAGCAGGTGCGCCTGCGTGCCAAGGGCGTAGCAGAAGAGCTGGCGCGCGACGCCTCGCGGTTCCTTCCAACGCCCGAAGGCCTGTCCGAGGAGCCCACCTCCAGCCGCATCACGCGGCGCCTCGTGGCAGGAACCGTGCTCTACGCGCAGATTGTCCGGGACGGCCGGGTGCGCTTCACCGACGGCCGCTACGCGCTCGCGGTTCCCGCAGAACCGCTGACGCGGCCCTTCGTCGTCGTGGAGCGCCGTACGCGGGGCGGCACCGCGTACCTGGACATCCGGAGGGCGGTTCCCGACTACCCGCTCGACCGGCAGACCTACGTGCGCATCGGGTTCCCGCTCGCGGAGGTGCACGCCCGCATCCGGACCGAGACCGAGCGGATCGCCCTTGCCAGCATGCTCATGGCCGCCTGCGGCGTGGGGGCGGCCTTCGTACTGCGGCGCGCGATACTGGGGCCCCTTGCACGCACGGTTGCTGCGATACGCCTGATGCGCCAGGGCGACTACTCTGCCCGCGTGCCGGAATCGGGCGGAGACGAGCTGGCGCTGCTGGCCGGCGAGTTCAATGCCATGGCCAGCGCGATCGAGACGCGCGACCAGGAACTCGCGCGCGTCAACGAGGCGCTGCGCCGGGCCAACCGCGTCAAGGATGAGTTCACCGCGGCCATGAGCCACGAGTTGAAGACACCGCTGCACGCGGTGCGCGCCTACGCGCAGTTGCTGCTGGAGGAGATTGACGGCCCGCTCACCGAGGCGCAGCGGCAGGACCTGGAGGCGCAGCTTGAGGCCGGCGACCACCTCCTGCACCTGATCGAGGGCATCCTGCGCTACTCGGCGCTGGAGGCGGGCGGGATACAGCCGGGGATCGCGCGTGTGAACGCGGCGGCGGTCATCGAGCAGGCCTGCAGGAGCATCGCGCACCTGGCGCGCCGGAAGGCGCTGGAGGTAACGGCCGAAGGAACGGCCACCGTGCTGGCGGATGAGACCATGCTCCGGCAGATCCTGATCAACCTGCTGCACAACGCCGTGAAGTACACCGATCAGGGCAGGATCTCTGTGACGGTTGCCCCGAAGGACGGACAGGTGGTATTCGCGGTCACCGACACCGGAACCGGAATCCCGCACGGGCATGAGCACGAGGTCTTCGAGCCGTTCCAGCGGGCCGGGCATCCGCTCCGCCGCGAGATAGACGGCATCGGCCTGGGGCTGGCCGTGGTGCGCCGCTACGTCGAGATGCACTCGGGGCGGGTCTGGTTCGAGCGCGTCCCTGGCGGCGGCACGCGGTTCTGCTTCACCATGCCCGCGGGAGACGCGGCACCCGGAGACGGCGCATGAGGATTCTGGTCGTCGAGGACGATGTGCGGTCCAGGGACCTGGTCGTACGGTACCTGCGGTCCAGGGGGCACGACGTGTCCTCTGCCGGGGACGGCGCCCGCGCCCTGGAGGCGGCAGGCGCCTGGGACCCGGACCTGATCCTGCTGGACGTCAACCTGCCGGGGATGGACGGCTGGCGCGTGCTCGAGGCGCTGCGCAGATCGAGCCAGGTCCCGGTGATCATGGTCACCGTGCACGACAGCGCCCGGGACAAGGTCGCGGGCCTGGAGGCGGGCGCCGACGACTACATCACCAAACCGTTCGATCTGCGTGAGCTGGACGCGCGCATCCAGGCCGTGATGCGCCGCTGCCAGAAGCCCTCCTCCCGGGTGATCCGGACGTGCGAGGTGACGCTGGACGACGAGCGCAAGGAGGTAACGGTGCGCGGCCAGGCGGTCGCGCTCTCCCCCAAGGAATACGAGCTGCTGCGCCTGCTGGCGTCCCGGCCGGGCAGGGTGTTCTCCACGGAGGAGATCCTGGCCGCGATCTGGCCGGAGCGCGACGCCGCTGCGGCCGAGGACGTCAAGAAGTACGTCCACATGCTGCGCGCCAAGATCGAGCAGGACCCGTCTTCGCCGGCGATCATCGTGACCGCGCGGGGGTTCGGGTACAGGTTCGCGTCCCCGACCCCGGAAGACTCCCCGGCGCAGGGGGGCGCTTGAGCGAAGCCC
>JBBIOM010000056.1:0-7507 GCA_037443365.1 Armatimonadota bacterium
CTACGGCTCCGGAGGCCGCCGCTCTATCCACTGAGCTACGGGCGCGCGCCGGACCTCATTATAGCATCCACCAGGGCCTGCTGCTTGGCCGGGTGCTACCGCTCGCCGTCGCCGTCGCCCGATCCGGGCGCCGGGGCGGCCGCCGGCGCGACAGAGGGGGCAGCCGCGGCGCGCGGGAACAGGCGGGCCACCAGATCGTCCAGCAGCGAGTAGACCACCGGTATCACCAGCAGCGTCAGGAAGGTGGATGTCAGCAGCCCGCCCAGCACCGCCATGCCCAGCGGCCTGCGCCACTCGGTGCCGCTGGTGCCCAGACCCAGCGCCACGGGCAGGCTCCCCAGGATCGTCGTGAGCGAGGTAATCAGGATCGGCCGCATCCTGACCCTGCCGGCCTCAAGCAGGGCGTCCAGTCGCGAGCGGCCACGTGCCCTGAGCTGATTGACGTAGTCCACCAGCACGATGGCGTTGTTCACCACTATGCCGGTAAGCATGATGATGCCCAGCAGCGACATGATGCTCACGTTGATGCGCGTGGCCAGGAGCAGGGGAAAGACACCGACGGCGGCCAGCGGCAGCGTGAACATGACCGTCAGCGGGTGCAGCAGCGACTCGAACTGGGCGGCCATGACCATGTAGACGAACAGGATCGCCAGCGCGAGTGACGTGAGCAGGTCGCGGAAGGCCTCGGTCTGGATCTGCGCCTCGCCCCCGAAGAAGATGTCGTACCCGGGAGGAAGCTCCAGGGCATCCGTCTGCTTCTCGATGTCGGCCACCACCGCGCCCAGCGGACGCTCCTTCAGGTCGGCCGAGATGATCGCGAGCCGGGACCGGTTCTTCCGCTGCACGGAGGCCGCACCGCGCGTCTCGCGCAGCGAGGCCACGTCGCGCAGGCGAATCGAGGTCCCGTCGAGGGCGGTCCCCACAGCCAGTTCGCCGATGCGCTCGACCGCGCTCCGGTCCTCGATCCTGGAGCGCACCGTGATGTCGAACTCGTCCCCGCCCACGCGGTACCGCGTCACCGCGCTCCCCTCGATCGCGCTGCGGACCGCCATCCCGACGACGGCGGCATTGAGGCCCAGCCGCGACGCGCGAGCGCGGTCGAGGGTTATCTGGATCTCGGACTTGCCCAGGGCCAGGGAGTTGTCCACGTTCAGCACGCCGGGGGTGCCCCGGACGATCTCCTCGACCCTCGCCGCGAGCTCCGAGAGGCGGCGCTGATCAGGGCCCGATATCTCGACCTGTACGGGCGACTCGCCGCCGGCGACCATGCTCGAGGAGGAGATCTTCACGTCCGCGGCGGGGATTACGCTCATCTCGCGTCGCAGCGCGGTCATGACCTGCTCGACCGATCGCCGGCGCTCGCCCCGGTCCACGAGGCTCACGAAGATGTCCGCCTTCTGCGATCCCGGCGTGGCGTACCCGTAGCCGAGCGACGCTGCGCCGACCATCGTGAAGACGGTCTTCACCTCGGGCGTCTGACGCAGCATCGCCTCCGCCCTGCGCGCGGCCGCATCGGCCAGCGCCAGCGAGCTGCCCTGGGGCATCTCGATCTGCACGCGGAACTCGCCCGTATCGGAGGTCGGGAAGAACTCCTTTCCGATCAGCGGCGAGGCCACGAGGGCCATGCTCGCCGCGAAGGCCAGGGTCGCCAGGCCGAGCGTTGCGCCGCGGTGCCGCAGGCACCAGGCAAGTGCGCCCTGGTAGCGTCCTACCAGCCGGTCGTAGGCGGCGTCCCAGCGTTCGGACAGGCGCCCCCGCCACGTCCCGGTGTAGTCCCTGCGTCGCAGCCAACGTCCCGACAGCATCGGCGTCAGCGTGAACGCGATGAAGACGGAGAGCAGGTTCGCGAAGACGACCGTAAGCCCGAACTGCCGGAAGAACTGCCCGACGATGCCGCTCGTGAAGGCAATCGGCACGAACACGGCGACGTTCGTCAGCGAGCTGGCCATGACCGCGAGCTCGATCTCGCGCGAGCCCTCACGCGCCGCATCCTGGGGCGTGGGATCAATGTCCAGGTGCCGGTTGATGTTCTCGGTGACCACGACGGCGTTGTCCACGAGCACGCCCACCGACACGGCCAGGCCGAGCAGCGACATCATGTTGATCGTGAACCCCGCGAAGTACATGGGCAGGTACGTGGCGACGATCGCCGTTGGCATCGCCAGCGCGATGATCAGCGTGCTGCGCAGGTTGTGCAGGAACAGGAATACCACAATGGTTACGAGGATCGCGCCGAGGAGCAGGTTGCTCTGGACGTCGGCGACGGATGCGCGAATGAAGACCGACTGGTCCAGGGCGATCCCGAAGGTCAGGTCGGCGGGAAGGGTACGCCGCAGTTCGGCTATCGCCTGCCGCACACCTGCGGAAACCCTGACCGTGTTGCTGCCGGCCTGCTTCTGGACCGTTATGCCGACGCTGTCGCGACCGTCCAGGCGCGTGTGCTCCGTGGTGTCCTTCTCGATGTCCCGGACCGATGCAACGTCGCCCAGACGGACGGTTGACCCGTCGCGGCGCATAACCCGCAGATCGGCGATCTCCTCGAGGCTGGTGAACTGCCCTGCCAGGCGAACCAGGAACTCCCGGGATCCCTCCGTCAGCTTACCGCCGGGCACGTTCAGGTTTTCCGCGCGCAGCGTTTCCTCGATCTGCGCCAGGACGAGCCCAAACGCCCGCAGCCGCTCCTGATCCACCTCGATGCGGATCTCGCGCACCCGGCCGCCCGTGACGTTCACCGCGGCCACGCCGGGCACGCGCTCCAGCCGAGGCTTGACCACGTCGTCGGCTATCCGACGCAGCTCGCGCGGGGACCGCGAGCCGCCGAACCCGATGTAGAGCACCGGCATGGCGCCGACGTCGAGCTTCTGGACGACCGGCTGCTCGACGTCCCTGGGAAAGCGCGCCCGGGCGATGTCCACGCGCTGCCGAACGTCCGCGGCCGCGGCGTCAATGCTCGTGTCCAGCTCGAACTGCATCAAAACGATCACTACGCCTTCCACGGCGAAACTGCGCACCTCGCGCACGTGGGGGAGGCTCGAGAGTTGCTCTTCGAGCGGCTTGGCGACGAGCAGCTCAACCTCGTCCGGGCCGGCGCCCGGATAGACCACGGTGACCGTTACGAACGGGAACTGGATATCGGGAGTCAGCTCGACCGGCAGGCGCGTGTAGGACACCAGGCCCAGCACCATGAGCGCGCCGACGATCATCAGCACGAGCACAGGACGTCGGATGGCGATCCCCGAGAGCGACACTAGCGGACCACCACCCGGACCTTTGTACCGGGGACCAGTACCTCAGGCCCCAGCACCACGACCTGCTCGCCGGGCGCCACGCCGGTGCGCACCTCAACGCGGCCTCCCTGCGCCAGACCCAGCGTCACCGACCGAACCTGAACGGCGCCGGCCACTACGACGCGCACAACGGGCTGCTCGCCGCCGGATATGGCCTCCTTGGGCACAACGAGCACGCCCGCACGCCGCTCTACGACGATCTCTCCGCGCGCAAAGGTCCCGGGCACGGCCGCATCCGCCCCGGGCTCC
Source organism: Armatimonadota bacterium (assembly GCA_037443365.1). Taxonomy (GTDB): domain Bacteria; phylum Sysuimicrobiota; class Sysuimicrobiia; order Sysuimicrobiales; family Humicultoraceae; genus VGFA01. The sequence goes on from JBBIOM010000056.1 coordinate 3,537, forward strand.
AACCGCAGCCGCACGCTGGCCGTCCTGCTTGTCGGGTCGGCCACAGGCGTGATGACTCGAACCGTGGCCCCAACTGGGCGGTCGGGCGCACCCTCCAGCCGCAGGGTCGCGCGCATGCCGACCCTGACGAGGCCGATCTCGCGTTCGCCGACCTTGGCCTCGACCTCGATCGCCTGGTCGTCGTACACCAGGGCGGCATGAGCACCGCGCGCGCCGAAATCCCCGGAGGCGAGGTAGTCTCCCCTCGAAGCAGTCAGGCCGGACACCCGGCCCGAGAAGGGCGCGCGCAGGGTCATGTGACCCAGCCGCTGCCGGGCCATCGCTGCCACCGCGCGGGCCTGCTCCACCTGCGCCCGCGCGGCCCTCAGTTCCTCGGTGCGGGCTCCGCCCTCGGCCACGCTCAACTGCTGCCGGGCGGAATCAAGCGCCGCGCGCGCGATCTCGAGCTGGGCCTGCGCCGCCTGCACCTGCGCTCGCGCCTGGTCCTGCTGCAGCCGCGCCTGATCCACCTGCGCCTGGGCGATCGCGCCGTCCCGCAGGAGCTGCTCGTGACGGCGCAGGTTGTCCTCGGCGACGCGGAGCGCTGCCTGCGCCAGGGAAACCTGGGTCTCGGCCGCCTTCATCTGGTTCTGCGCCTGGGTGACGGCGTTCTGGATCGCCTGCCGCTCCTGGGGCCGCAGCCCGCTCTCCAGCAGGGCCAGGCGGGCCTCGGCGGCGGCAACCGCGGCCTCGGCCTGGGCCAGATCCGCGCGCTGGTCCGCGGCATCCAGTTCGATCAACGCCTGGCCCGCGCTGACGCGTGTCCCGTCCGTCGCGAGGACGCGCGCCACGCGCCCGCCCACCTTGGGATAGATCTCGGTCACGCGCGCAGAGGTTACGGTGCCGCTCACCTCGACCACGCGCGAAACGTCTCCCTTCTCGACCGCGGCAACCTCCACCGGGATCAGCACGGGCGCGGCCCCTGAAGGAGCCGAAGGGCTACCCCGACCGCGCAACACCGTTCCTGCGGCCACCACGGCCAGCACGAGCAAGACTACCCACCACCAGCGGCGCATCAGCACAATCTCCTTCCGTACGCTGCTGTCTCCCCGGAGGGTCTTCCCCGACACCTCACTTGGGGCGCTTGACTATTCCATCTATGAAGGCACCGGCGACATCGGGCGCCAGGCGCCGCAGCGGAACGGCCCGGCGATCAACTATCCACTGTGACATCATGCCGTCAATGAGCGCCACCAGGAGCGGGGCGGCGACGCCGGCGTGCCGCGCGTCCAGTTCACCGAGGCGAACACCCTCCCGCAGGAGAACCCCGACCATCTCCCTGCCCCTGCGGTACATGTCGCGGGCCATGCCTTCTACTTCCCGGGCCAGCTCCAGCCCCCCGGGCAGCGTGGAGAGCTGCAGCAGGCCGCAGAACTCGGGATGGTCCGCGTAGTACGTGACGGCCGCGGCGATGACGGCCCGCAGGCGCGCGATCACGGGTCCTCCGGCCGAGCGGGCGACGGCCTCCAGGTGCGCCATCATGCGCGAGATCTCCTGCCGCACGACCGCCAGGAACAGCTCCCCCTTGCTCTCGAAGTGCCAGTAGACCGCGCCCTTGCTGAGGCGGGCGCCGGCGGCGATATCATCCAGGATGGCCCGGTCGTATCCCTTCTGCGAGAACTCGCGCAGGGCCGAGTCCAGGATGCGTTGGCGGACATCCACTTGTTCGGCGCTTGGGCGGCGGCGCACGGTCTTCACCCCTCACATACCGACTGGTCAGTACGCAGCATACCCCCGCGGCCGCCCGATGTCAACCCTCGATGAGATCGCCGGGCGCTACCCTTCCAGCCGCCTCTTGCGGATGTCCTCGTCAATGGCGACGCGCAGGCGCAAGGCAACGGTTGTGGCCAGGTCGCGCACCGTTCCCCCGCCGGGAGCGATGTCGCCGGCTGTGAACCTGATCACAGGCAGGCCGCGCGCGAAGACCCCCCACCCCCCGATCGTTTCCCGAGCGCTGACCTCGTAGGGCTCGAGGTCGGCGTCGAAGAGGCGGTCGAGCACCTCGGCGGCCTCCCTGATGCGGCGGATGTCCGCCAGCCGGATCATGAGCGTCCCGTTGACCAGGATCTCGGCGTGGGGGACACCCCCCTCGCTGTCCTCCGCGACATCGAGCACCAGGTAGTTGGCCGGGATTCGGCGCGCGATGGGTATGCGGCGGCGGTGCAGCTCGGACTCGACGTACTGGACGCGCTCGCGCGTCTGGGGGTGGCTGGCGTACGCGCCCATGTCACGCCCAGGCGTGAACTGCTCCCTCCGGAGGATGCGCTCGAGCACGGTCAGGACCGCTACCGGGCTGTAGCGCGTGCGGATCATGTACCCGATCGACGCCAAGTCAGCGTCACGCTCGAGATCGCGGGTGTAGCCGGAGAGCAGCCCTCCCGAGGCTATCTGCGCTCCCTGCGCGAGAGCCGGGTCCCGTGTGACGATCGCCACAAGGATCGTCACGAAGGCCGCCATTGTCGTGCGTCGCGACATCTCGAGCCCGTGAGCGCGCGCCGCGTGCGCCACCTCGTGGGCGATGACCGCGGCCAGCTCGTGGTCGCTGCGCACGAACTTGAGCAGTCCGGTCGTCACGTACACGAACCCGCCCGGCAACGCTACGGCGTTGGCCTGGGCGTCCTCCACCACCTTAAAGCTGTACGGCAGATGCGCCCGGTCGGAGACCGCCGCCACCGTGGCTCCTATGCGGCTCACACGACCGGCGATCGCCTCGTCCTTGACGACCTTGAACTTGCGCTCGATCTCGGCGGCACCCTCCCGCCCCAATCGGATCTCGTGTTCCTCTGCGGGTGAGGCAGGCGCGCCAAGAGCAGCCGCGGCAGAGGCGGAGAGCAGCAGAACGACCAGCATCCCAACGAGAAGACGCAGGACGCGCTCCCCGCGCGCCGTCCGGATCATGGCCACGGCGGCGCGGCAAGCCGCGCGAGGTTGAAGGCCGCCCGGGCGTTGGAGGCCGTGATCTCGGCGATGGTGCCCGCACAGATGCCGCGCGCGTGAGCCGCCGCCCAGGCAATCAGGGGAAGGAAGGCCGGTTCGTTGCGGCGTCCGCGGTGCGGCTCCGGCGGGAGATACGGGGCATCGGTCTCAAGCAGGAGGCGGTCCGGGGGCACGAGGCGCACCACCTCCTGGACCCGACGCGCGTTGCGGTAGGTCAATGGGCCGCCCAGGCCCAGGTAGTAGCCACGGTCCAGGCATGACCGGGCGATCTCGGGCGATCCGCTGAAGCAGTGCATGACCACGCCCGGGGGCGAAACTTCCGCCAGGATGCGCAGCACGTCCTCGTGCGCGTCCCGGCTGTGCACGATCACAGGGAGGTTCAACTCGCGGGCCAGGCCGAGATGCGCTCGGAAGGCGCTCTCCTGGGCTTCCCGGGGGGCAAAGCGCCGATAGTAGTCGAGCCCGGTCTCGCCAACGGCCACCACCCTCCTGTGGCGGGCCAGCGTCGCAATCTCGCGCATGGCCTCGGGCGTTGCGTCGCAGGCGTCGTGAGGGTGGATCGCCACGGCCGCGAACACGTCCCCGTGGAGCTCGGCGAGCGTGACGGCGCTGCGGCTGGAGGCAAGCGACGTGCCTATGGTGACGAACCCGCCCACGCCCGCTGCCCGGGCGCGGGCCAACACGGCCTCCCGATCGGGGTCGAACGCCCCGTCGTCCAGGTGCACGTGCGAGTCAAACAGGCTAAGGATCACTCAGGAGATCCTGGACCCGACAGGCGGCACGCCGTCCACGGTGAGGATCGCCACCTCATCGTCACCCCAGGTCGCCGCCAGCAGCATCCCACGTGATTCCACGCCACGCACCTTGCGCGGCTGCAAGTTGGCCAGCACCACGATGCGGCGTCCGACCAGATCGGCCGGCTGGTAGTGCGTGGCGATCCCGGCCACGACAGTGCGTGTCTCGTCGCCCAGGTCCACCGAGATCTTCACCAGTTT
>JBBIOM010000057.1:0-7380 GCA_037443365.1 Armatimonadota bacterium
GGGCTCAAGGTCTCCGTGCTGGGGTTGGGCGGCAACACCTTTGGGCGGTTCGTGGACGCGGATGGAACTGCGCGCATCGTTCACACCGCGCTTGACCTCGGCGTCAACTTCTTCGACACGGCCGACATATACAGCAAAGGCGTCTCCGAGGAATGCCTCGGCCGCGCGCTGGCCGGCCGGCGGAGCGAGGCCATCATCGCCACCAAGGTCTACAACGCCATGGGCGAGGGGCCCAACGAGCGCGGGTCCTCGCGCGCGCACATCATGGATGGCGTGCACGCCAGCCTGCGCCGGCTGAACGTGGATTGCATCGACCTGCTGCAGCTCCACGAGTGGGACGCCGAGGCGCCCATCGAGGAGAGCCTGCGCGCCCTTCATGACCTCGTGCGTCAGGGCAAGGTCCGCTACATCGGGTGCTCCAACTTCACGGCCTGGCAGCTCGTTTGGTCGCTCTGGGTGAGCGACCGGCGCGGGTGGGCGCCGTTCGTCTCGGTGCAGCCCGAGTACAGCCTGCTGGCGCGCGGCGTCGAGGCCGAGCTGCTTCCGGCGTGCCAGGCATTTGGGGTCGGGGTAGTCCCGTACTTCCCGCTCGGCGGGGGCATGCTGACCGGGAAGTACAGCGAGGGCGAGCCGGCGCCGCCTGGGACCCGCGGTTACCAGAGCGAGCGGTTCGAGAAGCGCTTCGCGACGCCGCGCAACTTCGCGATCGTGCGCGCGCTCGACGCCTGGGCGCGCGGACGGGGTCACACCGTAGCGGAGCTCGCCGTGGCCTGGCTGCTTGCGCGACCGGCAGTCTCCACGGTGATCACTGGAGTGACCAAGCCCGAGCAGGTGATCGCGAACGTCAACGCCGCCGCGTGGGAACTCAGCGCCGCCGAGGCCGAGGAGGTCGCCGCTCTGGCGCCGGCCTGACGGACCGCCGCCGGAGCGGAGGAGTGATGCACATGATCCCGCAGCGCGTTGCCGAGGGTTTCGCGAAGGTCCCTACCGAGATGGTTGATCTGTGCCGGCCTCACCGCTGGGAGCAGTTGACGACGCCCCCTGGAGAAGGGATGAAGCCGATCCGCGACGTGCTCGTGCACATGGCGGACGCCGAGGCCTACTGGATCAGGCACGTGGTGCGCGGAGAAGAGCGCGCGCGCCTCGATCCGGCCTCGTTTGGCGATCTCGACGCCATCCTTGCCGTCTGGAGGCCGCAGCGTGAAGCGACCGTGGCGTGGCTGTCCGCTGGCACGTCGTGACCCACGAGCAGTACCACAGGGGGCAGGTCTTCACACGACTTGCCCTGCTGGGCCGGCACGATCTGCCCGACCACGATCTGTTGCGGTAGGGGGCGGCTGGACCCTATCATGTATGGACATGTGGGGATAGACGCCTTCCGGGTGCGATGCGGAGTTGGGCGACGACGGAGGATGAAGCACATGACGAGGAATCTGCTTGCGGGGCTGGTTGTTGTTCTTGTCCTGATGACGGGGAGCGGCAGGGCCGGGATGGGCGCTCCCGCGCCGGGAGAGACCGTTACCGTCGCCATGCTGTCCGATGCCACGGCGCTGGATCCTCAGCGAACCAACGACGGTCCTTCGTTTCTCGTGATCAACCAGATCTACGAGACGCTTCTCGTGCGCACGGCGAGGGGCCTCGAGCCACGGCTGGCCGTTTCCTGGCGGGCGATCGGAGATCGCACGTGGGAGTTCAAGCTGCGCCGCGGGGTCAAGTTCCACGATGGAACCCCGTTCAACGCGGAGGCCGTCAGGTTCACAATTGACCGCTTCATCAACCCGCAGGCGCGGGCCCGAGCCTACTTCGTGTTGAGCATGGTTGAGTCGGCTAGGGTGATCGCCGACGACACCGTGCAGATCACAACGCGCTTCCCGTTCGCGGCGTTGCTGAGCCACCTGACGCATCCTTCCACCGCCGTGATCAGCCCGACCGCGGCGGCGCGGTTCGGCGCCGACTTTGTGCGCAACCCGGTGGGAACCGGCCCCTTCAAGTTCGAGTCGTGGGTGGCCCGAGACCGGATTACGATGGTGCGCAACGACGATTACTGGGGAGGGCCGCCTCAGATCGCCCGCCTGATTGTGCGCCCAATTCCGGAGGCGTCGACGCAGATCGTCGAGCTGGAATCTGGCGGAGTGGACCTGATCTTCAACATGCCCGCCGATTCGGTGGCACGCCTGGAGCGCAACCCGCGGCTGGTCGTGTACAAGGAGCCCAGCTTCAGCACCAACTACATCGGGTTCCACATGGAGCGCGCACCGTTCACGGACGTGCGCGTGCGGCGGGCAGTCGGGCACGCGGTGAGGGTGGCGGGCCTAATCACGTTCTTCCTGAAGGATCTTGCCACCCAGGCCAACGGGCCGCTCTCCCCTGTTGTGTTCGGCGCGAACCCTGACCTGCCAGGATACGAGTACGATCTCGACCGCGCCCGTGCCTTGCTGGCCGAAGCCGGCGTCCGCCCGGGCCTGCGTCCACGTCTCATCATCTTCGAGAGCGCCGAATGGCGGCGGATTGCCCAGGCGATTCAGGCCGGCCTCCAGCCGCTGGGCATTCACGTCGAGGTCGATGTGCTGGAGTTCGGTACCTGGCTCTCGCGGCTCGATCGCGGCGATTTCGAGATGTACGGCTCTCGGTGGGGTACCGTCACGCTTGACGCGGACTACACCCTCTACTCGCTCTTCCATTCGTCGCAGATCCCCAACCCGAACTACTCGCGCTACAAGAACCCGGAGGTTGACCGCCTGCTTGATGACGGTCGCGCAACGGCAGACCAGGGAAGGCGCGAGCAGATCTACCGCCGGGCCCAGACCCTGATCGTCCGGGACGCGCCGATGGTCTTCCTCTACTACCCATTGTCGACCTACGCGGTTCGCAGCGGCCTCCAGAACACGGCGGCGCCATTCTCCTGGATCAACCTCGAGCTGCGCAAGGCGACGGTGCAGCGCTAGCGGGGACGCGCTGCCTGCATGGGGGTCAACAAGAGCGCTGGCGCTTCGGCTGTGACGGCGTGACCCGATAATGGGGCGCTACTTCTTCCAGCGCCTGGGCCTGCTTGTACCGGTGATGCTCGGCGTAACGCTGGTGGCGTTCATCACGCTCCATCTGGCGCCGGGCGATCCGGTCCGCGTCCTGCTGGGTGAACTCGGGCAGGGAGCGTCACAGGAGGAGATCGCCCGCCTCCGCTCTACACTAGGGTTGGATTCTCCCCTGCCGGTGCAGTACGCCCGTTTCGTGTGGCGCGCTGCCCAGGGCGACCTGGGCCGGTCCCTGCGAACGGGCGCGCTTGTCCGCGACGAGGTGCTCGCCCGCGCCCCGTTTACCCTTGTTCTGACGGTCGCCAGCCTCGGGGTCGCGCTGGCGATCGGAATACCTGCCGGGCTGCTTTCGGCCGTGTATCGCGGCCGCGCCCTGGACCACGCCGCGATGCTGCTCGCCCTTCTTGGGGTCTCGCTGCCGGTGTTCTGGTTGGGCCTGCTGCTGATGCTTGTGTTTGCGCTGGCGCTGGGCTGGTTGCCAGCCTCGGGGTTCGGAACGTGGAAACACTTGGTGCTGCCCGCGGTCACGCTGGGGCTGGCTTCGTCGGCGCTCATCGCCCGCATGACGCGCAGCAGCCTGCTGGAGGTCTTGGGGCAGGACTACATCCGCACGGCGCGTGCCAAAGGCCTCTCAGGCAAGACCGTGCTGTTGCGACACGCGCTGCGCAGCGCGCTCATCCCGATTGTAACGGTGGTCGGGCTGCAGCTAGGCGGACTGCTGGGAGGCGCGGTGCTGACCGAGACCGTCTTCGCATGGCCGGGACTGGGGCGCCTGGCCGTCAGCGCGATCTACAGCCGAGACACGCCGCTTGTACAGGGGACGATCCTGTTCACCGCCATTGCGTTCGTGTTGATAAACCTGGCGGTGGACCTGCTCTATGCCTTCCTGGATCCCCGCGTTCGCTATGACTAGCGGGCATGAGTAGGGAGACAGCCGTGGATCGTGTGCGCCACCTGCGGTGGGGCCTGCGTCTTCGCAGACTCCTCCGGTACAGGTCCGCGACGGTCGGCACCCTGGTGCTGATTGGCATCACTGCGGCCGCCTTGATGGCGCCCTGGATCACGCCCTACGACCCGTCCGTCCAGGTGTGGGAACAGGCCCTCCAGCCGCCGTCGCGGACTCACTGGCTGGGTACCGACGAGTTCGGCCGCGACCTATTGACGCGCATCGTGTACGGAGGCCGCATCTCCATGACGGTAGGGTTCTTGGCGGTTGGGATAGCGGCCGGAATCGGCGTGCCTTTGGGGCTGATCAGCGGCTACGCCGGCGGACGGTTGGACGTCATTGTGATGCGGATCATGGATGTCCTGCTGGCCTTCCCGGCGATTCTGCTCGCGATCGCAATAGTCGGGGCGCTGGGCTCCGGGCTGCGCAACGCGGTCGTTGCTGTGGGGATCGTAGGCATTCCTGCGTTTGCCCGGGTCGTGCGTGGTGCCGCTCTTGTCATTCGGGCACAGGATTATGTCGAGGCGGCCCGCGCGGTGGGCGCCGGTACCGGCCGTGTTGTGGCCCGCCATGTCTTCCCCAACGCCACCGCGCCGGTGATCGTGCAGGCGACGCTCGCCGTGGGAGGCGCGATTCTGGCATCGGCCGGTCTCTCGTTCCTTGGCCTGGGCGCCCAGCCCCCTGCGCCCGATTGGGGCGGGATGCTTGCGAGTGGGCGGGAGTTCATGTTGCAGGCCTGGTGGATCGCGACTTTCCCGGGGATGGCGATAATGCTGACCGTTCTGGGGTTCAATCTCGTGGGTGATGCGCTGCGTGATCTGCTGGATCCGCGGTTGCGGCCGCCAGAGGCATGAACTGCCGCTCGAGGCGTGGGCAGTCGCGCCGCCGGTGAGCGATTCGCAAGCCCACGCCGCGCTAGTAGATGCGGGGAATCATGCGCTTCGTGCGCGCTCGGTAGTCCGCGTAGTCCGGGAAGCGGGCCACGAGGAACGCTTCCTCCATGCGCATCTTGACATGCATGTAGAAAGCCAGCACCGCGGTCAGCACCAGGTGCAGGCCGCTTGAGCGCCACAGCGCCCATCCCAGGGCCGCGATCAGGAGCCCACCGTAGGCGGGATGGCGCGTGCGCGCGTAGAGGCCGGTTCGCACGAACGTATCCCTGGGGATCGGCCAGGGCAGGATGGTCAGGCTGGGACCGAGTTCATACAGCGCGCGAAGGCCCAGCCACCCTCCCGCGATGACCAGCAGCGCACCCAGTGCCACCCAGAGCGGCCGATACGGCCCGGCCCAGCGCCAGGCCGCGGGGGCGAAGGCCACGGCAGCCATCAGGATCAACTGCCCGACCACCAACCACTCGCCGCGCGTGCCCTTCCACCAGGGCGGGCGGCTACTCATGGTTTGCCTCCAGGTAGGTCACCACCTCGCCGGCCTTCTTCTTCGCCTCCTTCAGCAGCCACGGCCAGGATCTCGGGCAGGCGCTCGCCAATCCGCGCCAGCGGTATCAGGCTGACCGCGGCCGCGCGACGGCGCCACCGGTGGCGGCTGCGGGTCCAGGGGGCGAGACGGCGGATCAATGCCGGGTGATCGTGGACCAGCGGCCCAATGAGCTGGCAGCACAGCGAATCGCAACTCGCCCAATCGTTGAGGAAGCCGACCCAGCGGTCTGGGGTGCCGAAGTGCGCCGGCGTCAGGTGACGGCTGAATCGCTCCAGGATGCGGGCCGCGAGCGCCGCCACAGCGTCGCGGGCGAACCCGTCGAGCAGCGTCCGGTGCACGCCGTAGGTCTTGACCCCGTCCACGAAGTAGCGCCGGGCCCCGGCGGCGTTGACGGGATCGGCGTGGGCGCGGAGCAGGGCGCGGAGCGATGCGGCCGAGACTGCCATGGGGTGGAGTGTTCGCGGTCCGCCCGCGGATTCCGCCCGGCCCCCCGTCCCCCAGAGGGAGGCGCGGGTCCAGGTCGAACTCGCCAGGCAGGATCACCAGACGCGGTGCCCGGGGAGGTTGGGCGTGAAGCGAGGGCGTGCCATCGTTCTCGTAGTTGCAGCCATCGCCGTCGCCGGGGTGCTCTACCAGATCAGCGCGCCCTGGCGGGCGACCGCCGTGGACCTCACGCAGGTCGAGCGTGGGGCGCTCTCCGATTCACTGGCCGTTACCGGGACGGTCGAGGCGCGGACCGTGACGGTGTCGCCTAAGGTCCCGGGGCGCGTGCGGGCTGTGCACGCGGCGAGCGGAGACGAGGTGCGCGCCGGAGCGGTCCTGGTCGAGCTGGAGAGCGAGGAGCTGGCGGCGCGCGTGGACGAGGTCGCGGCAGCGGTGTCCGCGGCGCGGGCCCGCCAGGCCCAGGCCGCCGCGGCCCTGGAGGTGCAACGCGCCACGGCGACGGCCCGGCTGGCACAGGCCCAAGCCGAGCTGGCCGCTGCACGGGCGCAGCGCGACAAGGCCCGCGCCGGTGCCCGACCGCAAGAACGGCAGCAGGCCGCGGCCCGCGTGGCGCAGGCCAAAGTGGCGCTCGACCAGGCCCGGCGTGAGCACCAGCGCATGCGCGACCTGGTGGCCCGGGGCGCGCTCCCGCAGAGCGCGCTCGATGCCGCCCGTGCCGCCGAGGAAACCGCGCAGTCCCAGTACGACGCCGCGCTCCAGGCGCAGAGTCTGATCGAGGCCGGCGTCCAGATCGAGGACATCGCCACCGTCGAGGCACGGGTGCACCAGGCCGAGGCCATGGTCGCCGCTGCCCGGGCCGCGGCCGCAGAGGAGCGCGTCCGCGCGGCCGATCTCGCCACCGCCCGCGCCGCCGTGGGGCAGGCCGAGGCAGCGCTGCGCGCCGCGCGCTCGCAACTGGCGGCCACGACGATCGCGGCGCCGATCGCAGGCACGGTCGTCCGCAAGAACGTCGAGGTCGGGGAACTGGTCACGCCCGGGACCGCGCTGCTTGTGATCGCCGACCTGCGCGAGGTCTGGGTGACCGTGGACCTGGCTGCCGGCGACGTCGCCAAGGTCCGGCAGGGACAGGACCTGGAAGTGCGCTCCGACGCCTATCCCGGCCGCGTCTTCCCGGCGAAGATCACGGAACTCTCTCGCGTGGCCGATCCCCGGTTCGGCGTCGGGCAGGCCTGGTCCATCCGCGCGAAGGTCGCCCTGACCGACCCCGACCGGCTGCTGCGGCCCGGGGTGCAGGTGGACATCGCGGGAACCGGAGTCCTCGCTGCCGACGCGCTCCTGGTGCCGGCCACATCCGTTGTGACTCGCCTCGAGCGCACGGGCGTGTTCGTGGTCACCGCAGGGATCGCACGGTTCCGGACGGTCTCCACCGGAGCGCGCACCTCTAAGCAGGTGCAGGTGCTCAGCGGGGTGGAGGCCGGCGATCGGGTGGTGGCGGATCCCGGCGAGGGTCTTCGTGACGGG
>JBBIOM010000058.1:0-7180 GCA_037443365.1 Armatimonadota bacterium
GCCCACATACACCGCTCCCCCAAGCGCTATCAGCCCGCCCACCTGAACCAGTTTGTGGATGAGACCGGGATTCGGAAGGATGGTGCCCGAGTAGTCGTTGGCGATGGTCACCACGACCTTGCCGGTATGACTATCATACCTCCATGGAATCACCGTGCCCGCCCGCGAGCTCGCGGATGAGGACGCGCGATCTCCAGACCCTGAGGGCGGTGGAGAACCTGGCCGGCTTCCGGCGCCTGATGCGCGGAGTCTCCAGGCCTTTCTCGACGAGTATCCGGACCGGACTGACGGTGGCCTGCTGCTCTACTGCGGCCGCGAGACGTTCCCCCTCACCAAGCGCGTGCTTGCCGCGCCATGGTGGCGAGTGCTGTGACAGGGGTCCAGCCACCCGGTGTAACTGTGTAGCGTGGCCTGGGTGCGCCCTGCCACCCGCTTCGACAGCAGGAACGCTTCGGATGCCTCGCGCAAGGGGTGAGCGGACTGGCGGGCCCGGAGGGAATCGAACCCCCGACCAGAGGCTTAGGAGTCCCCTGCTCTATCCACTGAGCTACGGGCCCGCGGCAGCATTGTAGCAGATGCCGGGCCGCCGAGGGTACAGCGTGGCGACAGGGGTAGGCGCGGCGGCGCATGGCGAGCAGCGGCGCGCGCCGCGGCCGCGGAAGTGGTACAATGTACTTGTGAGGATGGCCCCCAGACCGCGTCCCAGGTACGATCCCAAGACGATCTACAGCATTCACGCGGATCGCGAGGTCGGCGCGAGCGCCGCGGAGATAGCCAGGAAGCACGACCTGCCAGCGATCACGGTCCAAGGGTTCCTGCGGTCGAGCGGCAAGACCTGCGCGCTGCTGAGCCCCTTTGAGCTACGCGGGGCCGGGCTCCAGCCGAACGCCGCCGTACAGATCTACTGGCTGGGCTACATTGCGGCCAGCGGCCGCGTCTTCGGGCAGAGCAGCCTCGCCACATTGATCCTGGCGATCCACCCGGATGACGCCCCCCACATCCAGACGCTCCTGACGGATCTGGTCATCGGGCATCCCCGGTGCGAGTTCGCCGAGAGTAGCCTCGACGGGCGCCAGGCCTACGTCCGCGACCGCTCGCTGGCCGAGGTGCTCCTCCAGTGGGGGGTCGGCCCGTCGCCCGAGGAGGGTTCGATCCCCGTCGAGTTCATCCCCCCGGCGCTGTGCGCTGATTTCGTCAGGGGGTATCTCGAGGGAAGCCGGCGCTGCCCGCCGTTCGGCGGCCGGGGGGGGCGGGTCCCGAAGATGCCCGGGGTGCCGCGCACCCTCACGCTGGTGGGCGCCGGCCCGCTGATCGAGGGGTTGGGACGCGAGCTCCGCTCGGCCTGCGGGATCTCCGGCGGGACCGTCACCCAGGTTGGAGGGGGGGTGCTCTCCCAGGTCACCTTCTCGTCCAGGGACACAGCCAGGATCCTTCGGGCAGCCTACGGCAGTCCCGTGCGGACCTCGCCGCGCGCACAGAAGTTCGTCAGGCGCTTCGCGCGCCCTGCGGGCCGCCGGCCGGGCCCCTCCAGGTAGCCAGCCGCAGCGTGACGCGCGTGCCCTGCCCGGGCGCGCTCTCCACCCGCACCGTGCCGCCGTGCGCGGCGGCTATTCCGAATGCGATTGCCAGGCCCAGGCCTGCGCCGCCTGCGTCCCTGGAACGGGCGGCGTCCACCCGGTAGAAGCGGTCGCCCAGACGCGGCAGGTGCTCCGGTGCGATTCCGATGCCGGTGTCCTCGACGACCAGGCTCACCTGGCCGTCGTCCGCAGCGGTGCGAAGCGTGATCGTTCCCCCGCTCGGCGTGTACTTGACGGCGTTCTCCAGCAGGATCAGGGCCGCCTGCTCCAGGATCTTGCGGTCGCCGAGCAGGCACGCTCCGGCGGCGTACTCCTCCTGCAGGGCGATGCCCCGTTCACGCGCCAGGGACGCGAGCCGGCGCGCGGCGTCTGCGGCCACCTCTGAGAGGTCAACCGGCTCGCGCTCGAGCTGGAGGGCTCCGGCGTCGAGCCGCGCGAGCGTCAGCAGGTCGGTGGTCAGGCGGTCCATGTGCTCGGTTTCGGCCACGATGTCCCCGACGAGAGCCGCGTCGTCCGGGTCGAGCCGGGACCGCTGGCGCAGCAGGACCTCGGCGTTTGCCCGGATCAGGGTCAGGGGCGTGCGCAGTTCGTGCGACGCGTCCGCGATGAAGGCCTGCTGACGCGCCAGCGCGAGATGCGCCGGGGCGAGGGCGCGCCTTGCAAGCAGCAGCCCACCGATCGTGGCGATCAGCACGGCGAGGGCTCCCAGCGCAAGCAGCAGGTCGCGCAGCAGCCGTAGCGCGCTCGTCTGCTGGGCGATGGAGCGCCCTACCTGCACGACGCCCAGCGTCCCGCCCGCCTTCGGATCAGAGACGGCCACGGCGACGCGCAGGATCGGTCCTGCCTCCTCGCCGCTGTCCACAACGTCACTGACCCTTCCCTTTGCAAGGGCCTGTGCAAGGAGCGGGCGGTCAAGAAAGGCCCTGGGCAGGGGGTCTGTCTCACCGCCGGGGATGCTCAATGAGCCCAGCACGCGCCCGGCCGGATCGATGCAGGCGATGTACATCGCCGGCCGCCCGGGCAGGCGAGGTGGAGGGGGCGGCGTTCCGGGGGAGGTGCGCGTCAGGCCGGTGCGCCCAAACGTCGGCGGCACGCAGGCCTCTGCCGGAGACTCCTGCCACCTGTGGGCACTGAAGTCCGCGCTGGCGCCGAGCTGCTCCCTGACCGGCCTCATCAGCTGGTCCTGCAGCCCGAGGTAGAGCACGAGGCCTGAGACGCCCAGCGTCGCCACCAGCACCGTGCTGTACCAAAGGGTCAGGCCCCGCCGCAGGCCCCGCAGAAACGCGGCTCCGGGCTCGGCCGGACGCTTGCGGCTCATGGGCGCTCCTGCTCCTCGATCTTGTAGCCGACGCCCCGCACGGTCTTGATCAACGGGTGATGGCCGCCCCGGTCTATCTTGTCGCGCAGATAGTGGATGTAGATGTCAACCACGTTGGACACCGCGTCCAGGTCGTAACGCCAGACGTGGTCTATGATCTGCGTTCGGGAGAGCGCGGTTCCGGCGTTCCTCATGAGGTACTCGAGCAGCGCGAACTCCTTCGGCGTCAGCTCGATCAGCCTGCCGTCCCTGCGGACCTCGCGCCGCAGCAGGTCGAGCGTGAGGTCGGCCACCTGGAGCAAGGTGGGGCTCTCGGGCGCGCGGTCGCGCCGGCGCAGCAGGGCGCCCACCCGCGCCAGCAGCTCCGCCATCGCAAAGGGCTTGACCAGGTAGTCGTCCGCCCCGGCGTTCAGCCCGGCGACCCGATCCTCTACGGTCCCGCGCGCGGTGAGCATCAGGACGGGCGTCCCGATGCCGTCGGCCCGCATGCGCCTGCACACCTCGACGCCGTCGAGGTCGGGGAGCATCAGGTCGAGTATGACCAGGTCATAGCCGCCGCTCTGCGCCAGATCCAGCCCACGCTCTCCGGAGTGCGCCAGGTCAACCGCGTGGCGCTCCTCGGTCAGCACACGCCGTAGCAGGCGCCCCAGGCGCTGGTCGTCCTCTACGACCAGGATGTGCATGACAGCATGGCCTCCGTCTCCATGGTAAGCCTAGCCAGGGAACATTGGAACCTCATTGGAAAGCCCGGGTCTGCCGGATTCTTAGAGAATCCCCATCCAACTCCAATCGCATCCCAATGCTCGATCGCTACGATCCGCATGGAGGTGTCGAGCATGCTGCGCAGACGAGTTGTCGTCACGATACTGGTCATCGCCGCGCTGGCCGGCGGCGTGTGGTACCAGCGCGTCCGGAGCGCCGCGCGGCCGGCCGCCGAGATCATGCGTACCGCGCGGGTCGAGCGCGGGACCCTGACCGCCAGCGTCACCGCCAGCGGAACGGTTCGGCCCTACGCGCAGGTCGAGGTGCGATCGCGCTCGACCGGAACGGTCGTGGACGTCAAGGTGCAGGAGGGCGACAGCGTCACCAAGGGACAGCTCCTGGTGGTGATTGACGACTCCGACGCCCGGTCGGACTACGAGACGGCGCAGGCCCAGCTTTCCGCGTCGCAGGCCAAACTCACGCAGGCCGAGCAGCAACTGGCCTCTTCGCGCGCCCAGAACGCGGCCAGCGTCGCGCAGGGCGAGAACGCGCTTCGGACCGCGCAGGCGAGACTGGCGCAGGTCCTGGCCGGATCGCGCTCCGAGACGATCGAGCAGGCGAAGGCGTCCCTGACGCAGGCGCAGCTGTCCGCCGACCTGGCCCAGCGCGAGCTGGAGCGCTCGCGCAACCTGTACAGCAAGGGGCTGGTCTCGCGGCAGAGCGTTGACCAGGCGCAGAACCAGCACGAGGTGGCTCTGGCCCAGGTCCGCGCGGCCCAGGCCAGGCTCGGCGAACTGCAGGCCGGCAGCACCCCACAGGATATCGCGGTTGTCCGCTCCCAGGTCAGCGAGGCCGAGTCGGCCCTGGCAACCGCCCGGGCCAGGCGCACGGAAGAGGGCGCCCTGGTCGCTGCCGTCGCTGCCGCCAGGGCCGACCTGCGCGCCAGGCAGGCAGCCGCCGCCCAGGCCCTCGAGCGGTTGGGCGAGGCCCGGGTGTCGGCCCCCATTGATGGCATCGTGGCCGGCCTGGGCGTGCAGATCGGCCAGACCGTGATCGGCGGCGTCTCGGCCGGCGGCACGCTGCTGATGACCCTGGCCGACACCAGGGTGATGCAGGCCGACTTCACCGTGGACGAATCGGACATCGCCCAGATTCGCACCGGCATCCCGGTGCTGGTCACCGTTGACGCCCTGCCAGGGGAGACGTTCAAAGCCAAGGTGAGCCGGATCTCGCCCCAGGCCACGGTCACCCAGAACGTGACGCAGTTCAACGTGATCGCGACGCTCGAGAACCCGCCCGCTTCAGTGCGGCTTGGGATGTCCGCGGACGGCGAGTTCATCGTAGCCGAGCGCAGGGACGTGCTGCTCGTGCCGTCCGAGGCCGTAATGGGTAAGGA
The DNA here is from genome assembly GCA_037443365.1 of Armatimonadota bacterium. Taxonomy (GTDB): domain Bacteria; phylum Sysuimicrobiota; class Sysuimicrobiia; order Sysuimicrobiales; family Humicultoraceae; genus VGFA01. The sequence continues at coordinate 4,994 of JBBIOM010000058.1, forward strand.
TGCGAAGGTTGTGAACCTCGTGGAGGGTGGCACGCTGGTGCCCGTCGTGGTCGAGGCGGGCTTGACCGACGGCCGCAGGGTCGAGATCGTCCGCGGTCTCAAGGAGGGCCAGACGATCTACCTGGGGCAGGCGAGTCGCACCTCGAGCCAGACGTCCACGCAGGGACCGGTCAGCCCGTTCATGCCCCAGATGCCCAGAGGCGGCACCGGTGGGTCCGCGCCTGGCGGGCCCAGGCCCGGCGGGCCCTAGGGAGAGACCGATCATGCCTCTCATTCAGATGCGCGAGGTTGAGAAGACCTATCACATGGACGGCGTCGAGGTGCGCGCCCTGCGAGGCGTATCCCTGTCCATCGAGCAGGGCGAGTTCGTGGCGATCATGGGACCCAGCGGCTCGGGCAAGTCAACGTGCATGAACATCCTGGGCTGCCTGGACCGGCCGTCCTCGGGCGTCTATACCCTCGACGGGGTGGACGTGACGACCCTCGATGATACCGCCCTGGCCCGGCTGCGCAACCGGCGATTGGGGTTTGTCTTCCAGACCTACAACCTTCTCCCCCGAACGTCCGCGGTCGAGAACGTCGAGCTGCCGATGGTCTACGCCGGCCTGCCCGACCGCCGCAGTAGGGCCCTCGCGGCGTTGGAGTCGGTTGGGCTGCGTGATCGCGCCGACCACTTGCCCACGCAGCTCTCGGGAGGCGAGCAGCAGCGCGTGGCCATCGCCCGCGCCCTGGTGATGGAGGCGCCGATCATACTGGCCGATGAGCCGACCGGGAATCTCGACTCGGCCACGGCGCGCGAGATCATGACGATCCTCGAGCGCCTCTCGCGCCAGGGCATGACGATCGTGCTGGTGACGCACGAGGCCGATATCGCATCCAGCGCCCGCCGACTGGTGCACTTCCGCGATGGCCGCATCACCAACGACGCGCCGGTGCAGGATGGGGTGGTGCACGCAGGTGCGGTAGATGCGGGAGGAGGCAGGACATGACGCTCGCCGCCAGCCTTCAGGTCGCGCTGCGCGCGATCAAGGGCAATCCCCTGCGCTCCCTGCTAACGATGCTCGGGGTAATCATCGGCGTCGCCTCGGTGATCGCGATGATCTCCATCGGGCAGGGCGCCCGCCAGGCCACGACGGCGCAGATCCAGTCGCTGGGCAGCAACCTGCTCACGGTCATCGCGATGTCCGCCCGGCAGAGCGGGGTCGCCGCGATGACCCCGGTGCAGACCCTCACCCTCGCGGATGCCGACGCGATTGCGAGCCAGGTACAGGGCGTGGCAGGCGTGAGCGCGGAGTTCTCACGGCAGGCGCAGGTAGTCTTTGGGAGCCAGAACACCTACACGCAGATCTCGGGCGTGACGCCCGCCTTCCCATCGGTCCGCAACTGGCTCCCAGCCCAGGGCGAGTTCTTCACCCAGGACGATCTGCGGCGGCGCGCCAAGGTTGCCGTGTTGGGCAAGACCGTCGCAGGCACCCTCTTCCCGAACACCGACCCCATCGGCCAGAGGATCAGGATCCGGGGCGTGACGTTCACCGTTGCCGGCGTGATGGAGTCCAAGGGCTCGGGCGGCCCCTTTGGTGACCGCGACGACGCGGTCTTCGTGCCGCTGACCACGGCGCAGTACCGCCTCTTCGGGGTGACGTACGTGAGGTCGATCTACGTGCAGGTCGGCAATGACAGCGACATGCCCGCGGTGTCGCAGGCGGTGACCGAACTGCTGCGTACGCGGCACCGGCTTCCTTCCAGCCGCGAGGACGACTTCACAATCCGCAGCCAGGCGGACATCATCCAGGCCCTCACCAGCGTGGCGCAGACGATGACGATGCTCCTGGGGGGCGTCGCGGCGGTCGCGCTAGTAGTCGGCGGGATCGGGATCATGAACATAATGCTGGTGTCGGTGACCGAGCGCACCCGAGAGATCGGCATCCGCAAGGCGGTGGGCGCGCGCAGCGCCGACATCCTGCTGCAGTTCCTGGTCGAGTCCGCCACGATCGGCGTCACCGGGGGCCTGATCGGGATTGCGCTGGGCATCCTGGGCTCGAAGGTGATCACGCGGCTCGCGGGCTGGGCCACGCTGATCTCGCCGGCCGCCATAGCGCTGGCGTTCGCGTTCTCCGTGGCGGTGGGGGTCTTCTTCGGGCTCTACCCGGCGCGCCGTGCAGCGCTGCTGGATCCGATTGAGGCGCT
>JBBIOM010000059.1:0-6844 GCA_037443365.1 Armatimonadota bacterium
GAGGGGCGCCGCGTCCTGCGCCTTGCGCTGCGCAGGTTCGAATAGTCCGTTCGAATAGTCCGAGGATCTCCCAATAGCTGGCCGTCCGGGGCCTCAGCCGCGCGAGGCGCGTGCCTGCCTTCGGGTCCGGAGGGGAACTCCGGACAGGCCGGATCTCTCGGCGAGCAGAGTCACCATCATCCGGTTCAGCGAAACGCCTTCAGCCGTCGAAAGGCGAGCGAGGCGTTCGTGCAGCGACCTTGGGAGTCTCTGGCGAATCTGGCCCGAAAAGCCGGCAGCGGCATCTTCCGGTGGCAGCGGGTCGCCGTCCTCGCGCAGCACCTCCAGCATCGCCTCGGCCGCGCGCCGAGCCTGACGAGCCGCCCCCTCAGCGGTCTTCCCGTGGGCAGCGCAGCCCGGCAATGCGGGCACACGCGCGACGAAGGCCGCGTCCTCGTCGCTCCACTCAAGAACGATCCGATACCGAAACGGCTTCACGTCTCCACCTCCAGATCATAGGTATCAACGATGGCGAGCACCTGCCGCACCTGGTAGGGCTTTGCCTTCCCTGCGCTTCCAACTTGCAGGTTGATAAGCGGTAGGCCGGGCCTCGCCGCGTGCCGATAGATTCGGTGGGAACCCACCCGCCGTCGCTCAACGTATCCCAAGTGCTCGACGAGCCAGCGCGAGTCGCGGAGCCGGGCGTTGGCAGGACTCGCGCGCATCGCCACCAACAGGTCGGCCCATCTTCCCATAGATATGTGGTACCGTATATGGAACCACTATTCGAGCCACAGGCGTTCCCACTCCTTACGGGAGCGCTGGTTCTCGACGATCAACGCGTCTATCTCCTGGGGGTACTCACGGTAGTAGTGGATGGCTGCCTCGACTTGCCGGAGCGTCAGGTGCTCGAGGCCCGTTCCCTCGATGCGGACCCGGAGGGCCTCCTCGGCCAGCTCGCTGACGACGGAACTCAGCGGCCGGGAGGTGCGTTATCAGGAACGTCTCAGATCGGCACCAGCCCCAGGCTGATCTTCAGGGCTTCGTCCAGCCTCTTCATCGTTACCGGGCCAAGAGTTCCCCAGCGCTCGATCATGCGCCGCTTGTCGATAGTGCGAATCTGGTTGAGCAGGACCGCAGAATCCTTCTTCAATCCGCCCTCCGGGGCCCGCACCCGCACCTCCGTGGGGTACTCCCTGGGGCCCAGCGCGGTGGTCACGGCCGCAACGATGACCACCGGGCTGTATTCGTTCGCCACGTCGTTCTGGATGATGACCACCGGGCGAGTCTTTCCCTGCTCCGATCCTATGGCCGGATCCAGGCTGGCCAACCAGATTTCGCCGCGCCTGTACGTGGGCGAGGGGCTCCTTTCAGGACCTGATCTGATCGGCGGCCTCCTGCTCGGCGGCGAAGAACTCCTCGGCCAGTTCGCGGTCTTCGGCCGCCCTCGCCTGGTACTGGTCCCTGAGACGCTCCCTGAGGATGGCTCGCTCCTCTTCGGCAAGCCGCGCCGCCGTCGCGTCGGCGACGTACTGGCTGATCTTGCGGCCGGGGACGCGCGCGCGCAGCCTGGTCCACAGGTCTTCGGGCAGCGTAAGGCTCACTCTGTGCTTGGCCATGGTTCCTGGGCACTCCCCGGTACCGCGTATCGCACGGATGATGCTGTATGAATTATGCGGCGTACTAATCGCATTGTCCAGGCCTGGGGTGACCACGATGGGCTGAAACGCGCAATCAGCGACTTCCGCAAGCAGTACCTGGGGGCGACAAGCGGGCAGACGGCGGAAGGCGGCCTATCCGATGAAGACTCGGCCCTCCGCGTAGCGGAACAGCGTCCGTCGCGGCCGCCCCACGAGCGCGAACCCGACGGCCAGCGGGCCGATGCGCCCCATCAGCATCGTCAGACAGATCACGATCTTGCCGAGGGGGCTGAGCGACGGGGTGATGCCCGTCGAGAGCCCAACGGTCCCCAGAGCGGATGCCGCCTCGAAGAGGATACTGAGGAGTCCGACGCGCTCGGTCACGGCCAGAACCAGCGTGACCGCGACGATGATGGCTGTTCCCAGCATGCTGATCATCAGCGCCCGCAAGACGGTATCCAGCGGGATCCGGCGCCGAAACACCGTTGCATCTTCGCTCCCCCGCAGCAACGCGGCGGCCGACGCAAGGACAATCCCGAAGGTGGTGACCTTGATCCCACCGCCCGTGCCGCCTGATCCGGCGCCGACGAACATCAGGACGATGAGCGCAAACAGGCTGGCCGGAGCCATCTTCCCGATGTCGATGGTGTTGTAGCCGGTCGTGGTCGAGGCGGACGTGACCTGGAACGTCGCATCCAGGACCTGCCGCCGCAGCGGTTCGGCGTGCGGCCCCACCGCCAACACGACCAGCGTCCCGGCGATGATGAGAGTAATCTGGACGGTGAGGGCCAGCTTCGAATGAATGGAAAGCCGCGGCCGCCCCACGCGGCGCACCAGTGCTGCCAGGTACGAAGTGAGATCGAGCAGCACCAGGAATCCGATGCCTCCCGCGAACGTCACCAAGGCCATGACCACGTTCAACCACAGGCTGTCGCGATAGCCGACGAAACTGTTGGCGAAGAGGCTGAACCCGGCCGTGGAGAAGGCCGAGACGGCATGGAAGACGCCGAGGTACGCGGCCCGTCCGAGCGGAAACCGTCCAGACAGGATCAGCGTGAACGCCACCGCGGCGGCCGCCTCGATGGCCACTGTGAACGCAATCACGGAGCGGAAAAACTCCTGGAGGCCTCCCAGCGGCGCCCCGGTCATGGACTCCCGCATGACCAGCCTGGCCCGAAGCGAGGGGTGGGCGCCGAGCAGGAACGCCAAGTAGGCGATGAACAGCATGTATCCCAGCCCGCCCATCTGGAACAGGACCAGGATCACGATCTCCCCGAAGAGAGAGTAGGCCCCGCCCGTGTCCACCGTGATGAGCCCGGTCGTGGTGATGGCGGAGGTGGCGCTGAACAAGGCGTCGAGAAACGGCACCGCGGAACCACTCTCGGATGCCATGGGCAACGACAGCAGCATCCCCCCTACGAGCGCGATGACGAGGAAGCCGATGGCCAATGACTGCCCCGGGAGAAGCTCGAAGATCAAGAACCCTCTTCTCGGATGGCCCCGGAGAGGGAAGGCGGCCGTGGGTTGGTAGACGTGCGTCAACATAGGCAGCAGCACCGCTGCCAGCATAGCGCCGGGGGGCTTGTGAAGTCCTTAAGCTCCAGGCGGGAGGTCTAAAGCCTTCCTAAAGGGAGAGTCACGGATCCGCCGCGGCAAATCGGTAGCCCACGCCCGGCTCCGTTAGGATGTGGCGGGGACGCGACGCATCCGGCTCCAGCTTGCGGCGAAGTTGGCTCATGAAGACGTGCAGGTACTGCGTTTCGTCTAAATAGGCGGGCCCCCACACCTGCTGCAGCAGCATCCTGTGGGTGACCACCTTCCCGGCGTGCTGGGCCAGATACTTCAGAACCTCGTACTCCGTGGGGGTGAGATGCACTTCCTCCCCACTAAGCGTCACCTGTCGCCGCTCGAAATCCAGGCGTAGGTCGCCGGCCTCGACGACCGGGGCGGTTGTCTGACCAGCGGCATGCCGCAGGGCCACCCTGATCCGCGCCAGCAGTTCAGCCGCACCGAACGGCTTGGTAACATAGTCGTCCACGCCCTGATCCAGGGCCTGAACCTTCAGCGTCTCCTCACCCCGTACGGAGAGCACGAGAATCGGCACCTGAGATGCGGCGCGGATCCGGCGGGCCACTTCGAGGCCATCCACATCCGGGAGCATCAGGTCCAGCAGCACGATGTCGGGGTGCCAGCCGAGGGCGGCCAGGGCATCCGCGCCGGTTCCCACCGTCCGGACACTGTACCTGTGCGCCTCGAGGGTCCGGTGCAGCGCCCGCCGGACCTGCGGCTCATCGTCTACGACCAGCACCCGTGCCCCGCTCATGAGCCGGCCTCCTGCGGCGTCCCGATGGCAGCAGGCACCTCGGACAGCGGGAGGGTAAAGACGAACCGCGCACCTGGCTCGCCCGGCCGCTCCACCCAGATGCGTCCTCCGTGGGCCTCGACGAATCCCTTGCAGATCGCCAGGCCGATCCCATATCCGTGCCGCTGCCCGGCCATCGTGTAGAAGCGGTCAAAGATCTGGTCGGCGGCTTCCGGCGGAATGGGCGCACCCTCGTTGGCCACGGTGGTCCGAAGGTAGGAGGAGTCGGCGCGCGCGGTCAGCGTGATCGACGTGCCCTCAGGGGCGTAACGGAGTGAGTTCTCGAGAAGGTTGACGAAAACGTCTTCGATTTCGGTGAAGTCCAAAGGGACCAGGGGAAGGTCGGCGGGGACATCGAGCACCACCTGGTGGCCGTGGAGGCGGCTGCGCAGATGGTCTACGGCGCGCGCGGCCACCTCCGAGATGTCGTGCCACTCCTTCTTGGGCCGCAGCACGCCACCCTCGATACGGGTGAGGTCAAGGAGGTTCCCGACCAAGCGGGAGAGGCGGGCGGCCTCTGCATCGATCATCTCAAGCAACTCCCTCCTGCCCTCCTCGGTCCATCCGGCCCCATTGGAATAGAGGCCCGACGCAGCCGTGCGGATTGCGGACAGGGGGGTGCGGAAATCGTGGGAGACGGCTGAGAGCAGGGCCGACTTCAGCACGTCGGCCTTTCGCAGCGCCTCTGCCTCAGCCGCCTCGTGGTGGAGCCGCAGCTGCTCGACAACCAGTGCGACCTGGGCGGCGAAGGTGCGCAGCAGGCGGTGTGTCTCGGCGGGAAGGTCCTGCGCGCGTGCGGCCAAAACCCCTACCCGGCGCTCCCCTGCCTGGAGCGGGAGCGCCAGCAGCCCGCCCGCCTCCTCCTCAGAGCCTCGCTCGAAGGCCGCCTGGATGCTTGCGGGAATGTCCCCCCCTGGCGAGGGCCAGGGGGTCGCGGCACGCAACCGTACCGGACCTCCGGCGTCGGGAAGGTAGACCGCGCACTCCTCGACCCCAAGCGTGTCAACCACGCGCGACGTGATCGCACTCAGCACCTGCTCGCCCCACCCCGAAGTCGTCGCGGCATGGCTGAGGGCATGGAGCGTCGAGGCCTCCCACGCCTGGCTGCGGGCTTTCGCCTCGCTCTCGCGCAGCCGGGTGACCAGGCGATTGGTCATCTCCGCAACGACCACGAAGGCCAGCAGGCTCAACACGTCCCGCGGCGTGTCGACGAAGAACGTATGGTACGGGACCGTGAAGAAGAAGTTCATGGTTAGGAAGGCAAGCACGATGGCGAAGATGCTCGGCGCCCGTCCGCCCCACAGCGACGTTAGGAAAACCACCAGCAGGTAGACGAGGGCCACGGTGGCCGGGCCCACTTGGTCGCGCAGTACTACCATGATCGCGGTTGCGGCTGCCACCGCAAGCAGCACCAGCAAGTACGCCCGACCGGCGCCCACGTGCTAATGATACAGCATCTGGCGCTAGCGGCTCACCTTCGCGGGCGGTACGTGACCGTAAGGGACGGGCGGGCCGGCCGATATTCGGCATGGAGCAGCACGAGGGGTATGGAGCCGTGGCGCTGGATCAACGAGTAGACAGGCTGGAGCGCGCTCTGGAGCGACTCGCCGAGGCGCAGGCCCGAACCGAGGAGCGGATGGTGGGCCTCATGGAGGCACAGGCACGAACGGTCGAATGGTTGAGGCGTCTCACCGACGACGTGGCCGCCCTCAAGGGGGACAACCTGGAGAGGAGGTACAGGGAGAACGCGGTCGCCTACTTCCAGCGCATCCTCGTCGGGGCTCGGCTTGTGACCAGGGAAGAAGTCGGGCGGATCGCCGCCGAGGCCGAGGGGCGCGGAGTCCTGTCGCCGCCAGAGCACGAGGAGTTGCTGTGGGCAGATGTGGTTGTGCTCGGACGCGTGAGGGAGGATGTCCAGCGGGCGGCCGAGCGGCCACGGCTCCTGAGGCGCACCGTCGGCATGCCACAGGGTGTGGGGGGCACTACAGGCCCGGGAGCCCCCGGCGGATCAAGGCCGGTTGCTATTCAGCGGCTCTCACCGTGCTCTCTCTGGACAGCACCCATAGGAACAGCGCCGCCGGTAGTCGCGGGAAGCGTCGGTCGCTGACATCCAGAAGATCGCGTGTCACCACTATGCCGCGCGGGAATGACCGGGTGAGCGCGGCGATGTCCCTCCCGCTGACCACAGTCTGATACTTCACCTCCACAGGCGTTCGCGTGCGCATTGGCCCGACGCCTGCTATCGCGTCCACCTCGCCTCCGGACTTGCTCTTCCAGTAGAACAGGGCCTGTGGGACGGCGAACTCCTCGACCAGCGGACGCTCTTCGCTACGAAACAGCGTCACAACGACGATGTTCTCCACGAGCGCTGGCAGATCTGGCACGGCCTCGGACTGGCGCATCCGTCTGGGCAGATGGATCAGCAGCGGGTCTATCAGGTATAGCTTGCGCTGGGCCCGCAGCATCGGGCCGAGACGCTCTGGGTCCAGCCTGTGCAGGATCAGCGTCGTGAACATGTGCGCCAGGACCCGGACGTAGTCTTCTGCCGTGCGCCGGTCGGCGCCGAGATACTCGCCGAGTGCTGTCCATCCGGTTGGATACCTGATGGCGCGCACTGTGCGCTCTATGGCGCGGTATGCGCGCGTCGCATCCATGCCCTGTCGTTGTACTTCGCTCTCAATGAGATCCCACAGCGTCCTGACGGTGAGTTCGGAGGGCTGACCGTTGACGTGCTCGTCGCTGACGGACGCCGGGAAACCGCCGCATCGCATGTAGCGATCGAGCAGCGCCTGTACCGTCGGGAGATGTATCAGTAGTTCCCGCAGATTGTCCTGCACATCGGCGTCGAGTAGCTGATATGGGC
>JBBIOM010000060.1:0-6587 GCA_037443365.1 Armatimonadota bacterium
CTACCCGTAGCGGCTGGCGAACGCCTCCAGGGCATTCTCGAAGCACTCCAGCGGCGCCCTGACCAGCCCGGCCCCAATCATCGGGTGGCCGGGGTCCCTGTGGGCGATCGCCGTGTCTATGATCGGGGTTATGCCTGTGCGGACCACCTTCCGTATGTCGATGCCCACTGGCGCGCCCTCGAAGCCGAACGCGGGTATGCGGTAGACGGTGTGGCTGCCTGCACAGATCTCGCGCATCTCAGAACTGTAGCGCATTGCCTGCTCTGGCGTCCCACCCACGAGGCTCAGAATCCCGGGCGCGCCGCCCAGGACGAATCCACCCCACCCCACCGTCTCAGTGATGGCCGAGTCGCCCATGTCCAGGCCGGCATCCTTCTCGCTGTAGCCCGGGAAGTAGAGACCCTCGATACGGGGGGCGGGCGCCGTGAACCACTCGTCACCCAGCCCGCTGACCCGGATTCCGAAATCGGTGCCGTTGCGCGCCATGGCCGTGACAACGGTGCTTGGTTCAATGCCCGAGGCCGGGTCAGCCGTCGCCTTGCCCGCGGCCATTGCCATCGAGAGGAAGAACACCTCATGGTTGGCGAGGTAGCCGAGGGTGCCGATCAGGCGATCCGCTGGCAGCCCGGCCTTGATCATGGGCACGGCCATTGCGTTCGCGAACAGGCTGGAAGCGGCTACCTGACGGTTGTGAAGCTCATCGCCCATCTGCAGCGCCTTTGCGATCATCGTCCTCAGGCCCAGGCCGCCCATCTGGCGCAGCCCGGCCGCGATCGAGGGGGCCCAGAAGTCGCGCCACTTGCGAAGTGCGTCCAGCGCCTCGTCGCTGTAGTCGCCAAACTGCTGGCGGCGCTCAACCTGGCGGCAGAAGGCGCGGTTTCCAAACGCCCTGTTCTCGACAACGAAGACAGGGAGTGAAGGCGAGATCGTCCCTGCCATGGGCCCCACGGCCCCGTGGTGGTGGTTGGGCGCAAGGTCTATCGCGCCGCGCTCCAGCAGCGCCACTGCGCCCTCGGGATCCGTTGCCCATCCCTCAAACAGCGCCATCCCGATCACCGCGCCGCGTTGCGCACCGCACATCCGGTCCCAGCCAACCGGCGGCCCGGCGTGCAGTACCGTGCGGCCCCCCAGGCCGGGGATGACCTCGTCCGCCCTCGCGATGTCCACCAGCACAGGATCGGCTGCCATCATCCGCTCTAGCGCCACCGCGTTGGCCGCGTCAATCGCCTGCTTCATGTTGCTCACGGAAGACCTCCCTGACTGTGCTGACTGCCATCGTCGAAAGCTGCGCCGGCGTCGAAGAGATGACAGGCCGCCTGGCGGCCTGCGGCCAGCGGCCGCAGCTCCGGCATCTCGTGACGACACCGCTCGAAACCCTCCGGACACCGGCCATAGAAGCGGCAGACCGTGGGGCTGGGATCGACAGGGCTCTGGGGCTCGCCCGGAAGGCGGATCCGCTCCCTCCTGACGGTCGGATCGAACGCGGGAATGGCCGAGAGGAGAGCGCGCGTGTACGGATGGCTCGGCCGCGACAGCACCTCGGCCGTGGGCCCGACCTCCACGATCCTGCCAGCGTACATCACGAGCACCCGCTCGGTGATCAGCCGGACGACGTTCAGGTCGTGCGAGACGAAGAGATAGGTCATGCCCAGCCGCGCGCGCAGCTCCGCGAGCAGGTGGAGGATCACCGCCTGCACCGAGACGTCGAGCGCCGAGGTGGGTTCGTCGAGTATCAACAGCCGTGGAGAGACGGAGATGGCCCTCGCGATCCCCACGCGCTGCTGCTGTCCCCCTGAGAGCTGGTGCGGGTGGCGGGTCAGCAGCTCCTCCCGCAGTCTCACCAGTCCGGCGACCTCGGCAACCCTCTCTCGTACCGCACCCCGCGTCCTGTCCGCCCAGAGGTGCCGGATCGGATCGGCGATGGCCTCGAACGCGGTGAGGCGGGGATTCAGGCTGTCCAGCGGGTCCTGGAACACCATCTGGATGCGGGCCCGCTCGGGTCTTCCCGCGAAGGCCGCCGCAGGGATCGATCCAATGGGATGCCCCTCGAAGAGGATGTCGCCGCTGCTCTGGTCCAGGAGCCGGGCGATCAGACGCACCAGCGTGGACTTGCCGCACCCGGACTCGCCGACTAGCCCTACCGACTCCCCTGAGTAGATGGGGAAGGAGACCCGGTCCACGGCATGCACGTGACGCCTCGTGCCGCGCACCTGAAAGCGCTTTGAGAGGTCGTTGGCCTCTAGAAGCGGTGGTCCAAACATCACAGCGGCCTCCGACAGGCCACGAAATGGTCAGGGCCGGCCTCGATGCGAGGGAGCGGCGGCTCGTCGCATTCGGGAGCCGCCCGCTCGCACCTGAACCTGAACCTGCACGGCGGGAGTGGCTCCCGAAAGTCAGGGATTGTGCCGGGGATCGTCACCAGATCGGCCAGCCCAGCCGAGGGTCGCGGACACGAGGAGATCAACTTGGCGCTGTAGGGGTGCCTCGGCGATGCGAACAGGGCCGCGGTCGGCGCGACCTCAACAACGTGCCCCGCGTGCATTACGGCGATGCGATCGGCCCGCTCGCCCAACAACCCCAGGTCGTGCGAGATCAGCAGGGTGGCCATCTGCCTCCCCTGCGCCAGATCACCGATGAGGTCGAGCACCGCGGCCTGTGTGCACACGTCAAGCCCGGTCGCGGGTTCGTCGGCGATCAGCAGCGAGGGCGAGCACGATACCGCCATTGCGATCATCACGCGCTGGCACATCCCGCCTGACAGCTCAAAGGGATAGGCGTTGTAGATGCGCCGCGGGTCTGGAATCTGCACCTGTGAGAGCAGGGCGATGGCCCGTTCCCGGGCTTCGGTCTGGCCGAGGTCGGTGTGGTGCCGGATGACATCCTCGATCTGCCGGCCCACCGGGCGGATGGGGTTCAGCCCGGCCCGAGCGAGCTGAAAGGTCATCGCGATCTCGCTGCCGCGGTAGCGGCGTAGGGTCCGCTCGTCTGCCGCCAGCAGGTCGGTGCCCCTAAACAGAGCGCGCCCGCCAGTCACGAGTGCCCCTGATGGGAGAACACCCATGATGGCGAGCGCGGTGACAGTCTTACCCGACCCGCTCTCGCCGACGAGCCCCACGGTCTCGCCCCAGCCCACGGTCAGGCCCACCCCATCGAGCACCCGTGAGATACCGCCGCGCCCGCGGAACTCGAGCGATAGGCCCTCAAGGGAGAGAAGAGGACCGGCCGCCTGGCTCATGTGCGCCTGCGTGGATCGACCATGTCGCGCAGCCCATCCCCCATCAGGTTGAACGAGAGCACCGCGAGCATGAGGGCGATGCCAGGAAACGTGGATACCCACCACTCGCCGGACATCATGAAGGCGGATCCGTCGGCTACCATGATCCCCCACTCCGCGGTGGGAGGCCTCACCCCGAGGCCTATGAAGGACAGCCCGGCCGCGCTGAGAATCGCCCACCCCATGTTCATCGAGGCCTGCACGATCAGCGGCGGCAGGCAGTTGGGGTAGATGTGCACGGCCAGGATCCGCCTGGGGGAGTTGCCGGCCAGGCGCGCGGCCTCGACGTATCCGGCGCCGCGGCGTACGTTGACCTCGGCGCGGGCGATCCTGGCGTAGGAGGGGAAGTTGATCAGGGCCACGGTGAGGATGATGTTTGCCACCGATGTCCCAACCGCGGCCATGATGCCCATCGCCAGCACGAAGAGCGGAAAGGCCATGATCGTGTCCACCACACGGGTGACGATCTTCTCGACCCATCCGCCGTAGAAGCCGGCGGCGGCTCCGGCCGCGCTCCCGGCGGCGAACGAGAGGGTGACGGCAGAGAGCGCGATCAGCAGGTCCAGGCGCGTGGCCACCATCACCCGGCTGAGGATGTCCCGGCCAAGGTGGTCGGTACCGAACCAGTGCGCCTGCGACGGCGGGGCCAGGCGCGGGCCGACGCCCGTGGCCATTGGGTCATGTGGGACCATCCACTCGCCGAAGAGCGCCAGGACAACCAGCCCCCCGAGCAGCAAGAAGGCGGCGAGGGTCAGCGGGTTCTGGGAGATGGCCTGCCTGCCATGCCTGATCTGAGCGATGACGGACGCGCTCATGACTCGATCTGAATCCGGGGATCGATCAGGCCATAGACCAGATCGATCAGCAGGTTGAGGGCCACGTACACCAGGGCCATGGTGAGGACAAATCCCTGCACAGGGGCGTAGTCGGATGCAATGACCGCCTCCAAGGCATACGCCCCTATGCCGGGCCAGGCGTAGATCTTCTCCACCACCACGCTCACGCCGAGGAGGAAGGAGAACACGAGACCCAGGGTGGTGACCACGGGCAGCATCGCGTTGCGGAGCGCGTAGACATAGAGCACCGTGCGCGGCGCAAGGCCGTTGGCCCTTGCCGTGCGCACGTAGTCGCTTGCCAGCACACCTAGCATCGAGGCCCGCGTCATCCGCGTGATAGGGGCCAGCGCCGCAAGGCCGAGCGTAACCGTCGGAAGCACGATCTGCCTGGCCGCGGCCGCGAACAGCCCCGGATCGCGCGCCAGCAGGCTGTCGATCAGAAAGGAGCCTGTGACCTGCGGGGGCGGCGCCCTGAAGACCTCGAGCCGGCCAAGAGGTGGCGGCGCCCACCCCAGCAGGTAGTAGAAGAGATAGACGAGCACGAGCCCTGTGAAGAACACCGGAAGGGAGTTGCCCATCGTGGCCAGCAGCCGCGTCACGTGGTCGACTCCCGATCCCGGGCGCGTGGCGGCCAGCACACCCAGGGGGAGCGCTACAGCAAGCGCGAGCAACAAGCCGCACGTGGCCAGCTCGATCGACGCTGGCAAGCGGGCACGCAGGTCCGAGGCGACCGGCTGGCCGGTCGTGATGGAGTAGCCCAGGTCGCCCCTTGCCAGGTCCCGCAGGTAGAGCGCGAACTGCTCGGGCAGGCTGCGATCGAGCCCGAGCCTACTGCGGACCTCCTCGATCGCCTGCGGGGTGGCGGCAGGTCCTGCGAAGTACGCCGCAGGATCCCCTGGCAGGGCGCGGTTCAGCAGGAAGGTGACGACGATCACCCCCACCACGCCCGGCAGTGCGGTGGCCAGCCGCCTGCGGATCATCTTGAGGGCCGGGTTGCTCATCGGCTAGTTCCGGTTCCTTTCATTACAGTTCACGCGACTCTAGTTCTTCGCCAGCGACCGGAAGTCTATCTGGCGGTGGAACCAGTAGACGTAGCCCGAGATGTTCTTCTGCATGACGATGTCCATGGACGGTTGGAAGAGCGGGAGTATCGGCACGTCGTGCAGCGCAAGCTTGATGGACTCACGCACCAGTTCCGCGTACTTCTTCTGGTCTGTCTCGAAGCGGGCCGCGTTGATGAGACGATCCATCTCGGGACTCTGGTACGAGCTCGTGTTGAAGGCCGAGTTCTCGCCGCCCAGCACCCACAGGTAGAAGTACTCGGGATAGTTGAGCCAGCCACTGAAGACGTTGAGGATGATTGGCAGATCCTTGCGCAGCAGCGCGCCCCGCCAGACGGCACCAGGGATCTTGTTGATCGTGGCGTTGATGCCGATCAGCCGCAGGGCCTCCTGGAGCAGGATCGCCATCGGCTCATTCGTCGCCGCGAAGCCCGCATTGAAGGAAAGCGTTGTGTCGAAGCCGTTGGGAAAGCCCGATTGCGCCATCAGGGCCTTGGCCTTCGATAGGTTCTGCACCGTGTAGGGTGACATCTTGGGGTCGTACCCGAAGGTGTTGCTCGCCACAGGGGTTACCAGGGGCTGAGATCGGCCGTAGGTCGCCGCCTCAACGATCCTCTTGCGAGGGAGCGCGTAGGCCACGGCCTGGCGCACGCGCACGTCGCTGAAGGGCGGGTGCTTGGCATTCAGCCCGACGTACATCATCGCGTTCTCCACGGGCGTGCCGATGACCCGCAGGTTTCCTGCCTTGGAGAGCTCGACGAAGTCGCGCGCGGGCAGGTCCACCACGATGTCGGCATCGGCCCTCTCGATCAGGGCACGCCGGCTACCGGCCGATGGCACCTCGCGCACCACCACGCGACGGATCTTGGGCAGCGGCCCGGACTTCCACTCATCGTTCCGGACGTAGGCAATCTCCTGGCCCGGCCGCCACGACTCCACCCTGTAGGCGCCACCGCCGGCGGCGTTGTTCCGCAGCCATCCCATCGCCCATGGGTCGGTGGGTGTGGCGTGGCGCTTGGCCAGGGCCGAGTTGATGATGACCGGCACGGGCACGGCCAGGTTGGGAAGCGTGAGCTTGTCCTTCCGGAGGAAGTTGATGCGGAAGGTGTGGTCGCTCAGGACCACGAACTGCTCAGGTTTCTCCAGACTGCCCGCGTTCATCTGGAAGGTGGGGAAACCGCCGACCGTGACCGCGCGGTCGAACGACCACTTCACGTCGTGGGCTGTGACAGGCGTCCCGTCGTGGAACTTGGCGTCCCTGCGCAGGTGGAACGTCACGGACATGCCGTCCGCCGAGAGCCACCAGCGGGTAGCAAGCTCGGGCTCGAGCTTGGTGTAGTCGTACGAGGCGGTGCCGTCGGGCAGCGTCTTCTTGCCGTAGGTGAGCAGGCGGTCGTAGACGTTCCAGGTCACGCC
>JBBIOM010000061.1:0-6587 GCA_037443365.1 Armatimonadota bacterium
AGATCATGCGCCGGCTGCTGCGCGACATAGCCGAGGGCCGCGTCCTGGGCGATACAACCACGCTGGCGGACCCGTCAGTGATTCAGGGCCTGCGGGAGCGCTACGAGGAGGACGCCTAGGGACGCGCTGCCTCCAGGTCGAAGGCGGAGTGCAGCGCGCGCACGGCGCGCTCGATCTCCTCTGCAAAGACCACGCAGGATATCTTGATCTCCGATGTGCTGATCATCTGGACGTTGATGCCCTCCGCGGCCAGCGCTCCGAACACCTTGGCTGCCACGCCCGGGTTGCTCGCCATGCCGGCCCCAACGACGGAGACCTTGGCCACACCCCCGACGGCCTCCACCTTCCCGCAGCCGATCTCCAGCGCCACCGCCCTCGCGGTCTCCTCGGCGACCGGTGCGTCGGCCCCGGTCACGGTGAACGAGATGTCTGCCCTGCCCTCGCGGCTTGCCGCCCGCACGATCATGTCCACGTTGACGTGCCGATCGGCCAGCGCCGAGAAGAGACGCCAGGCGGCGCCCGGGACATCGGGAACGTCGGCGACCGTGATGCGCGCGACGTCAACGTCGTGGGTCACTCCGGTTACCGTGCGAACGCGTTCCACGTCGGATGCCTCCTCAACGATGGTGCCGGGCGCGTCGCTCCATGTGGAGCGCACGTGCAGCCGCACACCGTAGGCCTTGGCATACTCCACCGATCTGGCCTGCAGGACGACGGCGCCGGTGGAGGCCATCTCGAGCATCTCGTCGTACGAGAGACGGGCCAGCTGCCGCGCGTTGGGTTCTATCCTGGGATCGGCTGTAAAGACACCCGGCACGTCGGTGTAGATCTCGCACTGGTCCGCGCCCAGGGCCGAAGCCAGCGCGACCGCGGTGACGTCGGATCCGCCGCGCCCAAGGGTTGTGATCTCCTCGTCGGGGGTGACCCCCTGGAATCCGGCGACAACGACGATGCGGCCCGCCGCGAGTTCGGCGTCGATGCGCCGCCTGTCAACGTCCAGGATCCGGGCCTTGGTGTGCACGCTGTCGGTGACGATGCGCACCTGGGCGCCTGTCAGGGAGATCGCCTGCTCCCCGAGCTCTTGAACCGCCATGCTCAACAGGGCGATGGATATCTGCTCGCCCACGGCCATCAGCATGTCGAGTTCGCGCGCCGGCGGACGGGGGGAGATCTCGCGGGCGCGGGCGATCAGGTCGTCGGTCATCCTCCCCGGCGCGGACACGACGACCACCACGTGCGAGCCTCCCCGGCGCGTCGCGGCCACACGGGAGGCAACAAGGCGCAGGCGCTCGGTGGTGGCGACCGAACTGCCCCCGTACTTCTGCACGATCAGCCCCACGGCTCCACCCTCACTGCGGGCCACGGTATAGCAGAGGGCAACGGCATGTCAAGGCGCGCCACAGACGGTGTAGCCGCGCGCCGAAAAGGCGGGTAATCTGGAGGGGCGCGGACAGCGTGGGGTCGGCACCCCCACCAGCGCAGGGGGCATTGACATGGGACGCCATCCGTCGCGGCGCAACATCTCACCCGAGGACATCCCGGTGGGCGTGCGGATCCGCAATCGCAGGCGTGAGGCCGGGTTGACCCAGACACAGCTCGCCGGAGGGGTCTACACCAAGAGCTTCATCAGCCAGATGGAGAGCGGGCACGCCGACCCGTCCGTGGACACCCTGCGCTACCTGGGCCGACGGTTGCAGATGGCGCTCTCCAGCATGGCCGGCGATCGTGCCGACATGCACCTGGCCGCCTTGGAAGGCCTGATGTCGTGGGCGCACGAGGCCTGGAAGACCGGCAGGGTGGATGCGGCGCGCCGCGCGATCGAGATGGGCATCGAGATAGCCGCGGCCCACCAGTGGCGCCGCCGCATGGCCGATGCATGTCTCATGCTGGCCGAGGTCGAGATCGAGGCAGGGGACCGCGAGCGGGCGGCAGGAGCGTTGAGGCGGGTTCCTGAGCAGTCCGTCCTGCCAGACCCGCGCGTTGCGATCCGCAGGGATCTGGCCGAGGGCCTGCTCGCGCTCCGTGCAGGCGAACTCCCCGGGGCAACCGAGGCCTTCAGCCGTGCGCTTCGGAGTGCGCGCAGATCGGCCCGGCATGCGGACCTGGCGGTCCGGGCGCTGGAGGGACTGGCCGAGGCGCTCGCCCGCGCAGGCAGTCACGCGCAGGCCCAACGCCGAAAGGAGGCGGTCGCACGCCTGGCTGCGCGCTTGCGCGCGTAGCCGGGTTTGGGCTATGCACCGCCCGCAACCAGATGCCGAACGGCGGTATCGGCGAGCCGGGCCGCCTCGGTGCGGGACAGATTGAACCGACAGGCGGTGTCGATTGCCAGCAGATACGCCTGCGCCAGTTGGCCCGGGCTGATCTCGGGGGGCGCGACCGCCTCGGGTCGCTCTTCCTCCGAGTCCACCTGCGGAGCGCGCTCACCGGATCGGCCCGCGGACAGCAGTCTCGCCAGCAACCGCTTGATGAACGTCCTGATCGCACCTGCCGCTTCCTGCCTGAGCGTCTTCCTGATCTCATCAATGATGAAGGCCACAACCTCGCTGGCTACGGCCAGGGCCACCGGGGTGAGCCCCGCGACCCCAGCGGCCGCCCCGCCCTTGCCGAAGAACGCCCCCTGATAGGCGGCGAAGCCGGGCAGCTCCTGGGGCGCGAGCTCGCCCACCATGCTTTGCGCCAGAGCGACAACCACCTCCTGCTGTTCCTGATCGCTCACCGCTTACCCCTCCCCTCCTCGGCTGAGCGCACGCGAACCGTGCGTGTCGCTGCGTCCCAACCGGGCGCCTGCCATCCCATCCTGGCGCACAGCTCCGAGATCTTCACGTAGCCGCGATCGCCCCGCACGATTGCAGGCAGGTCGTGGTTCCCGATCTTGGTGCGCAGGGTGGCGGTCCGGCCGTCGATCCGCACAACCGCCCAGCCGAGCAGGTCGGCCAGCGGCCGCAGCGGGCACCACGAAGCGTCACCCTTGAACAACCCTTCATCCGACACCACGCAATCATCCACGATCACGCGTACCGGACGCAGCTGCTCGCTGGGCGCGGCTCCACCGAGCATGGCCTCAACCCTGGCGCGAAAGGCCCTCCCCACTTCGACCATGGGCCTGCGCGGATCCCAGGGCAGCACCATGGGATCCCACTTGCCTCCCTGGGGCACGCCGAGCGCAGACTCGACCTCACCGTGTCCCAAAACGGTCTCCGGCGCGGGCGGTATGTGATAACGTTCGCACAGATCGGCCGCCACCATCGCCATCGCCTCGTACTGGACGGCGGTCATCGGGTAGCGCCCCGCGCGGAAAGGCGCCTGCATGGCGCCCGCCATGCCGCAGGCGGCGATGCCTATGCTCCCGGCGTTCGCCTTCCGGCAGTGCCGGGCATAGTCGTCGCCAGACGTGCTCACGTTGTCCGATATGGCGTGGTCGCCCCTCACCAGGCGGCCGTCGGACTCGATCAGCACGTGGTAGTGCTCGCGGTCGGCGGGGCCCGCGTGGTGCGTGCCGCCGGTCCAGTGGGCGATGATACGGGCCATGCGGCAGGCGGGCATCCAGGCGACGGGCACGATCCGCGGCATCACGACGCCTCCCGGCGCCTCCGGGCGCCCGCCCGTCGGATCCGGCTGGCGACCTCGCCGCGGCGTGAGCGCCTCCTGCCCTGCCGGAATTCGGTTATGTACCCCGCGAAGTCCCAGGAAGCCAGGAACTGCTCCGTCGCGGCGCGCCCGGACTCGTACAGGGCCAGGGCCTGACGGCGCGTCAGGCCGAACTCCGTGCCTGCGATTCCCAGCGTGGGTATCGGTATCGTCCGCGCGAAGTCGGCGCACTCGATGTAGAGGCGGTCATGCGCCTCCAGCATGGTCGCGACGAGGCCCTTGAGGTAGTGCACTGTTCGTTCTGTGGCGCTGCGGCCCGCCCGGGATCTAGGCAGGCGCTCGGATATCGGAGTCCTCGGCTCGGGTTCAACAAGCAGCAGCCCGAAGGTGGGCCACGGCGGCTGGCCCTCGGTGTCGAACAGCCAGACAGGGAAGTTGGAGAGTATCCCGCCGTCCACGATGAGGTGCTCGCGCCCTGTCTGCGGGTTGGTGAACCGCACCGGCTCGAAGAACACCGGGAGGCTCACGCTCATTCGAACCGCCAGCGCCACATCGAGGTCGTCCGGACACACGCCGAGCCGTGCCGCATCGCGTGGAAGAACCAGCAGCCGCCGTTCGGTGAGGTCGGAGGCGATCACCTGCGCCCGATGCCGGTAGAGGGGTTGATCCGCGAACTCCGGATGGACGAGGTCGGCGAAGGTGTGCACCCCCTTCGCTTCGAGCAGGCGGCGCACGAACGCGAGAAGCGCGTCGCCCTCGTAGATCCCTTGATCCAGAAGGATGCTGATCGGCGCCCCGACGAAGGGGATGCGGTCCTCCCAGGCCCTATCCAGGAAGCTGCTGAAGCCGACCTCCAGCATGATGGCACGCAGCTGCGAAGCCGAGTACCCGGCGGCGTGCAGGACCGCCACCAGGGCTCCGGCAGAGGCGCCGGCCATGTTCTGGGGCTGGAAGCCGCGCTCCTCGAGCACCGAGAGGGCACCGATCAACCCGATACCCTTGACGCCGCCGCCCTCAAAGACGAGGTCCACTCGCCTGCCGCGCGGTGGACCTGTGGCGTCTTCCGGTTCGGGCATCGCGCCGGCCTCCGGAGCCAGCCCGTGCGGGCGGTCTAGCTGGTGGCGAGCGCGGCCTCCTGAGCGCGGAACGCGCGGGCAAAGAGCCGGGCCGCCTGTCCTTCCTCTCCGCGTTCAAGCGCGAGGAAGGCGTAGTCACGGCTGACCCTGGCGATCTCTCCCGCTGCCTGGAGACGCTCGAACTGCTCCAGCGCAAAGGCATACCTGTGCGCGGCTTCGTCGAGGCGACCCTCCCTGTGGCAGATCGCCGCCATCACGGCCTCGGCGCGTGCCGCCTCGGACGGGTCCTGAAGCTTCACCGACAGGCGGATCGCCTCTTCAGCCTGCCCGCGCGCCGCCGGGAGATCCCCTCGCAGCATCGCCACTCGGGCAAGCTCGGTGAGAGTCTGCGCCCGCCCGGTGTCATCGGCCAGGTGCGCCGCCAGGTTGAGGCTGTGCTGCAGCGCGTCCGCGCCCTCGCCGAGACGGCCGCGGTTGACCAGCAGGATGCCCAGACTGCGCTTGACCACACCCAGCAGATGGAGGTTCTCCTGCGCCTCGAACAACGAAGCCGCGCGCGCCAGGTGGTCACGCGCCATCTCAAAGGCCTGCTGGCGCTCGTAGGCGACGCCAAGGTTGAAGTGCAGCAGGCCCAGCGCGCCCAGATCACCCAGTGGCTCGAGCCGCTCGAGGGCCGCCTGGTAGCAGTCGAGTGCCTGCGCAGGGAGCCCGAGTTCCGAGTAGGTCCGGCCCAGGTTGGCCAGCTGCCTGCCCTCGAACTCGGTGTCTATCGGCGAGACAGAGCGAATCGCGCCGAGAGCCCGGGAGAACGCGTCTCGGGCGGCCGGGTAGTCGCGCTGCCGGAGGGAGAGGAACCCTGTGGCGCTCGCCACGCGCGCGACGAGATCCGGCCGCCCGAGTGCGCCTGCGATAGCGCGTCCGCGCTCCAGATGGCGCTCGGCCAGGTCGAACTGCCTCAATCCCGTGAGGGCCTGGCCCAACCCCATCTCGATGCGGAAAGCGGCCTCCAGACCGGGATCCGGGGCGGATGCCCGCTCCGCCTCCTGGAAGGCCTCCAGCGCTTCGGTGAAGCGGTGCTGCCGTAGCAGCGATGTTCCGGAATCGATCTTCAGCGCTACCTTCCTGCGTGGGGGCGGATCGGCGTCGAGCAGATCGGCCAGCGGCACACCCAGCCTTCCGGCGAGCACACGCAGCGTCTCCAGCGACGGCCGGACCTTGTCGTGCTCGAGCATGCTGATGAAGCTCTCGGACAGGTCCCCGGCTGCCAGCCGGCGCTGGGTCAGGCCACGGCTCTTGCGAACCTGGCGGACCTTCTCACCAAGCGTCACGTTCTTGCCTCCGTTGTGGCTGGGCTATACTGCGCCGAGCAGCTCGCCGTCGCCGTGCCCGGCCCAGCCGCCGCCGTTCAGCAGCTCGCCGTCGCCGTGCCCGGCCCAGCCGCCGCCGTTCAGCAGCTCGCCGTCGCCGTGCCCGGCCCAGCCGCCGCCATTCAGCAGCTCGCCGTCGCCGTGCCCGGCTGTAAGCAGCGCAACGGGCTGCACGCTGACGGTGATCGCCATGGCCAGTGAGACCACGCAGGCAAGGACTGCGATCTTGCGCATCTGAGTCTCCTCCCTTGCTTCCGACCGGGCAGGTGCGGTGGGGGGCGGCGAAAGGGGCGTTTGAGATGGGTGCCCGAAGTGGCGGGGGGTTTCGACGGCAACCGCTGAAGTTCCTCCTGGAAGGGCAGGAAACTTCACCCGCATTGAACCAGATGGCCCGATCGGCACTGAAGTCCGTGGACGGGCGCTGCCCTGCCCCCTTGCCGAGAGGATTCGAACCCGCGGAGGGCTGAACTATGCGACGAAGGTTCGGGTCGGGGGTGTCCCCTCCGGACCGACGGTGCCGGAGGACGTCGTGCCGGTATCCACCCCCGGCCCTTCA
>JBBIOM010000062.1:0-6550 GCA_037443365.1 Armatimonadota bacterium
CTCGCGGCGCGGATCTTCGCCGTGGTGGATGTCTGGGATGCGCTGCGCTCCGACCGGTCCTACCGGAAGGCATGGGATGACGAGCAGGCGCTCGCGTACATCCGTGAGCAGGCGGGGAAGCACTTCGATCCGCGCGTGGTCGAGGCTTTCTTGAAGATGCTCGAGGAGGCGGTCTAGCGCTTCTTCACGCCGGCTTCACACGATCCTCACACGGCCCCCACAGGCCAACTCTACCCTGATTGCGAGCGCCGGTTCGCGGGGGGCCCCGCGAGGAGACCGGTGAGGCCCGTGTAGGACCCGTTGAAAGGAGGATTCATGATGCGCTCTTCCGTCAGGGTGAAGGTGACAGCCGGCATTATCGCATGCGCGATGCTCCTGATAGCCGGGGCCACGGCTGCCTCGGCAGCCGCGGCGGCAATCAGCCCGGCGTCCCGTCAGGCCATCATTGAAGCCGCAACCGCCAATTTCAAGGCGGCGGCGCTGTACAAGGCGATCGCGAGCAAGCACAAAGACGTCCGTCCGTTCTCAAACTGGGCGAAGTCCGATCGCGGCGAGGAACTGAAGGCGCTCTTCCCCAAGTACGGCGTTCCCCTACCGGCGGATCCCTTCGCGGGCAGGGTCCCGGCGCCTGCGTCCGTGGCGGACTCATGCACCGCGGCA
Organism: Armatimonadota bacterium; assembly: GCA_037443365.1. Classification (GTDB taxonomy): domain Bacteria; phylum Sysuimicrobiota; class Sysuimicrobiia; order Sysuimicrobiales; family Humicultoraceae; genus VGFA01. The sequence goes on from JBBIOM010000062.1 coordinate 661, forward strand.
AAGCAGACCGAGGCCGGTCTTGTCAGCATGTACGAGCGACTGCTCCGGGCTGTCACGGAGTCCGACATCGTCGCCGTCTTCACCGACATGCGCGAAGGATCGAAGCGCCGTCTCCAGGCGCTTGAGCGCCAGTGCAGTTAGGCGGCTGAGGAGGACGCGGGTGGAAGCGATCAAGCGCAAGCCCAAAGGATGGGCTGCCCTTTTCAGCGTGCAGAACCTGAGGCTCCTGGTGCAACTCGGGTTCTTCGCCGTTATCGCACGGCTGGCCATCCTCCACAGCCGGGTGGTGGAGGGGGCAACCGGTCGCGTACCGTCACCCGAGGCCTACTGCCCGTTTGGCGGCATCGAGACGCTGTACCGGACGGTTGAGTCGGCCCTGACCCAGGGCGGCACGCTGAAGTTCATCGGCCAAGCGCGCATGTCGAACCTTGTGGTCCTTGTGGCGGTCCTGGTCGGCGCAGTGCTCCTTCGATCCTCGTTCTGCGGGTGGGTGTGCCCGTTTGGCGCGCTCCAGGAGTGGATCATGGGGCTTGGCCGCTTCGTTCAGCGCAAGGTCGCGCCCCTGGGAAGAATGGCCAGGACGATGCGCACCCGCCGGGCGCCCTTCCTCTCCTTTCTCGATCGCCATCTGCGGTGGCTCAAGTACGGTGTCCTTGCCGTCATTCTCTACTACACCATCGCGTTGGGCAGGATGGTCTTCCGCGACTACGACCCCTATGCCGCGCTCATTGGCATCCTCGAAGGCCCCATCTGGCCGGCCACAGCGATCCTGATCGCGGTCGTGGTGCTGTCGTTCTTCGTCGAGCGGCCCTGGTGCCGCTACCTTTGCCCGCTCTCACCGGCGATCGGGCTGTTCGGCAAGCTCAGCCCGGTCAGGATCGAGCGGGCGGGTCAGTTCTGCAAGGGCTGCAACATCTGCGAGGTCAAGTGCCCGGTTGATCTGCCGGTCGCCACCGCGTCGCAGATTGTGGCCGTCGAGTGCAACGGCTGCTTGAAGTGCATCGAAGCCTGTCCGCGGTACGGCGCGCTCGAGCTGCGTCTTCGCTGGCCTTGGACGCGGCACGCGCAGCCCGCGCCAGGCATTGCCGGGTCGAAGTGAGAAGGAGCGGGACAATGAAGGTCAATCCTTTCCTGTACGGGATACTGACGGTCGCGGTCTTCCTGGGCGTGATCTACGCTGCGCAGAGCACCGGGTATTGGAGCACCGAGAAGAGATTCACCAAGGGCGGCGAGCGGACCCAGGCCGACCCCCGCGACGTGAGCACCATCCGCGGTTCGATGACGCTCCAGGAGGTTTCCAGGGCCTACAACGTGCCGCAGGCCGAGATCCTGGCGAGGTTTGGGCTGCCATCCGACACCCCGCCGTCCGCGACGTTGAAGGACCTGAAGGAGAAGAACCCCGACTTTGAGGTCAGCGAGCTGCGCGACTGGCTGGCCGAGCGTATCAAGGGCGCAAAGTAGGGACCCGGCGCCTACGCCTGCCGCAGGCGCGGGTCGAGGGCGTCGCGCAGCCCGTCTCCCACCAGGTTGAATCCCAGCACGGTCAGCATGATGGCCAGGCCGGGGAACACGCCCACCCACCAGGCGCTGCGTAGGAAGGCGCGCCCCTGGTTGATCATGCCGCCCCAGTCCGGCAGCGGCGGCTGGGCGCCCAGCCCCAGGAACGAAAGGCCGGCCGAGGCCAGGATCGCGGTCCCCACATCGAGCGAGGCCAGCACAATGACCGGCGCGATGACCTGCGGCGCGATGTGCCGCAGCATGATGCGCGGGTCGGACGCTCCGACCGCGCGCGCGGCCTCGACGTACTCGTGCTTGCGCACCGACAGCACGGACCCCCGCACCAGCCGCGCAAACGCCGGGATCTGGTTGACGCCCACGGCCACCATCACCTGGTAGAGGCCGGGCCCGAGTGCCGCCACCACCGCCAGGGCCAGCAGGATTCCGGGGAAGGCCAGGAGGATGTCCATGAATCCCATGACGGCCCGATCCACGACGCCGCCGTACATGCCGGAGAAGAGGCCCAGCAGCGAGCCGAAGAAGAACCCCAGACTCATCGCCAGGAAGCCCACCATGAGCGAGATCCTGGCCCCCCACACGATGCGCGCCAGCAGGTCGCGGCCCAGCATGTCGGTGCCGAGTGGGTGCTGTGATGACGGCGGGTGCAGCCGCCGCGTCAGGTCCTGCTCGTCGTAGCCCTGCGGGGCCAGCAGCGGCGCCGCCAGGCTCACCAGCAGGAACCCCACCACCAGCACCGCGCCGAGGATGACCAGGCGCCGGCGGAACAGGCGCCGCAGGAACGCCGCGCCCGCCTGCCGTTCCGCGGGGAGGCGGGCTGCCGGTGCGAGGGGGCGCGCGGCGTTACTCATAGCGGATTCGCGGATCCACCATCGCGTAGACGAGATCCACGCAGAGGTTGACGACGACGAAGACCAGCGCGGCTATCAGCATCGTGCCCTGGACCATCGGGTAGTCGCGCGTGCCGATGGCCGTGACGATGAGGGTGCCGATCCCCGGCCAGGCGAAGACCTGCTCGGTGATGACGGCGCCTCCAAGCAGCGCCCCCAGCCGCAGCCCGACGACGGTGATTACGGGGATCAGCGCGTTGCGCAGCGCGTGATGCCCGACCACCGCGCGCTCGATCAGCCCCTTGCTCCGGGCGGTCCGCACGTAGTCCTGCCGCAGCACCTCCAGCAGGCTGCTGCGCGTAAGGCGCGCGATGATCGCCGCCGACGGCGTACCCAGCGCGATGGCAGGCATCAGGATGGACTGCCATCCGGCCAGCGTCCAGAGCGGGCCGCCCCGGCCCGAGGCCGGCAGCCAGCCCAGGTAGTACGAGAACAGGAGCATGAGCAGCAGCCCGAGCCAGAAGACCGGCGTTGAGATGCCGGCCAGGGCCACGAGCGTGGCCCCATAGTCGTACACGGTGTTCGGGCGGATCGCCGCGGCGATGCCCGCGACCACCCCGATGCCGATGGACAGGATCAGGCTGGCGACCGCCAGCTCGAACGTGTATGGAAACCTGGCCGCGACCTCATCCCGCACCAGCCTGCCCGTGCGGAGCGATCGCCCGAACTCCCCGCGCAGGCTGCTGCCGACGAACCTGAGGTACTGAACGAGGAACGGCTGGTCCAGCCCCAGTTTCTTGCGGATTATCTGGACGTCTTCCTCGTACGCACCCTCCCCGGCGACCAGCCGGGCCGGATCCCCTGGGCTCAGGTGCAGAATGAGAAACGCCAGCAGCGCCGCGCCCAGCAGGACCGGGATCGCGGCCAGGAACTTCCGGACTATGTACCGCCACATCTCAGGCGAGCCGCATCCGCCCCGCCGCTAAGCCCCCACCTAAGGTCACTTGAGGAACATCGTCGTGAAGTCGTTGCGCGCCGCGCTGTGGACGTATCCCTCCAGGCGCGAGGTCGTGACCGCGACCTTGAACTCGTTGTTCAGCGGCACGTACCAGGCGTTCTTGTTCACGATGTCGGTGGCCCTGGCGTAGAGCAGCTTGCGCCGGCCCTCTGAGAACGCTATCAGCCCCTCCCTGAGCACGGCGTCCAGCGCCGTGTCGCTGAAGCCGCCGTAGTTGCCCCGTCCGCCGGTTGCGACGAGGGGATCGAAGAACAGCGAGGGCTCGCCGCTCGATTGGTTCCATCCCAGGAACGAGGCATCGTACTTGCCGGCGCGCACCTCGGCCAGGAACGCCGCCCACTCCATCACCTTGACGCGGCACTCTATGCCCACGTTGCGCAGGCGGTTGCAGATGACCTCGGAGATCTCCTTGTCCATGTAGTAGCGGCCGTTGGGCGAGTGCATGACGAACCGCAGCGGCTGATCACCCCTGTGCATGATGCCCCCCGGGCCCGGACGCCATCCGGATTCCGCGAGCAGCGCACGCGCCTTCTGGGGGGAGGTCTCGTACGTGGTGTAGGACCCGCGGGCAGGGTGGAACCGGCTCTCCACCGGAAGGATGGAATCCACCGGGATCGCCATGCCGCTTGTCAGGGCGTTCATGATCTCGGGCACGTTGAGCGCGTGGTTGACCGCCTTGCGCACGCGGATGTCGTCGAACGGCGGCCGTATCGTGTTCATCGAGATGAAGCGCACGCGGTACGTGGGCACGCGGTGGACGACGAACCTCTTGTCCTTGGACAGGCGGTCGAGGTCCTCCCGACTGCCGCGCATGATGTAATGCAGGCCGCCGGTCTCGAGCTCGATGATTCCGGTGTTGACGTCGGTGATCGGGCGGATGATGATCCGGTCGGGCTTGGGCGCCGGCCCCCAGTAGGCGGGGTTTCGCTCCAGGACCACGCGCTGGCCCTGAACCCACTGCGCCCAACGGAACGGCCCTGTGCCGATGGGCCGGTACGCGAACTCCTCGCCGAGCGTCTCGTAGGCCTTCCTGCTCGGGATGAACCCGCCGTTCGTGAGCAGGACGAACTCCAGGAACGCGACGTTGGGCTCGGTCAGGGTGAAGGCGATCGTGTGCCGGTCGAGCACCTTGATGCTCTCGATCACCATGAACTGCCGCCGGAAGGCGCTGCCCTCCTTGGGGTCGAGCGCCCGGCGGAAGTGCCACTCCACCACCGAGGCGTCGAACTCCGAGTCGTCGTGGAACTTGACGCCCTTGCGCAGGTTGAAGGTCCACGTCCGGCGGTCGGGGGATGTCTTCCAGCTCTCGGCGAGCGCCGGGACGATCTTGCCGTCAAGCGATCTTCGCACGAGCGGGTCGTAGACCATGTCGGCCACGAAGCTCGTGGGGGCTTCCTGGATGCGGATCGGGTCGAAGACAGTGACGTCGGCCTCATTGCCGATGACGATCTCCTGCCTCGCCGGGGCTGAGGTCGCGACGCCGACGCAGAGAAGCACCAGCGCAAGCGCCAGCGCGAACGGGACACGACTGCCGTTCATCTCGACCACCTCCACCCTATTCGTAGCACCAGTGCTGTGCCGCCCACCACCGGCCACGGACAGCCGTCGGATAGGATTATATACTCGCGTGTTGGGCTTGGGGAATGATTCGCCGCGGGCGGGCAGGTACGGCAGGGCGCATCCGCCGAAGTGTTGACCGAGATCATCTGGGGGGGGCGGGTGTGCCATGGCCCAGCGCATCACCAGCGACGGACGCGCCGTCGAACTGGACGCATCCCTGCGCGAGAGTCTCAAGCAGGAGGAGACCGCGCAGCACGAGGGCGCTTCGCTATGCAGCCACACGCTCTACCTGTGGCTGCACACAAGGGAGCGCCGGGCGATCGTGCGCCTGACCGAGCGGCTGCGCAAGGCCGTCAGGGACAGCGGCGTGCGCGACGGGTTCGCCCTGGTCAGCGCGATGCACATCACCGCCGGGGTCTACGTGAACGACTACGAGACCGGGATCATGCAGGACATGATGGGTCTGCTCGACCAGATTGCCCCGTTCCGTTCGGGCTACATCCACCACAGGACCGGCGAGGACAACGCCGATGCCCACCTCAAGAGCCTCCTACTGCACCACCAGGTGATCGTTCCGATCACGGGTGGGGACCTGGACCTGGGGCCGTGGCAGGAGGTCTTCTACGCCGAGTTCGACGGCGGACGCCGCAAGCGCGTGCTGGTCAAGATACTGGGGCTTACCTAGCGGCGATACCGAGGGGCGGCGGCCAAGCCGGCCGTGGTGGTGATCCTGGTGATGGGATACCCCGGCGGCGTCGGCATCGAGGAGGTGAGCGTGACACGCGGCATCGTGGGCGCGGTGCGGGCCGGGTGGCTCCAGACCGACGCCACGATGCTGCCGGGCAACAGCGGCGGCCCGGTGCTGAACCGGCAGGGACGCGTGGTCGGGCTCGCCTCGTTCCCTTGAAGTCCGCCCATATCAGCTACTCGACGCCGATGTGCAGGACAATCTGCGGGAACTACTGAT
>JBBIOM010000063.1:0-6036 GCA_037443365.1 Armatimonadota bacterium
GAGGTTCTTCCCGCTCACGGATCAGGAGAAGGCCTACCTCTTGAGGCTCTACCCGCCGGGCTGGCGACCCACGCGCTGACCCGCGTGCAGGTTGCGGGCCGCCACGAACGCGAGCCCTGCCTCGGTCAGCGCGCGCGCCGTGTGGTTGAGCGCCGCGTGCTTGTCCAGGTAGTTGCGCTCGAGCAGCGCCATCTGGCCGCTTGATTCAACCTCGGCCTTCTCCCTGAAGTAGTCCAGGACGTCGGAAGGGTGCTCGCGGGTCTGCTCCACCTCCGGGTCGCCGCCCTCGTGCTTGGCTGAGATGTTGGCCACGCGCCCGGCGATCTCGACCAGCTCTCGCCTGCGGTTGTAGGGCTGGCGCACGATGCTCTTCCAGGTCTCGGTGATGTGGTGCTCGAACCGCACCACGCTCTCGAAGCCGAGCGCGCGGCGCACCTGGGAGCACAGTTCGATCGTCTCGTTGTTCACCGAGTTGCTGAAGTTGAAGCCGATCAGGGGGCTGCTTCCGTCGGGACGCGCGAACAGCTTGGCGCCGATCAGCGTCCAGAGGACCGCGTAGGGGTTGTCGTTGCCCATGAACACCGAGATCTTGAACTCGATGTTCACCCCCAGCCGGTGCAGCAGGTAGCCCAACAGCACGGTGCCCGGGTTGATGTTGAGCACCTGGGGGGTGCCGTAGTTGGTGTAGTAGTAGAGGAGTTCGTCCACCCACCGGAGGGCGTGGGCGTTGGGCTGGCCGATGCCCCCGAAGTAGCCGGTGATGGTCTCGGGTCCGCCCAGGTGCACGTTGGACCCGTCGGTGCCCCTGGTGTCGAGCGTCTCCACGTAGCTGGCACCCATGATCTGCATGGCCGCCGCTATGGCCAGCATGTCGCCGGCGTCGGATTCCGACTCCTTCATTCGGCGCACGCGTATGAAGCGCCCGGGCATGAGATCGCCCTCGGCGATGGCGGCCCGGGCCTCGCTTACTAGCCAGGGGAAGTACTGGAGCGCGCTTATCTCCAGGGTGACGGCCAGGTCCTCGGCGAAGACCCGGCCCTCCGCGCCCGGGCCCAGGACGCGCCGGCGGTACTCGGGGATGCTTATGAAGGCGCCGCGGTCGCGCTGCTCGGCCAGCCAGCGCAGGTCGTCCAGGTAGGGCGACCGCATTTCCTCAAGCCGCGCGATCAGCGCCGGCAACTGGCGGGCCGCCTCGGCCTTGCGGTTGATCTCCTCCGGCGTGCCGTAGGGACGCATCACGTCGAGCAGCGCGTCTACTACACGACACCCTGGATCGAGCAGCAGAGCGTTTATGGCTTCCGTGTTCGCTTCGGGGATGCGCAGTCTCGCCCGCAGATCCTCGGTCATGTGTACCGCCACCTCCTGCTACTCACCCAGGCTTCGCTTGAGTTCGTCCATCTGCGCGTCGTCAATGCCAAACCAGTGCTCCGGCTGCGGGAACTGTCGGCCGACCACCTCGTCCACGTACTGCCGGAGCCCGTTCAATATGACCTCGCCGGCGTTGCCGTAGACCTTGGCCATCTTGGGCTTGAAGCGCGGGTACAGACCGAACATGTCGTGGAAGATGAGGAGTTGCCCGTGGGCGTGCGGTCCGGAGCCGAGACTGATGATGGGGACGCTCGACCGCTCGGTGATCAGCGCGCAGACGCGGTCGGGTACCATCTCCAGCAGGATGCTGAAGACGCCCGCCTCCTCGATCGCCCTGGCGTCGTCCGCGATCTTCCTTGCGTGCGCCGCGTCCTTACCCTGCACCCTGAAGCCGCCAAGCGCCGAGACGCTCTGCGGGGTGAGGCCCAAATGTCCCATGACAGGGATGCCCGCGCGGGTGATTCCGGCAATCCGGTCGGCCATCTCGCAGCCGCCCTCCAGTTTCACCGCGTCGCACCCGGTCTCGGCCATGAACCTGCCCGCGTTGCGGATCGCGGTCTCCACGGACGGCTGGTAGGACATGTAGGGCATGTCCCCGATCAGCCAACTGTTGGGCGTACCCCGCCGCACGCCCTGGGTGTGCCGGATCATGTCGTCCATCGTCACGGGCAGCGTACCCTCGTAGCCGAGCATGGTCATCCCGAGACTGTCCCCCACGAGCACGATGTCCACTCCGGCCTTCTCGACCAGATCGGCCATCGCGTAGTCGTAGCAGGTGATCATCGTGATCGGGACGCCGTCGGCCATCTTCCGCATGAGCGACGGCAGCGTAACCTTCTTGCGAGCGGTCATGTCCTGCTCCTTTCAACCCGGCCACGCCGGGGGTTGGTTTCACCGTATCTCGAACCTGTCGTTCTTGTAGTTCGACTGAATCAGCCACTTACCTGGATCAACCTCGACCTCCCGGACCGCCGCGGGGGTCGTGACCACGACCGCCGCCTCGCCGCGGCTCGGCACCTCGACGCGGCGCACCACGCGGCCTTCGCCGGCGCCGAAGGCCACCTCCACCGGCATGACGCCCGTGCCCGTGTTGCGGATCGTCGCCGTGGTCCGGAACTCGCCCTCCTCGGTCCGTGCCGTCGAGGCGGAGGCCACGATGTAGTCGGGGAGCACCGCCTGGGAGATCCACTGGTCGAAGAACCAGTCGAGCCTCGCTCCCGAGACCTCCTCGGCCACCTCCCGGAACTCGTCCACGCGCGCGGCCCGGCCGCGGGTCCGCTGGAAGAAGGCCGCAAGAGTGCGCCGGAACGCGTCGTCCCCCACAACGAACCGAAGCATGTGGAGCACCAGGCTCCCCTTGCTGTAGATCACGCGGCGCGACGCGCGGGGGCCGTAGTTGGCGAAGGTGAACACCGCAATGGGCCTATCATCCGGCGTGCCAGCGATCACCGCGTAGTCATCCCGCTCCTCCTGCAGCTCGCGGGCGAACGCCTCCGGTCCCATGACCGCCTCGGTGGCCATCAGGGCCAGGTACTCGGCGAACCCCTCCGACAGCCAGATGAACCCCACGCCCTTGGGCACGGTCCGGCCGGGCACGTAGGAGTGGGCGGCCTCGTGAGCCATCAACTGAAACAGCCACGAGTCGCGGTTGAGCGCGCCGGGCATCGTGCCCTTGAAGGCGCGGTCGTCAATCAGCAGCATGGCAGGATACCCTATGCCCCCGCCCACGACGATCAGCGAAACCACCTTCAGTTCTGTGTATGGGAACGGGTAGAGCAACCGTCCGTAGAACTCAACGGCCTGGCCGGTGTATCCGGCCAGCTTGTCGAGGTTGCGCTCCTCGCCCGGGATCGTGTAGATCTGCAGGCGAACACCGCCGGCCGTTCGCTCCACCCGCCGGTGCCGTCGGCCGCCGGCCAGCGCGACCCACGGCACCTCGACCTCGGAGTCCCACCGCACCACGTTTCCCTCGGAGGAAACCTGCCGGCCCGTGGACACGACGGCGAACCCGGGCGGGGCGGTTGCTTGCATCGTTACCCGACCCATGTTGGCGGAGTAATCGCCAAACGGGCTGACCAGCACCGGGTACAGCGCGCTCGTGTGAAGCAGCACGAACTCGTTGTAGAGGTAGAGCGGCTGGCCGTCGTACTCGATGGTGACGCTCTGGCGCGTCCTGGGAGGCAGAGCCGGGTCGAAGGTCAGGACGAGTTGCGCTCCCGCCCGCGTGAAGGTAGCCTTGACGCCCTCACAGCGCACCGCCCGGACGGCGAGCGCCGACGACAGCTCCATTCGAACCCGTGACACGGGCTGCTCGGCGGTGATCTCCAGGGCGACCCGGGCGGTCCCGCGCAGGGTGCCCCGGCTCATGAAACGCAGGTCGGCGCCCACTATCTCGAGTTGCAGGTCAGCCGGCGTGATCGAGACGGCGACATCGAAGCCGCGCGCGACCACGTCCTCCAGGATGAGCGGGTCGGTCGCCGAGAGCGCAGGCGGGCTCCCGGCCAGCACGCCCGCCAACAACAGGATCACCACCCGCTGAAGGCGCGGCAGGTTCGGCATGATCCACCCCCTCCTCAGCGCTCTATGCTGTAATCCACCTGCGCGCGAAACAGGTCCGGGGAGGCATCAAACGCCGCGCGGCTGATGATCGAGTGGCGATCCAGGGCCCTGTCAATGGCCAGGATGCCGTTCAGGTGGTCAATCTCGTGCTGCAGCAGTTCCGAGGAAGGCTGGTCGAGGTGGACCCATTCGCGCACCCGTCCCTGCGCGTCGGCGTAGCGCAGCGAGATGGACGCGTGGCGCCGGACGCGCACGAGCAGGTGCGGGAAGCACATGCAGTCGTCCCACATGGTGAACGTCTCAGCGCTGGCCCAGGTGATCTCGGGGTTGACAACGATGAAGGGCCCCTGCCCCAGGTTGAGGGCAATCAGGCGCCGGGCGACGCCGATCTGGGGCGCGGCTATGCCCCGGCCGAAGCCCCACCGCGCACGAAAGGCGTCGAGCGCCTCCACAAGGTGGCGGGCGTCCGACGCAAACGCCGGGTCGGTCAGGTCAAGGACGCGGGCGGAGACGATCCTGAGCCTTGGGTCGCCGAGCGGCAGCACCTCCGGCATCCCACTCCTCCTCGCGGCGCGCCCTCGCGGCGCGGGTTCCTCTTCGGGACGGTGCGCCTTGAGCCCTTCCCGCAGCGGTGCTACACTGGCACCGCCCGTGGACCCTGTCATCATCCAGATCGGCCCCCTTGCGATCCGCTGGTACGGCGTGATGCTGGCCAGCACGATCGCCGCGGGCATCGTCGTGGCCTACCGCCTTGGCCCGCGGTTCGGGATCTCCGTCGCGGTCCTGGACAAGACGATCGTGACCTTCGTGGTGGTCGCCCTGGCCGGCGCGCGCCTGGGCTACGTGATCGCCCATCCCGCGGAGTTTGGCAGCCTGGTGGAGATCATCCGCGTGGATCGCGGCGGGCTGACCTCGCACGGCGCGATCGCCGCCGGACTGCTCTACCTGGCCTGGGCCGCGCGCCGATGCGGCGTCTCGATCTGGTCCCTGGCCGATACCTTCGGCTGGGCTATCCCGATCGGCAACATCCTCGTCCGGTTCGGGAACTTCGCGAACGGCGAGCTCTACGGGGATCCCACGACCCTTCCCTGGGGCGTGCGCTTCCCCACAGCGCCGGACCTGCCGCGCCATCCGCTCCAGGTATACGAGATGATCTTCGCCGCGATCATACTCCTCGCCGCCCGCAAGGTTGCCTCGAACCGGCGGTTCGAGGGACAGGTCTTCTGGACCATCGTGGTGGCGACCTCGATAGGCCGTCTCTTCCTGGACGCCCTGCGCAGCGAGGTGCGGGCGGTGGGCTGGCTCACGCTAGGTCAGATCCCGGCCGTGCTGCTGGTGGTCTGGGGGGCCTGGGCGCTGTTCCGCGGCAGCGCCAGGGCCTAGCGGGCCGGCGCAGCGCGGCACTACGGCTGGAGCAAACGCAGTCTTCGCAGGACCAGTTCCAGATCCTTCCGGTCGATGACCCTCATAACCGTCACAAGAGCCCCGTCAACTCGATAGAGCACTCTGAAGTCACCGGACCGCAGCTTGAGGTGGTGTTCCGAGGGGCGGCCGCCACAGCACTTGAAGGGTTTGGATGATCTGGTCACGGGCAGCGCCGTGCAGACCATTCAAGTCCCTCATCGCGGCGCGGGCAAGCTGTACCGTGGACCGGCTCACCGGCCACGCTGCCTGTCCAAGTAGGTCTCGAGAGCGACGACCCGGCCACCCTTCCTGTCGGCCTCGGCTTCAGCAATCATCCTTCGTATCTTCGGACTGTGTTCCAGGACGAAGTCCTCAAGGTCGTCCTCGGTCAGCGCAGTGATCGAGGCCGCGGGCTTCCCCCGAACGGTCACGATCACCGCCTGCCCCTTCATCACCTGGCGCAGCAACGCGTTGGTCTTGTTCTTCAGCTCAACCGTGTTGGCGACTCTCATGGAAGCCTCCCCGCAAGATCCTAAGGGCTATTTTAATGGCTATCTATTCAAGCGTCAATGTGTCCTGGGGTTGCGTCCCCACCAGCGTCGCCGGCGAGGATGCTCAGCAGACCGCTGTCTTCAACGATGGGAAGTCACCTGGATCAGTATTGACATCGGCGGGAAAGGGCCAGCAGCCCGCTGAACGGGCTGC
>JBBIOM010000064.1:0-5557 GCA_037443365.1 Armatimonadota bacterium
CGTCGTTGACGGCCCGGGCCAGCCGCCTGTATGCTTCGCGGTAAGCGCGTCTTCTTCACCCCATTCAGCAACAGGGGGGATACCATGTCTAGCAGAACGATCGCGGTGCTCGCCGCCCTGGCTGTCCTGCTCACCCCGTTCGCCTCCACCGATGCGCAGCAGCCCCGCCGAGGGGGCATCCTGACGTTCGCGCTCCAGAGCGAGGGGGGGACGCTCGACCCGCACGCCACCACTGCGTTGGTTGTCTCGTACACGATGCACCACGTGTTCGAGACCCTGTTCACGATCAACAGCAAGCTCGAGCCGGTACCGATGCTCACGGACCGGTACACGCACACTCCGGACCGGCGGACCCACACGATCACGCTACGCAGGGGAGTGCCGTTTCACCACGGGAGGGATCTGACCGCCGACGACGTCGTGGCCTCACTCACCCGCTGGGGTCGCATGGCGGTCAGGGGCCGGGCGCTCTTCGCCAACGTTGAGTCGCTCACCGCGCGCGATCCGCTCACGGTCGTGTTCAAGTTGAAGGACCCGTACTCGCTGCTTCCCGCGGACCTGGCCTGGTGGACGCAGTTCGCGGCGATCTATCCCAAGGAGGTCGTGGACGAGACCGGCACAGGGCCACTGCGAAAGTTCATTGGTACTGGACCATTTCGGTTCGCCGAGCACGTGCCCGACCGGCACCTGCGCCTTGAGCGCTTCGACCGCTACGCCGCGCGCGCCGAGCAGCCCGATGGCATGAGCGGCCGCCGGACGGCCTACCTGGACGGGATCACCTTCGTTCCGGTCCCCGACGCTGCGGTAAGGGTGGCGGGTGTGCAGCGCAACGAGTACCAGTTCGCCGAGCTGGTATCGGCCGACGACTACGAGCGGCTCCGCCGTGAGCCGAACGCCGCGCCGTTCCGCGGCCCGGTGCCCAGCTTCCTGGCGTTCGTGCTGAACAAGCGCACCGGCCCAACCACCAACGTGAAGGTCCGCCAGGCCCTGCTGGCCGCGCTGGACGCCGAGGCAATCATGAAGGTGTCTTTCGGCCACCAGATGTTCTATCGCCTGGACTCCAGCCTGATGCCCAAGGAACACTACATGTGGTCCGATTCAGGCAAGGAGTTCTACAACCAGAAGAACCCTGACCTGGCCCGCCGGCTGTTGGCCGAATCCGGCTATCGCGGCGAGCCGATCCGCTTCCTCGTCACCGCCGAATCGCTCTGGGCCGCGAACTCCGCCACCGCCGCCAAGCCGATGCTCGAGCGGGCCGGGTTCACCGTAGACCTGCAGTTCATGGACTGGGCCACGGTCCTTGCGCGCCGCGCCCGCACCGAGGGCTGGGAGGTCATGATCACGACGTTTACGGCCGTGCCCGATCCCACCTTCCTGCTGGTGCTGAGCACGGCCTTCGCCGGCTGGTACGAGAGCCGCGATATGCAGGCGATGCTGACGTTGATGCGCCGGCACGGCGATCCCAAGGTCCGGATGGACCTCTGGCGCCGCGCACAGGCGCTCTTCTGGAACGAGGTGCCCACCGTGAAACTCGGCGATGGGTTCTTCATGCACGTCCACCGGCCTGAGATAAGGGGATACTCGGGCCTGCCGTCTCACTACCTCTGGAACGTCTGGCTGGAGCCGAGGCGCTAGAAGACCGCCCGCGCTGAATCTGCGGACCGTGGACCGTTCGTGGCTCCGCCCCATCCTCTGGGCGGCTGGCCTGCTTGCCGCCGCCTGGGTGCTCGGCCGCTTTGGCACCCTGGTGGCCACGGCCATCGTCGTGGCCGTCATCACCTTCCCGGTCTTCCCGGTGGTGGACTGGCTGGAGACGCGCGCGCGCCTCTCGCGCGGAGCCGCGGCAGGGCTCACGCTGCTGGGCCTGGCCGCGGTGCTCGTGCTGGGGCTGATGAGCGTCATCCCCTGGGTCATCCATCAAGCGCAGGTGCTGCAGGCCCTGGCGCCGCAGGGGATCGCCGCGGTGACCGAGTTCCTGTCCGGCTGGCAGACCCGCGTGGCCGAACCCACCTTTCCGCAACTGCTGCGCACCGCCTGGGAGCGCGCCGGAGAAGCGGCGATTACCGCCGCGAACGTCGCGGTCACGCGGACCGTCAACCTGGCCGTCCGGAGTATCGGCCAGGCGTACCTCCTGCTGCTGGTGCCCTTCGCGGTTTACTTCGTACTCCTGGACTACCGGCAGGCGCGGGCGTCCGTCCTCTCACTGGTGTCCGCATCCGGCCGCGCGCGCGTGGAGGCGCTGCTGGCCACACTCACGGCAACCCTGCGGTGGGGACTGTGGGCCCAGGTAGTCGTCAGTTCGATCGTTGGCGTCCTGACTGCTGCCGGATTGGCGCTGGCCGGTGTGCCGGGCCCGGTGGCGATCGGCGTATTCGCTGGCGTGGCCGAGGCCATCCCCTACATCGGCGGCTTCGCCACCTACGGCGTGGCGCTGCTGGCGGCCGCCCCTGAGGGCGGTATGGTCTGGGCGTGGGCGCTGCTGGTGGTGACCGCGGTGAAGATGCTGGCGAACGTCCTGGTGCCGCTCGTGCTCGGAAGGATGACGCGCACGCATCCCTTGGCGATCATCGTCGCGCTGCTGGCCTTGGGGCAGCTCTTCGGGCTGGTGGGGATGTTCTTCGCGGTGCCGGCTGTGGTAGTGGTGCGCGAGATAGTCACTTGGTGGAGGCCCACATCGTGAGCCAGGACGCGCTCAGGCACATCGAGCACCTGTCGGTTACCATCGGCCCCAGGGGGTCCTGTACAGAGCAGGAGCGCCGCGCCTCGGACTACTGCGCGCAGGTGCTGCGCGATCTTGGCTACTCGGTGCGCGAGCAGTCGTTTCGGGCCGCGCGCTCGGGATGGGCGCCCTTCTCGATCGGCGCCGGGCTGATGCTGGTGGGGATGTTCAAGTTCCACGTCGCCCCGGGCCTGGCCAACGGCCTGACCCTGGCAGGGCTGGATGCCGCAAGACTGGTTGCGGCGGCCATCGCCCTGACCGTGACGGTCTCGATCCTGCTGCAGCTCGCCTTTCGCCCCAATCCGCTGGCATGGTTGACGCCCAAGGGTGAATCGCGGAACGTGTACGCGGTGGCGCCCCCGCGCGGCGAGCGCAGGCGCACGGTCGTCGTCAGCGGACACGTGGACACGCACCGCACTCCCATCGCGATGGCCTCGCCCCTGGCGTTCCGCCTGTTCCAGGGATTGACCACGCTGGGCGTGATCGCGTTTGCCCTGCTGGCAGGCCTGTTTGTGTTGGGATCCTTCCGGCCCGAGATGGTCGGGCCGCGTCTGACACTGCTCCCGGCGGCGATCGTGGCCGTGGTATTCGCCGTCACCCTGCAGCCCGAGTTCAGCCGGTTTGTGCCCGGTGCCAACGACAACGCCTCGGGCGCGGCCGCGGTCCTGGCCCTCGCCGCCCGGCTTGGGGCCTCGCCCCTGGCCCACACCGAGGTCTGGCTGCTCGCCTCCGGCGCCGAGGAGACGGGCGCCACCGGCCCGGTGCGCCTGCTGGAGGAGCACCCCGAACTGCGGGCCGCCGACTGGCTGGTTCTCGACAACATCGCCGGGGCCGGGACAGGCCCGTGCATGATCACTGCGGAGCACCTGCTGTTTCCGCTGCGCGCGCATCCCGCCCTGCTGGCCGCTGCGCGCCAGGTGGCCGCCTCCCGCCCGGATCTCGGCGCCTACGAGCACTACTACCGCGGGCTGTTCAGCGAGCACTCGCCGCTTTCGGCCGCGGGTTGCCGATCGCTGGCGATCATCAACTTCACCCCGCAGGGCGTGCTGCCCGACTGGCACCGGCCCAGCGATACCTTCGAGCGCGTCGACCCCCGGGTGCTCGATCGCACCGAGGAGTTCGCCTGGGCGCTACTAGCGCATCTCGACGCGCAGGGCCCGCCTACCGGGTGAGCCAGGTGTTCCAGAACGTGCTCATCGGCCTGCCAGTGTACCCCTCATATTCCGGGCGTGCCAGGTGCAGATAGTGGAAGTCGCCCACCTTGACCGCGGGCATGTCCTGCCAGTAGAGGACCTGCGCCCGCTTCCAGATGTCCATGCGCACCTTCGGGTCGGTGTGCCGCCGCATCAACGTCAGCATCGCCTGCATGTCGCGGTTCTCGTACCAGCCGGGCCAGACCGGGCTTAGGGCCAGCAGGAATGTGGGGTCCGGCACCAGCGAGAACCCTGTGATGAAGACATCGTACAGCTCCGGCCGCGAGCGGCGCGATACAAGCGTGGCCCAGTCCACAAACTGGAGGTCGATTACGAAGCCGGCCCGCTCCAGCATAGGCTTGGCCACGGTGGCCGCGGTCCCCATATAGGCGTACTCCGTGGTCGTCAACCACCGCACCGGCTCTCCCTTGTAGCCGGCCTCGGCCAGCAGCTGGCGCGCCCGCTCGGGGTTCTTCTGGTTGTAGTACTCCTTGCCCGAATCGGTCCACATCGGGTGCCCCTTGGCCATGATGCTGGAGTCGAGCCGCCAGAGGGCCTGGGGGCCGATCGACGCGCGCATAATTGCCTGGCTGTCCAGCGCCGTGTTGAAGGCCTGGCGGATCTTGGGGTTGGTCATCATCCCGGCCCGCTTGTTGAACACGAAGGTAAGCCACCAGGGGGTCGGCGCGATTACAGTCTTGACACCCGGATCGGCCCGCAGGCGCTCATACTCATCGGCCGGGAGGTTGTCGGCGAAGTGGTAGTCTCCCCGCTTCACGCCGGCGATGCGCACCGCGGCATCGGGCACCGGGTAGAAGTAGATCGTGTCCACATAGGCAACCTTGCGGCCGGCGAAGCCGTCGCCTTCCTCGGTGCGGGCCTGGTAGCCGTCAAATCGGTCGAGCCGGATGTGCCGGTCCGGGAGGTGCTCGGTGAACCTGTACGGACCTGTGCCGATGAACCGCCGGACCATCCCGGTCCCGGCCTCGTCGATGACCTCCTTGGGGTAGATCACCGCGGCCTGCACGTAGTAGCCGATCTCTATCGGGAGGAGCGCGTAGGGCTCCTTGAGCTTGAACACCACGGCGTGGGGATTGGGCGCGGTTAGCGAGTCCACCACCGCGAACAGCCTTCTCCCCCCTGTGGAGATGCGGCCCCACCGCGTCAGTGAAGCGAGCACGTCCTCCGCGGTCAACTCCTTGCCGTTGTGGAACCGGACGCCACGCCGCAGCTCGAACGTGTAGGTGAGCCGGTCCTTGCTCAGCGTCCACTTCTCAGCCAGCATCGGCGAGACCTCGAACTTGCTGTTCATGGCGAGCAGCCCCTCGTAGATGTTCGAGGTGATGTCCTGGGTAATCAGGGCCGTGGTCCAGTGGAGGTCGAGGGACGGCGGCTCACCGATGAACGCCACCCGGAGGGCCCCGCCACGGCGGGGCTGCGCGATGGCGGGGGTCAGCGTGACGGCAGCAAGTGCGATCGCCACTACCAGGGCAGCAACTACGCGATACCTCGACATCGACTTACACCTCCTCGACCGGCCCATTCCGGAACGTCCACCTAAGATGGGGCTCTCGCTGCGATGCCAACGCTCCGAGAGGGCTCGTGTGAGGTATTATCCCGGCAGAGCGCCTCGCCTGCAAGGGGG
>JBBIOM010000065.1:0-4800 GCA_037443365.1 Armatimonadota bacterium
CAGGGTGCGATCGTCGCCCGGCATCCCGACCACGCGAAGTGGGCCGGCCGCTCGCTTCCAGAGGCCGAGGTCGCAAGAGCCGTGCTGGCCAGCAGGGGAAAGGGCACGGCCGAGGCCCTTGATGTGGACGGTGTGCCGCGCCTCTGGGCGTTTGCGCCCGTGGGTGCGGTCGAGGGGGGCGATGCCCTGCGCGTCGCGGTCGGCGTCCGCAGCGCCGCCGTCCTGTGGCCCGCCCGTCAGGCGCTGGCACGCAGCCTGCTCGCGCTCGTGCTCGCTGTCCTACTGGCGCTGGCCGGCGCAGCGCTCTGGGCCGAGCGTTTCGTCGTCCGCCCGGTGCATGTGCTGACGGACACCGCGGCCACGGCATGGGTGCAGACCTTTGAGGCCGTTGCGGATGGCGTCTGCCTCCTGGACAGCCAATCCCGCATCGTGGCCTGCAACAGCGCCATGAGCGCCATGTTCGGCAGGCGCGCCGACGAGATGCTGGGGCGGCATTGCTGGGAGGTTGTCCACGGGACCAACGAGGCCATTCCTGAATGCCCCGTCGTGCGGATGAAGCAAACCCTGCGTCGGGGAAGCATGGCGATGCAGGTAGGCGATCGCTCATATGATGTCACGACTGACCCCGTTTGTGATGAGCGAGGCGCGCTGGTCGCTGTAGTGCACATCGTGCGCGACTCCACTGAGGCCAAACAGGCCGAGGAGGCGCTGCGCTCTCAGCGGGAATACCTTGAGCGGCTCCACGAGGCCATCCGCTCTGCTCTGGCGTCTCCAGATCTTCAGACGATGTTGCAGGCGATGGCAGACCGGCTCGTCGAAGTGCTCGGCGCCGACGCCTGCTACATCAACCTGTGGGATCAGGCCCGGCAGCAGCCGACCCTTGGCGCGACCGCGGGAGTGGATCCCCCCGCGGTTCTGTGGGGTCTAATCGAGCCCGGCACGGTGACGCTTACAGGTTCGGTCCTGGCAGCAGGACATGCGATTGCGGTTGAGGACCTATCTGACACTCCATTCGTCAGCCCGCGCCTCGTCTCCGCTGTGGCGCACAGGTCTGCTATCGGGGTGCCGCTCATCGCCGGCGACGAGAAGCTCGGCGGTCTCTCGATGTTCTTCAGAAAGCGCCGGAGCTTCACCCGTGACCAGATCGCACGGGCCGAGCAGGCCGGAGCGATCCTGGCCCTGGCACTGCAGAGGGCATTGCTGCTGGAGCAGGCCAGAGGGCAGGCCGCCGAACTGGAGCGCCGCGTGGAAGAGCGCACCGCAGCGCTCCTAGAGGCCAACGCCGACCTGGAGGCGTTTGGCTACTCGGTCGCGCACGACCTGCGGGCGCCGCTGCGCGCGATGCGAGGCTTCGGGCAGGCACTGCGTGAGGACTACTCGGAGCTTCTGGACGAGGAAGGGCGGGACTACCTGCGGCGGATCGTGGCCGGCGCCGAAGAGATGGACCGCCTGATAGAAGACCTGCTAGCATACAGCCTCCTCGGCCGCCTGGAGATGCACCTGAATCCGGTGAGTCTCACGGATGTTGTGGGAGGAGCACTGGCCATGCTGCAGGAGGACGTTAGCAGGCAGGATGCGGTGGTGCGCCTGGAGGAGCCCTTCTACACGGTGATGGGGCACCGCCCAGTGCTGGTGCAGGTGGTCTGGAACCTGCTCTCGAACGCGCTCAAGTTCATACCGGCCGGCGTGATCCCTAGGGTGCGCATCTGGGCGGAGGCTCGCGACGGGCTGGTGCGCTTGTGGGTTGAGGACAACGGCATCGGGATCGCGCCCGAGCACCATGCGCGGATATTCCGGGTGTTCGAGCGGCTGCACGGATCAGAGGACTACCCAGGGACGGGAGCAGGGCTGGCGATCGTGCGACGGGGGGTCGAACGCATGGGCGGTCGGGTAGGGGTGGAGTCGAGCCCGGGGCAAGGGAGCAGGTTCTGGATCGAGATGCCGGTCGTGGACTTGTCATCGTCAAGGGAGCCCGCCGATGTCCGTCGGGCCTACGACCTCGGCGCCAATTCCTATCTGGTCAAGCCCATGACCCCGGATGCGCTGTGAACGCCCCCCTTCGCGTGCTCCTGGTGGACGACAACCCCGATGACCGGGTCATGGTCGAGCGTCGGCTGCGGCGGGAGTTCCCGGACCTGCAGGTCGAGCAGGCCGTCGGCGCCGCGGGATTCGACAGGGCCATCGAGGCGAGGGGCTTCGACCTCGTGATCACCGACTACCGGCTGCGGTGGAGCGACGGGATCAAGGTGATGCGCGCGGTGAAGGCCAGGATGCCCGACTGCCTGGTTATCATGTTCACCGCGACCGGCGGCGAAGACGTCGCGGTCGAGTCCATGAAGAACGGCCTCGACGACTACGTCGTGAAGTCGCCCAGGCACATGGTCCGCCTGGTGGCCGCAGTGCGTGCCGGGCTGGAGAGGGTCCGTCAGCGTGCGGCCTTCCGTGACTTGGAGGAGCGCTACGTGCGGCTGTTCGAGAACGTGCCCGTCGGTCTCTTCCGCACGGCGCCCGACGGCCGCATTCTCGACGTGAACCCTGCGTCCGTGGAGATGTTTCGGTATCCGAGTCGGGAGCAGATGCTGGCGCTCGGCGCGGTGGACCTCTATGAGAATCCCGCGGACCGCGAACGGTTCAAGGCGATGGCCGAGACCGCCGAGGTCGTTCGTGGGTTCGAGGTGCGGCTGCGGCGGCGCGACGGCACGATCTTCTGGGGCGAGATGAACGTACGGGCTCTGCGCGACGCCGCCGGACAGGTCGTGTTGTTCGAAGGGAGCACGCTGGACGTCAGCGAGCGCAAACAGGCCGAGGAGGCGCTGCGCGCGCATCAAGAGCGCCTCGAGCGGCTACAAGGGGTCACGCAGGCGGCGCTGGAGGCGCCGGATTTCGAGGGGACGCTGCAGGCGATCGCTGCCCGGATCGGTGACGCTTTCGGCGCCTACGGCTGCTACATCGGGCTGTGGGACGAGGCAGGAAGTCGGGTCGTGCCTGCTGCGGCCGCCGGCCCGCAACGCGACACCTATCCTAAGCTGCGCATCGAGCCGGGTGAGCCCACGCTGACCTCATCCGCGCTGCGGGCAGGACGCGTACTGGCCGTTGAGGACACGCTCAACTCTCCACTCGTCAGCGCCAGGATAGCCCGGCTGCTCGAGACAAGATCGGCGCTGGTGCTGCCCCTGTTCGCAGGCGGCCAGGGGCTGGGCGCGATAACCGTGGCCTTCGATCGGCCCCACAGCTTCACCCCTGACGAGATCGCGCAGGCCGAGCAGGCCGCAGGCATACTCTCGCTCGCCGTAACCAGGGCACGTCTCCTCGACCTTACCCGGCGGCACGCCGACAGCATCGCTGCCAAGACGCGCCTTCTCGAGGCCCTGCTAGGCACTAGGGATCTGGACGCGCGTCTGCGCCGCACCCTTGACTGGGCCATTGACTTCCTGGGCGCACAGATGGGTGGCATCTTCCTGCTGGAAGGCGGTGTGCCGGTCCCCAGCGTCTGGAAGGGCGTCTCCGACGACCTGCTGGATGCGATCCGCGCGCTTCCCGCTGACGTTCTCACCGACTTGGGGCAGCAGGTGCAGATCATCCGCGAGCCGCTCGACGAGCAGGGCCGGATGTTCGAGTTCGCCAAGCGCGCTGGCATCCAGGTCTGGGTCGGCGTCCCCTTCTTCCTGCCGGCCGGGCAGACGGGCACGGGGAGCGCGGAATGGCGCGGCACCATCGTGGTGGCCAGCCGCGATCTCGATGCCATACAGGAAGACAAGGTGGCCGTGGTCGAGGAGGTATCCCCGCAGGTGGCCCTGGCCGTCGCCCACGCCCATGCCTACCTCCAGGCCCAGGATCGCCTGGCCCGGCTGCGGTTGCTCCACTCGATTGACCTGGCCATTACCTCCAGCCTGGACCTGCGGGTCACGCTGGCCGTCTTGCTCTCCGAGGTCGTCGGGCATCTGCGCGTTGACGCCGCTGCCGTGCTCCTGTTCGGCCGGCACACGCACGTCCTCGAGTACGCCGCCGTCCACGGCTTCGCAACCGGCGCGCATCGGAACATCCGGCTGCGCCTGGGCGAAGGTCCTGCCGGCCGCGCCGCCCTGGAGCGGCGCACCATCAGCATCCCAGATCGCCTGGCCGACCTGTCGGGGCCGGATCGGTCGCCGCTGGCCGCCGGCGAGGGCTTCGTCGCGCAGGTTGCTCTGCCGCTGATCGCCAAGGGCCAGCTCAGGGGCGTACTCGAGCTGTCACACCGGACGCCGTTCACCCTGGATCCCGAGTGGCTGGCGTTCCTGGAGAGCCTGGCGGCCCAAGCCGCGATCGCGGTGGATGACGCCGTGCTGTACGGAGACCTGCAGCGCTCCAGCGCCGATCTGGCGCTGGCCTACGAGGCCACCCTTGAAGGCTGGGTCAGGGGTCTGGACCTGCGCGACAAGGAGACCGAAGGGCACACGCGGCGCGTGGTCGAGATGACGCTGAGTCTGGCCGCGCGGCTCGGCGTGCCCGAAGCCGACCTGGCGCACGTCCGCCGGGGCGCGCTGCTGCACGACATCGGCAAGATCGGCGTCCCCGACGCTATCCTGCACAAGCCCGGCCCGCTTACCGACGAGGAGTGGGCCGTGATGCGAAGGCACCCCGTGCACGCGCGCGACATGCTCTCGGGCATCCTGTTCCTACATGCGGCCCTGGACATCCCGCGCTGCCACCACGAGAGATGGGACGGCACGGGTTACCCGCAGGGCCTGCGTGGCGAGCAGATCCCACTCGCGGCGCGGATCTTCGCCGTGGTGGATGTCTGGGATGCGCTGCGCTCCGACC
>JBBIOM010000066.1:0-2312 GCA_037443365.1 Armatimonadota bacterium
GCCGCGGACTGCTCCTGCGCGGCCCATTCGATGCCGAGTTCCAATAGCTTGCCACGCGTGGGCACACCCGTCTCCCCGTCCCAACCCATCATCCCGTAGAAGGTGCGAATGGCATGGCGGAACTTCTCGGGATCGATGCCGCCGTTCTTCAAGGCGCCCGCGCGCGTGGGCCCGAACATGCGCTTGGGCAGGTTGTCCTGGGCTGAGGTGATCCCCTCCCGGATGTTGAAGACGCGGCCCATGGTGGCGACCCGCTCTCCCAGCTTCAGCGCCTCGTACGTGGTGTAGGACCAGCCAGTGACAGCGCGCACGATCTCCACGTGCTCGGTAATGCTCCATGGGACGAACCTGCAGCAGACGAGGGAGTCAACGAAGAGCAACCAGAGATGGGTGCCCCTCACGGCGGCGACCTTGTCGTCGGACAGGTCGTCGGCCGGCAGGGGCCGGATGGCACCGAGGCCGCGCAGGTGCTCAAAGGCCGCCGTGTCCCTGGTGAACGAGGTATCGTGCATGCCGGCATTGTGATCGGCGCCGTGAGCCTCCACGGCGTATGTGACACCCAGGCCCTGCTTGACACGGGGCTCGTGCATGGGGATCTCCACGCCCTTGACGTGCATGGCGAACTCATCGGCGCCCCGGCCCAGCCTCTGGGCCGCACGCATCGTGCCCTCGGCCAGGAGATCGCCTATGCCCTGGCGACGGGCGATCAGCTCCACCATCTGCAACATGGCCTCGGCGTTGCCGAATCTCAATTCGATGCCGCCGGTATCGCGGGTCGTGAGGATTCCATTCTCGAAGCACTCCATGCCGAAACCGATGGACACGCCCAGGGAGATCGTGTCCAGGCCGTAGAGATTGGCCAGTTCGCTTGCCTTCGTGATGCGGGCCAGGTCATCCACGCCACAGATCGGACCCAGGGCAGCGAGGGACTCGTACTCTGGTCCGCCGTTGCGTCTGCTGACGTTCCAGGGCTCGCCGATCTCCGCGACCTTCTTGCAGCGGACGGCGCAGGCAGCGCAGGCGTCCATGCCCACGCCGTAGGTCTCCAGAAGGGCGTCGGCGGTCACGCTGGCGGTGCCCTCGAAGAAGTTGACGCCGAAGTTGTGGGAAGGCATGTTGCCGATCTCGTTGCCGCCGAGCATCATCTCAGCGGCACCGGTACCCTTGTCGTGCCATGGCTTGAAGAACAGGGGGTTATCGTAGAAACCCTTGTTCATCATCACGGCAAGATCGCGGATCTTCGCGGGGTCGGCCACATCGGGTGTCCAGCGGCCGCTGGCGGCGATGGCCTTGAGGTTCTTGGAGCCCATGACGGCGCCCAGGCCGCCGCGGCCGGCGGCTGCCCTCAGGTCGTTGATGATGCAGGCGAAACGGACCAGCCGCTCGCCCGCGGGGCCGATGGCGGCCGTGCGGATGGCCCGCTCGCCGGTCTCGGCGGCAATAGCGTCCTCGGTCTCCAGCACCGTCTTGCCCCAGAGGTGGACAGCGTCACGGATCTCCACTCGCTGGTCTGTCACCAGAAGGTAGACGGGCCGGTCCGCCCTGCCCTCCACGATGACCGCATCGTAGCCGGCCTTCTTCAGGGCCATGGGGAAGAGCCCACCTGCCTCGCTCTTGGAGTACCCGTCCGAGAGGGGCGACTTGGCGCCCACGCAGTTGCGGGTGGCACCGGGCATGGCCAGGCCGGTCATGGGCCCAAGAGCCAGGATCAGCTTGTTCCGCGGGTCGAAAGCATCGATGCCCCTGGGCACCTCCTTGAGCAGGAAGTAGGACACGAAGCCGGCGCCCCCAAGGTACATGCGATAGAAACTCTCGTCGGGCTGATCCACGGTGATCTTTCGCGAAGAGAGATCCACCCTGAGGATCTTGCCAGCAAACCCACGCATGAACAAATCCTCCTTGAAAGATCTAGAACCGCTCAGTGTCCGGACCACTGCCCCCTGCGATCGGAGCGAAGACCACCAGGAGATCGCCTTCCTTCAGGGGGTGTTCGGCTTCCACAAGCCGGCCCGCGATGCTTGCATTCCACGGCACCTCGTCCGGCACGCCCAGGGCGTGGAGTGCATCGGCCACCGTGCTGCCAGCCCGCAGTTCGAACGAGGCAGTGCTCTGGCCCTTTGGCAGGTGGCTCGGGAGCGAGCCAATCACTTCTATCGTAACCCGCATGGGTGCAAACCTCCAGCATCCCCCGCCTTGCCTGAACGCCTCGCAGGGGGCCGGCCTCAGCCGCTTGCCGCTGACAGCGCGTCCTTGAGGAACTCGAGGGTCGTCTCCAGTAGCATTCGCGGGCGACCCACGCGGTTTCCTCCCTC
>JBBIOM010000066.1:2412-4196 GCA_037443365.1 Armatimonadota bacterium
TCAAGGTGAGAGGATCGCCCTGCCGGTGGAACGAAGTGCCATCAGTCGGCGGGCGTTCCGCCCGCGGGGTCTCTCACCGGGGAGGGCACGATGGGTTGCGGCGCGGATCTCCTGTTCACCGGCGGGCAGGTCATCACCATGGACCCTGCCCGGCCACTGGCCGAGGCCCTGGCCACCCAGGGCAACCGCATAGCGGCTGTGGGTGGCGCGGCCGAGCTGGCCGGCCTTGCAGGCCCCACAACCCGAGTCATCGACCTCCAGGGAAGGAGCCTGCTTCCCGGGCTTGTCGACGCGCACTGCCACCTTGCCAGTTACGGGATGTACCTGACCGGCGTGGATTGCCGGTATCCTGCTGTGCACTCCATTGCCGACATCCAGGAGAAGATCCAGAGGGCGGCTGAGACCACCCCGCGCGGCCAGTGGATCCGCGGCTGGGCCTACGACCACAAGAAGCTGCAGGAGGGCCGGCACCCAACTCGCGCGGACCTGGACGCCGTCGCCCCCCACCATCCGGTGGTTGTGTTTCGCACCTGCTACCACATCGCCGTGGCCAACAGCCGGGCCCTGGGGCTCGCCGGCGTCACAGCGGATACGCCCGACCCGAAGGGCGGGCGCATTCTCCGTGACGAGAGCGGGCAGCCCAACGGCGTCCTGGTGGACGCGGCGCTCGAGGGGCTGGGCAGGCTGCTCGATCCATCCCTGGACGAGCTTCGCCGTGCGCTGATCGAGGGAGCCAGGGGGTTCCTGGCCCACGGGATCACCTCTATCCACGACGCGGGCGGGCGCGGCCCGGCGCAGGTGCAGGCGGCCGTAGCAGCCAGGCGAGCCGGCGATCTCAACGTGCGCATGTACATGCTGCTGTGGTCCTCCGCCGCTCTGGAGGAGACATACAACAGCTTCCTCGGGGCCCGGATCGGCACCGGGTTCGGTGACGACTGGCTGCGCATCGGTCACCTCAAGCTGATGGTGGACGGCAGCAGCAGCGGGCCCACGGCGGCGATGCGCGCACCCTACGACAGCAACCCGAACGATTCCGGCCTCCTGTACTACTCGCAGGAGGAGGTGGCAGACCTCTTCAGCCGGGCCTACCGGTGCGGCTACCAGCTCACCGCCCACGCGGTAGGGGATCGAGCGGTCGAGGCGGTGGTGGGAGGGATCCAGGCGGCCACCGAGGGAGCCGAACCCCTGCCTGTGCCGCCCCGCATCGAGCACTGCGGGTTCGTGGACCCGGAGCTGCTCCTGCGCATCAAGGCCCTTGGCATCATGCCCATTCCTCAGCCGACGTTCATCTATGACTTCGGGGACGGATACCTGCAGGACTACGGCGGCCGAACCCGCTACATGTTCGCCTGCCGGTCCTTCCTCGACCACGGCATCGCGGCAGCCGCCAGTTCGGATTGCCCTGTAACGAGCCCCAACCCGATGCTCGGCATCTACACCGCCATGACCCGCAAGACCCGCAGCGGACAGGTGGTCGGGCCCGAGCAGGCCGTGAGCCTTGAGGAGGCCCTGCGCATGTACACGGTGCACGGCGCGCTTGCCTCCGGCGAGGCGGACCGCAAGGGCAGCCTTGCCGCGGGCAGACTCGCGGATCTGGCCGTGCTCTCCGACCCCATCCTGGATGTGGGCACGGAGACGATCAAGGACGTCTGGGCCGTCATGACCGTCGTGGACGGGAAGATAGTGTTCGAACGATGATCAGGGCCGAGGCCTGGACTCGAACACCCTAGCGTCCGTAGGCCACGGGCACCAGGGGGCGCGCGGCGAAGATCTCCATGATGGGC
>JBBIOM010000067.1:0-4167 GCA_037443365.1 Armatimonadota bacterium
AGATGTCTTGCGTCCGTGAAGACGCGGGGCAATCCGCAGGCGGGGTTGGTCCCCGACGCCGCAGCCCGACCAGCGGGGATGCGTAACGGGGCTCTGCGGCATGGTGGCCTTTGGGATGCTGGCGTTGGGCACCCTCCCCATCCGCGGTCTGGCAGGGGCATGTGTATGGCTCCGTCTCTAGTCGGGCGTCCACCCCCGTTCGAGGGCGTCCACATCGGCGTCGAGAGGCTCGGGCAGCCGCGCGGCCTGGACCACCGCCGCCTCCACGTGCCTGGGGCCAGATCCGGTGGCCATTACCACGACTGACTCGGCCTTCCCAAGTGCTCCGCGCCCCGCGAGGGCGAAGAAACCGGCGAACGCGGCCGCCGCCGAGGGCTCCACCAGCAACCCCTCGATTTCCGCCAGGCGTCTGCCGGCCTCGAGGATCGCTTCGTCGCTGACTGCCTCCGCCGTTCCACCGGTCTCCTTGATGGCGCGCAGAGCCATGCGCGCGTTTGGGGAGGTCTTCTGCGAGATGCCCCAGGCTAGTGTCTCCTGGGCGTCCGGGAGGTCCTCATCCCTACCCTCCCTGAAGGCCTTCACGAGCGAGGGTGAGCCCTCGGACTGTATGCCCGCCATCCGGGGCATTCTGTCCGCCAACCCGGCCTGCTGGAGTTCGGCAAACCCGCGCCACAGGCCAACCAAATGGCAGCCGAACCCGACTGGAACCACAACCCAGTCCGGCACGCGGCCGGATAGCTGGACCCAGAGTTCGTATGCCGTGGTCTTCAACCCCTCTGGACCGTAAGGGTTCAGCGGCGAGGTGGCGTTGTACCATCCCAGCACCTCGATGGCCCTGTCCATGAACCGGAGGCGATCCTCGCTGCTGCCCTCGACCCTAACCAGCGTGCCCCCGTACATGGAGATCTGAGCCAGCCTAGCCGGATCGATAGAAGGTCGCACTATCACGTAGGCCCTCAGTCCGCAGGCCGCGGCGTAGGCCGAGACCGCGGCGCCCATGTTGCCCGAAGACACCACCGTCAGCGCTGTTGCGCCGGCCGCGGATGCCACGTTGGCTATGACCGCCGCGCTGCGGTCTTTGAAGGATCCGGTAGGGTTGGCGGTTTCGTTCTTCACATAAGCAGCGCCCGCAAAGCCGGCCGCGCGCGCTAGGCTGTTGGCGCGCACTAGAGGGGTGTTGCCCTCGCCCAGGCTCACACAGACGGCCGGATCGCGCATGGGCAGTAGACCGACCCACCGCCGAATGCCGTGTGTAAGCGGCGCGGCCATCAGCGAGCGCAGAGACTCTCCCACTGCGACTGCGTCGAGGACCACCTCCAGGATCCCGGGCCTGCGGCCTGCGGCGCGGCATGCCGCGCACGTGGTTAACCGGGGCTCGGGTCGGTACGTGACTCCACACTGCACGCACTTAAGGTGGTTCACATGCTTCACGTATAGGTCTCCTTCCTGTCCGGTGGTGGGCGTCCGCGCGGCGCTCGCCTCTCAATCTGAGCTCGCCTACTGCCCCTCCAGCCATGCGTTCCACCACACATGGGTGGGCACGTTGGTGTACCCTTTGAGTTCTCTGCGGTGCAGGTGCAGGCGGTAGCTGTCGCCGAACTTGATCGACCCCGCGTCCTCGTACCAAAGCTTCTGCATCCGCTTCCACAGATCGTGGCGGACCTTAGGGTCAGAGTGACGTCGAAGCAGGGTCAGCATGGCGTTCATCTCCCTGTTATCGTACCACCCCGGCCACCCAGGCTGCAGTGAAAGCATGAACGCCGGGTCCGGCACGGTTCCGAATCCGGTGCTGAAGACGTCCCAAAGCTCCGCTCGGGCGCGGCGGGAGACCAGGGTTGCCCAATCCACAAACTGCAGGTCGACGACGAACCCGACCCGCTCCAGCATCGGTTTGACCACCGTGGCCGCGTTCCCATGGTGGACGTACTCCATGGTGGTAACCCACCGGACCGGCTCGCCCTTGTATCCGGATTCGGCCAGCAATTGCCTCGCGCGCTCTGGGTTCTTCTGGTTGTAGAGCTCCTTGCCGGAATCAGTCCACATGTAGTGCTCCTTGGGCATGAGCCCTGGGTCCAGTCGCCAGAAGACGCGGGGCCCGAAGGCCGCACGCAGCACGGCCTCGCTGTCCAGCGACGCCTGGAAGGCCTGGCGGACCTTGCGGTTGGTCATCAGACCGGCACGGTTGTTGAACACCGCGGCCAGCCAGACCGGCAGCGGCATGATGGACGGTACCAGGTCGCGGTCCGCCCGCAGCCGGTCGTACTCGTCGGAGGGGATGGTGTCGGCGAGATGGTACTCCCCACGCTTGACGCCGGCGATGCGGACCGCGGCGTCAGGCACCGGGTATACGTAGATCGAGTCGAAATAGGCGTGCTTGCGCCCTGTCAGGCCGTCGGGCTCCTCGGTCCGGGCGGCATAGCCATCATAGCGGTCCAGCCGCACATGGCGGTCGGGCAGGTACTCCGCGAGCCGATAGGGCCCCGTGCCGATATACCGCCGCAGCGGCCCGGTGCCGACCTCGTCGATGGCCTCCTTGGGGTAGATGACCGCCGCCTGCTCGTAGAACCCCAGGTCCACCAGCAGCAGCGCGTATGGATCGCGGAGCTTGATGACCACCGTCTGGGGGTCGGGAGTCGTGATGGAGGCCACATTGGCAAACAACGTGCGCCCTCTCGCGCCGACCCGGCCCCACCGTTCCAATGACGCCTTCACGTCCTCGCCGGTCAGGTCCTTGCCGTTGTGGAACTTGACGCCGCGGCGTAGGGTGAACGTATACGTCAGTCGGTCGGCGCTTGTCGTCCACCGGTCAACCAGCATAGGCCTGGGCTCGAACTTGCTTGTGAGCGCGAACAGCCCCTCGGTGACATTTGTCATGATGTGCATGGTGACCCAGTTGGTGGTCCAGTGCATGTCCAGCGTGGGCGCCTCGCCTATGTGCGCCACCCGCAGGACCCCACCGCGACGCGGCTGCTGAGCCGCCGACTGCGGCAGGGGCACCAGCAGTAGGGTGACGATTACGATCAGTGCCAGCGCAGAACCCAAGCGAAACCTCATGGCGGTACCACCTCCCTGTTCTGGATTGCTTCGCGTACCGCGCGCAGAATACCGTTCGACTGCACCAACTCCAGACCTGCCGCGAAGTCCGCCGCCACGACCCTGTCCTCGTCGAGGTGGGGGACGACGGCCCGCACGGCGCGATAGGCGGCATCTGTGCCCGAGCCAAGATCTCCCACCCCGAACTCGACGGCCTGAGAGGCCACCACCAGCTCCACCCCCAGCACCTGCTGGCTGTTGGCCAGCACCACGGCCGCCTTGCGGGCCGCGTGGGCACCCATGCTCACACGATCTTCCTGGTTGGCCCCGGAGGGCACGTTGTCAACGCTGGCGGGATGGCACAGGACCCTGTCCTCCGAGACCAGCGCAGCGGCCGTGTACTGGGCCAGCATGTACCCGGAGCGAAGCCCGCTGTGCGTCACCAGCGAGGCAGGCAGGCCCGAGATCTGAGGGTTGACCAGACGTTCAATACGGCGCTCGCTGATCGCCGCCAGTTCGGCCACGGCCATTGCCGCGTAGTCCAGGGCCAGGGCGAGCGGCTCGCCGTGGAAGTTGCCGCCCGAGATCACCTCTTTCTCGTCGGGGAACAGCAGTGGGTTGTCGGTTGCGCTGTTAATCTCCACTGTGAGGACCTCGCGCAGGTGGGCCAGGACCCCGCGCGCCGCGCCGTGCACCTGGGGCATGCAGCGCAGAGAGTAGCTGTCCTGGATCCTGGAGTATTCCTCTCGGGCGACCCGCCGGCTTCCGGACAGCAGCCTCAGGATGTGTCGGGCGCTGGCGACCTGGACCGGGTGCGGGCACGCTTCGTGGACCATGGGGTGGAACGCCCGGTCCGTCCCTCCCAGGGCCTCCAGGGTCAGCGGCTCCAGCCCTGCTTTCTGTAGTGCCTCCGCGCCGGGATGGCGCACGCCGTCGTAGACGGCCTCACCTTCGCCGACCAGCACCAGCGCCAGGTGCGCCAGCGGCGCCAGATCGCCGCTGGCCCCCAGCGATCCCTTCTCGGGGATCACCGGATGGACACCGCGCGCCAGCATCTCCAGCAGCGTGTCGATGACGGCGGGTCAGGCGAGAGCGCCCCCAACTTCGCATCGTCTCGCAGGATCTCTGGGAGCG
>JBBIOM010000068.1:0-2084 GCA_037443365.1 Armatimonadota bacterium
TTTTGGCCCACAGGCTCCTGAGGCCTGCGCGTCTGCCAATTCCGCCACTTCCGCGTTCGCCAGGGCAGTCTCAGGATAGCCAAGCCACTCCAGTTCTGTCAACTTGACGCCCCGGCCTCTCGACAGGGGGACCGCACTGGTGCTATTGCAGGGGTTGAGGACCTGATGATGAGCCGCCCCGGGACGCTCTACCTGGTAGCCACGCCGATCGGCAATCTCGAGGATGTGACGCTCCGCGCCATTCGCGTCCTGCGCGAGGCCGGCGCGGTTGCGTGCGAGGACACGCGCCACACGCGGGTGCTGCTGGCGCATCTGGGGATCAGGACTCCGACGCTGAGCCTCCACGAGCACAACGAGCGCGCCCGCATCCCGCAGATCCTGGGCCTGCTGCGCGCGGGGGGGAGCGTCGCCCTCGTCTCGGATGCCGGTACGCCCACGATCTCCGACCCGGGCGCGCGGCTGGTGGCCGCGGCCGCGCAGGCCGGGTTCGCGGTCACGCCGGTCCCGGGCGCGAGCGCCGTGACCGCGGTGGTGTCCCTCGCCGACTTCCAGGCCGACAGGTTCGCCTTCGTGGGGTTCCTGCCGGCGAAGCCCGGCGAGCGACGGCGCGTCCTGGCATCGCTGGCCGGGCTGCCGATGGCGCTCGTGCTGTTCGAGGGCCCCCACCGTGTGCGCGCCACGCTGACCGACATCGAGGAAATCCTGGGGCCGCGCCGCGTGGTGCTGGCGCGCGAGCTCACCAAGGTGCACGAGGAGATCCTGCGCGGCACCGCCGCCGAGGTGCGCGCGGCGCTTCCCGCCGCGCCCAGGGGCGAGGTGACGCTCCTGGTCGAGGGCGCAAGGGAATCCGGGGCCAGAGGTCAGCCTGGGGAGCCTGCCGGGCCTGGGCCCGCAGGAGGGGCCCGTCCATCCCCCGAGGAGTTCGCGGCGCGCCTGGTGGCGCACGGGCTCTCCCGGCGCGACGCCGCCCGGGCCCTTGCCGAGGCGTACGGCCTGCCGTCGCGCGACGCGTACAGGATCGCCAGTGGGGAGGCCTGAGATGCCCATCTGGCCTGCGCCGCGCGACGTCGTGGTCGTGCACGGGGCGACGAGCGAGTTCGAGGCCATCGCGATCCGCGACCTGCTTGCATCCGCCGGCCTGCACGCCATGCTGCGGTCGCGCCTGGTTCCCGGTTACGGTGTTGCGACCATCGCCGGAGACCAGGCCGGCATCGTGGCCGAGATCCTTGTGCCCCCCGGGGAGAGCGACGAGGCCCGCGCGCTCATTGCCGACTACCTGGCCGCGCTTGCGGGTGGGACGGAGGACGATCCGCCATGACGCGCCGCGCCGAGTGGTGGCAGGAAGTATTCAACCGACGGGAGTTCTTCGACCTCTACCAGAAGGATGATCTGGACCGCGCCGCGGGGCAGACCGATCAGGTGCTGTCGCTGCTGGGTCTTCGTCCGCCCGCGCGCGTGCTCGACGTCTGCAGCGGCTACGGCCGCCACAGCGTGGAGCTCGCCCGCAGGGGCTTCGAGGTCGTCGGCGTGGACATCTCGCTTTCACAGGTGGAGCAGGCGTACCGGCACGCGGCCTCATCCGGAGCGGCCCCGGCGTTCGTGGTCGGCGACGCGCGCGCTCTTCCGCTGGCCGGCGGCTTCGACGCCGCGATCAACATGTTCCTCTCGTTCGGCTACTTCGCGACCGATGCCGAGAGCCAGGCGATGCTGGACGGGGTGGCCCGGGTGCTGCGCCGCGGCGGAGTCCTGCTCATCGACTTCTGGAACCGCGAGCACGAGATCCGCGGCTTCCAGCCGCTTGTGCTGGACCGGCGCGGGGACGAGATCCTGGAGATCGAGGACTGGACGTTCGACGCCCTGGCTGGCCGGCTGAACTGGGTCAACACTGTCATCTACCCCGACGGCCGGCGCGTGGCGTGGACGCAGTCCATCAGGGCCTTCACCGTCGCCGAGGTTCGGGCGATGCTCGAGGCAGCCGGGTTCACCCTTGTGGCGCTCTACGGCAGCCTTGCGGGCGAGCCGTACACGATGGACTCAGAGGCCGCGATCTTCGTGGCGGAGAAGGCGTGAATCAGCGCGCCGGA
>JBBIOM010000068.1:2184-3966 GCA_037443365.1 Armatimonadota bacterium
CGGCATTTGACACTCCCGGACGGGCGGACCTAGAATCAGACCTAACGCCGAAACGTAGCCACCGAGCGAGAGCGGGCGCCGCATGGAGAAGTACTACATAACGACGCCAATCTACTACGTGAACGACGTGCCGCACATCGGGCACGCCTACACCACCATCGCGGCCGACGCCGCGGCCAGGTTCCAGCGGCTCGCCGGATGCGACGTGTACTTCGCCACCGGCACCGATGAGCACGGCCTCAACATCGAGCGGGTGGCGCGCGCGCACGGGGTCGCGCCGCAGGCCTGGGCCGACAGGATCTCGGCCGCGTTCCGCGACCTCTGGGTCGGGCTCCACATCGCCCACGACGGCTACATCCGAACGACCGAGCCCAGGCACGAGCGGGTAGTCCAGGCGATCTTCGCCCGGCTGCACGAGCAGGGAGACATCTACAAGGGCACCTACGAGGGATGGTACTGCTCATCCTGCGAGTCCTTCTACGCAGAAGGCGAGCTGGGAGACGGCCGGACCTGCCCCGTGCACACCGGAAGGCCCGTCGAGTGGAATGCCGAGGGCTGCTACCTGTTCCGCCTGTCGCGGTACCAGGACTGGATACAGAGCCACATCGAGCGCCACCCCGGGTTCATCGAGCCCGAGGCGCAGCGCAACGAGGTGCTTAGCTTCGTCCGATCCGGGTTGAGGGACATCGCGGTCAGCCGCTCCACGTTCAAGTGGGGAGTGCCGCTTCCCTTCGATCCCGACCAGGTGGCCTACGTCTGGGTTGACGCCCTGATCAACTACATCACGGTCATTGGGTACGGCGACGATCTGGAGCAGTTCCGGAGGTTCTGGCCGGCCGACGTGCACCTGGTGGGAAGGGACATCCTGAGGTTTCACGCCGTCATCTGGCCGATCGTGCTGCACGCGGCCGGGCTGGAGCCTCCCCGCCAGGTATTCGCACACGGGTTTTTGACGTTTGGGGGGCAGAAGTTCAGCAAGTCGCTGGGAATCATCCTGGATCCGGTGGCGGTCAGCCGCGAGCTGGCCGAGATCTCGGGGGCCGATCCGGAGGTGGCGGTGGATGCGTTGCGCTACTTCCTGCTGCGCGAGGTCCCCTTTGGAGCCGACGGCGACTTCAACCGGCCGGCCCTCATCGGCCGGTTCAACGCCGATCTGGCCAACGACTACGGCAACCTGCTCAACCGCACCCTCCCGCTCGTCGTACGCCAGTTTGGCGGCGTGCTTCCGGCCCCGGGCCCGTCCGAGGGCACCGACGCCGCCTTGGCCGAACTCGCACGCGCGGTCGTGGCCGCGGTCGGTGAGCACGTGGGCCGCCTCAACTTCTCGCAGGCACTGGCCGAGATATGGAGGCTGCTGGGCGCGGCCAACAAGTACATCGACGAGGAGGCGCCGTGGTCGGCGATCAAGGAGGGCCGCGCCGATCGGGCAGGCACCATCCTGTACAACACGCTGGAGGCCCTGCGGATCGTCACGATCGTGCTTTCCCCGGTCATGCCGGTCGCGACCCGGCGCATGTGGGAGCAGCTCGGCATCGAGGAGCCCCTGGAGGCCCAGCGGATCGAGGACGCCCGGCGATGGGGCGCGCTTCCCCCGGGCCTGCGCGTGCGAACCGGGACCCCCATCTTCCCGCGCGTTGACACCCGGCCCCGGCCAGCTGCGGATGCGGCGGCCCGAGAGGGAGGAGATCCCTTGAGCGAGATTACTATTGAGGAGTTCAAGCGTCTGGACATGCGCATCGGCGAGATCCGCGCGGCTGAGCGCGTGGCCGGCACAGACAAACT
>JBBIOM010000069.1:0-3789 GCA_037443365.1 Armatimonadota bacterium
TCCCGGTCCCTGACCATGCCGTGCTAGACGTTACCGCGCGACAGTGATCCCAACGTCAGCAGGCGGATCCCTATGGCCACCGTGGCCAGCGCCAGCACTATCTGCAGCAGGCCGAACTGCCCGTAGGCCAGGCTCATGAACAGGTACCAAAGGATGTATCCGCCGATCTGAAGCGACTTGGCGTACTGTACCATCAGCGCCGCAAGGACAAGGAACCCCGCCCCGACCAGGACGGCGTTGGCCGTGCGGCGGGGCAGTGATGCGGCCGGCTCGATCCAGATCCACAGGAATGCCGGCAGCAGCAGGAAGGTCACGGCCCCGAAGGGATTGTCCAGGAAGGCGACGACCGCGACCAGGAGCAGCCAGACCAGGTTCGAGGCGATCCCGGCCCCGGTGAGGCCTTGCCCGGAAGTTCCCGCCCCGGCAGGAAGCGTGGGACGTGTCTGTGGCACCGACCGCTTCAACCCCCACACCAGCCAGGCCGCAGCCGCTATCACCGCTACGACCACCAGGACCGGAACCCAATGCGCATCCGTGAGCATGGGGTGGCGCGGCGGCGGCGGATACAGCTCGTACCACGGCATCAGCCCGATCCTGGGCAGGGCCTTGAGCGCCAGCAGACCCGCCAGCAGCACAGACAGCAGCGTACTCGTCTCCAGGGCCTCGCGGCCGAGAAGGCCGGCCGAGAGGTGGCCGCGGGCGACGCGGAACGCCACCGAGGCGACCAGCGGGAGGAACACCCCGATCTGCACAACAGGGAGCCACGGGTGCGAGATGGTACGGTCCGGCCCCAGCCTCAGGTAGAAGTCGGTCTCCCTGGGGACCCTCGCCATGCCGTCAATGGAGCGCAGGATCCGCTCCTGGATGCGGCCGTAGGCGGCCACCGACTCCTGCCGCATGTTCTCCATCGTATCGCCCGGCAGGTGGTACACCCGGTTCTGCAGCGCGCGATCCGCGCCCCGGCCGGCCAGGTCGACGGCGGGGATGCCCTCGCCCAGGAACGGCCCCTGATCGGTCCACGAGATCAAGACCGACCTCTGCAGCCATTCGAACAGCGGCGTCACCTCGTCGGCGGGGAACCCCTCGCGCGACGCGGCGTCCGCGGCCAGCGCGCGCATCCACATGGGCGCGAAGCCTCTGAACTGACCGACACCCTCGATCCCCAGAGCCCGCAGCCGGCCCACATCCAGGTCCTCTATGCTGAGTGCCGCCACGATCCGCCGCCGCTCCGGGAATGTCCTTGCGAAGCGCCGCGCTCCCAGCATTCCCCACTCCTCGCCATCGGGGAAAAGAAAGACGAACGTGCGCCGCGGTCTCGATACCCGGATCACGCGGGCCAGCTCCAGCAGCGTTCCCACATGCCCGGCGGTATCGCTGGCAGCCTGGAAACTGGTCGGAGCCATGTCGTAGTTGCCCAGGGCCACCACCGCCTCGTCCGGGCGCTGGGAGCCGCGGATGATGCCCCAGACGTTCTCCAGCATCACGGGCTGGCGCTGCCCGAGCGCGACCGGGAACGACTCCCGGTGCACTTCCAGCCCGAGAGCCCAAAGCGTCGTGGCAATCCATTCCGCGGCCTCCGCACGGCCGGGAGAACCCGACCACCGGCGCGGGAACCGCGTGGCCAGCGCCTCAGCGTAGCCCCACGCGCGCCCAGCATCGAACTGCGGCGAGCCGTCCCACGCGGCCGGGCCCCGGTAGGGAGTGGCCAGCAAGGGGAGGCCGATCAGGCCCACCACCGCGGCGGCGGAGAGCAGCAATACAACGGCGTGCTGTGCCCGGGGCATCGGCAGCCCTCCCATGGCAGAACCCGTGCGTGGAGGCGGAGTAACCCTGGCGAACTACCCTGACCGGGCGGTCCTGCCCTTCCCTGCCCTGCGGCTGCGCGCCCGAGGGGCGCCCTTGCCTCGGGTGCGCGACGACCCGGCCTCCTTCGGGGCCGGCGGAGGCGCCGGCACATCGGTCAGGGCCCGGCCAGAGGGAAGCGCGGTCCGGCACTGCACCCCCGCGCCTGATAGCAGGCCCTCCACGGCCCGCGTCGCTGCCCGGCCGTCTTCGGCCCAAACCACGAAGCGCGCCTGCAGCACGTAGCGCCCGTCCCTGACCACCACCGGGGGATTCACGGCCGCGCGCACGATGGCAGGCCGCGAACGCCGTGCGCCATCGATCCGCTCTCTTACACGCTCGATGTCCGCACCGCTCGGGAACCCGGCCATCTCGCACTCCGCCACGATCTCGAACGGCTTCCTCTCCACGTCCATCCCTCCCGTGGTCAGGCGCGCCGCGGGCAAGGACGCGTGCCCTGCCAGCGGCCGCCGGATCTCGTCGCCGACCTCACAGCAGGATACTTCTCTCCGCGGGATGGGCTCCTCCTCCAGATGCAATGTGCCATTGCGGCAATCGCGCGCAGGAGGCCCGGGAGCCGATGCCGTACTAGGCACGGGTGTGCCAGGGGCAGAGGAGGTCGGTTGGTGGCCACGTTCAGGTTGTTGAGTGACGACGCCGTCCGCCAGATCCACGAGGCCACACTCGACCTGCTGGCCGAGGTCGGGGTGCGCGTGGGCGAGGGCCGCCTGAGGGAGCTGATGCTCCAGCACGGTTGCCGCGGATTGCAGGGAGACCTGGTGGGAATACCGCGCGAGCTCGTGACCGAGACCGTGCTGCGCCCGCAGGCCCCGCTGGTCCTGAACGGCGTAGTCGAGAAGCGCACGCTGGTGCTCGACGGCTCGGCGTGCTACCTCCAGAACTTCGGCTCGGCCTCGGTCGTGCACGACCTCGAAAGCGGCGAGCTGCGCGACGCGTGCGCCCAGGACGCCACGGACATCGCGCGGCTGCTGGACGCGCTCCCGCACTGCCACCACGCGGGGCCGGTCGTGATTCCGGAGGAGATGCATCCGCTGCGGGCCAGGGCGCTGGCCGCTGCCCAGACCCTCAAGCATGTGGGCAAGCCGGTCTCGCTGGGAGCGGTCTCGGACGCGCGCGAGGCAGCGCTCTGCGTGGAGATGTCCAGGATCGCAAGCCCCCCTGGCCGGCCCGTGGGCAGGATCTCGATCTCGCCTGTCAGCCCGCTGAACTTCCCTACTGACATCTGCGAGGCGATACTCGTGGCCGCGCAAAGCGGCCTGCCCCTGCTGGGACTGCCGTGTCCAATGCGTGCGATAAGCGCCCCGCTGCACCTGGCCGGCACCCTGGTCGCGCAGAACGCCGAGAACCTCGCCTTCGGGGTCATGGCCCGCCTGGTCAACAGCGATGTGCGCCTGATGCACGCATCGCGCATCTTCACCCCGAACATGCGTACCGGAGCGAAGACGGGCGCCGACCCGGACATCGGCGTCGCGGGCGCCGCCATGGCCCAGCTCGGCCGGTTCTACGGCCTGCCCAGCAACGTGTACGGCATGGAGACCGGCGCCCTGGTCCCGGACGCGCAGGCCGGGCTCGAGAAGGCCGCCAACACGCTGCGCCCCATGCTGGCGGGCGCCGACCAGATCTCAGGGCTCGGGCAACTGGGGGGAGGGATGATCGCTTCGCTGTTGCAGGCGACAATTGACGACGAGATCTTCTCGTTCCTCAACCACCACGTGCGCGGCCTGATCGTCGAGCCCGCAACGCTCGACCTGGCGGGCTTCGCCCAGGTGATGCGCTCGGGCGAGGACTTCCTGATCCAGGATTCCACCATGCGCGCCATGTCGGCGGGCGAGGTCTGGGAGCCCAGGATCG
Source organism: Armatimonadota bacterium (assembly GCA_037443365.1). GTDB lineage: Bacteria > Sysuimicrobiota > Sysuimicrobiia > Sysuimicrobiales > Humicultoraceae > VGFA01. The sequence goes on from JBBIOM010000069.1 coordinate 3,715, forward strand.
GCAACTCCGACTCGTGGAGCGAGTGGGTGGCCCAGGGACGGAAGACCGCGCTCGACCGCGCCAGACAGTTCGTGC